>DVIQ01000002.1 GCA_018711185.1 Candidatus Limivivens intestinipullorum | reverse complement strand
AAATACGCAGCCTCGATTGGATGAACCGCCTGTGACGAAGGCCGGGTATGTGAGGCAATCGTATCATCCACAATACAGTAAATCGGTTGTCCGGAACGCTGTGCTTCCCTGTAAATAATTTGGAGAATGCTGCTTTTTAGAATATCTTGTAAAGCATGGTCATTCCATTTTCCGTGGTTCAGGAAATAGGCGGTTGTTGTCCTGTGGCACTGGCTGATCTCTTGAAAATCAACCGTTTTTCCCCGGTATCCCCGGAGGAAAACAGAAAGGATGATGGTCAATAAGTGGTTCAGATACACATCGGATAAAAATAAACCGAGATTTAATGCTTTAAGGTAATTGTAAATATGGTTGGAATGATGTATACTGTTTGCAACGGACACCCCCTTGTTTGAGTGAGTATGTTGTTTGTTGGTACTTCAATTATACATCATTCTACAGAGGGTGTCTTTCTTTTGTGCAATATTTTGGATTTGCTCATTCATAGCAGTCAGGTTAAAAACAGTATTGGGGAGCTGTTTCTTTTTCTATATTTTCCGTCTCCTCCATCTCCGCGTTTGGCGAAGCCTCTGCTGCTTCCGCTTCGCCGGCTTCCGGCGGGTTTCCGTCCCGGGGCTCCTCCCAGGCCGCCGCTTTTTTCAGAAATTCCTTTATCTGCTCCGCTTTCTCCCGAATCCATTCCATCATCCGGGCCAGTCTCCGCTTCAGAGGATACACGGCTTTCTCCCGAATCACCGGAACCGCGGTATCCCGCGTCCACTCGATGGCCGGACGGAACACTTTGTTGGAAACCGTGCCGATCATAGAGGTGACGGTCCTCTTTGCCGCCTCCGCCGCTTTCTTTAAAGACGCGCGGATTTTTTTCCAAAGCTCTTTCGCATGGGGCGCAAGCTCCTTTGCGGCGTGATAAGCGCCGATGCCGCTGGCAACCAGAATCAGCGCTCTGGCCAGAACCGTCCCGCCTCCCATCAGCAGGATCCCAAGCTCTTCCAGGAATCCAATCCCAGTCACAATCCCGGCCGCGCCGCTAACCGCTCCGACTCCCAGAATCGCCAGATCCAGGATGCAAAGATTCATCCCGATGTCCAAAGCTTCCTGATACGCTGCATTTATCACCAACTCCTCCATGGAGATCTCCGGATTCTCCATTTTCTCCAGGGCAGCCGCCAAAACCGCCAGATCTTCCCGTACCTGATCCGTCACCGCCGTTTTGACTTCTTTAAAGCTTTCCAGCACTGTCTCCCAGCCTTCCTGCTTGGCTGCATCTATAAGAATGTTCTGCAGTTTTTCCTGGTCGCTTCCAAGCATGGCGGACAGCTCCTGCTGCAGGGCCTCGATCTCCGTCAAATCCGCATTCTCCGCCATGGCCAGCTCTTCCTCATGGCTCTTTTCCAAAGCCTTCTTCAGAAAATCCGCGTCCAGTCCCTCCGCCTTCAGCGTCTCCCGGCCAAGTTCTAAATTCTGCATGCCTGTCATGTATTTCAGATCAGAAAGCATACGGAATCTTTTGGGAAGATCCTGAGCGCATACCCGGTCGATTTCCGCAAACACAGCCATGGGTGCAGTCATATTCCGATACCGCTCCTCAAGTTCTCCTGCCGTTTTGAAAAATTCCCGTACCGTTTTCCGATAGCTTTCACAGCCTTCCTCCAGCGCAAGTCCCAGTTCTTCTTCCAGAATCTGATCCACCGGCACTCCCTCATGATATCTGGCCGCCATTTTTTCCAGCAGTTTTTCTTTATCTTCCATCTGTAAATCCTCCTTTCGCGTGAAGGGAAAGCACAGCCTGTCCGCCCTTTTGCTTAAATGTATATTACCAATATATTTGTATTTTGTCAATACTTTAAATATATTTTTATCTATATATTTATAATTTTTCCGCAAATCCCTCCTGCTCCTTGCTCTACGCAATCGCAGCGGAGGACTTTCATCACCTTCTTACGGTCTGCGCGGATCTGGGCTGAACGTTCCTCTCTCTTCTATCCGCGCAAGGCGGTCCGCAATGAAATCCTTCAGAATCAGGTCATAGTTTGTCTCTTCTCCCTTCTCCGAAGCCCGGATAAAATTCAGTTTTCGGATAGCCTTATGATAAACGGCAATCTCATCTCCATTTGTCTCGCCAAAAACCCGAAGTTTCTTAAATTCCTCTAAAAGAATACGCCCGATGTTCTTCTGGTCGTACTCTTTTTTCTCCATTGTCTGCTCCTGGTTCCCGTCATGGTAGTCCAAGTAAAGCCGGCGGAAGGCGTTGGATACCAGCGCTCCGGCATCGGCTCCCGTCATAAAACGCTGGCCGGCCGCCGCGCTCCGTAGAATCTGGGCAATGGCCTCCTCAGCTTTTGGCAGCACATGTCTTCGCTCCGGGCGCGACAAATGAACACGCAGGATCTCCTTCAGCTCCCGTTCCGTGGGCATGGACGTATAAAAACACTCGTCAAAACGTCCTTTCCGGAAGAACTCCACAGGCAGCCCTTCCAGGCTGTTGGCCGTGGCAATCAGATAGCAGGAGCTCTTTTTCTCCTGAAGCCAGGTCAGAAAGCTGCCCGCCATTCGCTGAAGGTACGCTCCCTCGCTTTTTCCTTCCCTGCCGGTTCCGGAAAAACCCTTTTCGATTTCATCGATCCACAGAATGCAGGGAGCCATCTCCTCCGCCTGGCGCTGGGCGTTGCGCAAATTCCGCTCGCTGTCTCCCACCAGGCCGCCCATCATCCTTCCCATTTCCAGACGAAGCAGGGGCAGTTTGAGCTTTGCCGCCGCGTACTGGGCGAACAGGGATTTCCCCGTACCCGGAAGGCCGGTGATCAGGATTCCTTTGGGCGTATCCACGCCCTCCCTGGCCGTCTCGTCCAGGTTTGCCAGAATTCGCCCGCTCTCTTCAAGATACCGCGCAAGGATCTCCATATTCGCCATATCCACTTGCCGGACCGCTTTCCACTCCAAAAGGCGGTCACGATCCAGAAGCTTTACCTTTTCCGCGCTGATCAGCTCCAAAACCCGCCTCTTTACAGGATCAAAGGCTGCCGCTCCATATTTTCGCGCTGCCCGGGAAAAGAGGTACGCCACTTCATAAGAGTGGAATCCCTGAAGATAGGATACAATCTCCCGCCGAAACCCCAAAGGCAGACACAGCCCCATCTCTTTCCCGATGCGTTCCACCTGGGCGTCAAGTGTGGCCGCGTCCGGTCTTTCCACGGAAAGGACGCGCACGCAGGGAAACAGCGCCTCCGGCAGCGATTCCCTTTTCTCCACGGTAATCAGAAAGAGCGGGCCATCCTTTTCCCCTCTGCTCAAAAGCTGAACCAGGGCCGCCGTCAGAACGGTACGCGCTTCCGGAGGCAGCAGATGGAAGTCCGCAAGCAGGAGCAATCCCACTCCCTTATCCCCCGCCAGTCTTTCCAGGACCATGGCCAGATACTGTCCTGGCCGCGCCTCCTCCAAATCCTCCCAGTCCAGAAGCCTTGGAATGGAAAGCCGCTGATAAAATCCCGGAGCGTACACCGGCGTCCCGTTCTGCGCACGCCTTCCCCAGCGAAGTTCCGCCGCGGCAAGTCCTCCAAAGGTTTCCCTCTGCAGAAAATCCACCGTCTTCTCCCATTCCTGCCGGCACGAAGCCTCAAGGACAATCCCCTGTCTGCCGCTTTTATAAATTTCAGAGATCTCTCTGGCAAGTCTCTCCTCTGTCTCCATACCATTCCTCCGTTCTCGCCGATAAAACCGCGCCCTCCGTCTCCGTCAGAAACTCCGTTTCCTGACGCGTTTTGCCATTCTCCCGGGTTCCGCACGCCGCCCACAGGATCAATCCCGCCGCCAGCACAGCCATCAGAAGGAGTGCCAGGAAGATGCCGTTTTTCCCGGCCGGCTTCTTTTCCCCGAAGTTTTCCTTGGAGGCTACCCGGCCGTCTGGCCGCCCCGTTTCCCATTTTCCGCCCCTGCTGATCTTTCCGCCGCCGTTTTCCTCACTACTCCGCCTGCCATACCCTGCATCCTGTCCGGCTTTGGACCGCGCCGTTTCCTCCTGCCTTAACTCATCCAGAATTTTTGTATTCTGCGCGGGACGGCTTCCCGCATACTCCCACGCCCCATTTCTGACTGCCGCGATCCCGCCCGGGAACATGCCGATCAGTCTGCGGCCGTCCTCCATGCTTAAAATGCCGGTCATAACAGGCCGGTCCATGCTCAGAGGCCAGAGTTTTTTTTCCGTCTCCGGAGTATCCGGCACCAGATTGTATTTCAAAAGCGGCCGATTTTCTCCTGAGGTTCTTTCCTCATATCCGCCGGGTATCACCGCTTCCTTTGGAGGAACCGTTTCTTTCAGTCCGGCTTCTTCCCCCCGTCCCGCCGCCAATCCGGAAACGGCCTTTAAAATTTCCTTCTGGGGCAGAAACATCCCATCGTCCTTTCGCAGAAGCCGGATATCCTCTCCGGTCAGGCCGTAGGCAAGCACGCAGAACAGCGCCCTGAACCCGGAATCGTACAGTGGGACACCTAAAAGGCTTTCCTGCTCACCGGCCACAGCCACCACATAAAGTTTCGCCTGCTCATCCAGATAACCGGCGAACCAGCTCTGCAGTCTTGCCGCCTCGCCCCGGCGGCGCTCCACCGCCAGAAGCCGGTTCGAAAGACGGATCATCCGATCCTTATAGGGCAAAAATGCCTGTCCGCAGGCCCGGACAAAATAATCTCCCCGGTCTCCCTGGATTTTCGCATTCCCATATACCCAAATATTTACCGCCATCCGCTCACCTCCCCACGGCATCCGCCAGAAGCCGGTTCAGCTTTGCCATCACCGTCTCTTTTTCCTGGGTGCTGGCCTTCCAAAACCGGCCAAGTCTTACGAGGTCCTGCCCGTTTTCCACCTTGTATCCGTAATAAAGGCCGGCGTACCCGCCCGCCTCCTTCACAGTCCGGTCAATCAGGTTCCCTGCCTGTTCCTGCCGTCCATTCCCGCACATCCACAGGTACAGGCAGGCGAAATTCAGGAAATAACCGGACAGATCTTTTTTTTCCATCTTTGCGCAGACCTTTTCAATCCATCGCTTCTCCTCGTCCGGAAGCTCCATCCAGCACCGTCGGACGCGTTCCATCAAAAGGGCATCCGCCCGTACTTTCTCGCTGGCGTTCCCCCTTTTCTGCCGGACTTCCCCTTGCTTTTGCAGCTTTCTGATTTTCCCGGATTTTTGCGCTTCCATCTGCGCCTTTCTGATTTTCGCGTTTTCTTTTTCGGACAGCTTTGCGGCGTTGTTTCCGGCCAGGCACCGTTTCGCCGCGCTGCTTCCGATCATGCGGCGTACCGCGTCCTGCCTTTCTTCCGTCAAAATCTTCCTGCTTTTTTTCTCATTCGGCGGATTTTCGCCATCGGACAGGGAAGAGCCTGCCTCCCCTGTCCGCTTCCCCTCCTTTAAACGGGAACCGGGCTGCCACCAGAAATCTCCCGCCGTATCCGTTACCGTCACCACCATATCCGGCATCATGGAAATCAGGCGCGCCGCGTCCTCTATGCGGAAAAGATCCAGGGCTGCCGGACGCTCCATGCTCTCCGCCCAGCAGTGGGCATTTGCCCGGGGCGTACTTTTCAGTATATTATACTTTTCCCGTGTTCCTTCCAAAGGGCCTTCGGCGGCGTCCGTCTTTCCCGGAGCCGGCCGGATTTCATCGCAGGTCAAAGACAGCTCTCTCTTCCCCAAATCCCGCAGTTTCTCAATCAGCGGCGCAAACAGCGCCGTATCTCGCTCACAGATTCGAATGTCCGCGCCGGTGAGCCCATAGGCCAGGACACAGAAAAACCTGCCCGCCGCGGATATCTCTCCGCCCAGAAGGCTGCCCTGCTCCGTACCCACGGCCACAAAATAAATGGTTCTCCCTCTGTCCAGAAACCCCGCGGCCCAGCACTGCCTGGCGGTCCGCTCTCCCTGCCTTGCCTCCACGCAGAGCAGGCGGTTTGACAGGCGGATCAGCTTATCCTTATAAGGCAGAAGCGCCGGATCACAGAGACGCACAAAGTAGTCTCCCCGGTCTCCCGCGAGGTCCGCGTTGGCGTAAATCCAGCGGTAAACAGCCATAGCTTCTCCCTTCTTTTTTACCGGAAAAATTCTTCCAGAGGGCGCTCTTCCCCCCGTTCATTCAGGTAAAAGACCTTATTTTCCCCTTTCTCCGCTATATACTGGAGAATTTCCATGGAATATTTTCCCAGCGTATTCTTTTTTTCGATGGACGCCTTGGTTTTTTCCTTCTTTTGAATATCCAGATTCATGCTTTTGACATTCTCCCGGATCATTTCCGCCTCCACCTGTTCCCTTGTTCTTCTGCCAAAAGCGTTTAAAAACCGGGACCGGAAGCGCGCGCGGCTGTCCAAGCTCGCCGCCTTTCCGCTGTCCTGGGCCTGTCTGAGCCTTAATGCGGCGATATCCTCGTCCAGGATCTTGCATTCCCTTTGGGCCCATTCCTTTCCGGCCTCAGACAGCCGGTAGCCCACAGTCAGCATAAGCGGCAGCTCAAACCCCTCCGGCGCAAATCCCCCCACGATATGATTGCCCTCGTCCAGTTCCAGATTCCGGCCCAGAGTGGCATGGCACCCCAGGATTTTCCATTGGTATTCCTCTCCGTCAAAGTCGAAAAGGTTGTAGCTGCGGATCAGATCCTTTAACGCCTCCATCTTTTTGCGGTCGTCGCTGTCATTCCGGATATAGTCGGATTTTGTGATGTAGAACAGGACAGGGGGCAGATCCTCCCGGTTTTTCAGCGCCTGCACCAGCAGCGCGTCGATCTGGCTGATCTCCTCGTCCACCCGCAGGCTCGCCAAAAGCCTTTCCTTCTCATTGTCCCAGTCGTAGTTCGGATCATGGGCGTGGATGTAGTCGCTGATGATGTTTCCGGGAATAATATAGATCAAAACCGTAGCGTTGCGGGCCATAAGCGCAAAGGCCTCCCTATCCTCCTCCGTTCCTTCCCCCAGCCGCAGAGCGCCCCGATAATCCATCCAGCGGATGTCGCAGATACTCCGGTTGCTCCGGTTAAAGGAAAATTCATAAATCTTGCTCTCCGTGGTACCCGGCGGAAGCTTTTCTCCCTTTACCATGGCCTGGTACATACTGCCAAGCTGTTCAATATTCTGTCCGGCCTGGTCTCCCATGGACACCAGCCGGAATTTTCCAGCTCCTCCCTCGGAGATCATCCGGTAATAGCTGCTGCAAACCGTCACGGTTTTTCCGCTGGCATGGCCGCCTACAATCAGTATGTTTGCCTTTGTGTCCATTTTTCCCTCCATTAATCCAAACGCTTTTCAATATCCTCGATGGTCTTGTCACAGTTTGAAAGAAACTGTTCCAGCAGAACATACTCCCGAAGCTTTTCCTGCCGAAGCTCCTTGATGCGCCGGATTTCCCCTTCCAGATATTCCCGGATTTCGGGACTGTTTTTTTTCGCCGCGGGAGTCCCCGCAAGCTTAAAGCGCCATTGTGTCAGAACCTCATTTTCCTTTTCCAAAAACTGCTCTTTCGCAGGCTCTGTTTTTTGCCCCATCCGGCTGATTTTTGGTTTTGCCGTCCTCTCAAGGAGACTCTCTTTATAGGCCTTCACCTGAATCGGCGTGATTTTGTCAAAACAGCGCAGAACCTCCCGTTCCGGTATCTGATACCCCTCTTTGTTCGAATGAAGTTCCGCTTTCAGCCGGATTTCCGGATCCTCGATCAGCTGTTTGATTTTTCTGCTCAGATACTGGCGGTTCCCGCCTGTCATCTCCGCCAGCATCCCAACGCTGAACATAAACGCTCCATCAGACATCGTTCTTTCCCTCCGGTGCATTCCTCAGTGCATTTCTTTCCAACTCTTCCGCCTGTTCGATCAGGCTGCCGAACAGTTCTTCATCGGATTCCGTTTCCGGAACCGTATCTTTTCTGAGGGCTTTTTGTCTGCCCTTTAACCTCTGCGCGAAAATCCGTCGGCCTTCCTTCCGCAGTCCGCGGACAGCCTCCCGGCCCTCCTTGTCTTTTTGTTTTCCGGCGTTTCTGCACGCCTTCCAAAGGGAAAGCATTCCCACGCCCACCACGGCCCCGGCGGCAGCCAGCGTCAAAAGCTCCCACACAATCTTTACCGCCAGAAGCACCGCCGCCAGGCAGACAGCGGCAGAAAGCCCCTTCCCGTGGAAAATCCGGCTTATATAGATCTGCGCCTGCTTTAAAATATGCCCGGGCTTCTCCCCCCGGTCGATGCAGGACACCGCCGCCGTATATACCGGAACCGCGTACTTGGCCAAAGCTGTCTGTTCCTTTACGGAGAGCTCTCCCTTTTCCGAGAGCACCATCTCTGACACGAGAAAATCCGTCAGAAGGCAGATGTCTCGTCCGGCCTGGCCGCTCCCGCCGCCGGAAAGGGTCTGTTCCCGTCCCAAGGCTGTCTCCGCCAGAATCCGCTGGGTATCCTCCTCAAAGGAAAGGCCCGCGTAACGCATCAGGGATACCGTCTCGGAAAACAAAAGGGAAAGGGCGCTCTCGTCCGCCAGATCGGCGTTCTGCCACGCCTCCTCATAAGATTTTTCAAAATCAGGCCGAAGGGCTGACGCTGCCGGCTCTCCCACCGCGAACAGGAGGTTATCATAAATCATTTTTTTCACATTTGCCAGATAACGGCAGGCGTCCGCCCGGTCAAGCTGAAGCTCCTGCATCACATTTTCCAGCATCTGGGCGGCCTGCCACTCCTCCATCCCGGCAGTATCCGGATATCTGTCTATCATCCGCAGGAATCCGTCCCGCGTCTCTTTCCAGGTCTGAATCCGTTCCTCGATCTGCGCCCGTTTTTCCGCTTCTCCAAGGGGATCTTTCTCATGCCACTCCAGATAGGTCCGGATCAGATAGTCCTCCGGACTGGCCTGGCTGTCTTTTTGCTTTTCCAGGAACCATTCCCGCCAAAAAAGGCCGATTTCCCTGTCCTCCATAAACTCCTTCTCCTTTTTCGTTTTGGTTAGTCGTATTCTAGCATTTATCGGTATTTATGTCAATATAATGCATGGAAATACATATTTATATGTATTTTAATCCATATAAATAAGGAGATCTTATTAATCCGCTCCGCGACTTTTCTGAAAATCCCCATATTTTCCTTGACATAAGCAGACAATTCGTCTAAAAATGAAATTGAAAAGGCAGTACGACCACAAAGAATCCTGCATAAATGGAAAAGGAGTAGAAAACCTATGAACAATTACGACAAGCTCCACAGCGAAGAGCTGTATTTTCCGGGCGATCCGGAAATTATGGAGGAACAGAACCGATGTCTTGAACTTCTGTATGATTACAATGCCACCCGCCCATCCGAGCCGGACAGGCGCGCGGCGCTTTTAAAAGAAATGTTTGCGGAAATCGGGGAGGGCTGCTATATTGAGCCGCCCCTTCGGTCCAATTTCGGAGGGCATCACGTCCACTTTGGCAAGCAGGTATACGCGAACTTTAACCTGACTCTTGTGGATGATACCCATATTTACGTGGGAGATTATACCATGATCGGCCCCAATGTCACCATCGCCACGGCGGGCCATCCCCTCCTTCCCATGCTGCGCCAGAAGGGCCTGCAGTACAACGCCTCCGTCCGGATCGGCAAAAACTGCTGGATCGGCGCGGGAGCCATTCTCCTGCCCGGCGTCACCGTCGGGGATGACACCGTCATCGGCGCCGGAAGCGTGGTGACCAAAGATATCCCCTCCGGCGTGGTGGCCGTGGGAAGTCCCTGCCGGGTGCTCCGCCAGATCGGCGAGCACGACAGAGAATATTATTTCCGGGATCACCGGATTGACTGGGAATCCCTATAATTCCAGAAAATTTGTCTTATACCGCCAGGAGCAGTGACTGCAGGAGGGACAGCGCCCCTCCTGCACTGCTTTTCGGAAGCGCCGGGACGCCTCATTTTCCCAGATGTCCCAAAGCGGTTCTTCCTTGACGTTCCCGGCGGAAAAATCCGTAAAATCCGTGCAGTACATCACCTGTCCGTCCCAGGTGATGTGAAGGTGCCGGAAAGGAGACAGGCAGGGAGGCAGGCTTCCGTCTTTATATAAGGCAGGGATGCCGGCGTTTGCCGGTATATGCGGAAGATAGGAAACCGGGCACGGAAAAGTTCTTCTTTCCAGGACCTCCCGGACCCTGCGGTCAATCTCCTGCCGCTGGGCCTGCCAGTCTTCCCCGGCGCCCCAGGCGTGAATTTCCGGCGCGTTTTTCCCGAAATCCTCTCGCATCCATTCTTCATAAGCCGCCATTTCTTCACCTGTCAGCACGATACGCTCCTGCAGCAGAATGCCGTCCGGCCTGAGGGCCAGAAATGTGTCCAGCATATGGTCCAGACACGCTGCGGTCTCCGCAGTCAAAACTGCCGTAAGGATCCTTTTTGCACGGGTCAGGGTTCGGATTGCCCCGGCCGCCTTTTGAAAAGCGCCTGCTCCCCGTATCCGGTCATGGATCTGCTCCGGCCCGTCGATGGAAAAATACAAGGTTTCAAAAGACGTATCCACCAATTCCCGATACGGCTCCAAAAGGGTGCCGTTTGTAATCATGCCCAGGCGGTATCCCCGCTCTTTTAAGCTTTTCACAAGGACGGGGAAATCCCTGTTCAGGACGGCCTCGCCGCCCCACAGCATCACACATGGCCGGATCTGACTCTGTCCGGCCATGGCGTCCAGCTGGTCCAGTACCCGCATCCAATCCGCAAGCTTCATTTCCCTTCCATCTTCCCCGGGACTTTTCTTCTTTTTTCTCTGTCCGCAGAACCAGCAGTTCAGATTACATTGTCTGGTCAGCTGCAGATGCACCATTTCCAGCCTGAGCGCTCTGTTATCCATAGAAACCTACTCTCCAAAATACGACATTTTCATCAGTTTTTGCTCCGCGCAGCGAATCTGGGATTTCATCAGGCCGGGCGAATACAAAGCCTTCTCTTTTTCCAGTCCCAGATTTTTCATGCTCCGGGCAAGGGCCTCATTCGCCTCGTACAAATCCGCGATGGACTCCTGTACATTAAATCTCCCCGGCGTAGTAGGCTGCGGCGGCCATCTGGAATCCGAAACCCAGGCGCTGGCCACATAGCTGAGAGCCGCCTTTAAATCCGCGTCCTCTCTGTCCCGTATCTGCTTATCCTGCCTCTGCCTTTCCCAAACGTCACAGATTCCCTGGTAAACATCACGGCATACCGGGTCAAGAAGAAGGGCGAACTCCGTATTCAGCCAGGCCTTCGCCGTGCCGCCGTGCCAGGCAACGCCGTTCTCAATCTGGCTGATCCATGGATTCTCCAGAAGACGCGGGGTATCCCTGACCACCTCCGATGGAAGCGCCATCTCATATCCAGCCTCCAAAGCCAGCTCCACGGTGTCGCAGAACCGCCCGACGCTGTTCTCCTCCGGTTCAAAAAACCTGGCCTCGTTAAACTGCTTCACATAAAAATACGCCGAGCTTCCGATATATTCCGCGTCCTCCGCGTAAGGCATGATAAAGGTTCCCAGGTTTCCGATCCGTTCTTTCCATTTCCGGTACATCTGCGAAATCTCCTCTTTCGTGATCTTCTCGCTCCGCATCCCTTCCGTCGCGTCCATCAGATACCATAATAGCAGATTCGCCATACAGTCCGACCGGAAAATCATCTTTAAACCGTTGGGCGCCAGGGAAGGATTGACAAGATACTGGAGAAATTCCGGCTTGTCGGCAATGTACTCTTCGATCTTGAAGAGGGAATTTTTATTGCTGTGCCCCTGTACGTCATAGTAAAGGCCTGTGGCCTTTCGAATCTCCGGGAAGGACAGGAAAAAGGAATCCGCGTCCATCACCAGGGTTTCAAGCCCCGCCTCTTTGTAAATCTTCGGAACCGCATGGTTCCAGCTGCACTCCGGATTCCAGCCCACCGCCGGACGCTTTCCCACCTGTTTCTCCCAGGTATCCAGACTCTGTTTTAAGGAAAAGAGGCAGAGATCTCTGGGCACATTGCTCACCATGAAATGGATATAAGGGGAAGCTACAGGCTCTGCCTGTCCGTTTTTCACCAGCGTCCGCAGTTTTGCCAGCACCTCCGGCGCCTGGGACGCGATCTCGTCAATGGTTTTCCCGCTGGCCTCAAAAGCAATCCGGTAGTTTCGTTCCAGTACAAGGTCAAACAGCTTTTCGTAACAGTTTTTGATAACCCAATGCCTCCTGGCGGGCGTAAGCTGCGAATATTGAATGTTTGCGTGGGGCATAAAGATAATTTTGGGTCTCATGGCTATTTACTCCAATCAAATACGATTTTAAAAATCTCCTCGCCCATTTTCTCCATGCGCGCAAAAGCCTCCCCGCATTTGGAAACGGGCCAGATTTCAATGGGCAGTTTCGACGTATCAAACTTTCCTTCTGACATCCAGGCAAGTATCTGCTCCTTGCAGCCCGGCGCCAGTGCGCAGGTCATGGTAATCGTACAGTTCTTTACGAACCACCGGTGATAGCTGTCCATAATGATTTTTTCCGGATAATCTCCCTGCAGATGTATGTGCGCCGGCTCATCGGTAAGATTCCAGCCTCCGTCTTTAATATACTGATAAAGGATTCCGGGCACCTGGGGATTTCCCGAACACTCGATCACCTTATCCGCCATCTTTCCGTTGGTAGCCTCGGAAATAACGCGGATCGCATCCTGGTCGGAAGCCACAATGTCCGCATAGCTGCGCGCAATGCTTCTTCTGGTCTCGTTTCGCTCCACACAGATGACCTGAAGAGAGGGGCACAGAATCTTCAGGATCTGAACAGCGCTGATTCCCACCATGCCGGCGCCTACAACCACCACCGTCTCCTTCTCTTTCAAAGAAAGCCTCCGGATACCCTTTAAGGCCACGCAGGGAAGATAAGCCAGCACCGCGTCCACGTCCGACACATTGTCCGGCACTTTCACCATATAGTCAAAATCATCATTCGTGGTATTGGAATCCTTAATGGTATACTCCGAACCGCCTCCCCAGGCAGCGCAGACATCGCCGTATTTCCGGCACTCGTTAATCATCACCCGGTCGCCCGGCTTTAAACGCCCGTCCGTCTCCGGCCCGGCAGCCACCACGACGCCGGCCGTCTCATACCCCGGCACTAGGGGATACCAGCACTGCTCCGGATGCTGCAGTCCCTTGTAGGTTTTCATATCCGTTCCGCTGGAAATGCTGCTGTACAGGGTTTTCGCTACATAGGCATCCGGCATCGGCTCTGTCAGGGAAATCGTCCGAAGCCTGGCGAAATGCGGCCTTTCGATCACCACAGCCCTGGTTGTTTTGTAATCATATATCGTCGTCTCTCCCATGCTCTGCTCCTCCATCTTCTTTAAATAATCGATACTCTTCCGAAAGCCCGCCTCCACATCCAGGGGCGTTTCATACTCGATAAACAGCCGTTTTGTGCCGCCGCACTGCGCAAGAAAGCCTTTCCAGTCAAAGGGGCCCTCTCCAATGGCCGCCGGGCGCAGATTCCCCTCCGGCGTCAAAGCGAAATCCTTGCCGTGGATGTAAGCAATCCGGTCCTGAAAAATCCGGTAAAATTCTATAACATCCGTCCTTCCCACTGCCGAAAGATTCGCCGGATCCAGGACAAGACCCAGTTTTCCCCGGGTCTGCGCAAAGATACGCTGCAGATCTTCGATCTGTGTCGTCACAGAGGGAACATGCCGCACGCCATCTCCCCGGTTTATCACGCCTCCGTGGGTTTCCAGTGCCAGCGTGATTCCAACACGTTCCGCCAGCGCCGCGCATTCGTCAAGGGCGCCGATCATACGCTCCCACCGTTCTCCTCTCACCTGCTCCCTGGGCGCAAAGCCCGCGAAGATCCGCAGAACCGAAAAGCCTGCTTTCCGGCACAGCCGGATCACCTTTTTTACCTTCTCCGTCTGCTGCTCCACATCCTCCCCGGTAAAATCATTTCCCGTGGCGGCGCACCAGGCTTCGATCCCGCAGGCCTGATACGCCTGCCTTACCCCGGCAATTTCCTCTTCTGAGGCTGTTTCCGGCAGATCCCCCGGCGCGTTCGCCACGCCAAATTCCAGGGACCATAAGCCCAGTCTTCCACAGAGCCGCAGCTGCTCTTCCAAAGGCAGCTCCCTAAGTCCCCATGCTGCCGCGCCTATTTGTTCTGTTCTCATAGCCACCTCCTAAAGCATTTCCCCGGCGCTTATCCCTTCACCGCGCCGGCCACAAGACCCTGTATCAGATATTTCTGGAATACCAGGTAAATCACAATAATGGGAACGCTAACGATCACCGCGCCTGCAAAGGCCGTCACATAGTCTGTCTGAAGCGCCCCGTTTACCACCGAATAAAGTCCCACAATAATCGTCCGGTCTCTAGTATCACTGATTACGGTAAAAGCAAGTACAAATTCGTTCCATACCCACATGAACTGATACAAAAGCACCGTAGCCAGGGCGGGCTTGGCCAGTGGCAGGGCAATTTTCCGGTATAGGGACAGCTCCGACGCCCCGTCCATCTGGGCAGCCTCATACATTTCATAGGGTATGCCCGCAAAAAATCCCTCCATGACGAACACCGCGAAGGGCAGTCCGCCGGCTGTATAGGTGAGAATCAGCCCCACATGACCTGAATCCAGCCCCATCTCCCTGAGCATAATCACAATCGGGAAAATAATCATTCCTGTGGAGATTGTCTGCCCCACCAGCATGTACATCAATACTGCCCTGCCAAGCTTTAGCCGGTACCGCGTAATCGCGAACGCGACCATGGAAGCCAGCAGGATCATAAGCAGCAGGGAAATGCCTGTAATGACCACGCTGTTTTTCAGCAGCACGGTAAAGTTTGCCTTTTCCCATGCCTTCGTATAGTTTTCCCATTGCATCGTTTCCGGGAAGCTCCATGGACTTGTCAGCATTTCCCGTCTTGTCTTGAAGGATGAAATGACCACCCACAAAATCGGTCCCAACGTTACCACAAGCAGGATGAGCAGCACAAGCCACAGCACTCCCTTTTCCAATCTTTTTTTCATCGCAAACCTCCGCTGTCCGTTGTATACCGTATTCTGTCAGTCATAGGATTTCCCTTGTATCTTCATCTGCACGCCGGAACAAAGTATGACAAACAGAAGCAGCACTGTAGTCATGGCCATACCGTAGCCCGCGTTTGAATTGGTAAAGGCTGTTTTGTACCCGTAGGTCAGAATCATCTCCGTGTTGTAATATCCGGGCCCGCCGTTTGTCATCGCGTATACGAGATCGAACACCCGGAAAATATCGATAAATACCAGGACGTACACAATCACGGTAATTCTTTTAATTCCGGGCAGCGTTACATAACGGATCAGCGCCAGACGCCCGGCCCCGTCCAGAACGGCCGCTTCCATCAGATCCCTTGAGACAGACTGCAGTCCGGCTAAAAACAGCACGAAATACGTGGGAACCGTTTTCCAGAGCGAGGTAAAGGTTACTGCGAAAAGCGCCGTGCCGGTATTTGTCAGCCATCCGGTTGTCCACTCTTCAAGGCCCACCAGTTCCAGCAGCTTGTTCAGAAGTCCGTACTGCGGATTATAAATCCATTTCCACAGCAGAACCGTAACAATGACCGGAAGAATCGCCGGAAGATAGGCCACGGTTCTCCAGAACATTTTCCGCCGGATAAAGGTCTCAATCAGATACGCGATAAAAAAAGCGAGTACCGGAACAGCGGCCAGCAGAATGATTCCGTAAATCAGATTATTTTTAACGGCAATTTTTAAAATCGAATCCTGAAATAAATTTGCGTAGTTTTTCAGTCCCACAAAGCCGGCTTCCGACAGTTTTGTCATTCCGGTCCAATCTGTAAAGCTGATTCCTGCGGACAGTATTATTGGAAAAATCCAGAAAATGGTATAAATGACCAGCGCAGGGACTGTGAAGATCAGAAACCACCTGCGTTCTTTTCTCTTTTTTCGAATCATGTTTCCTTTTCCTCCCTGTTTTCCCACACACTTTCACGGCTTTGGAGTTTCACAGGGAAAGGCCGGGCAATCCCGCGGCCTTTCCCTGCCTTTTCCCTATGCGCAGTCAAAAATTACTTCTGTGCGTTTTCTTCCTCCCAGGTCATCTGTACGTTGTCCATAACCTCCTGGGGCGTCTTGCTTCCCTGAATCATCTCCTGAATGCCCTTGCTCATGTTGTCCAGCACCTTTGCGGAAACCATATCCAGAAGATAGAAGGAATCTGCGTTTCCGGCCCCTTCCAGCTGTTTCGCCGCCGTGAGCAGCGCCGGATGGGTCAGACCCTCGTTCCAGGCGTCCACATTGACGATTTTTCCCAGAACCTCCACATCATTTCTCTGCACATCTTCGCCGAACAGGAACGCCAGCGCTTCCTGAGCCGCCTCCTTGTTCTGGACATTGGAAGGAATGCACCACATGCTTCCCCAGGTAACGGCCACGCTGGTTTTGGGATTGTCCACAAAATTCATGGTCTCGATAATGTCATAGGAGAAATCCTCATCTTTTAAGGAATCAATGGAGGAAGCATACCCGGTATGGGCGGAATACATGGCCGCGTTTCCCATGACAAACTCGGAAATCGCGTCGTCATCGCTGTAGTCTGCGGAGGAGGCATCGATCACACCGCACTGAACCAGGTCGTTTACGATTTCCAAAGCCTCCACCATCTGGGGATCATTGTATTTCGCCTCATTGTTATAGCACTGGAGGAGGAAATCAGACCCGATCATCTGGGCCTGCACCTTCGCCAGCAAATCCGCGGCACAGGAGGTAGTAGCGCCTGTCACAATGGCTTTGTAGCCGTTTTCATTCAGGGCAGCGGAAACCTCCTTCAGGCTCTCGATATCCGTAGGAACTTCAAGTCCCAGTTCTTCAAAAAGCTTCGTGTTATAGAAGATACAGCTCGTATTCGCGAAATCCGGAATCCCGTATACGCCGCCGTCTTCATTGTCCAGCGGACCGGCCCAGGCAAGGGCTCCCTCGTTGTAGTCCCAGCCCTGTTCTTCGATAAAGCCGGACAGCTCCTCAAGCTGACCATTTGCCGCATAGTCATTAAAGGTTGTTTTCATAAGCTGAACAATTCCCGCGGGATTGTCACCCATCAATTCTGCCTTCACCTTATCGTCATAGCCTTCTGTTCCGTAAAATTCCAGGTTGATGGTTACAGGGTTGGAGTCGTCCGCATTGTAGGCGTCCACCAGCTCGGGCCAATTCGAAATCTGAGATTCTGACCATTTGATCAGTACCCGGACTTCTTCCCGTTCTCCCTCTGCGTTTGCCGTGATTGCGCCTGCCCCCATTCCCAGTACCATAGCCGCGGTAAGCAGTACAGCCAATGACCTTTTTTTCATTCGTAAACCCTCCTTTTGTGCGATACAATGCAACATTTTACCATTTTCCTCTCATACCTTTTTTCCTGTTCCCCTCAATTTTGCATTGATTATTCGCATTTTTCCGTTAATAATTACAACTTTTTTCCAGAAACAATTGCTTCCTTACACAAAATATATTATACTAACGTAAAAAGTTGTGCAATATTTTTTGTTGTTAAGTATAGGTGTTTTGTTGCATGAGGTGAAGAATGTCCAGAGAATTTATTGAACTTTTCCGAAGTAACCACGCTACAACCTCCTCTTCCGTGACATTGTGCTATGCCGGAAAAGAGTCCTGTAAGCCCGGCCACCGGTTTGGCCCGGCCGCCAGAGCGCACTATCTCATTCATTTCGTTCTGAGAGGCAAGGGGAAGTTTACCACGAACCGGGTTGTCTATCCCGTTCACGCCAACCAGCTTTTCCTTATAAAACCGGGCGAGCCCTCCTATTACATCGCAGACGACCAGGAACCCTGGGAATACATCTGGGTTGCCTTTATGGGAAAGGATGTATCTGCCATTCTGGAGGACTGTGGTCTCCTGTCCCGGGGGCCCATCATGTCCTTTCAGCCCCAGGAAAAGCTTTTAAACGCCCTTGAGAATACCATCCGTCAGCTCAGTTCCCATACAGAAAATGAATACTCTCTCCTGGGTGATTTATATACTGTTTTCGGCTGTCTTGCCAAGGAATACCGGGATACCGCGTCCCAGTGCGAGAATCTGTATCTGAAGCAGGCCGTGAATTTTATCCAAAACAATTACAGCCATAATATCCGCGTTCAAGATATCGCGGATTATCTGCAGATTGACCGAACCTACCTGTACCGGCTTTTTATGAACGAATTTCATCTTTCCCCCAAACAATATCTTTTGAAATATCAAATCCGCATCTCCCTGCAGCTTTTGACCAATTCCAAAATGCAGATCAAAGAGGTGGCCTACTCCTGCGGCTTCAGCGACCCCGCCGCCTTTTCCAAATATTTCTATAAAGAGCTGGGATTTACCCCAAAGGAATTCCGGCATATTGACGGAGACGCGATCCTTTCCTACGTAAACAAGCAAATGCCGGCAGACGCTTAATGACTTGCAGGGTTATCACAATCGGATGCCGTGCAAGCACGGCGTTCCATCCTCCGTTTTATCGATGAACAAAGAGTTCCGCAAGCGGAACGACGTTTCCTATTAAACAAAAACAGTCAGCAGGCCCGCGCGTCCCCGCGCAGCCCTGCTGACTGTCATGTTCCTGCTCTTCGGATCTGTACGTCCCCGCACAGCTTTCCGGCCATATTTTTCATCTTTCCGGTTCCGTGCGCACCCGCACAGCTTTCCGGCCGATTATTTATAATTTACAATCTTCCCGAAATCCGGCTTCAGGGAAGCGCCGCCTACCAGGCCGCCGTCGATATCCGGCATCGCGAACAGCTCAGCCGCGTTTCCGGCGTTTACGGAGCCGCCGTACTGGATGCGGATGGCTTCCGCGGTATCCGTGTCGTAGATCTCGGCGATGCAGTCGCGGATGCCCTTGCACACTTCCTCAGCCTGCTCGCTGGTAGCCGTTTTGCCGGTACCGATGGCCCAGATGGGCTCGTAAGCGATGACAGCCGTCTTCGCCTGGTCTGCCGTCACATTCTGGAAGCCTACCTTTACCTGCTGACGGATCCAGTCCATGGTAATGCCCTGCTCTCTCTGCTCCAGAGACTCGCCGCAGCACATAATCGGGGTCAGACCGTGCTCAAAGGCTTTGAGCACTTTTTTATTGATGTCCTCGTTGGTCTCCTTGAAATAGTCTCTTCTCTCGGAATGGCCAAGGATGACATACTTCACGCCGGCGTCCACCAGCATAGCCGGGGAGATCTCTCCGGTGTAAGCGCCCTTCTCCTCATAGTACATATTCTCAGCGGCTACCTGGATGTTCGTACCCTTGCAGGCCTCCACAACCGGTACGATATCGATGGCGGGAACGCCAAAGACAACGTCCACCTCATCGTTCTGAACCAGGGGCTTTAAGGTCTCAACCAGAGCCACAGCCTCGCTGGGCGTCATATTCATTTTCCAGTTTCCAGCAATGATTTTCTTTCTTGCCATAGTAATCTTCTTCTCCTAATTTTCTATGTGACGGCAGGCGTCCCAGAATGGAGCCTGCCGTAAAATAAACGTAAGCGCAATCTTATTTATCGTTTGCAGCCGCAACGCCCGGAAGCTCTTTGCCCTCAAGGAACTCAAGGGAAGCGCCGCCGCCGGTGGAAATATGGGTCATCTTGTCGCCGTAGCCCAGGATGTTCACCGCCGCCGCGGAATCGCCGCCGCCGATGATGGTGATGGCGTCGGACTCAGCCAGCGCCTTTGCAACTGCCTCTGTGCCATGCGCAAAGTTGGGCATCTCAAAGCAGCCCATGGGTCCATTCCATACAACGGTCTTCGCGTCCTTCACCGCTGCCGCGAACAGCTTTTCGGTCTCCGGTCCGATATCCAGTCCCTCCCAGCCGTCCGGGATCTCGCCTCTGCTTACCACCTGCTGATTGCAGTCGTTGGAGAAAGCGTCACCAATGCGGTTGTCCACCGGAAGAAGAAGCTTCACGCCCTTTTCCTCCGCCTTTTTCATCATGCGAAGCGCGTACTCCATGTAGTCGTCCTCGCACAGGGAGGTTCCGATATGGCCGCCCATGGCCTTGCTGAACGTATAAGACATGCCGCCGCCGATGATCAGAACGTCTACCTTGTCAAGCAGATTCTCAATAACGGAAATCTTGCTGGAAACCTTGGCGCCGCCCAGGATCGCTACAAAGGGTCTCTCGGGATTGTTTACTGCGTTTCCAAGGAAGTCAATCTCCTTCTGCATCAGGTAGCCTACAACCGCGGTGTCCACATACTTCGTCACACCTACGTTGGAGCAGTGCGCTCTATGAGCCGTTCCGAAAGCGTCGTTTACGAAAACATCGCAGAGAGAAGCCAGCTCTTTGCTGAACTCATCGCCGTTCTTGGTCTCTTCCGCGCGGTAACGGGTATTCTCAAGGAGAATCACGTCGCCGTCCTTCATCGCCTCAACCGCGGCCTTCGCGTTAGGGCCAACCACTTCAGGATCAGCGGCAAACTTTACTTCCTGGCCAAGGAGCTCGGTCAGGCGCTTCGCAACCGGTGCCAGGGACAGCTCCGGCTTGGGCTCTCCCTTGGGTTTTCCAAGGTGGGAGCAAAGGATCACCTTTCCTCCGTCCGCGATCAGTTTCTTAATAGTAGGAAGAGCGGCCACCAGACGGTTTTCATCCGTAATATGAAGATCCGCGTCCAGGGGCACGTTAAAATCACAGCGCACAAGAACTCTCTTGCCTTTTACATTGATATCATCAATGGATTTTTTGTTAAGCATGGCAAATGCCTCCTTTTCTTAGTTTTGCGGCACATGCGGGCCCTTCGTCCCATGGGCCTGTCCGCATGAAGAAAAGGGCCCGGTCCTTACAGACCGGACCCTTCGTTGGATGCCGTGGCAAACACAGGGCAGGAAAACCCTGTGTAATCCTGCTCCGGCCGATTACTGCAGCTCGGAGAAGTATTTGATCGTCCGAACCATCTGGCTGGTGTAGGAGTTCTCATTGTCATACCAGGAAACAACCTGTACCTCGGTGGTGCCGTTGTCCAGAGGCAGAACCATGGTCTGGGTCGCGTCGAACAGAGAACCATATCTCATGCCGATGATATCGCTGGATACGATTTCATCCGTATTGTAACCGAAGGACTCGGTAGCGGATGCTTTCATCTTTTCGTTGATCTGATCAACCGTTACATTTCCCTCAACAACAGCGGTCAGGATCGTGGTGGAACCGGTCGGGGTCGGTACACGCTGAGCAGAGCCGATGAGCTTGCCGTTCAGCTCCGGAATAACCAGACCGATGGCCTTCGCTGCGCCTGTGCTGTTCGGAACGATGTTTACAGCGCCTGCACGGGATCTTCTCAGATCGCCCTTTCTCTGCGGGCCGTCCAGGATCATCTGATCACCAGTGTAAGCATGGATCGTTACCATGATACCGGACTTGATGGGAGCCAGCTCGTTCAGAGCCTTTGCCATCGGAGCCAGGCAGTTCGTGGTACAGGAAGCTGCGGAAATGATGGTATCCTCGGCTTTCAGGGTCTCATGGTTTACATTGTAAACGATGGTCGGAAGGTCATTTCCTGCCGGAGCGGAGATAACAACCTTGCGCGCGCCAGCGTTGATATGAGCCTGAGCCTTTGCTTTGGAGGTATAGAAGCCGGAGCACTCCAGAACAACGTCTACGCCCAGCTCACCCCACGGGCAGTTATTTGCATCCGGGAATGCGTAAATCTTGATGGTCTTGCCGTCAACCGTGATGGAATCTTCGCCAGCGGAAACGGTATCAGCCAGAGCATACTTTCCCTGAGAAGAGTCATACTTTAACAGATGAGCCAGCATCTTCGGGGAGGTCAGATCGTTGATCGCAACAACTTCATAACCTTCTGCTCCAAACATCTGTCTGAATGCCAGACGTCCGATACGTCCAAAACCATTGATTGCTACTTTTACTGCCATGATTTAATTCCTCCTATTTCATTCATGAGTTAGACAGTGTGTTCTTTGACATTTTGTTAAAGAAACAACAACCTTACTCGTATTTTAACCAATTTATGCCGAAAATTCAAGCCATAAATTACTTTTTTTACCTATAATTTTGTGTTCTTCTGTATTTTTCACATTTTGCCGCTGGAAAGTAAATAGGTTGTCCCTCTGTGACAATTCAGCCCAGGGCTGCGCACAAGCTGCGCGGACCGTAAGAACGTGATTCAGAAGTGCAAAATCCCATCGCCCCAGGCGATTTTAGATAGATTTTGCATGTAACGGTTCAGCAGGGCTGAACTGTTACGCCCCTCTGAAGCCTTCCCGGCCGCGGGTATGGACTTGCCCCGGCTCCTATGATAAAATTATAACCGTTCACCCGGCTCTGCGCATATAGCGCAGAACGCAGGAAAACGATGTTTTATCGCCGTGGCGAGATTTCAATTAGATTTTTGAGACAGGAGGCACTATGCATACCGATTTTCACATTCACTCTTCCTTTTCCGCCGACTCGGACACCCCCATGGAAGCCATGGTGCAGGCCGGCATCGGGAAAGGACTTTCCGCCATGTGCTTTACGGAGCACATGGACATTGATTTTGCCAATGATCCGGACTGCGCCTTCGAGGTGGACACAGCCGCCTACCGCCGGGAGCTTCTGCGCCTGAAGGAACGCTACGCGTCCCAAATTGAGCTTCTGTTCGGCATTGAGCTGGGGCTGCAGCCGCACCTTGCCCAAAGACACCGGGACTATCTCTCCGGATGGCCCTTTGACTTTGTAATCGGCTCTTCCCACCTGATAAACGGACAGGATCCCTACTACCCGGAATTTTTCCAGGGGAAGCAGGAGACAGACTGCTACCGCTCGTACTTTCAGTCGGTCCTGGATAATCTGAAAGCGTTTTCCGGAATGGACGTCTATGGCCATCTGGATTACGTGGTGCGGTACGGCCCGAATAAGGACCGCTTTTATTCCTACCGCGCTTACTCTGACATTCTGGATGAGATTCTGAAGCTTCTGATCGAAAAGCAGGTGGGGCTTGAGGTGAATACCGCCGGATTCGCTTACGGCATGGCGCACCCGAATCCCTGCGAAGATATCCTCAGACGCTACCGCGCTCTGGGCGGCGAAATCCTCACCGTGGGAAGCGACGGTCACTCTCCCCAGCGGCTGGCCTGGGATTTTTCCCGCATAAATGACATTTTGAAAGCCTGCGGCTTTCGGTATTATACGATTTTCCGAAACCGCAGGCCTGCGTTTCTGCCTTTATAAGATCAGAGTGCTCCCTTTTCTCGCGGCCTGCGCGGCAAATGCGCAGGCCGCTCTATATCACATCTCTTCTTTTTTCACCGGAACGAATTTCGCCCGGTTCATCAGCGGATGCGAAAGCTTCAGGGCGCCGGGCCTTGGGCAGACCATGACGCAGGCGCCGCAGTAATAGCACTCCCCCGGATACATCACAATGGGATGCTTCCCCTTTTCCGGCGAGGGAAGCAGGATATCGCACTGGCACACGGACGCGCAGCGGTTGCAGCCGATGCACAGGCTGTCGTCATAGATCAGCGGCCGGGTGCTGCAGGGAATCTCCTGAGCCGTAAATTCAATTTTCTCCATGCTCTGCCGCCTCCTTTATGTAGTCCTGATTTCGCTTTTCATACTCCTCTTTCAGATCCCCGAAGAAATCCAGGGGAACCTCTCTGGTAAGGATTTGTCCGTTTTCCTGGCGGATCACAATATGACGGCGCTCGTTTTCTGTCTCCTCCGCAGGGTAATCGCTGCGCGAAAAGCAGAGGGGCTTTGAGCTCGCCTTCCTGGCCAGGCTCGCGTGGAGCACAAGCTGCGCCACCTGGAGAATGTCCAGAACCTCGTGGACGCGCATAAGCTCATGGGGATTGGAGGCCGAAAGCCGCGGCACCGTCTCCTCCTTGAACTGACCCAGAAGGTCCAGCCCCTCTTTCAGAAGCGCCTCGCACTTTACGCCGCCGCAGTAGTTCTGCATGGCCTTTGAAATGGCCAGATTCAGTTCCTTCCACGTAACGCCTTCCTCCGGCTTCACGAACAGCGGCGCGTAGAGCCGCTTCTTCTCCTTCTCGGTATCCTCTTTCGAAATTTCCGACAGTTCTTCCATGGCCGCCTTATCCGCCGCCTTGCGCCCGGCGTAGTATCCTGTGGCGCAGGCAAAGCCCGCGCAGTCGGAGGCGTAGAGCTGGTCGCCGGCCGCGTAGATGCCCTCGATATTCGTCTGGAGATCCCAGTCGTGCATCAGCCCGCCGGGGGCTCCGAAGAACTGGCGCTCCTGCTCCAGAAAATTCGCGGACTGCCATCCGGTCCCATAGCTTTGAAGCATATGTTTCTGAGGATCAAAGCCCCGTTCCGTATAATTCTGGTAAATGGGAATCTTCGTCTTCGCCTCTTCCCCCACCATCATTCCCCAGATGACCCGGCGCTCCGCGTCCGGCATCCGGCTTAAATCCGCGTAGAAAGGAAGCTGGTAGCCCCGCTTCATGAGCTCCTCAAAGTCCAGGGTCTCCGGGCCCCGGTATTCGTATTTGGGATTGTCGATGACGCCCCCCTTTAAGAAAAATTTCTGGCCCGGTGCGGGATAATACCGCTCCAAAACGGTTTTCAATTCCTCTCCGTCCCGGTTTACATAGGGGATTTCCACGCCCCTGGCGTCCACCATGGTGGCGGCATACCAGGTATTGTGGTTGTTTCCGGCCCCGTAGGGCGGAAAGCTTCTGCCGGCCGCGGAAAATTCCGCGCGCACGGATTTCTCCATCATCGTAAACTCCATGCCGGCTCTCCAGCCCATGGCGTGGCCGCTTCCGATGCTCTGCATGGGCCGGAACTCGCACAGTCCAGGCAGGTCCGCGTTGAACAACCAAACCCTGGCGGGCCGGGACATGCACAGAACCGTGGTCTTGGAGCGGAACACGTAAAATTTTCCGGTGTGGACGTTCATGCCCATGGCGCCGGCCCCGCGCTTTTTCCCGGAGGTGTCCGCGGCCACCAGAAGGGCGGTGGCCTCCGTCCGGTCAAACACCCGGATGCCAAGCCGCTTCATCTCTCTTGCCAGGGCCGGTTTGAAGGTGGAACCCCAAACGCGGATGGTAAACTTGTTTTTATAATCATAGGCGAACATCAGGCCGGTCTTCTCATCCCGAAATTCCGCCCCTTTAAATTCGCCCTCAGTATCCCGGATCTTTCCGCCGAAAGATTCAATATCCAGAAGCCGGTCGTAGCCCTCCCGGCACTCGATGTAGTGGGCGATGCCGTTGCTGTACCAGTCCTGCTCCCGGACATAGGCCCAGGCGATTTCCTCCGGCGTCACGCTGGAGCAGGGATTCGTACAGGCAGACTCCCAGTGGTCAAAGCCGGTGCCGGCGCTTCCACTCTTTTCCACGGCGCCCTTTTCCACCAGAACCACCGACTGTCCCTTTCTGGCCGCCGCGATGGCCGCGAAGCAGCCGGAAAGTCCGCCTCCCAGAACCAGCACATCGCTGACAATGGTTTCCTCCTGCCCCGCCTCATTGGGGTAGGGCCAGATATATGTTTGCTTTTCCATGAATCCTTTCCCTCGTTTCTTTTTTCTTCCCGCGCGCTCCGTTCAGCGAAAGCGCCTTCCGGCCGCGAGCGCGGTGCCCCTCGCCTTTCGTACGCAGTCCGGCGGGCCTTACACCCGCAGACAGGCCGCCATATGGCCGGGGGCTACTTCCTTCAGAGGAATGTCGCTCTGCCGGCATGCTTCTGTGGCATAGGGGCAGCGGGCGGCAAACCGGCAGCCCGGTTTCGGATCCACAGGACTTGTCACCTCACCCTGAATCAGCTCCCGTCTCTTGTGACAGGATTCCACGCTTGGAATCGGGATAGCCGCCAGCAGCGCCTTGGTGTAGGGATGCACGGGATTTTTAAAAATTTCCTCAAAGGAAGCGCGCTCCACGCATTTTCCCAGATACATAACCATGATCTCATCGGAAATATGCCTCACCACGGAGAGATCATGGGTGATAAACAGATAGGTCAGACCGAACTTTTCCTGGAGATCCATCAGAAGATTCAGAATCTGGGCCTGAATGGATACATCCAGGGCGGAAACCGGCTCGTCGCACACCACAAACTCCGGATTCAAAACCAGTGCTCTGGCGATTCCGATTCTCTGACGGCGGCCTCCGTCCAGCTCATGGGGGTAGGACATGGCAAGCCTTGGGGCCAGTCCCACCGTTTCCATGATCTGATCCGTGCGTTCCTTCAGCTCCTGCTTATTTTTGCACACCTTATTGACAATCAGCGGTTCCTCAATCAGCCGCCGAACCGTCATCCTGCCGTTTAAGCTGGAATAGGGATCCTGGAAAATCATCTGCATTTTCGGCCGGATCTTATTCATCTCCTTCTTTTTCAGGCCCGCGATGTCCTGGCCATGAAACAAGATCTCGCCGGCTGTGGGCTCGTTCAGGCAGAGAATCGTCCGTCCCAGGGTGGATTTTCCGCAGCCGGACTCCCCCACCACGCCCATGGTTTTGCCCTTCTGGATCTGAAAGGACACATCATCCACCGCGTGGAGGACTCCTCCGGAGGTATGAAAATATTTCTTCAGGTTTTTCACATTCAAAAACTCTTCGATCAGCGCGCGTCCTCCTTTCCGGAAAACAGATGGCAGCGGATCTGGTGCCCGTTTTCCTCGTAAACCGGGGGCTTCTTCTGCCTGCAGATCTCACTGCACCGCTTACATCTTGGCGCGAAGCGGCAGCCTTTGGGAAGCTCTGTGGGATCCGGCATCAGTCCTTCGATTGGGTGCAACCGTCTGGAATTTTCCGTGAGGCTTGGAATGGAGCCGAACAGCCCGTCCGTATAGGGATGGTGCTTCTCCCCGGTAAAAATATCGGCCAGGGTGCCGTACTCCACGATTTCTCCGGCATACATAATGCCCACCTTGTCGCAGGTCTCGGCCACAACGCCCAGGTCATGGGTAATCATAATGACGGAGGTTCCGTATTTTCTCTGGAGGTCACAGATCATGGAAAGAATCTGCGCCTGGATTGTCACGTCCAGGGCCGTGGTGGGCTCGTCGGCAATCAGCAGGCTCGGATTGCACACAAGAGCGATGGCGATAACCACTCTCTGGCGCATCCCCCCGGAAAACTGATAGGGGTACTCCTTTTTCCGTTCCTTGGGAATTCCCACCATTTCCAGCGTCTCCTCCACCTTTTTGTCGATTTCCTTCTGGGAGAGACCGTCCTGGTTGTGAAGATACAAGGCCTCCCCGATCTGGTCTCCCACCGTCAGCACCGGGTTTAAAGCCGTCATGGGATCCTGGAAAATCATTGAAATTTTCTGGCCCCGGATATGAAGCAGCTCATGCTCTGTCATACCGCACAGGTCCTGGTCTTCAAACAGGATTTTCCCGGACGTGATCTTTCCGGTGCGTTCCGGCAGAAGTCCCATGATTCCCAGGGCCGTGGTGGTCTTCCCGGCCCCGGTTTCTCCCACCAGGCCCATGGTCTCCCCGGCCCCGATGGAGAAGCTGATGCCGTTCACCGCGTAAACCGTTTCCAGGTCTGTTTTATAGCAGATCGAAAGATCTTCAATTTTTAGTACCTGTTCCATCGTTTTCTCTCCCCTCCTTTAATCCTTGAGCTTCGGGTCAAGCGCGTCGGTCAGTCCATCGCCCACCAGGTTAAAGGCCAGGGAGGACAGAACGATAAAGATACCCGGAAATACCAGCATGTACGGAGCTGAAAACAGGTAGGTCTGGGCATTGGACAAAAGCGCGCCCCACTCCGGTGAAGGAGGCTGGATGCCCATGCCGATAAAGCTTAAGCCCGCCGCGGACAGAATCATATCTGAAATCGCCATAGTGGTGTTTACAATAATCGGCCCCATGGCATTGGGCAGCACATACCGGAAAATAATTCTGGCGTTTGAGGTTCCGTAGGATTTGGCCGCTTCCACATACTCCTGCTCCGCCACCGTCAGGACCACGGAACGGATCAGACGGACATTTCCCGGAATACAGGAGACGGTAATGGCAATAATCAGATTCTGCATGTTCGACCCCAGAGCGGCCACCACGGCAAGAGACAGCAGAATCGGCGGCACGCACAGGAAGATGTCCACAATCCGGCAGATGATATTGTCCACCATCCCGCCGAAGTAGCCGGCGCTGGCGCCTAAAATCGCGCCGATGACCAAGGCCATCAGGCTGGTGGCCACGCCGATAAACAAAGAATACCGGGAACCATGAACCACTCTGGCAAAAAGATCCCTTCCCAGCTCATCTGTTCCGAAGAAATGTTCCAGGCTCGGTCCCTGAAGACGGTCCGCTCCCACCTGCTCGATACACTTGGAATAGGGGACAATCAGATCCGCGAAGAGGGCCATGCCCACAATCAGAATCAGGATCACAAGGCCAATGACCGCCGTGCGGTTTTTCCGGAAGCGGCGCCAGATTTCCGCTGCCTGAGAATTTCGCTTTTCTTTTTCTCTAGCCACGCTTCTTCCCTCCGTTCTGATATTTTACCCGAATTCTCGGGTCAATAAAGGCGTATAAAATGTCGACAACCAGAATCACCAGGCTGAAAAGCACCGCCAGAAACAGCGTTGCTCCCATAACCATAGGAATGTCTTTCTGCCGGATGGCTGTGGTAATCAGCGTTCCCATTCCAGGCATGGCAAACACCGTCTCCGCGATGATCGCGCCGCCCAGGGAGGCCCCGAAGCTGGTTCCAAGAGTCGTCACCACCGGAAGCAGGGCGTTTCTCAAGGCATGTTTCCAGATAATCCGCCGTCCGGAAGCCCCCTTTGCCTTCGCCGTGCGGATATATTCCTGGCGTATGGTTTCCAGCATGGCTGAACGGGTCAGCCGCAGAAGTCCAGCCGCGGAGGTCATGGACACCGTCAGGGTCGGCAGAATAAAATGCTTCAGGGACGAAGCGCCGAAAGACGGAAGCCACCCAAGTCTTAAGGAAAACAGCAGAAGCAGCATCAGCCCCAGCCAGAATCCGGGAATGGAGGCGAATACCAGAGCCACCACCACGCAGATATGGTCTGCCACAGAGTATTGGCGGACGGCTGAGAAAATTCCCAGGGAAATACCGATAATGGATGACACGGCCATGGACAGCACCGCCAGCGTCAGGGTATTCGGAAACCGGGCCATGATGTCGTCGATCACCGGCTGCCTGCTCTGATAAGAATTTCCAAGGTCAAAATGCAGAACAATGTCTTTTATGTAGTTGAAAAAGCGGATCAAAAAGGGCTGGTCATAGCCGAATTCCGCGTTCAGGGCCGCAATATCCTCCGGGTCTGCCGTAATACCCAGAATAATGGTCCCCGGATCGCCGGGCGTCAGGGACAGGATGGTAAATACCAGAAACGCCACCCCCAGAAGCACCGGGATCATGTATAGAAGTCGTTTTATCACATATCTGGACAAAAGGATCCCTCCTCAGTCAAATTTAGTACAACGGAACAGGGCCGCCGCAGCCTTTTTCTGCAGCAGCCCTGTTGCAAATCGTCTGAAAGATGAAACTCACCGTTCTTTTCCGTCTGTAGTCTTATCCGTTACGCCTCTCCCCATGAGAAATCATATACGGAATACAGTCCCTCAAAGGGAATCTCCGGGCAGTTCAAATCCGAATTGTAAGCGAACAGCGTCAGCGGATTGCAGAGTACCGCGTAAACCGCCTCTTCCTGAGCCTTTGTCAGGATCTGGTCAAACAGTGCCTCTCTGGCTTCGGAATCCTCTTCCGTTCTGGTCTGATCAAACAGGCTGTCCATCTCCTCATCGGAATATCTGGCGTTGTTCGCCGTTCCGATATAGTCCGTGGTATAAGCCATTTCCAGCATCTGGGTATCCCCTTCCAGGGTCATCTCAAGGGCGGTGATATCGTAGTTTCCGCTGGTGAGATTGCTGATATAGGCGTTAAACTCCTGGGTCTCGATGGTCACTTCAAGGCCCACGTTTCTCAGGTCATTCTGGATAACCGTTGCCAGATTGGAATACTGCTCCGCCACAAGGATCGTTCCCAGATCATAGGGCGTCTCAATGCCGGCCTCTGCCAGAAGCTCCTGGGCCTTTTCCGGATCGTAGGTGTACTGAGGCTGATCCTCCGAATAGCCGAAGCGGCTCTTGGCGCACATGTTAGAGTTTACCTCCGCCTCGCCCTCGTAGCACACAGAGACAATGTTGTCCCGGTCGATGGCGTAATTGATGGCCTGGCGCACCAGCACATCATCGAAGGGCTCTTTTTCCAGGTTCATGGAAACATAGGTGAAGCCGGAGCTGGCCACTTCCGCCACCGTGATGTCCGGGTTCGCCTGAAGCTGAGGCAGCACTGACGGCTCAATGGTGGCGAAATTAATCTCGCCGGTCTGCAGGGCAATGGCCATGGTTGCGGAATCCGGAATTACCTCAAAGGTGATCTGCTTGATGGCAGCCTCTCCCCGGTAATAGCCGTCATAGGCTTCCAGGACAATGTTGCTTCCGTTGCTTCTGCTTACAAACTTATAGGGACCGCTTCCCACCGGCTCTGTGGCAAAGGTATCCGGGGAGCTCTCCGCGTAGGCCGCCGACGCGATATGCACGGAGCACACGCCCAGAAGGAAGGGCGAATACGGGGACTCCAGATGGCAGACAACCGTGTAGTCGTCCGGTGTCTCCACGCTGGAAAGGCCGGTCACCTGGCTGCCCTGATAAGCGGAATCCATGTACATTTCCAGAGAATACTTTACATCCGCGGAAGTCAGGGGCGTACCGTCATGGAACGTCACATCGTCCCTCAAATGGAAGGTGTAGTCCAGTCCGTCCTCGCTGATCTCATAGCTCTCGGCAATCCGGGGCTCCGGATCATGGGTTCCGTCCGGATTCATGTACATCAGCGTATCATAGATCTGATTCAGCACATCCATCTCTACCGTGGTGGAAAAATCGGAGGGGTGCAGGGTGTCCACATCCGCGTCCACGGCGATCACAAGATCTGTTTTTCCCTCCGCGGAGGTCGTAAGTTCGGCCTCGTTGGGGACCAGAACCGCGTCTGTGCTGTCGGCAAAGGCAGTCAGGCCCAGACTCAGGCAGGTACAGGCTGTCATCAGCAGCGCAAGTGCTTTTTTCATAATACTTCTCCTCTCTCTTTTCGAAGTCCGTCCATGGACTTTCTGGGGAACGCCGGAAACGGCGTCCCTGTTTCTGGGTTTTTTGAATCGCTTTCTTGGGGTCTGCGCAAGTACCGCGCAGACCTGGGTTGCCTGTTACGGTTTGCGGACAGAGTCAATTCCAAAGCTTCTCCTCCGCCCGTGGGAAACACGCTGCGGCATGCCGCAGGATGTTTCGTGTATGCCGGCGTCTCCGAACGGATTTCCGCTCCTCCACACCGGAAAGTCAGAGTTCCCGCTGCTTTTCCCGGGGAACCCGGCTTAACTTGGCAGCGGCGTCTAGACGCCGCTGTAAAGTTTCTTTATCCCAGAGCTGTCCACCCTGGATAACGGACTTAACCGTCCGGATATTGCTTATATCAGACAGCGGATTTTCCTTTAAAATCACCAGATCCGCGTCCATTCCCCGGCATACCCTGCCCTTTTTCTGGGATATTCCCATATACATGGCGGGCTTTGCCGTGGCGGCTGCCAGTGCCTCGTAAGGGGTGCAGCCGTATAAGGCCACCAGCTTTTCCAGTTCGTCCAGGAGGGAGAAGCCCGGAATCATGCCCGGGTACGGGCAGTCGGAACCGGCCATCCACATGCTGGAATGTTCAAAGAAGGTCTTTCCCCTGTCGATCACCACCTGTATATCCGGGCGCACACCCTGGACGCGGTAACTTTCGCAGATTTTTCGGTTGGATTCCTCCCATTCCTCTCTGGCATAATCCGGAAGCAGGCCGTATTCCCGGATATCTGAAAGTTTTTTGCCGTTCCACACATAATCCGGCAGCGTCTCGCAGACAGCCTGAGTTGGACAAAACCACATGCCGGAAGCAGCCAGATAGCGGATGTCCTCTTTCTTTCCCGGCAAAGAACTGGAATGCTCACAGCAGGAATATCCCTCATCCGCCAGAATCCGGTCATCCACAAGCTTGCTCATATGTCCGCAGACCGGAAGGCCTTCCTCCCCGGCCCGCCGCATCAGATAGTGATAGAGCTCCGGCAAAATGGACGGATAGGTTTTCAGCCACAAAAATCCATGGCTTTTCGTATAAACGATGGCCTTCTCCACATCCTCCGGGGTATGGAGAATTTCATTGCTGTTGTCCGGAATCGAGGGGTCCTCCCCATCGTAAATAGGACCTGTGGAATAAATGTAAGGTCCTCTTCTTGTGCCGGCCAGGATCTCGTCCCTCCAGGCGGCATGCATGGCATATCCCCGCATATTCCGGACGGAGGTGATCCCGCAGGCCAGGAAAAAATCCCCCATATAACTCTCATCCAAATGCACATGGGCGTCGATCAGACCCGGAATCACATAAGCGCCCCCGCAGTCAACCGTCTCCGCTTTTTCCGGCAAGACATCCCGGGCAGTGATGTTGGCGATGCGGCCCTCTTCGATCCACAGATTCCGATTCCAAAGAACCGTGTTTTCTGTCATTGGCAGAATGTTTACGTTTTTCAGTACCTTCATAAGTAGCGCCTTAAAAGTCAAATTCGTACCGGGAGAAGGCGTTCAGCAGATCCACGCCGGCTTCAATATCTTTTTTGGATGCCACCGCGCTCTGACAGTGGGGATAGCGGGTCACTACCACCACGCCTCCGGTACGCACGCCAAGTCCGGAAACGTTCATGCTGGAGGCGTCCGTTCCGCCCTGGTCGATGACTTCCCGCTGGTATTTGATATTCTGCGTCTCACAGCAGGACACCATGGCGTTCACCACATCCTCGTCGCACACCACCGACGGGTCGCAGATCTTGATGCCGATGCCTCCGTCCACCTCGTTGCTGCCCTCCAGGTCACAGGGATAATCATGGGCCGGAGAAATATCCACCGCCACGCCGATATCCGGCTGAATCCGCTCCGCGGCCGGTTTGGAACCGCGGCAGCCGAGCTCCTCCTGCACGCAGAACACATAGTAAATGTCATTGGGGCAGTTCCCGTCGTTCTCCTTGAGCGCTTCGATAAGCTGATAGCAGCCGATGCGGTTATCCAGGCTCTTGGAGCAGACCCGGTCGTTAGCGAGCTGCAGGTACGGTCCCCAGTAACCGCAGGCGTCGCCCAGCTTCACGTATTTCTGCGCGTCCTCCTTGGAGGTGGCGCCGATGTCTATGTAAAGCTTTCCTGCTTTATTGCCTGCCTCCTCGATGGGGCCTACGCAGCTTACCACGCCGTTTACGCCGTTTCGGAAGCGCACGCGGCTGTTGTACGCGGATCCCGTCCAGTTCCATCCCAGGTTGCAGACTCTGAGGCGTCCGTCCGCCTCGATGGTCTTTACCATAAAGCCGATCTCATCCATATGAGCGGCGAACATGATCTTCTTGGACTTGGGGCCGCCTTTTCCCTTTTTCAGGACAATCAGATTTCCCATGGCGTCGGTAATGGTTTCATCCGCCCAAGGAGCCGTCTCCCGGGCGATAAACTCCCGCACCTCTTTTTCAAATCCGGCCACGCCCCACATCTGCGTAAGCGTCTCCAGCAGTTTTTCGTCTCTCATTTTCCCTACCCCTTTTCCTTGGTAATCTGTCGGTTTTCCGGACACGCTGTCTGTTTAAACCGCTAAAGCCTAACGAAATAAAAGAATAAACTGAGTTTACCACCATCTCTCAAATTTTGCAATATGTATTTTGCAAAATGCACAAAATTCTGTAACGGTTCAGCAGAGCTGAACTGTCACAAAATTCTCTTCTTGACTTTCCCCCAGGCTCCTATGTAGAATAATGGTAACAGAAAAATTGCAAAGGATGAAACAGCTATGACCCTCGATAAAAAAACCCTGTCCAGCCGGATTTATGAAATCCTGCGGACAGATATTCTTTCTCAGAAAATTTCTCTGGGCGAAAAGCTTACACTAAAGGCCCTCCAGGAACGTTTTGGGGTGAGTTCCACGCCGATCCGCGAGGCCCTTACCCGTCTCTCTGACGACGGCCTGGTACAGTACTATTCCAATATCGGGGTAAACGTCATTGAACTGACGGAAGAAGATTTAAGAGAACTCTATCAGTTTATGGGAGATCTGGACAGTCTGGCGATTCTTTACGCCGCCGCCTGCCCGGACCAGGAGAAAATCCGAAAAGAACTGGAAAATAATATCCGGCAGACACAGACCCGCTGCGGACAGGAGTCCATGACTGTCAGAGAAATACAAAGCTGGATACGGTATTCCGACCGTTTCCATCTGATTTTTTATGATTACTGCGGGAACCGCAGGCTTACCCAGGCGGCGGAGCGCCAGCGAAGCCAGCTCACCATCTTTTCTAACTGCTACGAAACCCTTCCGGCTCCCCAGACTCAGATTTCAAACGCGCACCTGGAAATCTTTGAGGCTTACCGGGCCGGTGATTTCCGGCAGGCGGCGGAGCGCATGCGCCTGCACCTGAAGGAGTCCCTGCGCTTTGCCCTGGAAAGCCTTTCCAGTATGTAGCGCGGCATCTTATCCCTCGCTTCCCGTAATCACAGCGCCGCCAAGCACATACTCCCCTTCATAGAGCACCACCGCCTGTCCCGGCGTAATGGCTCTCTGAGGCGTATCGAAGACGCACCGGATCCGGTCTTCTTCCAAAGGCTCCACCGTGCAGGGCGCTCCTCTGTGATTATAGCGGATTTTCGCCATCACCCGCAAAGGCCCCTCAAGGCGCTCCCTGGACATCAGGTTGAGCTTATGGGCGTACAAAACCGTCTTAAAAAGATCCTCCGACTCCCCGATCACCACCTCATTGCTTTCCGGGCGGATGCCGCTCACAAAAACCGGGTGTCCCATGGAAAGTCCGAGTCCCTTTCTCTGTCCGATGGTATAATGAACGATTCCTTTATGCTTCCCCAGAATCTCTCCCTTTGCCGTTACAAAGTTTCCTGTGGGAAGCTGTTTCCCCATACTGCGCTCGATAAAGCCGGCATAATCGCCGTCCGGCACAAAGCAGATTTCCTGGCTGTCCGGCTTGTTGGCCACGGGAAGCCCCGCCTCAAGGGCCATCCGGCGGATTTCCGCTTTCGGATACAGTCCCACCGGCATCAGCGTACGGGCAAGCTGCTCCTGGGTCAGGTTATACAGCGCATACGTCTGATCCTTTCCGTCCGCCGCGGAGCAGCGCAGGGTATACCTTCCGTTTTCCAGCCTCGCCACTCTGGCGTAATGTCCCGTGGCAATATAATCCGCTCCGATCTGCAGGCTGCGCGCAAGAAGCGCCTCCCACTTTACATAGCGGTTGCAGGCAATGCAGGGATTTGGCGTGCGGCCCTTAAGATACTCCTCGGTAAAATAATCAATCACCTTCTCCTGAAACTCCCTGCGGAAATTCATCACATAATAGGGGATATCCAGTGCATAGGCCACTCTTCTGGCATCCTCCACGGCGCTTAAACCGCAGCATCCCCCGTTCTCCTCCTGCTGACAGGCTTCCTCTGCCTGCCAGATCTGCATGGTAACTCCGATAACACGATAGCCCTGCTTTTTTAAAAGCAGGGCTGCCACAGAAGAATCCACGCCGCCGGACATGCCGACCACAACCGTTTTATTCTGCGTATCCTTCATCAATATTCTTCCTCGTCCTCTTCCCCTTCATGAATGTCTGACTTGGGCTTTTTCAGCCCCTCAATATGGATGCCGTTCTTCTCCGCGTAATCCCAAAGCGCCGCGTGAATAGCCTCCTCCGCCAGAAGGGAACAGTGTACCTTCACCGGCGGAAGTCCGTCCAGGGCCTCCATCACCGCTTTGTTCGTCACCTGAAGGGCTTCGTAAATGCTCTTTCCCTTCACAAGCTCCGTGGCCATGCTGCTGGTGGCCACCGCGGCCCCGCAGCCAAAGGTTTTAAACTTTACGTCCCGTATAATCTGATTTTCGTCAATATCAAAATAAATCCGCATAATATCGCCGCATTTAGCGTTCCCAACCGTTCCGACTCCGCTGGCGTTCTCTAATTCTCCCACATTTCTCGGATGCTGAAAGTGGTCCATTACCTTTTCACTGTACATTTTTCTTTCCTCCGGTTTTTGAAATTTCTTTTCGTTTCACGCGTTTCAAAACGCCTCTCAATTTGTATTCACCAAAAATCCATTTAAAATCGCCTTCGGCGATGGGATTTTTGCACTCCTGTATCACTTTCTTACGGTCTGCGCGGCTTACGCGCGGACCTGGCCCGAATTGTTAAGAAAATCTTCATATAACGGCGACATGCCGCGGAGCTTTTCCACGATTTCTTTTAATGCCTCCACTACCCGGTCCATCTCTTCTTTTGTGTTTTCCTGGCTCAGGGTCAGCCGCAGAGATCCGTGAGCGATCTCATGGGGAAGTCCAATTGCCAGAAGCACATGGGATGGATCCAGAGAACCGCTGGTGCAGGCCGAGCCGCTGGAACCGCAGATGCCTTTCATATCCAGCATAATCAGCAGGGATTCTCCCTCGATAAACTGGAAGCTGAAATTCGCGTTGTTTGGAAGACGCAGGGCGCGGTCTCCGTTCAGACGCGTATAGGGGATTTCCGTCAGAACCCGGTCGATCAGGTAATCCCTGGTTTCCCGTTCTTTTTTGGTTCGCTCCTCCATGGTGGAGGCCGCCAGGGACGCGGCTACGCCAAAACCAACGATTCCGGGGACGTTTTCCGTTCCCGCCCGGCGTTTTCTCTCCTGGGCTCCGCCGTGGATAAAGGAGCGGATCTTTACGCCCTTGCGGATATACAGAAAGCCGATTCCTTTTGGTCCGTTCAGCTTATGGCCGCTGGCGCTGAGCATATCGATTCCCAGCTCATCCACGTTGATAGGAAGCTGGCCAAACGCCTGGACGGCGTCTGTGTGGAACAGAATGCCGTGCTCCTTCGCCAGCCTGCCGATCTCCTTTACCGGCTGGATCGTTCCGATCTCATTGTTGGCAAACATCACGGAGATCAGGATCGTGTCCGGCCGGATGGCCTTTTCCAGCTCAGAGAGCTTTACGATGCCCCTCTCGTCCACATCCAGATACGTCACCTCATACCCGTGCTTTTCCAGATACTGGCAGGTATGAAGTACCGCGTGATGCTCGATTTTGCTTGTTATCATGTGTTTTCCCTTGGACGCGTAAGCTTCCGCGGCCGCTTTGATGGCCCAGTTGTCCGCCTCCGTTCCTCCCGCTGTAAAATAGATCTCTTCGGGCTTTGCCCCCAGAATCCCGGCGATGGTCTGGCGGCTCTCGTCAATGGCCTTTTTCCCGCTGGACGCAAAGTCGTAGATACTGGAAGGATTCCCGTAATATTCCGTAAAATACGGCAGCATGGCCTCCACCACCTGGGGAGCCGTTTTTGTAGTCGCCGCATTGTCCAAATAAATCATGTTCTCCATTGTCTGCTCTCCTATCCGGCCGGCGTGTTACGCCTGGCTTTTTATTCTCGCCTCCTGGCTTTCTTCCAGGAGCTGCGCTAAATTTATGTCATCCACTGCCTGCTGAATGCTTTCATTCACTCTCTGCCAGACATATTTTGCTACGCAGAGCTTTGCCTGTCCGCACTGGGAATCTTCTTCCAGTCCCGGACAGTCCACAGCCTCCAGGCTGCCCTCCAGGGCTCGCAGAATATCCCCCACGGAAATCTCCTTCGGCGGCTTTGCCAGGCAATAACCTCCTCCGGCTCCCCGGACGCTCTTTACGAGCCCTGCCTTCTTCAGCTTAGGGACAAGCTGTTCCAGATAACTCTCTGAGATCTGCTGTCTGGCCGCGATGCTGGCAATGGACACCGTCTCCTGTTCTCCCTGTTCTGCCATATCGATCATGGCCCGAAGCCCGTATCTGCCTTTTGTAGACAGTTTCATCCCCTCATCTCACCTCTTGCACACAGTTTTTGTCTGGTAATCCGTTACTATTCACGGCCCTTCGGTCCGTGAACAGCAGCATCGCGGATTCATTGAAAATTCGCTTCCACGGCTTCTTGGCAGGGATACGCGCCTCTGCCAAGCCAGACAAGTGCCCGCTCCTGTTCATCGCCCTTGGCATCATGGAGTAGGCGGCTTTTCTATTCGATTAAATCCTACTAAATCACTCGGATTTTATGTTTTGAATATAACATCCCTTTCGCGTTCTGTCAAGCCCTTCCTTTGAATATACTAAAAAAAACTGCAGAAGGCGCTTATGAAATCTCAGCATCCCATCTGGCGCGGCGCCCTGATTCTTACCGCCGCCGGCTTTGCCAGCCGCTTCATCGGCTTTTTCTATAGAATATTCCTCTCAAACGCAATTGGTGCAGAGGGCATGGGCCTGTATCAGCTGGTTTTTCCCGTATACGCCATGATGATTTCTTTTACTACCGCCGGCATCCAGACCGCCGTCTCCAGGCACGTCTCCGCCAGGGCCGCGGCCGGCGACCGGAGGGACGCCAGAGAAATCCTGTTTGCCGGTCTTTCGGTCTCCCTGGCCCTGTCCCTGGCAGCGGCTTTCCTGGTTTCAGCCGGCTCCGGCTTTCTGGCGGAACATTTTCTGTTTGAGCCCCGGTGCGCGCCCCTGCTGCGTCTGGCCGCCTGGGCCGTGCCCTTCGGGTGTATCCATGCCTGCCTGGCCGGGTATTACATCGGCCTTCAGCGCACGGATATTCCGGCTCTTTCCCAGCTCGCGGAGCAACTCGTCCGGGTTACGGCTTCCTGGCTGATCTTCTGCGTCCTGCTTGAACAGGGCATCGCCCCCGGCCCCATACTGGCGGTGGGCGGCATGCTGGCGGCTGAGCTGGTCTCCTCCCTTTTTACTGGTACGATCTTTCTTTTTATGGAAGTTCCCCAAGGGCTCTCCATCCGGCGGCATTCTCATACCGAAAACTCCCACGCGTCCCGGGCTCGCGGGCCGCGCCTGCCCCGAAAAAAAGCTTATCACAGCGTCCTTTCTATGGCGGCTCCTCTGACGGGGACACGGGTCATCATGAATTTTCTCCACAGCGCCCAAGCCGCTCTGCTGCCGGTGACCCTCCAGGCCCACGGCCTTACCTCCTCCCAGGCCCTGAGCCAGTACGGAATCCTGACAGGAATGGCCATGCCTTTGATTATGTTTCCCTCCGCCATCGCCAACGGACTTTCCACCATGCTCCTGCCCTCCGTATCGGAGGATCTGTCTCTGAACCGGCCGGATCACATCCGCCAGACTGTGGAATCCACCGTCAGCACCAGTCTCTGGCTGGGAATCTTCTGCACCGGAGGCTTTCTGCTGACCGGAAAAGAGCTGGGCGTGGTCCTGTTCGGATCCCCGGAAGCGGCTCCCTTTATCCAAACCCTGGCGTGGCTCTGCCCCTTCCTCTACCTGGACACCACCTTGTCCAGCATCCTTCACGGACTGGGGCGCCTGAAGGAAACCTTCTTTTTAAACGCGGGCGGCCACATCCTCCAGCTTGCCTTCACCCTCCTGGCGGTTCCCCGCTTCGGCATCGCGGCTTACCTGTGGGGCATCCTGGCCAGCCAGCTTCTGTCGGCCTTCCTGGCCCTGTTCCTCGTATACCGGTATACCGCTTTTTCCTTCCATGTCATGGACTGGACAGTAAAACCGCTCCTGTCCATCGTCATAAGCGCCGGAATCTACCGTTTCTGGAACGGACTGCTTAGCAGGCTTCCTTTCTCCGTTCCGTCTCTTGTGGGAATGCTCATCAGCGGCCTGACCATGAGCCTTACGTTTTTCTTTTTCATGTATCTTTCCTTCCGGCCGGCCCAGAAAACCCAGCCGCCGCGCCCCGGAAAAGCAAGCGCAGAAACAAGCGCGCCCTGTGAATAATCTGCCCTTTTTCGCACATACTAAACCTGTAAAACGGCAGGAACTTTCTGCCGGAACTATCAAACGTATAAGGAGGACCATCATGACCGACATTTCCGAATTGGATCTTCAGAATCTGCGGCACCTGATCGGCGGCTACACCACCACCCACTGCAAAATGACTGCTTACGCCTCTCAGGCAACGGACCCAGGCATCAAGCAGTTTTTCCAGAAATCCGCCCAGTCCGCCATGCAGTCCAAGCAGCAGCTCATGCAGTTTTTACAGTAGGAGGGATCAATCATGGATGAAAAAACAATGGTAGCCGATACCCTTGCGGGGATCAACAGCGAACTGGTCCGTATGGGCGAAATGATCAATCAGACAGAAAATCCGCAGCTCAAAAGCCTGTTAAAGCAGATGCGGAATCAGTGCGAGGCGTCCCAGGAGGAGATTTACCAGATCGCCAGAAGCAAACAGTATTACGTGCCGGCCGCCAAGGCCACGGCCGAGGAAATTCAGCACGTTCGTTCCGTGCTGACCCAAGGCTGAAAACACCGCAGAGACGGGGCTTCCCCGTCTCTTTTCATTTGCGCTCCTGAATCACGTTCTTACGGTCTGCGCAGCACGTGCGCAGACCTGGGCTGAACGGTTGCTTATTAAGAACAATATAAGAATTTCACGGCTTGCCAGCCTTCCCAAAGTATGCCATAATAAAAGCAGAAATACTGAAACGGAGCACTTTGCTCCCTACATAACAAGGAGGAACCGTATGAAAACATGTCTGCGCCGCGGCCTTGGCCTGGCCTTTCTTTTGTCCATGCTTCTGCTGGGCTCCCTGCAGGTACAGGCTGCCAGCTATAAATGGGATTTCAATAAAGACACTCTGCAGCTTCGCCTGGTAAACACCAAAACCGGCCGTTATGTAAAAAACCGGTTTAAAGAGTACAAAGGCTACACCTATTATTTCGACAAAAACGGCTATGTATGCACCGGCTGGACGGAGATCGGCAAATACACCTACTACTTCGACAGCTCCGGAGCCATGGTTACGGAGACCTGGGTGAATAACCGCTACCTCATGAAAAACGGCCGCATGGCCAGAAGCCGCTGGGTGACGGACAGCGACGGCATCCGCTCCTACGTGGGCAAGGACGGCGTCCGCATCGACAACTACAAAAAGAACGTCAAAGTCGGCCTGAAGAAAACGAAAAAGGGCTATCGCTTCCGCCAGGCGGACGGCAGCTACGCCTCCGCCCAGTGGGTTCGCTGGAAGGGCGCCTGGTACTACTTCTACGACAACACCTACATGGCCACCCAGGCCTTTATCGGCAATCACTATGTGGGAAGAAACGGCAAGATGGTTACCAGCCGCTGGGTCACCATCGGCAAAAAGAAATATAAATTTGACAGAGACGGTGAAATCATCAAAACCGTATCCGTAAAAAAGACCTCCTCCAAATCCGGAAAGAAGTCTTAGTCAAAAACCACACTTCTAAAAAACAAAGCCTCAGCCTTTCGATTGCGCTGAGGCTTTTCCATATTGCGCCTTTTCCAACCGGGACGGCGACACCATCCTCCCAGGCATCAAGGACCGTGGAGGAAATTTGGGGCGTGGCCCCGGAATTTCTCGAGGACGATGTGTTGCACGGTCATTTCGCTTGCCCCGATTGCGGTGGAAAAGGTTGGGCCGCTGGGCACTACCCAAGTTACCACCCAAGTTGCGATTTTAGCATTTTGCAAAGAGCCACGCTCCAAGGCGGAAATCATGGAACATTGCGGGTATAAAAACGCAAAGAATTTTACCCAAAACCACCTTCGCCCTCTGCTCGAAAGCGGGCAGCGTGAACTACCCATTGTCTAAAGCCAATGGACTTCCTGCTTCATCGACCTCGTAACCTACTATCTCCACAGGCGTAAATTCGGACAGTCCCTGCCCTATACTTGTTTCGTTATGCTATTTGCCTTAATCCTTCCGCTAAAATATTTTTTGCTGCATTAATATCTCTGTCATGCTTTGCTCCACAGGCAGAACATATCCATTCCCTCACAGACAGTTTTTTTATTTCCGCATTCTGATATCCGCACACAGAACATATCTGACTGCTTGCATAGATTGTATCTATTTTGATATACTGCCTTTTGTTCCACTCTGCCTTATGCTCTATAGCTCATGCCACGATACGTCTGTTATTGATCGTGCCAGATGATGTTTTTTTATCATGTCCTTTATCCGTAGATTTTCCGAAACTATCACTTGGTTTTCGCTGATGATCTCATGGGAAATCTTATGCAAATAATCCTTCCTGGTGTTTGCGATCTTCTCATGACACAATGCTATTTGTTTTTTCTTCTTGTAATAATTATTGCTTCCTTTCTCTTTATGCGCAAATTGCCTTTGCAGTTTTTTCAGCTTTTTCTCTTGTCTCTTTATATTGACTTTGGGTTTTCGTATTTTTGTCCGTCTGATGTGACGCACAGATCCTTTATTCCTAAATCCAGACCAATATTCTGTTTTGTATGCGGTAATGTTTCATGCTCAGCTTCCACTAATATTGATACATAATATTTTCCACTTGGGACTTGCGATACGGTGGCTGATTTTATTTTACCGCTAAATTCCCTGTGCAGCTTTGCCTTTACTTCTTTCAGTTTTGGAAGTTTTACTTTCCCCTTCTCAAAATCTACCGCTATATTCCCATTCGTAAAATATCCGACATGATAACAAAGCAGGGATGCGAGATTGGCAGTACATTCGAAAGACTGTGCCGCTGCCGGTTCATCCTCATTCAGTTCCTAGCCGCTTCCCAAACAGCTGGAAAATGCTTTTGTATAAAGATGCTCATAGCGTGCTGAGGTTTCTTTTTTAACCCGTTCTTTTCTACTTCTTCTCTTAATTCATCAAAAACCCAATTCATTTCTTTATCGGAAATATCCTTTTTCGGTTTTACTCGAAACAGCCCTTTTTCTTCCTGCTCTTTATAAAACGCGTAGAGGTCAGGAATCATCCTTGCTCTGTCAACTTCTATCGGTTCTGTACAAGTGTAAGCGCAGGGTATCTGCGTAGGTGTATCTATGTTTTTCAGATTATCGCACTCATACAAATATCCTGCTTTTCCTTTATACAAATCGTAAAAAGCGTTTTCATAATATTCCGAATAAATTACATTGCCATGTTTGTCAAATCCGTAGGGATAAAAGCTGAAGGGTTTTGGCACTGGCTTTACCGCATACAAAAGGGCAACCAAAGGGTTGGTGGCGAAGTAAATATAGTGCCTGCCATGTTCCGATAAAAAGGGTTCCAGCTTGTTCAGTCCGCCAATCGGACTTCCGTGATAAAAGGTCATCGCTCAATCGCTCCTTCGTACTTTGTATCGACCGGAGAAAAGCACGCAGCGCCGCTGTGATTCGTTATAAATGTTCTGCCTCCCGCCGGCAGCTCCTTAACACCCAACCAGCCAGTTGTACATCTCCGCGTACTTCCCGGCGGAAGCGTTCCATGAGAAGTCCGCAGCCATGGCGCGGTCCACCATCTTATTCCACTCGCGTTTTTTCTGGTAGAAAATATACTCCGCGTATTTGATGGTATTAAACATCTCATGGGCATTGTAGTTGGCAAAGCTGAAGCCGGTGCCGGTGCCCTCAAATTCATTATACGGCTGTACCGTATCCTTCAGGCCGCCCGTCTCACGGACAATCGGAAGCGTCCCGTAGCGCAGGCTCATAAGCTGGCTGAGTCCGCAGGGCTCAAAGAGGGACGGCATCAGGAACGCGTCGCAGGAAGCGTAAATCTTATGGGACATGGCCTCGGAATAGAAGATATTCGCGGAAACCTTTCCCGGATATTTCCAGGCAAAATGCCGGAACATGTTCTCATATTTCTCATCGCCTGTGCCCAGGATCACAAACTGAACATCCTCCTGGCACATCTCTTCCATCATGTAGGCGATCAGGTCAAAGCCCTTCTGATCCGTCAGGCGGGATACAATTCCGATCATGAACTTCTTATCGTCCTGTTCAAGACCCGTCTCCTGCTGCAGCGCGCGTTTGTTCTTAATCTTTTCCTTACGGAAATTCTTCGCGGAATAGGTCTTGGCGATAAAGGGATCCGTCTCCGGATTGTACTCGTTGTAGTCAATGCCGTTTAAGATGCCGCGCAGGCTGTTGGATCTGGCATTTAACAGGCCGTCCAGATGCTCGCCGTAGAAGGGCGTCTTAATCTCCTCAGCGTAGGTGTTGCTCACCGTGGTGATGGCATCGGAATAAACGATGCCGCCCTTTAAGTAGTTCGCGTCTCCGTAAGCTTCCAGCTTGTCCGGCGTAAAATAAAAGCTTGGAAGGCCGGTGATGTTCTGAACCGTCTTCACATCCCAGATTCCCTGGAACTTGAGATTGTGAATGGTGATTACCGTCTTTGCGTGATTATAAAACTCATCCGCGTAGCAGAATGCCTTCAGAAAGACAGGCACCAGGCCCGTCTGCCAGTCGTGGCAGTGGATAATGTCCGGCTTAAAGCCAACAGAAGGAAGCAACGAAATGGCAGCCTTGGAGAAAAACGCAAACTTTTCGATGTCCTCATAAATGTTTCCATAGGGTTTTGGTCCGGCGAAATAGTACTCATTATCCACAAAATAGAACTGGATTCCGTCATAGACCATTCCCAAAACGCCCACGTACTGGCTTCTCCACCCCAGGTCCATATAGAAATGGGTGATATACTGCATCTGAGATTTATACTCTTCTTTCATGCACATGTATTTGGGGATCACGACTCTGACGTCAAATTCGTCCTTATTGAAACACTTGGGCAGAGATCCCACCACATCCGCCAGACCTCCGGTCTTTATAAACGGAACACTCTCAGAGGCTACAAACAATACATTTTTCATTTACCTTTCCTCCTGCGACATTATACGTTTTCGCGGCAATACGCCCGTTCCTAAACCTGCTGCAAAAGCGTTACAGTTCATCCATGCTGAACCGTAACTGCAAAAATCCATTTGAAAACGCCTCCGGCGATGGGATTTTTGCACTCCTGAATCACGTTCTTACGGTCTGCGCAGCATGTGCGCGGACCTGGGCTGAACTGTAACGTAAAAGCCGCTTTTCTTGTATTTTATTATATCGCATTTTCGCGGAAATGAAAAGCACTATCTGTTTTTGTACTCCAGCCTGATCTTGTCCGCAATCAATGCGATAAATTCTGAATTCGTGGGCTTCCCCTTTCCTCCGTTAACCGTATAGCCGAAAAGCTCATCGATGGTATCCATCTTTCCTCTGCTCCATGCCACTTCAATGGCGTGACGGATCGCGCGTTCCACGCGGCTGGGCGTGGTCTGATGCTTTTTCGCAATCGTAGGATACAGGATTTTGGTTATGGAGCCCAGCATTTCCATGTCGCCCACCGCCATGATAATGGAATCCCTGAGATACTGGTATCCCTTTATATGGGCGGGAACACCGATTTCGTGGATAATATTGGTCACATCTGTTTCCAGATTTCTGGCCATATACTCCTGTTTGCTTTCGTATGCGTTTACCCGGCGCGGTTGTTCAGCGCCCCGGTCCCGCAAGGCTTTTGTATGTTTAATCCGGCTGATGACCAGATCGTTGTCAAATGGCTTCAGAATATAGTAATCCGCTCCCAGGTTGAAGGCATCTTCTGTAATTTTCTCCTGCCCAACCGCGGAAATCACGATAAAGGCGGGGCGTTTTTTCATGGTCGTATCCCGGTTCACCCGGTCCATAACGTTCAGGCCGTCTACTTTTGGCATAATAATATCCAGAAGAACGACATCCGGCTGCTTCTGGCGGATAATCTCATAAAGCGCTTCCCCGTCGCCGGCCTTGCCCACCACCTGCAGCTCTTCATCCTGGCTGACAATGTGCTCCAAAAGAGAAACCATTCTTTCATTGTCATCCGCAATCGCTATATTCAGCTTTTCCATGTTTCAATCCACTCCTCCAATTAATTGCAAATTTGTCATTGACTCTGCGTCATTTTGCCGGGGCTTCTGCCAAAATCTGTCAGGGACAAAAACTACTTGTATTATAGTAAGATCAGTTCCGTTTCGCAAGAAAAAGTTGTCCCGCAAATGCGACAGAATCCGACACGGCTGCGCCGGCAAAAGCAGCTTCCCCCAGGAGGCATGGAATTTTACGTCAGTATCCCAGCTGTGTGAGCACATTTTTCGGGTGATCATAAATCACCAGATCCGCCTTTTCGTCCGTAATATTCTGATTTTTATGTATGATAACCAGATATTTGCCGGTAAAATAGCGCACATAGGTTTGGAAAACATAGGAATTCATGGAGGTCCCCAAAAGGAGCAGCACGTCGGCCTTTTCCACCTCTCTGGTGCTGGTCTCTACAATCCTGCTGTCCATCATTTCCCCATATAGAAGAACGCCGGGCCGGATGGTGATTTTGCATTTCTCACACAGCGGTACTTTCCGGCTCTTCATAATATAATCCAGGTCATAGGCTTTTCCGCATCTGGGACATTTATTGTCATAAATGCTGCCGTGAAGATTAATCACATGGCTGCAGCCCGCCCGCTGGGCCATCTCATATACATTTGCGGTAATCACGCACTGAATATCCCCTGCTTTTTCCATCCGGGCCAAGGCATAGGCAGACTCCCCGGGCCCCAGATTCCGCAGTACCTCGGTTCTGTAAAACTGAAAAAACTGCTCCGGCCGGGTATTGTAGTAGGCGCTGGTAAACATCTCTTCCGCCCCTGCTCCGTATTTTGACTCAATCTCGTAGGCCCGCTCCTGACTCTGGAGAGGATAGTAATCATTTTCCATCAGCATACCGGAGCCGCAGAGGGCTACCGTATAATTGCTTTCTTTTAAAATGCGTTTTAAAAAATCTAATTTTTTTTCCATAGAGCTACCTCCCTGCACATTGTCTACTTCAGAGACAATGACGGTCTTGCGCGGCAGAAAATCTCACAGAAGAGCGGTGTCTGCGCAGACTGTAAGAAAGATACCGCGAATCATTATGATAATTATATATAAATATACTATAAAATTCCAAAATCGTCAACATAATATCTAATATTTCCGTTTTTTTTAATTCCTTTTTGTGTGTTTTGTATAATTCTTTGTGACCGATCATGTCAGACCGAATCACTTACTGATGGGTCCAAGTGAAAGCGATTCAGGTATAAGCAAGCCCATCCATAAAGCTGATTTTCATGGTAGCCGCCGGCGCGGCCGGAAAGCGCCGCCGCTTTCCAGGCCTTATCCGGCAGGCCGGTCAATGTCCCAGCATGTCCTCCACAAAAATACCATACCCGCAGGTGCTGTCGTTGACAAACACATGGGTAACGGCTCCGATGAGCTTCCCGTTCTGGAGAATCGGGCTTCCGCTCATGGCTGTTGTCAATATAGGACAACAACTTTTTTTAATTTTTTTAAAGAAATTTGTCACTTTTCGTCCGTTGATTCTCCGGATCCCATCATCCGGGCTAGGTCATCCTGAAAATTCCACTCGATTCGTATACTTCCATCGCCTGCTACTACAATCTGCTTAATCAATTCCCTGGCCAGTTTTGGAGTAAGCTCCTCCGGTTCCGGGAAGGGCAGAAGCTGTTTCATACTGTTGATCTGATTTTGAAAATCCCTCTCCTGTTCGTCCAATTCTGTCCGTTTTCTTTCCGTCAGCTTCATGCGAAGCTTCAGCTCTTCTTCTTCAGAGATAACATTTTTTTTCTTTGTCAGATATTCCTCTTTTTCTACACTGCCCATAACATATGACTCGTACAGACGCATCTTTTCTTCTTGCAAGATTTCCAGTTTCTTATGACATTGGCGGTTCTCATTTTCCAATAGCTTCCTTTGATCTTTCCCAGCAGCATTGGAATTGGACATTCTTTGAATTTTCGCATCCAAAAGCCGACACTGAGTCACAATTGCTCTCAGCACAATCTCTTGTATTTTTTGATCATTTACACGAATTTGCCTGCATTCCAATTCGCTTTGATACCTCGCTGACGTACAACGCCAATCCTTATTTTTTTCTTTTCCCTTTTGCAGACGATTCCCGCAGCATCCGCAAACAAGCAGGGAAGTCAAAGGATTCTGCAAAGATAGGCCTTTCTCTTTTTTATTGGATTTTATCGTTTTCTGCGCCTGGAAATATATTTCGCGGGAGATGATCGCCTCATGCGTGCAAGGAATCACTTGACGTGATTCCACCGGAATATATTTTACCTGATTGCTTCCAACCCGAATTACATGGGATTTAAATGGCTCTGTATCGCCGGTATAAATACGCTTCGTCAAAATATTTCGAACGGAATTAAATGTCCAAAATTTTCGTGTCCAATATCTGCCTCTTATAGATGCCAGATACTCGGAAGGTGTTGTTACATGCTGTTCGTTCAGCAAGCCCGCAATTTGCGTAATCGTAATGCCAGAGGCCGCCCACAGGAAAATCTGACGGACAATCTGCGCAGCCTCTTCATCCGGAACAATCGTATTTTTCCGTTCTCCTTTCCGATAGCCATATGGCGCGGTTCCGTAAACATATTCGCCGTTTTGTTTTTTCATATCCACAACGCTTTTAATTTTACGAGAAATGTCTTTACTGTACATTTCATTAATCAGATTACGGATAGCCAGGTCCAAGCCACCCGTGGATTCGCCAAGCAATCCGCTGTCAAAGCGGTCGTTGATCGATATAAAACGGACATCATATGCCGGAAACACAAATTCAAGGTAATGTCCTGCGTCCAAATAGTTTCTGGCAAAGCGAGATAAGTCTCGAACAATGATTATGTCAACCTTTTTCCTTTTCACCAGGTTGAGCAGTCGCCTTATGCCCGGTCGGTTCATATTTGTACCGGAAAACCCATCGTCCGAAATTTCCGCAAGCTCTATAGGTTCTGGAAAATTCTCCTGAAGATAACGATTCACGCACGCCTTCTGAGACGCAATACTGCAGCTTTCTTCCAAAGTGCCGTCTTCCACATCCCCGTCTTCCTTAGAAAGCCGATAATATGCGTAAACAAGCTTTTTATCCTGCATACAGCATCACCCCTCTTTTCTCCAGATAATCCAGCATCGGGCGGTATGGATCTGCATAATTCAATATGATTTTGATATGCCGATCCTCAAAAACCTCAATATGATCGATCAGAATGTCGATCAGCTTTCGGTCAATCACTGGGATTTCCTGATACTGCTTGATTACGCCGATCCATTTTTCCACAGTATTTACCACTACATTCAATTCCTTGGCACTTTTCTCTGCTTCTGCCTCCTTTTCAAGCAGCTCCTCTAATTCCTTTTCATAGCGTTCCTTCATGTATAGGTATTCGTCTTTTGTAATAAGCCGCTCTGTCAAGTCCACCAGCAAGCGTTCTATTCTTGCTTCCAAATTGCATCGCTTCACGCGTATGGATGCACAGCTATTGCTTGCTGCCTTCTGACTGGTCACAGTTTCTGGCATAATCTGTATTTTCTGCACCATCCTTTCCACATCAACGCACAGTTTGATCTGTTGATTCAGTAAGTCTGTTACCGCTTTCATCAGTGTCTCCTGTCGGATATAATGACTTCTGCAATTCGTATGGTTTGAATACCGATACTTTTTACAGTCATAAAAAATACTGCTTGGTGTCTTCGCATTCGGACGAGCACAGTTCTTTGCCGCAACCATGTCGCTTTTGCAATCGCCGCAAATGACTTTTCCATGGAATAGTTTCCGATAATCTACCCCCGCATCCGCTCTCTTTTCATAACTGCCGAGAAGCTCCAGTTCTTCCTGATTTACCTTCTGGACCTCCGCATACAATTCTTGTGTCACAATCGGTGGATGCGCCTTTTCGATGACCTGCCATTCCTCCGGCGCTCTTCTGGTTTTCTCCATTCCAACCCTGTCACGTTTCACTTTTCCATGGATCCGATTTCCAATGTACGTGGGATTATTCGTAATTTTACGAATCGTTCCTCGAATCCAGATGGCGGATTCATAATTCTTATTTATTGTCATACCTCGCAAGTAGCGCAGGCGGCCAGGGCATGGAATTTCTTCCTGATTCAGTTTTTTTGCGATTGCGTTGAATTTCATTCCGGATGCACGCATTTTAAATATTCGTTGTACAATGACAGATGCTTCAGGATCAACCGCAAAGGTATTGTTTTCCGGATCCCGCAAATAGCCATAGGGAATACTTCCGGATGATGGCAAAAATTCACCTTCCTGCATTTTTGCCGCAATACTGGATCGTATCTTTCGGGAGATATCCTTTACATAGTAATCATTCATTACCATTCTCAGCGGAAGGGTCAGCGTTTTTGCCTCCGCGTTCTTGTCAAGACTGTCATATTCGTCGTTGATGGATATAAGCCGAATACCCATTTCCGGAAAAATCCGTTCCACAAGCTCACTTGTAAGAACAAAATGACGTCCTAGACGAGAAATATCCTTTATAATGACGCAGTTAATACGTCCTTTCTGCAAATCCTCAAACATTCTCCCATAACCGGGCCGATTATAATTCATACCGGTATAGCCATTGTCCGAATAGGTGTCCACCAACTGAATTTCCTTATGCTCTTCCAAAAAAGCCAGGCCGATTTTCTGTTGATTTCCAATAGAGTTTTGCTCCGTGTCATCGCCGTCCTCATCAGAAAGTCGGCTATATAAGCCGGCCAGGTAACGCGGAGTGGATTCTGCTTTCTGCGCCCACTCCCTATGTACCCTGCTTTTTCGAGCCATTCTAGCCAACCTCCTTTTTTGTCTGCTCAATTAATTCCTGATAGCGCGCAATCTCATCCCGATAGTTAAACACAATCCGAAGCTGTTTATCCTGATAGACTTCGACCCGGTCAATCAGCGAAACAACCGCCTCCCGAGTTAGCTCTTGAAGCCCATTAAACTTCAAAAATTGCGCAATCCATCCATCGTCCTTATATTCGTTGGACAAAGTCATCTGCCGCTCTGTGAGCAGACGCTTTAAGCCAGTCTCTGCTTCTTCTATCATCTGCGCGTATTTTTGCCGCATTCTCTCATATTCGCTCCGATCGATCAGTTCATCCTTCAGAGCCTCATACAGCTTCATGCGAAATTCCTGATACCCATCAATATCTTTTTCTTTTTGCGCAATTAACAAATCAAGGCGCTTGATTCTTGCGCTGGAAAGCTCCTTTTGATTTATTTCCCGAAGCACCTGCTCCATCTCCACCACAATGCGCACCTGATTATTGATGGCATGCAGTACAATCGTTTCCAGTTTTTTCTGTTCAAAGTTATGACTGCTGCAGCCTCGTCCGTGTTTATTCGTTCCACATACATAGTAATAAAACTTCTTACCGCTTCGTGTGACGCTTCTGCGGCACATGGAACCTTTACAGTCGCCGCAGAAAAGAACTCCTGCAAGAGGAAAAACCGTCTCTTCGGATGGACTGGTACGCGTATCACGACTCAACATTTTCTGCACAGTTGAAAATATCAGAGGATCAATAATCGCATCATGATTTTTTTCCACAACAACCCAATCCTCCGGTCTGCGGATCCGTACCTTTTTTATTTTATAATTTGGTGTCCCTCGTTTTCCCTGCACCAGTGTGCCGATATAGATCGGGTTTGTCAGTATTCCCCGAATCGTTACTGCGCTCCACTTTCCCGCGGAATTTGATTGAAAACCAGTTTTATAGCGAAATCCCTGGGATTTTTTATACTCTGAAGGAGCCAATATACCGTTTTCATTCAAGAAATTGGCTATAGCCTGTTGATTCATCCCCTTTACTTTTAGAGAAAAAATACTTTTTACAATTTCTGCCGCATACTCATCAACCACAAGTTTATGCTTGTCCTCCGGAGACTTTATATATCCATAGCTTGCAAAAGCGCCAAGAAACTCACCGTTTCCTCGCTGAATCCGAAACTGACGGCGCAGCTTCTTAGACAGTTCCCGGCAGTAGGATTCATTCATAATATTTTTAATAGGAATAATGAGGTCATCCCCGCTGCTGCTGTTTTCACTGTCTACATCATCGTTTATGGCGATAAAACGCACTCCAAGCTCTGGAAAAATTTTTTCCAGATACTTGCCAGTTTCAATATATTCTCTGCCCAGTCTTGACAGATCTTTTACAATCACACAGTTGGCTTCTCCCGCGTGAACCCTGGCCAGAATTGCGCGAAATCCAGGGCGTTCATAATTCGTTCCGGTATATCCGTCGTCATATTCTTCTCCAACCAGCGTGATATTTGGGTTATGCTCTAAAAAAGCATGCACCAGTTTTCGCTGATTGGAGATGCTGTCGCTTTCATTGTCAGCGGTCTTCTTTTCCGCTTCTTTTGAAAGTCGATAATATGCGATTGCCAGAAACTGCTGTTCTGAATCCGAAGATACATAGGAATCTTTAAAAATCGGCATAAAAAAACAAACCTCCTTCTAATTCATAGCAGGAAATTTGTCTCTGATGCTGTTTCCCCTAACGGCTGACCAGGCCGCTTTCATTGACCACTTCTATTATGCTTGAAAATACAGCCGTTGTCAATACGATTCCGAGATTTACCTGAATTTGCACTCCTGAATCAAGTTCTCGGTCTGCGCAGTATATGCGCAGGCCTGGGTAAATTGTTACAAATTTCCTACTGCATTGTCAATACTGCTTGCATATGATACAAGTCGGTCCTGCAGACTGACAGGAGTATCGGCATAGCCGATCTGAACGACTACGCCATTGTCAAGATAACAATACGGATTTCCGATTTGTTCAATGTAGGTTTTTACACGATCTATACAGGGTTTGGATGTATCAATAACGACATCCCGGATATCCTTTAATACAGATCGGTCTGCAATATTTATTTCGCCCATTTCCAAAATATCCCTCCTTCTGCAATAAATTATTACCATAATTCTCCTCGCTTATTCCTAAAAACTTCACACTCCGCCTGCGGCTGACAGGTCCATAGAAATTTCATCTCCCCGCCTTCTTTATGGCCGGGCCGCGAATTACGGAAGTCTCATTATCCCCGGATAGATTATCGCGTTATGCGGGTGCCGCCCGCATATTCGTGCTCCTGGTGCTGTTTATCACACAGCCGGATAGCCGCTCCCCATTCCGGGACCGTAGAGGTGAAGACTATTAAGTTATCAAGGTTCACAGCATAGCATGGACTGACTTTTATCCTACCTGATAGAGGTACTTCGCTTACAGTTACAAATAGAAAGCGAAAATTCCCACCTTTTGATTAAAGCCGAATTTCAAAATCCATTATTTTAGTGATTAACTTTGTCTCCATCCGCCGCTTCATATATTCGTCGGGTACATAATGAACTCTTCCAAACTCATCCTTACAGCCTCTTTTACATCTACTTGTAATAAATGGCTGAAAGTAGGAAAGTATTTGGTTGATGGCCTCAGCGTCTCCTGCGATAGCTGACTGGATGGTTTCAAATTCCGGAGGTTCTCTGTGTTTCTTTGATTTCATATGTATATTTACTCCATCATTTTTTTCAAACGTCGCAAAGAATCATCTTTGTGATAATGTACCGTACTCTGCACCAATTTCATGCAGTCCGCAATTTCTTGTTCTGTCATATCCAAAAAGTAAAGCATGAGAATAATTTCTCGCTTTTTGGCCGGAAGTTTCTTTAGAGCTTCACTGATCCATTCATCATAAACGGGAACCTGCCGGCCCATCACAGCAAAATTTTCTGCCAAATCATAATGATCATAATGGTATAGATCTTCCTTATCTTTCAGCAAAAGTTCAGAAAAGTTCACCTCCCGCTTTCTCTTTTGCTTCAATTCATCAAGATAGTTCAGCGCCTCGCCCTGCAAAATCTTAATGCAATAAGTACAAAATTTTCTCCGTACAATTTCTTTCTCCTCACGGTTCAGTTTCAAAGGGAATCACCTCCCTTCTGCCTAAAGCCGTAATAAAAGGCACCTGATCCTCCCTTTCACAGCGAGGACAGGAAGAAAACCGATAAAAAATCGAAAAAGGGGAAAAATTATCAAAAAATTTTTCTCCAACCTCTTCCAGACCTCTCATCAGCTTCTACTGATACCTGGTGGTCCCCGGCTCCGCAAATTGTCAAAACTTTTCAAAATTCGACAAACAAAAACGCCAGGGAACTTTCGTTCCCTGGCATCGTCTTTAAGAGATTCCGGTTCTTTTTTATAGTATGGAATTTTATACAGATTAGCACGGATTTCGAACGGCAGAATTTCTATAACCATAATCGGATTGTAAGAAATATATTACTCAAAGTTAGAATATCGAATACAACAATACGGGATAAGTCAAAAACCCCGCAGCGAGCTACGAGACAGCAAACTTGCAACGCAGCAGAACTGCGGGTATTTGGTCTGCACTCCGCTTCGGTCGGCGATAAACATGTGCCGCTGGCACATAGCGCCCTTCGCAGCAGTCGCCAAAAAGACTTGCAGTATGTCCGCTTGGCTCGTTGCTTGCGGGAATAAAGGCAGGACAAAATATACAACCTGTAATAATTGCACTCGTTTTAATGCTTCGCGTAGTACCTCCTAACGATATACCCTAATCATATATGACAGAAAAGATCATTTTGATAAATTTCGCCATCTTTATTTACATTTACATCGAGTACCGGCCTCCGGTACAGATCCCAGCGGCCATCATCAGACTTTTCCTATATGGAATGTCAAACAAAATTTTATGATAATCAAGCGGCCGCCACTCATTGAACAGCTTTTCCGCAAGCCGCACAAGGGGATCATTCAATAATTCTTCCGATATCCCTTTTTCATAAATAAAAGCTGCCCACTCAACCGCTTCCATAACTATGTCAGAATCGATAATGTTCGGCACAAGAAATGCTGTGATTTTCATAATAGGATCCTCTGCATAAGCGAAAGCAATCTTTTCGGCTGTACAATTCTCATAAATTTCAAAATCTCTGGACAGTGCTGTGTCAATTTTCAAAAATCCATCTTCGATATCTCGTATCAAAGTAAGGGCAATGTTGCCTTTTCCATCCGGTATGGTAATATATTCTGAAAGTTCCAACTCATAAGGCAAACCGTTGAATTTTGTGGTCAGAGTAAACATCTGGCAAAGGTAAGCAGATGTCTCGTCCACTATATCCTCATTCATAAAGCATAGCGGGCCGTACTCAACTAAATTCCACTTGATTTTACCTTGCTCGGTTAGCCTGGTAATTCGTTTAAGAAGTTCTCTGTCTTCTTCATAAATAAGTTCCTCTATCATAATTATAATCCGCCTTTCTGCAAAAGGCACCTCTGTGGTTATGAATCACTTTCTCGGGCCTTCGCTTTTTGTATTCTTTCTCATGATATTATCTTAATAAAGCTGATACACTACAGAGCACGTAGAAATAAATGGCGAGACTATATAGCGGCGATCTCGCATAAATATATGTTGCTGTCATTCGTTAAGTCCTCAATGAATGGCACATACCGCAACCCGTAAACTTATCTCTTCCTAAGCTGCTCCAATTTTTTCCGAAAGGCAGTCCCTGATAATTTTATTACGATAAAAAGACATTATTCTAAAAATAGAAAGTTTTTATTGATTTTCAAAATTTCCCGTTCCGATAGTTGTAGAATTGATATCTACAAAGCATGATTTATTACCGATTTAAAATTATAGAACCGCTACAAACAAAGTTTTAAAGGAACTTTGAAATTAGCTTATAAAATATCACTAATTTAAAATCTGGATAGAATCTACCGTCAAGTAATGGACCACTGTTTTTTCCTTATAAATATATCTGTGATTCTTTCCTATCCCAAATATGCTCCACCTCAAAAAGAAAGCAAGTCTGACCGAGTGGATGCCGAATGGATTTGTGACTTATTCATGTATGATATAGTCAAGCCCTCCTCTTTCCCGCCTAAGAACATTCGGCATTCAAGAGAACTAGTTAGTTGATATCGTTTTACACTTAGCCAACCACTATAAGCGTATAAAAGCGCACTGAACCAACAAGAAAGCTATCCTTACCATTGTCGTATGTTTCTGATTGTTATCTAGTAAACGGTAGATAGTGCGTACCTTGCAGTTTTCTACCGTTTATGCGACAATGCTCTCAGTTAGGAATGTCCTTTGAAAATTAAAGATTATTCTTAGGAAGGCTGGCTGCTTCCTGTATGCTTGCGGCATC
>DVIQ01000001.1 GCA_018711185.1 Candidatus Limivivens intestinipullorum | reverse complement strand
GCCCAAAAACTCCGGGATATGGGATATGAGGAAGTACGCCTTGTTGACACTGCCAAAGAGGCATTTGGCTCACGCCGCCGGGCGGCCATGATGATGCTTGGCGAGTCACGGATGCTAGTGGGCAGAAAGTGAGATGGAACAAGGGCGGCCGGGTTTATCCGGACCGCCCTTGTTCCGTCCGGAGGTATAGGAATTTTAATAAAAAGGAAGCATACCAGGCCGGTTAACCGGATGCACAATTACAAGAGAAGCGGGCCGTCCGATGTTTTTGGTGGAAAACTTTATACGCATCTGGTAGAATGGAATCAGTGCATGGAGAAAAAGAAGAAAAGTGACGCAGGAGCGCAAATGCGGTGGAAAGGAAGAGTGACATGGAGTTGATAAGCCAGAAAATGCGGCGCCTGGCGCCGGAGCAGGATCCGCTGCGGCTTGGGACCGGCTGGAAGCCGGAGGATTTGGAAAAACCGCAGATTCTGATTGAGAGTACCTTTGGGGACAGTCATCCGGGGAGCGTGCATCTGGGCGCTCTGGCGGAGGAGGTGCGGGAGGGCATCCGGGAGGCCGGAGGGTACGGAGCCCGCTATTACTGCACGGACATCTGCGACGGGGAAAGCCAGGGAACGGACGGCATAAACTACAGCCTTGCCAGCCGGGAAATGATCGCCGGCATGATTGAGATTCACGGGGGAGCCACGCCCTTTGACGCGGGGGTTTATCTGGCGTCCTGCGACAAGGGCCTTCCGGGGAATCTCATGGGCCTGGCGCGGGTGGATATTCCGGCGGTGGTGGTGCCGGGAGGAACCATGAACGCGGGGCCGGAAATGCTTACCCTGGAACAGCTTGGCATGTACAGCGCCAGATTCCAGAGAGGCGAGATCGGCAGGGAACGGCTGGAGTGGGCAAAGCAGAACGCCTGTCCCGGCTGCGGAGCCTGCTCTTTTATCGGCACGGCGTCCACTATGCAGATTATGGCGGAGGCCCTGGGACTGGCGCTGCCGGGCAGCGCGCTGATGCCGGCCGAAAGCCCGGATTTAAAAGCGTACGCCAGGCAGGCCGGACGGCGGGCGGTGGAAATGGCCAAAGACCCGCGTATGCGGCCGTCCGTCCTGGTGACGCGGGAGAGCTTCGAGAACGCGATTCTCGTTCACGCGGCGGTTTCCGGCAGCACAAATTGCCTGCTGCATCTGCCGGCCATTGCCCATGAACTTGGAATTGAGATCACGGGAGACACCTTTGACCGTCTGCACCGGAACGCCCGGTATCTTCTGGACATCCGTCCGTCCGGACGGTGGCCGGCGGAGGTCTTTTACTATGCCGGCGGCGTACCCGCCATCATGGAGGAGATCAAGGGGCAGCTGCATCTGGATGTCTTGACGGTAACCGGGAAAACCCTGGGAGAGAATCTGGAGGAGCTGAAGGAAAACGGCTTCTATGAGCGGTGCGCCGCGCAGCTTGCGGGCTTCAACGAGCGATACGGCTGCGGACTGAAAAAAGAGGATATTATTCGCCCCTGGGACCGGCCTTTGGGAACCGGGGGAAGCATCGCCGTGCTTCGTGGCAATCTGGCCCCGGACGGGGCGGTGATCAAGCATACCGCCTGTCCGAAGGACATGTTTTACGCGGTTTTGCGGGCGCGCCCCTTTGACAGCGAGGAGGAATGCCTGGACGCGGTTTTGAAGCATAAGGTGCAGAAGGGCGACGCGGTGTTTATCCGGTACGAGGGCCCCAAGGGCAGCGGAATGCCGGAAATGTTTTATACTTCCGAGGCCATCAGCAGCGACAAGGAGCTGGGACACAGCATCGCCCTGATTACCGACGGCCGTTTTTCCGGCGCGTCCACAGGCCCGGTGATCGGCCACTGCAGCCCGGAGGCCTTTGACGGAGGCCCCATCGCCCTGGTGGAAGAGGGCGACTTAATTGAGCTGGATGTGGCGGGGCGCAGCTTAAATATCGTCGGCATCCGGGGAGAGAGAAGGACGCCCCGGGAGGTGGAGCGCGCTCTGGAAGAACGGAAAAAGAACTGGAAGCCAAGAAAAAGAAAGTATCAAAAGGGCGTGCTCAGGCTGTTTGGCGAACACGCGGCCAGCCCCATGAAGGGCGCTTATCTGGAATTTGACAATGAGTAGTTACCGTTTGGCCCAGGTCTGCGCACATGTTGCGCAGACCGTGAAAACGTGATTCCGGAGTGCGAAGCTCCCATCGCCGAGGACGATTGCAGATGAAGTTTTGCAGGTACGGTTCGGCAAGGCTGAACCGTAACGATGAGCAGGCCGGGGCAGGGCGGAACCGTAACGATGAGCAGGCCAGGGCAGGGCGGAACGCTTGCGAGCAGGAGGATGCGGATATGGAAAAGATTTTGACGCGGACCGTGGAGGCGGGGGAAGACGGAAGCAGGGCGGGCAGCCTTTTGAAATCTGCCTTCGGCCTTTCCAGAAGGGAGATCAGCCGTCTGAAGTTTCAGGAAAACGGGATTCTGGCGGATGGCGTCCGCATTCGTGTGGACACGGTTCTGCGGGCAGGGCAGGTTCTGTCGGTTTGTTTAAGGGAGAAGGATACGTACTGCCGGCTGGAAGAGACTGAGGGTACGCTTGCGGTGGCCTATGAGGACGGAGACGTGCTGGTGGCGGACAAGCCGGCGGGAATGCCGGTGCATCCCTGCGGCGTACATGAGAGGGATTCCCTGGCAAACCTGGTAGCAGCCCATTACCGGGACGCGGGGGAGGAATCGGCAGTCCGCCCGGTGGGAAGACTCGACATCGACACTGCCGGTCTGGTGGTGTTCGCCAAAAGCCGGGCCGCCGCGGCCAGACTGTTTGAACAGCGCAGGGAAGGGGTCTTTCGGAAAACGTATCTGGCCTGGGTAGAGGGGAAAATGGAGCCTTTGGAGGGCATTTTAGAGGTCCCCATAAAAAAGATTGGAAACGCGCCGATCCGGATGGCGGCGGATGCCAAAGGAATGCCGGCAAAAACGGCGTACCGTACCATAGAGGTTCGCGAGGAGGCAAGCCTTGTGGAAGCAAAGCTCTTTACCGGCAGAACCCATCAGATCCGGGTGCATATGGCGTGGGCGGGACACCCTCTTCTGGGGGATCCGCTGTATAATCCCCGGTACGCAGGCCCGGCTAAGGAGCCGCCCAGGGCGGCCCTCCTTGCCTGGCGCCTTACGTTTCGTCAGCCTTTTACCGGGCAGACAATTCGTCTGGATTCCGGAGAAATTTCGGCCTTTCATAATCGAACAGAAATTTTTCGTAGGCATTGATGACCTGGGTCTCTCCATAGAGATCCAGGCGTTTGTGCTGTCTGCCGTAAGTGGCGTGCACATGGCCGTGGATGAAGTAGCGGGGCTTGTACTTATCCATCAGAGTACGGAAGCAGGCAAAACCCTTGTGGGGCAGATCCTCTCCGTCGTTTAAATCAAGAGCCGGCGAGTGAGTCAGAAGAATGTCAAAGCCCCGGTGGCGCAGAAGCTGGAAATAGAGCTTGCGGATGCGCCACTGCATTTCCTTTTCCGTATACTGATGGACGCCCGGTTTATAGCGCATGGAACCGCCCAGCCCCAGAATCCGGATGCCGTTGTACACATAGATCTGATCCTCTATGCAGGTGCAGCCCTCCGGCGGGTGCCGCTCGTATTTGTCGTCATGATTGCCATGCACATAAAGAACAGGAGCCTTTCCCATGGTAACGAGAAAGGACAGATAGGAAGGGGAGAGATCTCCGGCAGAGAGGATCAGGTCAACGCCCTCCAATTTTGTCTCATCATAAAAATCCCATAAGGATTTGGATTCTTCGTCGGCAATTACAAGAATATTCATTTGTCTCCTCCGATTGCTTCCGCTTTTTGCTGATTAATGCCCTGAAGCCGTACAACAGCCTTGGCTTCCTCCGTCAGCTCGCTAAGGTCGGGAATGGTTCCGACAATGTTTTCGGCAAGCCAGTCCATGGAGACCACGTCCTCCGGGGTCAGATGCGCGTCCTTGTTGTCCAGGATTACTCCGTTCTGAGAGCGGAGAATGCCGGCAAAGGGATGAAACTCATATTTGCACAGCGCTTCTTTGAAAAATTCCACAAGCCGGGCGGTGCTGGCCGGAAGATTTTGTGAGCAGATGACGTCGATGACATTGGCGGACATGCCCCACCAATAATTCAGGGCAAGCTTGCTGCGCTTCCAGGAGCCGGAGAGGATGTTGTTGATGATTTTCTCGTAGTATTTTCCCCAGTGCCAGATTGGAGTGGCGATATTAAAAGTCTTATCGTCCTTAATGCCGTAGAGACCAAACTCTCTGGTGGGGGTTTCCGGTGTGATCATCTCCGGTCCGGAGATGATTTTTATGTCTGGATTTTCCCGCATACGGCGCTTGTCCCAATCCAAAGTCCGGGACCATTCCAGGTGAATCTGCGCCTTGGGATTGATCATCTGGGCGCCGATGGCAAAGGCGTTGACATTGGCGATAGAGCCGCAGATGGGATAGTCTCCGATGTAGCCTATGTGATCGGTGGGAGACATGGCGGCGGCCAGGACGCCTACCAGGAACTTTGCCTCGTACATCCGTCCGTAATAGGTGCGGATGGAATAGTAGGAGTTGTTTACGGAGCAGTTCAGGATTTTAATGTCCGGGTATTTCACGGCAGCCTTGAGACTGGCCTCGATGAGCCGGGGGGTCGTGGTGAAAATCAGGGTGCAGCCCTTGGCGACGGCTTCGTCGATGGCTTGTAGGCCGTTTACATCGGGAATGACATTATCCCAGTGGAAAGTCTGTACCTGATCCGGGTAGGTCTGCTCCAGATGCATGCGTCCAAGCTCATGACTATAGGTCCAGCTTGAGTTTTCCGGGTTTTTCTCGTGAATAAAGGCAATTTTCTGCTTCTGCGGCACGATGCCGGGAATCAGCCGTCCCAGGAAATTTTTCTGGGGCACGTCCTCGGGATCTTCCACCAGCTCCGCTCCGGCTTTGGAGCTCAAAAGCTCATACTCCTCCCAGAGCTTGGAAATATTCTCCTTCATTTCCGCAGGCGTGTGGGACAGGGTGGCCTGGTAGCCGAAAAACTTCACATACAAAAGGAACGCGTCGCCGGCGGTAATCGAAAGCTTATCCCCTGCCTTTGAGCGAAAGACTTCGGAAAACTGGCTGAAGATAAAGCGGAGATTTTTTACCTCGTCATCGGGCAGCCGCGTTTTTTTTGTTTTTCCCATGGCTTCCAGAAGCTCGGCATAGCTACCCTCTTGGGAGAAGAGGATCTCATTGATGGGCGCCACTTCATAGAAATCCATAAATTCATAGTAGATTTTATTCTGGATGTCGTTGGTTCTCTGGGGGATGACCCGGGTAACCAGGCCCGGAATGCTGGCCGCACCCACCGCCTTCATAACGCTGACGCGCTTGTTTCCCTCCTGCACATAAAATTTATTCATAAACTCATAGGCAGTGATGGGATCCCGGATGCCTACCTCCATCTGCGATTCGTAAAGAGCGGTCCATTTGGAGGCAAACTCGGAGCGCTCGCTGAGCAGAGGCATAAAACCGTTGGAAAAGGAGTTCTGCCTTCCGGCGGTTTTGGTTCCGGCGATCATGTCCAGGGGAATATCGATGAGCCCCAGATACATCTCTCCGGAGATGTCCGTGTAGGACAAAATCTCGTCCAGAGAGGGAAGATAGGGGTATTTCCCGGACAGAAGGGCGGAGTGATACTGCCGCTGGCCGATTTTCCTGGCGGCGCTGTAATCTTCTTTAGACATTGCAAAATCCTCCCTTTTTCGTTATAGTATAGCTAGGAAAGCATGCCGCGTTCAGACGGTATGCAGATCTACTATAAGAATACCATAAACCGCTGGCCAGGGCTATTCTTTTTTTGTATTTCTTCAAATGGATTTTGCAGGTAATGGTTCAGGAAAGGATGTGGCGACAGATGGCGAAGACGTTTAACATTAACGGAGCCTGCAGTCCGAGCAGGCATTATGTGGTCAGCCTTGCGTCCAGACTGCGGGCGATACGGGCAATGATTGACAAGGGAGAGTATTATAAAGCAAGACAATATGGGAAAACGACGACTCAGCAGGCTCTGACGGACTATTTGAAAAACGATTATACAGTGATGGGACTGGATTTTCAAAGGATAAGCGCGCTGTCCTTTGAAAGCGAGCCGCTTTTTGTCGCCGCTTTTTCAGAAGAACTACTGTATTTTGTAAAAGAGCTTCCGGAGAAAGTCCGGGAACGGCTTCAGGCTTTTATGGAGGGAACGGCAAGGTAGATATGAGTTTTTCTGCCGACGAGATTGCAGGGATGCTCATGAGCTATGAGGCAGATTACCAGACCGGAATGAATGTTCCGGAAATGTTTGAGTTGATCTATCGGTATACATCGGGTTATCCGTATCTTGTTTCAGGAATATGCAAGATCCTGGATGAGGAACTTCCAGGCAGCGCCGCTTTCCCGGACAAGAGCAGCGCGTGGACAACCGCAGGATTTTATGAGGCTACGGCCACCAATGATTCGATTAAAGACGCGGCAATGTTTGGATTTATAAAAAGTGAAAATGATACGGTTGTGATTTCCAACAGAATTTTTGAAACGGTTTTGTACAAAATAAAAAGTCGGGAAGAAAAGAAATTACGCTTGGCGATAAAATACTGATTGAGGCAGTTGTTTAAGCGAAGATTGACAGAAGGAGACAAAAAGATGATTCTTACCACATTGTGTTACCTTGAAAAAGAAGATTCTTACCTGATGCTGCACCGGGTAAAGAAAAAGAAGGATGTAAATAAGGACAAGTGGATCGGTATCGGCGGCAAGTTTGAGAAGGATGAGAGTCCGGAGGAATGTCTGCGGCGGGAGGCCCGGGAGGAGACGGGCCTTACCCTGACTTCCTTCCGGCTTCGGGGCGTGATTACCTTCGTGTGCCCTCCTTGGGACAGCGAATGCATGTTCCTGTACACCGCCGACGGCTGGGAGGGAGAGATCGGCGAGTGCCCGGAGGGCACCCTGGAATGGGCGCCAAAGGGGGAGCTGGACCGGCTGAACCTCTGGGAAGGGGACCGGATCTTTTTTAAGCTGCTGGCGGAAAACGGCCCGTTCTTTTCCCTGAAATGCGTGTACGATGGGGACCGGCTGGATCAGGCCGTGCTGAACGGAACGCCGCTGCCTGCCGGGTGGGCGGACGGCGAAATGAGTGCGGAAACGTTCAAACAACGGCGGGCAGAGCAGGAGGATGCGGCTTCTCTGTGCGCACTGCGTCCGTGGCGTATGGAGGACGCACCTTCTCTTGCGGCTGTCATCAATAATAGAAAGGTTCAGGACAACCTTCGGGACGGGATTCCATTCCCTTATAGTGAAGCGGACGCTAGGGCGTTTCTGGGGGAGATCCTGACGGCGGATCCGGAAACCTTGACCGCCTTTGCTATTACCGTGAAGGATACAGTGGCGGGAAGTATCAGCGTCACCCGCGGGGGCAACGTCCACAGCCGGACGGCGGAGCTTGGCTATTACCTGGGAGAAGCCTTCTGGGGAAAAGGCATTGCTACGGCAGCAGTGGAACAGATCTGCAGATATGTGTTTGAAAAAACGGATATTCTGCGGATCTACGCGGAGCCCTTCGCCTATAATACGGCCTCCTGCCGCGTCCTGGAGAAAAACGGCTTTCACTTTGAGGGGACGCTTAAAAGCAACGCGGTGAAAAATGGTAAGGTTCAGGATATGAAAATGTATGCATTGGTGCGGGAGAAAGGGGAATTTCGTTAAGCTTTCTCCGCTCTCTTTAGAATCCGTTCGCCGGCTCCGGAAGGGGCCGGACATTTTTTTGCAATTTCTGAAGCATTTTTGGGAATTTTTCCATCTAATAAACAGAAGCCGGTAAGAGGGGCTTCTGGGTTATGCGCGTAACGCTTGGAGGAAAAAGATGGAGGGTATGATAAAGAAGGCCAGGAAAGGAGACGGCGAGGCTTTTACCCGGCTGATGCAGGCGCATATGCAGGATATGTATAAGACGGCCTGGGCGATTCTTCGAAACGACGAGGACGCCGCGGACGCTGTGTCGGATACGATTCTGGCCTGCTGGGAGAAGCTCTATCAGCTGAAACAGGACCGGTACTTTAAAACCTGGATGATTCGCATTCTGATTAATAACTGCAATGCCATTCTGCAGAAAAAACGCGGCATCGCGGACCCCGGTACTTCCGAGGAGAAGGAGCGCTTCCTGGAGATCCCTTATGTTGAGAAGGGGTACCAGGAAGCGGAATGGCGGGAGGTATTAAACGGCATAGAGGAAAAATACCGGCTGGTGCTGCTTCTGTACTATATGCTACTACCTGTAAACTTCTGTAAAAAATAACAAGAATAGGATAAAACAGGGTATAAAAATCCAAGGTATCCTAGAATACCGTTTGTTTTGGACAGATATAAACTTGTAAAGTATCGTTTAAGACGCGTTTAGTAATTCTTTTCCAAGAAACAGCAGCAGGGTGTTTGTAACCTCTCTTCCTCGGGATGTTAAATAGTATCGGTTTTTTCGAGGTACTTTCTTAATGATCCCATGGGCCTTCAGCTTTGCCAGCAGCCGCGTCGTCTTTCCGATTACTTTCGGGCTACTGCTGTCCTCATAAAGCCGCTGGCGGATACAACGGTTATTAAACCCGTTCAGCAGAAACTCCCCGCTTGAAATTACTTTTAGCGTTTTTATGGTCTCCTCTGACAAAAGGTTAAACCCGGTGTATCTCCGCCCTCCCACCTCTTTGGGTGCGGAAAGGGCCATGATCTCTTTGAGTATTCCGGTGCATTTTCCATCACCAGTCCGGCGATAGGAAATCTCTATTCCGGATAAACGGAAATCACTGTTCCGGGACAGGAAATCATATTCCAAATCCTTATAATAGAGACATACATCGCAAGA
>DVIQ01000022.1 GCA_018711185.1 Candidatus Limivivens intestinipullorum | reverse complement strand
CAGGTATCAAAAGTTAAGCACTAAACTTTTGATACCCAATAATAGAATTTGAATCTATTATCCCATACATGGTCTGCTTTTTCGAGGTACGCACTATCTACCGTTTACGATTTTCTTATCTTAAAAGGCGGATTGTTTATTTATACTCTTACAAATTTTGAAAGCCGCGCTACAATTGATGTCGATTTTTTGCTCCGTGGATACTCGAATTCAATAGATAATGTTAAGGATCTGATTTTTAAAATCATTGGTATACCTACAGGAAACGATTATATCGAGATGACTGCAAAAGGCTTTGAGGAGATTTCTCCGCAGAGAAAGTACCATAGCTGAAAAATTTGACGCCATTCTACAGCGCTTTGAATTGACTGGCAGAATGAAAGATTTTTACGATATTTATTATCTTTCAAGGACCTTCGATTTTGATGGAGCGAAATTACAAGCTGCTATCTTTGGGACACTGCGGCAACGTGGTACTCCCTACGAACAAGATAGTTTTAAGCGTATTGTTGCACTCGCTGAAGATGAGGATATGAAAAAGCGTTGGAAATATTTTTTGAAGAACATCAAAAACAATACGCTAGAGTTTTCTGTTGTGATTGCGGAAATACAGACTTTCCTTGAGCCTGTATTTGATACGATTGTGAATGAAGAAGAATGGCAGGAATGGTGGAACTTTATTACGAAATGGAAAAAGCGAAAGGAGTCTTAAATAACAGAAGCGAACCAGCACTTCTCCACGGCTGCTCATCTCGTAGATGAGAACGGCGCAGTTGTGATATTAAAGAACAATGTGCCACGTTACTTTGTCATGGAGTTTTCCGCCGCGGAACAGGAGCAGCTTATTGCCAAAACTGACGGAGCATCTGGACTTCACTTTCCGTTCTGGTTCTGCCATTCAGACTCATCCGCAATGGTTTCCATTACGTCCCAGTGCTCTGCGATTTTGCCGTCTTCTACACGCCACAGGTCATAGTAGCTGGTGTGTTCCCCGCCATAGGTTCCTTCGCTGACAGCCAGCACAAAGTTGCCCTGCGCAAGAACCATATGGGTTTCGTCATAAATCATCTGGATCCCCTGCTCAGCCAACGCGGCGAGGGCGTCATTCAAACCGGAAACGCCGTCGGCAATCGCGGTATTGTGCTGAATATAGGTATCGCCATCGAAATAATCCGCCGTCTTGTCCGGGTTGTTGCCCTGCATCACATCATACAGAAAATTCTCGACCAGTTCACGGTTTTCCTCTGTCTTATCCAGATCCGTGATCTCCGTCGTCCCGTCAATCTGTGTATGCCCGGAGGGATTTGCTTCTTCAGCCAGCACCGCAAGGTTATCCCAATGCTCTGCGATCTCCCCGTCCTCGTCAAAGCGGAAGATGTCAAAAGCTACCTGTTCTCCGGCTCCTGCAAAGTTATAAACGGTCTGAAGAAATACATAATCGCCGTCCTCAAATGCGCGGACATTGTCCACTGTAGTCTCCGCTTCTGCTGAAGCCAGGTATTCTACCGAACCGATGAAGGCTTCCTCACCGGTTCCATAAGCCAGATTATGCTGGATATAATTTTCATCCAACAGCTCCGCGGCTGTTTCCGTATCGCCGCAGGCGATTTGAAATGGATTTTGCATGTAACGGTTCAGCAGGGCTGAACCGTTACAACTTTAGAACGGCCGTTTTCCTTAGCTCCTGACGATATTATAATCAGACAAATAGTCCCCGTAAAGTAAGCACTTTATTGTGCTGTAGTTACCAACGGGTTCCTATTACAGCAGCCGTTCAGCCCTGCTGTGCAAGCGAATAACCACTGTCAGACGCGGAAACAGCGCTTTTTTCGCATTCTTAACGGTACATTGCCATATACTCCCCATGCGCCTCAATCAGCTCATCGCACATGCGGCGGATATCCTCTATGCTGAGTTCCGCCGAGGTATGGGGATCCAGCATAGCGGCCTGGTAAATATAATTTTTATCCCTGGTCCTTGCCGCTTCAATGGTGAGAAGCTGCACATTGATATTCGTCTGGTTCATGGCCGCCAGCTGAACCGGAAGCCGCCCCACATGGCAGGGATGAACGCCCCAGGCGTCTACCAGGCACGGAACCTCCACACAGGCATCCGAGGGCAGATTTTCAATCAGTCCGGTATTCAGGACATTTCCGCCGATCTGGTAGGGCCGGTTCATGACCACCGCCTCCATAATATAGGACGCGTACTCCCTGGAACGCTGGTGCGTCACCTTGCCCTCATTCAGTATGTTTCTCTTCTCCTCTTCCCAGCCCTTGATCTGGCTCACACAGCGTCTGGGATACTCATCCAGAGGAATGTTGTACCGGTCGATGAGCTCCGGATAACGGTTCTTGATATAAAAAGGGTTATACTCCGCATTGTGCTCACTGGACTCTGTGCAGTAATAGCCCAGATTCCGGATATATTCATAGCGGATCATGTCTCCATGCTTTGTTCCGGCGTTCTTTTCCAGAGCCCTTTTCCGGATCTCCGGGTACAGATCATTGCCTTCTTTATCCTGTATTTTAAGAAGCCAGGCCATGTGATTAATTCCCGCGATCAGATCGCTGGCGCCCTCCAGCTTATCTTCCATACCCAGTCCCTTTAACAGCCCTTCCATGCAGACCTGAACGCTGTGGCAGAGACCTACGGTACGGATTCTGGTATAGCGCTGCATGTACCCGCTGAGAATCGCCATTGGATTTGTATAATTCAAAAACAAGGTATTGGGGCATACCTCCTCCATGTCCCTGGCAAAGTCTTCCATCACCGGAATCGTGCGGAGCCCCCGCATAATACCGCCGATTCCCAGAGTATCCCCAATGGTCTGCCTTAACCCGTATTTCTTTGGGATCTCGAAGTCCGTCACCGTGCAGGGCTCATATCCTCCCACTTGAATGGCGTTCACCGCAAAATCCGCATCCTTTAACGCGGCCTTCCGGTTTTCCGGGCCCAGATAAGCGCGAATCCTGGCCCGGCCCTCGTTGATGTTCTCATTCATGGCCCGCAGAATGATCTCCGACTCCTCCAAACGTTTGGGATCAATATCATAAAGCGCGATTTCCCCATCCCTGAGCGCAGGGGTACACATACAGTCTCCCAGCACATTCCTGGCAAACACGGTGCTCCCCGCTCCTAAAAAAGCAATCTTCACCATTTTCCGCTCCTCCTCTTGCATTTATCTTTTGATTCCATTAGAATGGTTCTGATACATCTGATTATAAAAGAAATACTGCTTTTTGCTTTATTTTTTGTTGCGTAAAATTGTATTTTTGTTTCCTTCCGCCCCGTACGGAAACAGGAGTATGGAGGTCAAAAACTATGGAAACCTATCGCCCTCCTTTCTTTCCCGAATCAGAAAATTCCCTCCGAATGTACTACTGCGGCAGCGAATCCTGTACTCCGGGACATGCCTTCGGCCCGGCAGTCCGTCCCCACTATCTGATTCATTTTATCCGGCAAGGAAAAGGAATTTACCAGCGTTCCGATCAGGTATACCATCTATCCCGCGGCGATGCCTTTCTCATCCTTCCCGGCGAAACCACAAAGTACATGGCTGACCGCCAGGATCCCTGGGCTTACACCTGGATTGCCTTTGACGGGTCCCTGGCTGAAGCGCTTCTTAACTGCTGCGGCCTTCTGTCCGGAAATCCGGTCTATCGTTCACCGGATGAAAACGCCAGAATACGTCTTCTTACGCTGACAGACCAGTTTCAGCAGTGCTTTCGGGACGAAACAAAAAACGTCCTGGAACTGACAGGAAATTTTTATCTGCTTTTTTCCTGTCTCTCCCCTTGCCGGCCGGAACGGGAAATCGCTCACTCCCGCCAGCAGCAATATTTCCGCCAGGCTGTTTCCTATCTCCAGGACAATTTCAGCTATCCGGTGCGGATACAGCAGCTTGCCCGCCAGATCGGCGTAAGCCGCTCCTACCTTTATAAAATCTTTTTGGCCTGCAGCGGAAAAAGCGTACAGCAGTATCTTCAGGATCTCCGGCTAAAGGAGGCCTGCCGCCTTCTGGCCGATACCCGAAGGGATGTTACCGATATTGCCTATTCATGCGGTTTCCCGGATTCCCCTGCCTTCTGCCGGATCTTCCGCAGAGTATACGGCGAGGCGCCTCTGCGCTTTCGTCAAAGAATGACCAGAAAGGACCTGACATGAACCTGAATTTCGAGTATTACAAGGTATTTTACTACGTCTCCAAATACGGAAGCCTGACCCGTGCCGCCAGCGTGCTGATGACCAGCCAGCCCGCCGTCACCCGGACCATTCACAACCTGGAAAATGAGCTGGGCTGCCGCCTGTTCATCCGCAGCAAGCGCGGCGTAGAACTGACGCCGGAAGGGCGGACCTTTTACGAATATATCGCCGCGGCCTGCGCTCAGATCTTTAAAGGCGAGAATGAGCTGGCAGGGATGATCAGCTTAGACAACGGCACCATCTGCATCAGCGCCACGGAAACCGCCCTTCACTGCTGCGTTTTCCAGGCAGTGGAGGAATTCAACCGGCAGTATCCCAACGTCCATTTTAAATTGTTAAACAACAGCACAATCGATTCGATCCAGGCGCTGAAAGCCGGAAAAATCGATATGGCTGTGGTCTCCTCCGCCCCTCTTCAGGGGGAAGGCCCCCTGAAAATCAAGCCGCTGCGAAGCTACCATGACATTCTCATCGGCGGAAGCAAATTTCAATACCTGAAGGGCCGGGAAATCACCCTGGAGGAATTAAAAGATCTTCCCTGGATCAGTCTGACCTCCGGCTCCATTACCCGGGATTTCCTGAACCGGTATTTCGCCAGCCAGGGGCTGTCCTTCGACCCGAATATTGAGCTGGCCACCACGGATATGATTCTTCCCGCCATCCGCCACAACCTGGGCATCGGCTTTGTTCCCACGGAGTTCGCGTCGGAAGACCTGCGCAGAGAAGCCGTGTTTGAAATCCCCATCGCGGAGAAGCTGCCGGAGCGGAACATTTTTCTGGTTTACGACAGAGAATATCCTCAGAGCATCGCCGCCAAAACCTTCCAGCAATTTCTTCTCCGATCCTGACCGGCGCGCTTTTCCTGTCTCTTGGTTCTCCTTGAACCATCTATCCATATCAAAATATTATGAATGTAATAGAAGAATGTTATTTTACCAGAAGCTTTCTTCCTGTTACAATAGGAATAGTTAAAGAATTAACGATGCTTTGACCATGAAACACGATCGTTACAATATCTTAAAGAAAGAAGGATAGCCATGCAAGAGACAACATGCCTTGAGAAGCAGCCTTTATGCCAGGAAATGCTGGATAAAATGGACGCCTACTGGCGGGCCACGAACTATCTGTCCGCGGGCCAGTTATATCTCCTGGACAATCCCCTGTTAAAAAAGCCCCTTTCCATGGATCAGATCAAGAAAAAAATCGTGGGCCACTGGGGAACGGTTCCGGGACAGAACTTTGTGTACGTTCACTGCAACCGCGCCATTAAGCGCTACGACCTGGATATGATCCTCCTCTCCGGACCGGGACACGGCGGAAACTTCCTGATCGCCAACACCTACCTGGACGGCAGCTACAGCGAAGTGTACCCGAATATCAGCCAGGACGAAGAGGGAATGCAGAAGCTGTTCAAGCAGTTCTCCTTCCCCTGCGGCGTTCCCAGCCACTGCGCGCCGGAAACTCCGGGTTCCATCAATGAAGGCGGCGAGCTTGGGTACTCCATTGCCCATGCCTTCGGCGCTGTGTTTGACAATCCCGACCTGATCGCCACCGTAGTGGTAGGCGACGGCGAAGCGGAGACCGGCCCTCTGGCCACCTCCTGGCAGTCCAATAAATTTTTGAATCCCATTACCGACGGCGCGGTTCTTCCCATTCTGCATCTGAACGGCTACAAGATCAGCAACCCCACCATTTTCTCCCGTATTTCCCATGAGGAGATGGAAGCCTTCTTCAAAGGCTGCGGCTGGAAGCCCTACTTTGTGGAAGGGGACGATCCCATGACCATGCACCGGAAAATGGCGGAAGCCATGGATGCCGTAATCGAGGAAATCAAGGCCATCCAGCAGCATGCGCGGACGGAAAATGATCCGGAACGCCCCATCTGGCCCATGATCGTTCTGCGCACCCCCAAGGGATGGACCGGTCCCAAGGTTGTGGACGGCCAGCAGATCGAAGGTTCCTTCCGGGCTCACCAGGTTCCCCTTTCCATGGAATCCCCGGAACATCTCAATCAGCTGGAAGAATGGCTGAAAAGCTATCATCCGGAAGAGCTGTTTGATGAAAACGGCCGCCTGATTCCCGAATTACAGGAACTGGCCCCCAAAGGAAACGCCCGTCTGGGAGCGAATCCCCATGCCAACGGCGGACTGCTTCTGAAAGATCTGCGTCTGCCGGATTTCCGGGACTACGGCATTTCCGTTGACCCCGGAAAGACCAAAGCGCAGGATATGATCGAGCTTGGCGGATATATCCGGGATATTTTCCGCTTAAATGAAGAAAACAGAAACTTCCGGATCTTCGGCCCGGACGAGAGCATGTCCAACCGTCTGTACAAGGTGTTTGAAGCCCAGAACCGTGACTGGAACGCCGACCTTCTGGATTCCGATGACTGTCTGGCAAGGGACGGCCGGATTATGGACAGCATGCTCAGCGAGCATATGTGCGAGGGATGGCTGGAAGGCTATCTGCTTACCGGACGCCACGGCTTCTTTGCCAGTTACGAGGCCTTCATCCGTATCGTAGACTCCATGGCCGCCCAGCACGCGAAATGGCTGAAGGTGTGCAACCAGCTTTCCTGGCGGCAGCCCATCGCCTCCCTGAACTTCATCCTGACCTCCAACGTTTGGCAGCAGGATCACAACGGCTTTACTCATCAGGATCCCGGCTTCCTGGATCATATTGCCAATAAAAAAGCAGACGTTGTCCGCATGTACCTTCCGCCGGACACCAACTGCCTCTTATCCTGCTTTGACCACTGCATCCGGAGCAAAAACTATGTAAACGCCATTGTCGCTTCCAAACATCCGAGCTGTCAGTGGCTGTCCATGGACCAGGCCGTGAAGCACTGTACCCAGGGTATCGGCATCTGGGAGTGGGCAAGCAACGACTGCGGCGAAGAGCCGGATCTGGTTATGGCCTGCTGCGGCGATACGCCCACGCTGGAAACCATGGCCGCCGTAACCATTCTCCGGGATGAGATGCCTGATCTGAAGATCCGGGTAGTCAACGTGGTAGACCTGTTCAAGCTGGAGTCCGACCGGAAACATCCCCATGGTTTAAGCGACGCCGAATACGACGCCATCTTTACCAAGGATAAACCGATTATTTTCGCCTTCCACGGCTATCCTACCCTGATCCATGAGCTGACCTATGAGCGTTTCAACCGCAACATGTCCGTTCACGGATACCAGGAGGAAGGCACCATCACCACCCCCTTCGATATGCGGGTGCAGAACCAGATTGACCGGTTCAACCTGGTAAAAGACGCCATCATCCATCTGCCTCAGCTGGGCAACAAGGGTTCCCACCTGATCCAGAAAATGAACAACAAGCTGGTGGAGCACAAGCAGTACATTGCCGCCTACGGCCAGGATCTGGAAGAAATCCGGAACTGGGAGTGGCACGTTCCTCAGCAGTAAATCCGCAAAAACTGTCGGAAAGCAGACCGTTCCGTTCGGCGCGGTACAGCCCGGACCCGGTCTGTATTGTCCGGCAGTTTCATCAGGGCAATCGAACGCCTGCGCAGGCCGTTTGATTGCCCTGATTTTTTCTGAAAAGAAAATCGCGCTTCGGAATCACGTTCTCACGTTCTTCGCACACATGTTCTTTCCTCTTGATTTTTTGCCGATCCATAGTATAATTTTTTATACATCAGTACTTTATCGCAAAGGAGGCGGCGTTTTGGAACTGTCCGAACTGACGGCGTATGCCAAGGAAAAATTCCATATCCGGGAACAGCATAAATGGGCTGATTTCCCCGGCATTTCCGTTCTGGCTGACCCGAATACGGGAAAGTGGGCCGCCCTTTTGATGCGGCAGTGGGATTCGGATACGGGAACGGAGATTCAGCGGTGCGACATCAAATGCGGCCGGCAGACTCTATGGGAAATCCGAAAGCCCTATCTGTCGCGCCCCTTCCGTATGGATGGGGACAAATGGATAGGCGTTGTATTTGACAGCAGTACGGAACCGGACGTCGTCTTCCGGCTCTTTGACCGGGCGGTCCGCTCCGGCGAACAGCGCGGCTGCACCATTGTGCTGGAATCGCCGCCCACAAAGCCCATGATTGTCTGTCAGGACACGGCGCTGCCTGCCGCGGGAACGCGGTTTACCGCGGTTGATCTGACTATTCCGGAAAAAATCCGCCAAATGCTGGAGCGGTACGAGTGCAAAGACGAATCTTTTGCTCAGAAATGCAGGAACTTTTACCGGCAGGGCAAATTTATGGAGGACTACGAGGATAACGCGCCCTGGACAGGGGCATACCGGTGCTATTTTCCCACCTATCAAAATCTCACCGTCCGGCAGCTCCGTGGATACTTTACCTGGCGCACCCGCGTCAGAAAGGGGGACTTTTCTCCAATCCCCACCTCCCTTGCCTACCTGTACCTGTATGAACTGCTGAACGGAATCGGGACAAGCTCACCGGAGGACACACTGAAAAAAATGCGGGAATTTGAGGAGGGTTTCCTCGACTCCGGGATCGGCGATCCGGGCATCCAAAGCAACCTCCGCCGCTGGATGCTGGAATACGCGGTCCTTCATGATCTTCCCCCTGCCCTGGCTCGCCGGTATGCCGACCCGGCCATGCTGAAAAAGGATGAAGCGCTCGCCGTGCTCCGCGAACCGGAAAAAGCTTCGGACGAGGAGATCTTTTCCGCGCTTTGTGTGTTCGCGGGAAAAAAGCTTGGAGAATCGCCGGTTGTCTCAAAAGATCCGGAGCGCGGAAAACACCTTTTCGCGGCGGTCTGGCGCTGCGCGTCGAAAACCGATTCACAGGATGACAGCGGGCTTTTCACCGCCTGTTTCGGGAAACCGCGAATCTTCGCGTGGCATCCCCTCTCCAATGCCGTTTACTGGGAAGAAACGCGGCATTCGGATGTGGATTATATCCTGGACGAATGCAGAGTCTATCATTGCCGCGGCGGCGCGTGGCAGGAAGAACGTTATAACAGTCTGTATTTCAACCGCAACAAATTTCATGGCCTCCTGCGCGAAACGGACCGCCTCCTGCGCAGATTTCTGAAGACCGGCCATTATCTCCGCAAAAAGGCCGAGGAGGCGTGGGCCGCGCCTTATGCCGAAACCGTCATAGAAGCAGAACGCCGGGCGGAGGAGGAAGCCGCAAGGCCGAAAATCACCATAAACCTCTCCAGTCTGGAGCATATCCGGCAGGACGCCCTTGTCACAAGGGACAGACTGCTGACGGAGAACGAAATGGAGATTGAGCCGGCGGCTGCGTTCGGCCGGGACATGCAGGGAACAGAGGAGATCCGGATGCCTCTGCCGGATGGCACGGCACGGTCAACGGACGGCTCGGCGACGGTTACGGGGGATATACGGCCCTCGGATGGCTCGGCGACAGGCTCGGCAGGTACACACACCGCGGGCAGCGACCTTATGGCTGCTGCTGATGTGAAATATTCGGACAGCGCACCGTCCGTACCGGATGTGCCGTACAGGCAGATCCTTAGGTCCCTTCTGCGCGGAGAGCCCGTCCAAGCCTGTATAAAAGCCGGCCATCTGATGCCGTCCGTGGTGGCTGACGCGATCAATGAGGCGCTTTTTGATGAAATCGGCGACAACATCCTCGAATGTGACGGCGATATCATCACTCTCGTGGAAGACTACCGGGACGACGTCCTGCAAATATTTGGAGGCAAAAGCAATGAATGAAAACGCAAAAAAAGTGCCGCGGCGGATTGCGCAGACCATACTGAACTCCCTGAAAGGCGGCGTAGTCCCCAGGATCGGCCTGCCCTATATCACAGTCGGAAGAAAAAACGAGGTAGCGGCCCTGCTCCACGACGTGGACATCATCGCCGAGGGCGGCGCGTCCTTCCGTTTTATCGTTGGCCGGTATGGCTCCGGCAAGAGCTTCCTGATCCAGACAATCCGCAACTACGTCATGGACAAGGGCTTTATTGTAGCTGACGCGGATCTCTCCCCGGAGCGGCGGCTGCAGGGAACCCGGGGCCAGGGCCTGGCTACCTACCGGGAGCTCATAAGCAATCTCTCCACAAAAACAAAGCCCGAGGGCGGCGCCCTGACGCTGGTGCTGGACCGGTGGATCAGCGGCGTGCAGGCAGAAGCCATGCAGGAAACCAGCCTGGATCCCGGCGACGACGCCCTGACCAAAGCCGTTGACCGGAAAATCTACACGGTTACCTCAGCCGTCAGCGAGCTGGTCCACGGCTTTGAGTTCGCGCGGCTCCTCTCCATCTATTACCACGCCTATGTGGACGGCGACGACGAGAGGAAAGCAAAGGTTGTGCGATGGTTCCGGGGCGAATACGCCCTGAAGCGGGAGGCAAAAGAGGCCCTTGGCGTCAACATCATCATCACCGACGACGACTGGTACGATTACCTGAAAATTTTCGCCGTGTTCTTCCGCATGGCCGGATACGCGGGCATGATGATTATGATTGACGAGCTGGTCAATCTCTATAAGATTCCCAACGCCGTTACCCGGCAGTATAATTATGAAAAACTGCTGACCATGTATAACGATACTTTGCAGGGCAAGGCCCGGTATCTGGGCATCATCATGGGCGCAACCCCCCAGGCCGTGGAGGATAAGCGGCGCGGGCTGTACAGCTATGAGGCTCTCCGCTCCCGTCTGTCCGAGGGTAAATTTTCAAAGCCGGGAGCCAGAGATCTGCTGGCGCCTGTTATCCGTCTGGAGCCGCTGACACCGGAGGAAATGCTGGTGCTCTGCGAAAAGCTTTCCGTCATGCACGCTGATCTGTACGGCTATCAGCGGAATCTTGACACCGGCAATCTCGCGGACTTCATCAAGCTGGAGTACGGACGGATCGGCGCGGATCAGAACATCACTCCCCGGGAGGTAATCCGGGATTTCATCGAGCTTCTGGACCTGCTCTATCAGAATCCGTCCATGACCATGGAAGCGCTTCTGCAGTCGGAGGACTTTACCTATACCAAATCCGAAGCCGTCTCCGATGAGACGGACAAAAGCTTTGTGGAGTTTACCATATGAATGTTTTTGAAAGATACGCCCCTTTTATCCAGGATTTTATCTATCGCTCCGGCTGGCAGACCTTGCGGGGCGTGCAGAACGCGGCCGGGGAGGCCATCTTCGGCAGCGAGGACAATGTGCTTCTCACGGCGTCCACAGCCTCCGGCAAAACGGAAGCGGCGTTTTTTCCCATTCTGACCCTGCTGGACGAGGAGCCGCCGCGCAGTGTGGGCGTGCTGTATATCGCCCCCTTAAAAGCGCTCATAAACGATCAGTTCGGAAGGCTTGAGGAACTATGCGAGGAGGCGGGTATTGCCGTGACCCGCTGGCACGGCGATGTGGCGCAGTCGCAGAAACGCAGGCTGCTGCGAAAGCCCTCCGGTATTCTGCAGATCACCCCCGAATCTCTGGAGTCGCTGCTGATCAACAAGCACATGGAAATCCCGTCCCTGTTCGGGGATCTGCGGTTTATTGTCATAGACGAGATCCATTCTCTGCTGCGCGGGGACCGGGGGCTCCAGACCTTCTGCCTGATTGAACGGCTGTGCAAAACCGCGGGCTGTACCCCCAGGAGAATCGGCCTCTCCGCTACCATCGGCGATCCGGAGGCGGCAGGACGTTTTCTCGCCGCCGGCAGCGGACGCAGAACCGTCATCCCCCGCTTTGAAGGGGGAAAGGAAATCTGGCGGCTGTCCATGGAGCATTTCTTCAGCACCGCGCCCCAGGCGGATGAGGGCCGGCAGTCCGTGCCGGAAACCCCGGTTCCGGAAGTACCCACCGATACCGCTCCCAAGGCGGCCGATCCTGGCATCGGCTATATTTTCGAGCATACGAGTGGGAAGAAATGCCTGATCTTTACAAACTCCCGGGAAGAGTGCGAGTCGGTCTGCCAGAGCCTGCGGCAGTACTGCGAAGCCAACCATGAACCGGACCGCTTTCTCATTCACCACGGAAATCTCTCCGCCTCCTACCGTGAAAGCGCGGAAGATGAAATGAAAGACGACGAATCTCTCCTGTCTGTCTGCGCCACCGCCACCTTAGAGCTTGGCATCGATATCGGCAGGCTGGAGCGGGCCTTCCAGATCGACGCGCCCTTCACCGTCTCCGGTTTTCTGCAGCGCATGGGCCGAACCGGCAGGCGCGGCGATCCGTCCGAAATGTGGTTCGTTATGCGGGAGGATCACCCGGAACCCAGGGCCATGCTGCCCGATATGATCCCCTGGTATCTCATCCAGGGCATCGCTCTGGTGCAGCTCTACATTGAAGAGCGCTTTGTGGAACCTCCCAGAATGGGCCGCCTGCCCTACAGCCTGCTCTACCACCAGACCATGAGCACGCTGGCCTCCTGCGGGGAGATGACCCCCGGCGAGCTGGCTTCCCGGGTACTCACCCTCTCCTGCTTTCGCCGTATTTCCCAGGACGATTACCGCCTCCTGCTGCGCCATCTGCTGGAAATCGACCACATCAGCCGGACAGAAAACGGCGGCCTCATCGTGGGCCTGACCGGAGAGCGCATCGTAAACAATTACAAGTTCTACGCCGTATTCCGGGAGAATATCGAGTATTCCGTGCGCTCCGGTCCCGAGGAGCTTGGCACCATCGTAAAGCCGCCTCCCGTGGGAGACAAAATAGCCATCGCCGGACGTGTCTGGGTGGTGGAAGATGTGGATCATAAAAAGCGAGAGGTCTACTGCACCCTTGTAAAAGGAAATATCCCCGCCTACTTCGGCGACGTGGCCGGTGACATTCACACGCGCATTCTGGAGCGCATGTACGGCGTTTTAAACGAACAGAAAAGCTATCCCTATCTCATGCGGCACGCGGTATGCAGGCTTGCGGACGCACGGGACACCTTCCAAAAAGCCGCGATCGCCGGGCACCCTCTGGTACATCTGGGCGGAAATATGTGGGCCCTGTTCCCGTGGCTTGGCAGCTACGCCTTCCTGGCCCTGGAGCGTTTTTTAAAAATCCGCTGCCAAAAGCGCCTGGGCCTTAAAGGATTAAGCCCCTCAAGGCCGTATTATCTGCAGTTTACCATGAAGGTCCGTGAGGAGGAATTTTACCGGATTACGGCGGAAGAAGCAAAAAAAGAGTTTGACCCCTTGGAGCTGGTCTATCCGAAGGAAGTGCCGGTCTTTGAAAAATACGATGAGTATGTGCCCCAGGAGCTGATACGAAAGGGCTTTGCCCTTGGGGTTCTGGACGTTGAGGGCATGAAAAAACGGGTGCTGGGCTGGTCGGAAACCATTGCTGCCCCGTCTCCTGACCGGTAACGGGCGGATCCGGCATTCCGGCTGTTGTCCATAGTAACCGTTCAGCCCATGTCTGCGCACATGCTGCGCGAACCGTAAGAACGTGATTCAGGAGTGCAAAATCCCATCGCCGCAGGCTATTTTAAATGGATTTTGCATGTAACGGTTCAGCAGGGCTGAACTGTTACTATCCAGAAAGAACAGGGAAGAAAGGATTGCGAACAATGAACAATAAGACAGAAAACCGGGCTTTTCTTGAAATGCGGAAGGCTGCATTAAATCGCCTGGAAGGAAAGGCTCCGGAGCCAATCGCGGCCAGGACAGGGATCTTCTACGACAAAGAGCGGAAAATCTTTACGCTGAAAAGTATGGGGTATGACATTGAGGTTTCGTACCCCCAGTTTCATATCACACCAGAGTTAAATGAATGGCATCAGCTTTTGCTTCTGCATTATATGGACATGGCGGACAGCGCGCCTCTTACCGGACAGCTGATGAGCTTCGGCGATCTGCCGGGCGGAATGGTACGGGGAGGCGGCTTTGACCGTCAAAGCGAGAGGGCACTCAGTCAGCGGCTTGGAAATGCCTCGCCGGCTCTGGTAAAAAAAGCCTGCGAAGACCTGGGGGCTGAAATATTTGACTCCAATGCGGATTTGTCCGGAGTCTTTTCTGTTTTCCCCTATTATCCCATTACGCTGAAGCTCTGGTTCGCAGATGAAGACATTCCCGGAAGCGGAAAGCTGCTGCTGGACAAAAGCGCAAACCGCTTTCTCTCCGTGGAGGATGCGGTAACGGCCGGCTCTCTGCTGCTGGACGCCTTATTCTCCAGCCTTTAACCGAATCGGAAAATTATCTCCTTAAAAGCCGCGCGGAGCTCATTCATGCAGAAACCACTTCAGCCCCTCCCGGCGGCTGCGAAAATCTTTGATTCCAAGATTATAGAGGGCAAGCTCTGCCTTTTCATCCATGGAATACGTTCCCACATGAATTGTCTCGCTCGGAGCAAACACAAAGGCGATCCCTTGCTTCTCCATGGAAAACACCTGCTTCAGATTTTCGTTATAGGTGATATGCCGGCGGTCGATTGCCTCCACAATCCGGGGATATTTGCGGCAAAGCCTGGAATACAGGAAGCGCATTTCCTGGGGCTTTCTTACATAATCCCTGTTTTTGGACAGCAGAACCACCAGCCGGCCGCAGCCCTCTTCCAGCGCGTGCTGTACGGGGATCGCGTCGGAGATACCGCCGTCATAGTAGAGTTCACCGTTCATTTCCACCGGACGGCAAGCAGCCGGAATAGCGCTGGACGCCATTATCAGACGATAGTCATCCTGGGCCATCCTTTCTTTCCCATAATATTCCGGTTTTCCGGTCCCGGCATTTGTCACTACTGCCTGGTATTCCGCCGGATTCCTCATAAGAGCCGCGAAATCCAGAGGATCCCTGCCCCCGGAATTAGTCAGTGTTCCGTATATATAAGAGAGGCCGAAAAGATTCCCTGTTTTTAAAAGACTCTTCAGCCCAAAATACTCTTTATCATGAATATGCTCGGTAAAAAAACGGAGGTTCCTTCCCTTCTGTCCGGCAAGATAAGTAACCAGATTGCCTGCACCACCGGAGACACCGATACAGTAGTCAAAAGAGATTCCTTCATCGAGAAAAGCGTCCAGTATTCCGGCATTGTAGGCGCATTTCATACCGCCGCCTTCTACTACGAGTCCTGTTTTTTTCTTTTGTTTCATTTCAAGTTCCTTCTTTTTTCTCGAGATCCGTGTTGACATATATGTTCTTTCATTTTTTAATCTAACAATCTTAAAAGGGAAAGTCAACACGTAAATCATTTTTCCTGCCGTCTTCCCAATTTCCAGTACTGATATCCAAAGGAGGCCAGCGCCCAGCCGTAAATCAGGAAGAGGATCAAAAACAGAATCAGCGGCATATATCCCTCCGTGCCGGGGTTCTGAAGCTGTGAGAAAATATTCGGCAAAATCAGCAGGAACAAAACAATGATCACAGGGACATATCTGCCCGCGAATACCCGCCGCATCATGTCCCGCCTGGATTCGTCATCACAGAAAATCTCTTCTTCGCCCTTCATTTCCGAAACCGGCTTCCGGAAATAGCTGTATCCCCCAAAGTCCTGCATGTATTCCCAGCCGCAGTCCTGAAACATCTGCACATATTCCTCTTTCTGTTCCAGCCCTTCCTGGTTATAATCCAGCTGATAGACAACATCCTCCGGCACGCACTTTTCAAAATGATAAATTCCCGGCATGGCCACTCTGACAAATTTCCAGCCTTCTCTGTGCCGTTTTCTGAGATATCTCTGTTCCTTCTCCCACTGTGCAATCGTAAAAATCCGCAGTTCCGTTTTTCTCTCTCTCATATCAGCGCACCTCCGTCATATTTCGATACAAGCGCTCAATCCGGCGCATCTCCAGCTCCAAAACCTGGGTCCCCAAATCCGTAATACAGTAAATCTTTCGCTTTTCCTCCTCCCTCACAAACCGGATCAGGCCGTCCTTTTCCATTTTAGACAGGCTCCCGTACATGGTTCCCGGGCTGATCCGGATCTCCCCTCCTGTCAGATCCTCCACTTTTTGGATAATATTGTAGCCGTGGGACTCTTCCCGCAGACAGAGCAGAATATAAAATCCGGTCTCCGTCATCGGCACATACACTTTCCGGATATGTGCATCCATCCCATACACGCTCCTTTCCCGGAAAAATTTTCTTTCAAAAACGTGCGAAAGCATCATCCATAATATATCGCAGTGCAATATATTATTCTGATTACACTATAGCACTGCGATATATGTTTGTCAATCCCATTTTCCACTAAAAAATAACACAAGCGCTCAATAACCCATTGTCAAACCCTTCCTCCATTGTTATGATTAAAATGATGGAAATACCTGAGAAATACTGGGAAGAAGCGGTAAAGCAGACGTTCTGTTTGTACACTGCTGTTTAAAAAGGATGGAGAGATATGAGCAAGATTCTGGACGAAGATCTGATTTACGAAATCCTGTCGGTGGTGGAGGAGATCCCCGCCGGATCCGTCGCCTCCTATGGACAGATCGCCAGGCTGATCGGCCGTAAGCAAAATGCCAGGCTGGTGGGAAAGGTTCTCGGCATGGCGCAGTTTTACGGGGATTATCCGTGCCACCGCGTGGTAAATCAGGCCGGAAGGACCGCCCCGGGCTGGCGTTTGCAGCGTTCTCTGCTGGAAAGCGAGGGCGTGGCCTTTAAAGAAAACGGATGTGTAGACATGAAGCGTTATCAGTGGAACTGCTAAAACAGTAGAAAATGCCGGCCGGTTATGTTACAATAAGGCCATGCGAAACAATGAAGAAAGGAAAAGGATGCGCGGACAGATGCCTGCGTTTTCTGCCGCGGTACCATTATGCAAAAAACCGAATTTGCTCATAAAAGAGAACTGTTCAAGGCGATTCTGGACAAAAATGAACTCGCCGTCTGCGAATATTTTGTAAAAGAGGACCGCCTTGTCATTTATGACGACACATTGTTCGTAGACAGGGTCATTCCTGATTATCTGGATTACCTGCAGAACGGATCCTCTGTCTGTCCGGAGGACCGCTGGAAGATAAGAGATTTTTTGCAGGGAAAGCTCCGGGGCAAAGCAGAAATCCGGATTTCAACAGACAATACCGTGACCAAACTGCTCTTCCAGGTTCTTCCGATTGAAGGGACGGATCTTTCTGTCTGTTTTCCGGTGCTTGTCCGGAACATAACCAAAGAAAAGCACCGGGAAGCTCTCCTTGAGGATCGTGCCACCAAGGATTCGCTCACGATGCTCTACAATCATTTTTTCGGCAGAGAACTGATCAATGAATATTTAAACAATAAAGACCCTTATGCAACCTGCGGCCTGATGGTCATTGACATCGACTATTTTAAGTACGCCAATGATACCTACGGCCATCTTTTCGGCGATCAGGTTCTGGTTGCGCTGGCAAATCTTCTGAAGCTCCTGTTTGATGAAAAAGATGTGCTTATGCGTGCCGGCGGCGATGAATTTGTGGTGTTTTTAAAGGATATCGGTCATTCCACTCTGGTTAAAAAAGCTATGAATCTGGTTAAAGCTGTCCGGGAACTCTCCTTTGAGGGAAAAGATTATTCTCTGACCTGCAGCGTAGGCGTCTGCTTTCTGGCGGCAAATGTTTCCGGTTATTCCTATGACCAGCTTTTCGAAAACGCGGACTGGGCTCTTTATCGGGCAAAGGAAAACGGGAGAAACCGCTATGTGTTCTGCGACAGTCTCCAGCGGTTCGAGCTTTCCGAAAATGAACAGCCTCCCCGGGGGAACATCGACATTCGCTATCTTCACAACGATATCATCTCCACCGCTTTTGAAATTTTCGAGAAAAAGAGCAGCTTTTCCATGGCGATTGAGCTTCTTATGGAAGTGATCGGCTATCGTTTCCAGCTTGACCGGATTACGATTATCCGCACGAATATAAAGGAGAAAAACACGGGACGCCAGTACCAGTGGGTATCCGAATATGCCCCGGAAGTCCTACAGGAGCCCAAAAGCTTCACTAAAGAGGATTTTCTCACCCTGTTTCAAAGCTATGACGAAAATCAGACTACGGTTCTGCAGCATGACAATATGGGGATGTACTCGCCGGACGGGGCCGCTCTTCTGATGCAGGGGGAAGCCAAAACCGTCCTTTACGCGGCCATGTACTGTGAAGGCCAATATACCGGAGCCATATCTTATGTTGTCTGCCGTGAAAAGCGCTACTGGTCCAAGCAGAACCGCAAAGAGCTTGGTGAAGTAACCAAGATCATTTCCGCCCATCTGGCCCGCAGTCAGGCAGGCAGCCAGGAAAACGCCATAAAAATGGCCTGGACAGAGTACGACAGCCTTACAGGCCTGATCTCCTTCTCCCGCTTCCGCATTGAAGCGGAGCATTTAATCGTGGGAAATTTCGCGACTTCCCATGTAATGCTGTACAGCGATTTTGAAGGTTTTAAGTATTTTAACCAGAAATGCGGATACAGCGTAGGCGATCAACTTCTGAAGGAATACAGCAACTTTTTCATGGAAAAGCTTATGCAGGATGAAGAATCCTTTTTTACCCGGGTAATCTCCGACCAGTTTTTAATGCTGATTCCCTATTCAAAAGCGGACGATATTGTCCGGAAAATCGATGCGCTGAACAACGAATTTGTGCGGCTGCAGTCCGGAAAATTTCAGGGCGCCCAGATACGTGTGCGGACCGGAGTCTACTTTATCGATCCCGGCTGTGTCAGCGCCTCTCTCGCCATTGATGCGGCCAATTACGCGCGCAAGCAGGTGGAGCATCATTCCCCGGTATCCATCCGGGTCTACGATGAAACCCTTCGGAAAAAACAGCAGCTTGAGAATGAAATCGTAAACGGAATCGACGCGGCTATGAAGGAACAGCGGTTTCAGGTTTATCTTCAGCCCAAGATCTCTCTGACAACCGGCGAGGTTGTCGGAGCGGAGGCATTGGTCAGATGGATGACCAGTGAGGGCACGCTGCTGAATCCGGACGTTTTTATCCCGCTGTTCGAATCCAGCGGCAGAATTGAAGAGCTCGACTTTTATGTTTTTGAGCGCGTAGCGGAATTTCTCTCCCGCAACCAAAAACTGGGACGAAAGCAGGTGCCCATCTCGGTAAATGCTTCTATCCTCCACGCGTCGGATCCCTTCGCCGTTCAAAAATACCTGAATATTCTGAAAAAATATCAGGTTGATCCCAAGTACACGGAAGTGGAGCTGACGGAGACCGCCACAGTCAAAGAATATGAAAGTGCCCGGCGCTGGTTCCGAGAGCTTCGGGAAGCCGGAATTCATACGGCTTTGGACGATTTTGGCGCCGGCTATTCGATACTAAATTCCGTCATCGACATTCCGGTGGATACGGTAAAACTGGACCGGGCCTTTATCCGGAACTGTGAATTGGACTCCAGAGGCATTTTCTTTCTGCATAAATTAATCAGTATGATTAAAGGTCTGGGATACCATGTGGTATGCGAAGGCGTGGAAACCAAAAACCAGTTTGACATCATAAGGGATTCCGGCTGTGAAGAGGTTCAGGGCTTTCTGTTCTCCAAGCCGTTGCCATTAGATGAGTACGAAAAGTTTGTCTATCACACAGGACAGGAGCCCGACTGATTCATCAGCCGGGCTCCTGCTCTTTTTCGTGAACGCATGGAAACAGAATTTTCATCTCAAAGCCTTCTCCCAGGACGGAATCGGCCTCAAGGGCCAGATTCATTTCTCCCGCGATTCCTTTCGCCAGGTACAGCCCCATACCGGTGGCCTTTTTTCTTCCTCCGCCGACATCTCCCGTAAATCCTTTTTCAAATATATACGGAAGATCGCAGCCCGGAACGCCGGCTCCATTGTCCCGGATACTTAATACCCAGCGTCCTTCCTCCTGAAAGCCGCTAAGCTCCAAAACCGGTTTCTCTTTGCTGTATTTTATGGCATTGCTGATGATCTGTCCAAGCAGAAAGCGCAGCCCTCTGCGGTCCGCGTAAACGGTTTCACCTGAGAGAAAATTTTGAACCTGAAATCCCTTTTCCTCCAAAAGCGGACGGTAATCCAGCAAAACTTCCTCCGCGCACTCCCGGATGCGAAGCCGTTCCAGATAATAATCCTTTCTGACGCTTTTCATCCGCGCGTAAAACAGCATCTGATCCACGGATTCCTGGAGACGGCTGCGGATATAATCCAGTCTGAACGCCATCTGCGGGGAAAGCTCCTCTCTTCGGTTATCCAAAATCAGGATCAAAAGGGACAGGGGCGTTTTCGTCTCATGGGCCCAGGCCTCCACATACTCTTCATAATCCCGGACCTGCTCCTCCAGACTTCGAAGCTTCTCATCCCGATTCCTCAGATCTTCTCCCAGAATAGCCGCAGGCTCCCGCCAGTCAGGCGGCGCCTTCTTCACGAAGCGCGTCTCCTGAGCCTCCTCCGGATTTTCCAGGAAGTCCAGAAACGCCTGCCTTCTCTTTTCCTCCCCCTGCAGCAGCACAGTGCATACAACGAGAAACAAAAGTACGGTGGCTAAGACCAGTACCGCAAGCACCGCCCGAAAGGCATCGGTGTCCGCCAGCCAGAGGAGCAGGCCCGCGAAAACATCCAGCCCCAGCAGAAGAAGAAGCCAGGGCAGGTACTGCCAGATTCCTTGTAACCGTTTTTTCATGGCGCGCCTCCGTTTTCAGCAGCCGGCCGCCCCGCCCCCGCTTCTCCCGGCGGGTTTCCGGCTTTAGGCAGCGACGCGGCGCTTCGCTGCTGCCCTTCCAGCCGATAACCGCTTCCCCGGACCGGAACGATCTGCAGATCCATTCCAAGCTTTGCCATGCTCTTTTTCAGCCTTGTGAGGTTGACCTGAAGGGCGTTTTCATCGATGTATTCCGTCGTCCCCCAGAGGGCCAGGCACAGCGCCTCCTTTGAAACCGCCTCTCCTGTTCCATTCAGAAAGGCTTCCAGAAGCTTTCCCTGATTTTTGGGCAGCACCGCCGACTGATTGTCCTTGTACAGCGTATAGGTCTGCCGGTCCAGCAAAAAGCCCTCCCCTTCCAAAAGGTTCCGCCTGCCCTCATAACGCTTCAGCACATTGGACACTCTGGCCAGAAGGCGTTCCTTCCTGCACGGTTTTGTCAGATACTCGTCCGCCCCAAGCTTCAAAGCCGCCAGCTCATCCCCCAGCTGGTCCCTGGACGTCAGCACCAGCACGGGAATCCCGCTTCTTCCCTTCAGCTCCCGGCAAATCTGAAAGCCACTTTCCCCCGGCAGATTCAGGTCCAGCAAAACCAGATCCGGCGAAAGGCGGATAAGCTGCCTGGCCACCTCCTCAAACTCCTGTACGGGGTACGCTTCGTATCCGGCCTTTTCCAGAATATCCGCCAGCTCTTCCCGCATCAGAAATTCGTCCTCTACAATCGCGATTTTTTTCAAACCGTTTCCCCTCCTTCTCTGTCCGCGCGTTGTAACAGTTCCGTCCATGTCTGCGCACAAGCTGCGCGGACCGTAAGAACGTGATTCAGAAGTGCAAAATCCCATCGCCGCAGGCGATTTTAAATGGATTTTGATTCCACCAGCTTTCCTGTATACCGGAACGATGTTATTCCTCCCGCTCCGGCGTCATCAGCGTCAGCAGATACCTTCTGCTGGACCGCTTCACCGCCGCGATATAAAGCCATTCTACCACAAGAAGCGCGAAAATCATAACCCCTGATACAAGCATTCTGTCCAAAATACTTCCCCCAGCGCTCTGGGAAAGAATCCCGGAAAGCAGCGCCCGCACTCCAGCCAGACTTCCTACCGCCGCCGCGGCCACAGGAATCCCGAAATACCAGTTGATCTGCTTCCCAGCGGATTCGCACAAAATCTCATAGGTGGCTCCCAGACGGATCAGCGTCCGGTACCGCCGCCCTGTTTTCCGCTGATCCATCAAAAACTGAACGCCGATAACCGTGTTTGCGATAATCAGAAAAATCACCGCCAGGTAAATAGTAAGATAGCTGGCCGCCACCGTGTAGAAAAGCTGTCGTCCCATATTTTGAAGATAGCTCTCGTAGGAAAGCCCGGTCTTGTCCAGCTTTTCATTCGTATCCGCAATAGCCTTCATCAGACTTTCCCCCAAATGGCGATCCAGAATGCCGTTCACATACGTATCTCCCATTCCCCCGGTCATTCGTTCATAGGCCTCATCCGGAAGAATCAGGGCAAAGGACAGGGTCAGAAACTGATCCGTCACCAGATCCGTGTTCTGCACGGCTCCGGTAAGGTAAAAAGTCTCCCCGTTCAGCGTCGTCTTCGGACGCTTTTCCAAAATCCGGTTCATCATGCGCACGCCCTCGTCCGGACTCCAGCGCCGGTCCATATATACCGCTGCCTCATCGGCAGCCAGGCTGAGGGCAGGTTTTCCCGCGGCAGCCAGAAGCCGATTGTAGGAGCTTTGGCATATCACGTGGGGAAACGTCGCGTATTCCAGGTTGTTCTCCACAATATCTCTCGCCGCGGACGCTTTTTCCTCCCTCAGGGCGTCCAGCACATTCTGCATTTGAAAGACGTTTTCATAATCCTCCTCTGTCCGGACATGTCCCACCTTCATCTCAAACAATTCCGCAAATTCGGTATCCAGTCCATACTCTTTTAATGTCTTCGAAATCGTTTCACCGGGATTTTCCCCCGAATAATCCACGAATGTGTAATCCAGCACATGCTCCCCCGTGCTGTTATAAAAGCGCGCGATACCATTACCCGCCCCAAAGCAGCACAGTCCCGCAAGAATCAGCAGAAAACATACGGCCAGTGTATTCGAACGCTGAATCACCGTCTCCTGAATCTGTCTGAGATTGAATACGCCAAGTCGGCCGCCGCGCTCGCCCAGGCGCGCCAAAGCGCCTATGACGCTTCGAAGGCCCCAGAAAAACAGAAAAGTTCCCGCCAGTCCAAGGAGCAGCGCCAGGGCCATCACGTGAATTTTCTGCCAGGCATAGCCGCCTATTGGAAGCGCGAAGGCAATTCCCAAAAGCAAAAGTCCCAGAAGCAGCGATGCCGCGTACACCGGGGCCGAAAGCTGCTTTTTTGCGCCCTCCGGTGTCTCCGTCAAAAGTTCTCCCACCTCCTGTCTGGCAATGCTCCAGCTCAGAATCAGGAACGCCGCCAGTTTAATCGCCAGAAAGCCCGCGCAGGTCCATAAAACCGCCTGCCCATAAAAGGTGGTCTGATGTCCCACAATGCCAAGCCCCACCAGTCTCGCGGTAATCAGACTGATCAGATCAGACACCAGCACTGCCGCAGGAATGCCAAGGAGCAGCGCCCAGACGCTTCCATGCAGGTCCTCTGCCAGCAGCATGAAAAATAGCCGCCCCTTTCGCATTCCCATCATCAGATAAACGCCAAACTCATGCCTGCGCCGTTCCAGCTGGAACCGGCTGGCATAATAAATCAGGAAAAAGAGCAAACCTAAGGTAACCCCGTAAAAAAGCGGAACAATCCCCAGAAGCCGGTTCACCGCGTCACTCTCCATTTCTTTTAAAAACAGCATCACATCCTGGCGGGGCAAGGAAAGAATGATGTAAAACGCAATCACCGAGAGCAGCAGGGAGGCGAAAAACAACCCGTTTTCCTTCCGGCTCCTTTTGCTGTTTCGGAAAACCAGTTTAAAGAACATACTCGCTGCCTCCTCCCATCTGCGCCATGGCCTTTAAAATTCTCTCATAAAAGGCTTTGCGGCTTTCCCGCGGGATATCCTTTCGCAGCTCATGAAAAATCATGCCGTCCCGGATAAAGAGAATCCGCCCGCAGTAGCTGGCCGCGCCGGCGTCATGGGTCACCATCAGCACCGTCGCGCCGTCCTCGCCCTTTAAGCCGGAAAGCTTTTCCATCAGGGTCCTGGCATTTTTCGAGTCCAAGGCGCCGGTGGGTTCGTCCGCCAGCACCAGGGACGGTTTTAAGATCAATGCCCTGGCCGCCGCCACTCTCTGCTTCTGTCCTCCGGACATCTGGGCCGGGAACTTCTCCAGCACATCCGTTATTTCCAGATACGAAGCCAGCTTTTCCAGTCTCCTGCGGCTCTCCTCCTCCCGGATTTTATGCAGAGACAAAGGAAGCAGAATATTTTCCCGTCCGGTGAGGTTTTCCAGAAGTTCAAAATTCTGAAACAGATAGCCGATCTCCCTACCCCGGTACCTGGCCAGGCCGGCTCCCGCAAGTTTCTGAATCTCCTTTCCCCCCATAACGATCCTTCCGCCGCTTGGGCGGATCACCGTGGCGATGCAGTTCAGCAGCGTGGTTTTCCCCGAACCGCTGCTTCCCATAATCCCAAGGAACTCCCCTGGCATCACCTGGAACGTAATATTTTCCAGGGCCCTGGTCTGGTTCCCCGTTTTTCCATAATACTTTTTCAAAGAATCAATTTCAAGAATCGGTTCCATACGCGTTTCCTCCTGTCATTTTCTCCGGCAAACCCGGACTGCCTCTCGCAGCGTTCTTTTTTACAGCCGGCGCGGCAAAAGGCATGGGCTTTCTGAATCGCTGCATCTGTTCTTATCATAGCACAGAGGCAGACGGGAAAATACTTACATCTGGTGAAAGTTTGTACAGCTGAATCATCTTCTTGCACTGCAAACAGCAGGTGTTTGCGTCTGGCCATGCACAATAACTTCGGGTAAACATCAGACCAGGTCTGCGCAAATAACTGCTGACAAACATGTGTTCTGTTATCGGGAATGAAGCGATGCGTTTTCAGTTTTTGCTGGACGACAACCGATTGACTAAGAGAGAGAAGGAACAGTATAAACAACTTGTCTGTGTGGATACAAGCGGTACCGAAAGCTTTCGTATGCCGGATTCGGTACTGATGGGAAGCTTGAAAGTTTTATCCATGCTGCTGGAGAAGCATTACGGACAAAAAGTCATAGTTTTGATTGACGAATATGACGTACCGCTGGCAAAGGCAAACGAACAACATTATTATGACAAAATGGTGCTTTTGATCCGAAACATGTTTGAGCAGGTACTTAAAACAAATGACAGTCTTTATTTCGCGGTTTTGACCGGATACCTGCGGGTATCAAAGGAGAGTATTTTTACCGGGCTGAATAATCCCACTATTTTCTCCATTACGGATGAGGACTGCGATTCCTGTTTTGGTTTTACCGATGAAGAAGTCAGAAACATGCTGTCCTATTATGATTTAAGTGACAAATACGACACGATAAAGGAATGGTATGACGGATACCGGTTCGGAGACGCGGATGTGTACTGCCCCTGGGACGTGGTCAACTATGTAAGTCAAAAACCCCGCAGCAAGCTACGGGGCATCAAACTTGCAGCGTAGCAGAGCTGCGGGGTATTTGACCCTCGCGGCTTTCTACACTCCGTTTCGGTCGGTGCTAAACGTGTGCCACCGGCACACAGCACCGCCAAATGGACATGCAAGCATGTCCGCTTGGCTCGTTGCTCGCGGGAATAAACTTCAGGTAAAGAAAACGCTGCCCCCGCAGGATTACTGGTCAAACACCAGCAGCAATGATGTGGTTCGCCGTTTTATCAAAAAAATCGGAAATGGACTGGCCAAAAATGAAATAGAAGCGCTGATTGCCGGCGAGTCGGTAACAAAGGAAATACATGAAGATTTGACGTATAACAGGATTTTTGATTCTGTGGACAATATTTGGAGTGTATTGTTTACGACCGGATACCTGACCCAGCGCGGAACTTCGGACGGAAAACACTATCAAAAAGTCAGATTATGCAGATGTTCAGGGAATCCGTTGAGGAAGACGAAGATACGCTGAAAGCATTTTGTGAAGCTTTGGAAACCGGCGATGCAGAGACCATAGAAATGCCGGGTCATGCTGAAAAAAGAGTCGTGATGCTTCCCTTCCTCTTCTCATGAAACACAATCCGCCACTCCACTCGGGAAACCGGCTGAAAATGCAGGGCGGAACAGGCCAGAACTCCTCCCTTTGGTTGTGTCTCCTTTCCTGCCAGAAAAATGGAAGTGGGGCCGTCGGCTCCGCCGATGATTCCGATGGCCGCGCATCCGCTTGGCCTTGCCTCAAAACCGGAAGATGCATGCCCTTTATGGATGGGCGCATCCGAGGAGACGCAGTCCGTTACCGTCACCGCCCGATCCGGAAGGCCGGGAGAAATCTTATAATACAGAGCCAGGCCGTGGGAAGGAAACAGCCACTCTCCAAAGGGTTCGGATTCCAGCGCTTTCTCGTCTAATTCCAGCGGTTCCAGGCTCTGGACCGTCAGCGTATGGGTGGTTCCCGTGATGGGATGCGTGAAGGAAAACGAATCCCCCGGCTTTTGAACCGTAAAATGCGGGCCCGGAACCGGAACCGCCAGGGGATTCAGCGTAAGCTGCAGGCATTTGATCCGCGGCTTTTTCTTTGTAGCCCAGGAAAAATACGCCCGGCAGATATTCCAGCCAAAGGAAGGGGCAAAGCCGTAGTGCGCAAGAACCGCTTTTGTTTCCGGATCGTTTCCCTCCGGAAAAACCGGATTCCAGGCCATGCCGCAGGTATGTAAAAGGGGGAGTTCTTTTCCGTTCAGCATCAGAGAGGGACGAAAATGGCTGTTCAGAGGATTCTCCGCCTCAATGTTCTCCACAAGCTCCTGGTCAAAGTCATCGCTTCGGCTCTCCGGAGAGAGGTTCCACTTGTGTGCAAAGACTTCGACGTCTTCCTTTGAAACCTTGCAGAAAAGATCCATCACAAGCCCCTGTCCGCAGGCGTAGACGGCGGGGACAAACCATTCTTCTCCCTCCCAGTCAAACGTATGGTTGACCGGAATTTCTGTTCCGGCGTGGTCCCTGCCGTGGTGCCCCCAGAAGCCGCCGTAAAAATAGACCTTCCAGGGAATCGCTTCTGTATTTTGTGCGTTCACATTCATAAGCTGGCCTCCCAAATTGCTGCGAAAATTCTCATTCCAGTCTATCATGACAGGCGGAGAATGTCATGTACTTTTTGCACTTCTAAATCACGTTCTTACGGTCTGCGCAGCATATGCGCAGGCCCGGGACGTACAACAATATCAAATCCCGGAAAAACCTCCTCTTCCCATTTTCCTCCATATCGGTTACAATAGACAGTAGCGAATGCGGCAATGGAGGTAATCATGAACGAAAAAGCATTACGAATACTGGAATACAATAAAATTATCGAGCAGCTCACGGAACTTGCCGGCTCTGAGCTGGCGAAGGACCGCTGCCGCTCCCTGCTGCCCTCCTGCAGCCTTCCGGAAATCCAGGAGGCTCAGCGGGAGACCAGCGACGCGGTGATGCGTCTTTGCCAGAAGGGAAGCATTTCCTTCCAGGGCATCCGGGATATCCGCGGTTCTTTAAAGCGCCTGGAAATCGGCAGTATTTTAAGCCCGGAAGAGCTCCTTCGCATCTGCCGCCTGCTGGAAATCTGCGCCCGCGTAAAGAACTACGGCCGACGGGAGAACTCCGACGAAAACCGGGATTCCCTGGACGGTCGGTTTGAGGCTCTGATGCCTCTGGCGAATCTTGCCGCGGAAATCCGGCGCTGCATGCCCTCGGAGGAGGAAATCAGCGACGACGCAAGCCCCGGTCTGCGCCAGGTTCGCCGCGCCATGCGCGCCATCAACGACAAAATCCATGCCCAGCTTACCTCCATGGTCAACGGCTCCACCAGGACCTACCTCCAGGATGCCGTGGTCACCATGCGGAACGGCCGTTACTGTATCCCCGTCAAGGCGGAGCACAAGGCCCAGGTACCGGGTATGATTCACGACCAGTCCTCCACCGGCTCCACGCTTTTTGTGGAGCCCATGGCGGTCATAAAGCTGAACAACGACCTGCGGGAGCTGGAAATCCGCGAGGAAAAGGAGATCGAGGCGATTCTGGCCTCCTTAAGCTCCATGGCAGCGGAAAATCTGGAAGCACTCCATGCGGACATTGCCGTTCTGACGGAGCTGGACTTCATTTTCGCGAAGGCAAAGCTTTCCCGCTCCTACAACGGCTCCGAGCCCATCTTCAACGAGACCGGATGGATCAATATTAAAAAGGGCCGCCATCCGCTTCTGGACAAACACAAAGTGGTTCCCATTGACATTCACCTGGGAAAGGATTTCCGTCTTTTGATTATCACCGGCCCGAACACCGGCGGAAAAACCGTATCTTTGAAAACCGTAGGGCTTTTTACCCTTATGGGGCAGGCAGGGCTTCACATTCCGGCCTTTGACCGTTCCGAGCTGTCGGTTTTTGATGAAGTCTTCGCCGATATCGGGGACGAGCAGAGCATCGAACAAAGCCTGAGTACCTTCTCCTCCCACATGACAAATATCGTGGAGATCCTGAAAAAAGCGGATGAAAAAAGCCTGGTGCTCTTCGATGAGCTTGGCGCGGGAACCGATCCCACCGAAGGCGCGGCCCTTGCCACCTCCATTCTGGCAAGCCTGCGCCAGAAAGGCATCTGCGCCATGGCAACCACCCATTACAGTGAGCTGAAGGTGTACGCACTTACCACCCCTGGCGTGGAAAACGGCTGCTGCGAGTTTAATGTGGAAACTTTAAGGCCCACTTATCGGCTGCTCATCGGAATTCCCGGAAAGAGCAACGCTTTCGCCATTTCCGGTAAGCTTGGCCTTTCCCAGGAAATCATCCAGGACGCCAGGAACCGCCTGACGGAGCAGGACGAAAGCTTTGAGGATCTGTTAAGCGACTTAGAGCACAGCCGGCTGACCATTGAAAAGGAACGGGAGGAGATTGAAAGCTATAAAGCCCAAGTAGAAACGCTGAAGGCTCAGCTTGAGCAGAAAACAGAGCGGCTGAACGAGTCCAGGGACCGGATTCTTAGGGAGGCCAATGAAAAGGCCAGCAAAATTCTCCGGGAAGCCAAGGATTACGCCGACGAGACTATTAAAAACTTTAACAAATACGGCAAAGAAGGCATGACTGCCAAGGCCATGGAACAGGAACGGGCAAAGCTTCGGGAAAAGATGGCCGGGGTGGAAAAGCATCTGGCCATGAAGACCCCCGCGCCGGCCAAAAAGGCCCTCTCCCCCGGCGATCTGAAGCTTGGGGACAGCGTAAAGGTCCTGAGTCTGAATTTAAAGGGAACCGTCAGCAGCCTTCCCAACGCCAAAGGGGATTTGTTCGTCCAGATGGGCATTCTCCGCTCCCAGGTAAATATCAAAGATCTGGAAAAGCTGGATGAGGAAGAAATCCATGCGCCGGGCCTTAAAAAGACCGGGAGCGGAAAAATCCGCATGTCCAAGTCCGCCACCGTAGGCACGGAGATCAATCTCCTTGGGAAAACCGTGGACGAGGCCCTGTCCGAGCTTGACAAATATCTGGACGACGCCTACATCGCCCACATCCCCCAGGTGCGCATTGTCCACGGCAAAGGCACCGGCGCCCTGCGCAAGGCCGTACACAACTACCTGCGCCGCCAGAAAAACGTGGACACCTACCGCCTCGGCGAGTTCGGCGAAGGGGACTCCGGCGTGACTATCGTAGAGTTTAAAAAATAAATAAAACAGGTTCGCGCGCTCGCCGCGCGAGCCCCCAAAAAGGAAAGGAGCGTTTTTCAATCATGGCAACTCGCCAGAGAATTATGATTGTTGACGATGACACGAATATCGCAGAGCTGATTGCTCTGTATCTCACAAAAGAATGCTTTGACACCAAAATCGTGGAGGACGGCGAAGCCGCTCTGCGGGAGTTTGACTCCTTCGCGCCGAATCTGATTCTTCTGGATCTGATGCTGCCCGGAATGGACGGCTACCAGGTATGCAGGGAGCTCAGACAGCGTTCCAACGTGCCTATTATCATGCTCTCCGCCAAGGGCGAGGTCTTTGATAAGGTACTGGGCCTGGAGCTTGGGGCGGACGACTATATGATCAAGCCCTTTGACTCAAAAGAGCTGGTTGCCAGGGTGAAAGCCGTTCTGCGCCGTTTTCAGCCGGAAAAGGGCTACGGTTCCAAGACTCCGGGAAAAGTTGTGGAGTACCCGGACCTGGTGGTGAACCTTACGAACTATTCCGTACAATACAAGGGAAAAACCGTAGACATGCCGCCCAAGGAGCTGGAGCTTCTGTATTTCCTAGCCTCCTCGCCGAATCAGGTATTCACCAGAGAGCAGCTTCTGGACCATATCTGGGGTTATGAGTATATCGGCGACACCCGGACTGTGGACGTACATATCAAGCGGCTCCGGGAGAAAATCAAGGATCACGATACCTGGGCCCTGGCCACTGTCTGGGGTATCGGTTATAAATTCGAGGTGAAAAACCGATGAAGCGTCTGCTTCTGGCAAAGTTCCTGTTCGCTTTCGGCTGCTTTTACATTTTAAGCTTTATTTCCGTGTCCATGCTGGCCAATTCCCTTCTGAAGGAGTATCTCGTCCAGACAACGGCGGAAAGCATGTACCGGGAAACCAGCCGGGTGGCCTCCGGCCGCCTTGCCCAGCGCGTCTCGGACAACACGGAGCTTTCCGATGTGTACGACAACCTTTCCGCACTCGCGTCTTACCAGGATACGGTGATCTGGCTTATGAACGCCCAGGGAGAGGTTGTCCTGGACACCGGCCAGAAATATGAGCCAGGCACATCCCGCAGTATTTCCGGCTTTAATCCGGCGGAATGGACCGGAAATTATTACCAGCGGGGCGACTTCTACGGATCCTTTGACACGGAAATGCTCACCGTGGCATCTCCCATAAACACGGATCTGACTACCAAAGGCTATGTACTGATGCACTATGACCTGGATCTTCTGGACAATCAGCGGTATGCCCTCATGAACGTCTGTTATCTGGTTCTTATCGTCATCCTGCTGCTTGCCCTGATTCTTCTGGCAGTCTATGTTTTTACCGTGTACCGCCCCCTGAACCGGGTAGCAGGCGCCGCGGCGGAGTATGCCGCCGGAAATCTGAATTACCGTTTCTCCATGGATAATGAAGACGAAATCGGCTTCATCGGCGCGTCCCTGCAGTATATGGCCGGCGAGATCAACAAATCCGGAGAATACCAGCGCAAGTTTATCTCCAATATTTCCCATGACTTCCGCTCGCCTCTTACCTCAATCAAGGGCTACGTGGAAGCCATCCTGGACGGAACCATTCCGCCGGAAATGCAGGAGCGGTATCTGAAAATCGTAGTGACGGAGACAGAACGCCTGAACAGCCTGACCCAGGGCCTCCTGACCCTCAACAACTTTGACGACAAAAAAGTGCTTCTGGATCTCCAGGAATTTGACATCAACGAAGTCATCCGCAGCACCTCCGCCACCTTCGAGGGCATATGCCGGCAGAAAGGCATCCAGTTTCAGATCACCTTTGACGCGCCGTCTTTGATTGTATCCGCGGATAAGGGAAAAATCCAGCAGGTGCTTTATAACCTCATTGACAACGCCATTAAATTCAGCTATCCCAATTCCGTGATCTGTCTGGAAACCTCAGAACAGCACGACAAGGTGCTGGTATCGGTGAAGGATCACGGAGAGGGCATTCCGAAAGAAAATATCAATAAAATCTGGGAACGTTTTTATAAGGGAGATTCATCCCGCGGAAAAGATAAAAAAGGAACGGGCCTGGGACTTTCCATCGCGAAGGAAATCATCCAGGCCCATGGGGAAAATATTAATGTTGTCAGTACAGAAGGAACCGGCACGGAATTTACGTTTTCCCTGACGCTGGCGCACTCCTGACACCGCTTGGAGGAAACTCATCTCCACTCATAGTTTCTCAGGTGTCCCTGAAGCTGCATCTGGCCAAAATCGTTCTGGCGCAGCGCCTCATAAAGGATAATCGCCACGGAATTGGCCAGGTTCAGGGACCGCGTCTCTCCCATCATGGGAATCCGCACCGCCGTATCCGGATGCTTCACCAGAATCTCCTCCGGAATCCCCGCGCTCTCCTTTCCGAACATGATAAAACAGTCCGGCTCATAGGAGACCTCGGTATATACCTTGGCCGCCTTCGTGGTGGCCATATAAATCTTCGCTCCCGGATTCTTTTCCAAAAAGTCCTCGTAATCCACATAGGTAGTCACATCCAGGTCTTTCCAATAATCCATGCCCGCCCGTTTCAGGGCCTTCTCATTCAGCCGGAATCCCAGAGGCTCGATCAAATGCAGCCTGCTGCCCGTTGCCACACAGGTACGGCCAATGTTTCCGGTGTTGGAAGGAATCTCTGGTTCCAGAAGGACTATATTTATTTTACTCATCGCTCTCTCTTCTCTCTGTCAAACAATCGCCGCATTTATAAATTTCATCGGGCTTGGGCCTGTCCAGGTAGCGGCGAATCCCCTGATTATATAAAATCCGGTCGTTTCCGCTGTCTGCCTGCCCGATGGTCACCGCGGGAATCCCTCTTCGGGAAAGCCGCGCAGCAAGGCCATAGCCGTCTGCCGCCCCCAGAAGGAGGGAACCGCCGGACAGCAGATAGTAAGGATTTATCTGAAAATATTCACAGATCTCCACGGTCTCCTGCCGAATGGGAATCCTGCGCAGCTCCGCCTGCAGGCCCACGCCGGAGGCCTCCGCCGCGTTCCAAAGGCCGGAGAGCACCCCCTGGCTTCCCAGACGGTAAACGGCCCGGGCGCCCTCCTGTATGGCGGCCGCCTCATCCTCTCTTGTGTCTAGAAACCGCGCGAAGCTCTGAGCCTCCAAGACCATGGAAGCCGGGAAGCGGCGCAAAAGCTCCGCCTCCCGGCTCTTAGCCGCAAGGGCCGTGCCCTGAAGCCCGACCCAGCGGGTGATCACAAGCTCCATGCCCGGTTCCAGACTGTTTTTTTCTTTTTGCTTCATTTTCGCTTTCCCGTTATTCTCCGATATAATTTCCGTTCTCATCCAGGAGCTCCTCGCCATCCCCGATCACTACCACATCCTCGGCCGGATCCGCCGGGGCCTCCGTAGCGGGCGCCTCGGTAACCGGTTCCGTGGCAGGCGCTTCCGTGGCAGGCGCTTCCGTGGCGGGCGCTTCCGTAGCCGGAGCCTCCGTGGCAGGCGCCTCAGTGGCGGGCGCTTCCGTAGCCGGAGCTTCCGTGGCAGGCGCTTCCGTGGCAGGCGCCTCCGTAGCGGGCGCCTCGGTAGCCGGAGCTTCCGTAGTGGGCTCCGTCGTCACGCCGTTATTTATTACGTTCTGCACCGCCTCAAGGCTTCCGGTGGCAATGGCCTGCAGCATGGCGTTGGTCAGATTCGGGTCCGTGGAATTGACGCCCACGTCGTAGGTGGCGGGCGTTGCCTGGTAATGGCTGGAATTTACCTGTTCCGTGGTGGTCTCTCCATTATACGTAACCTGCTTCCACAGAACAGCCTCCACGCCTTCCATGGCAGACTGCGTCTGCTCCAGATAGCCCACGTTGTTCTCATAATCCGCCACCAGCTTCACGCTTGTATCAGTGGTGGTGCTGAGAATCTCACTGATGTATTCCACATACCGGTCGGAAGGCCGGTATTCCTTTCCGAAAATATTAAACGTAAGCTGTCCGCCGCCAGCCCAGCCCTCGATGTAGATGGGGGCGTCCGTATTATTGGAAAACTGGAAGTCCAGAAGTCCCTCCGCAATGGCCGCGTCCTTTGAAGCCTCCACATAAGAAACTGTCATGGAGTGGTTATGCCGCTCCACCACTTCCAGCTCCGCGTCCAGGACCGCATTGTACAGAGTCGTGGAGACCTGGCAGATGCCGCCTCCGTAAGAGTCAACTACAGAGCCGCTCTCATAGGAGGGCGCCAGCATATAGCCGTTTTCCGCAGTAAAGGGAATCACCGCCGCGGTGACGGAAAAGGTCTCCCCCGGATAGATAATGTGACCGTTCAGCTTCGAAGCGCCCACTTCCACGTTGGTATTCCGCTCATAGGTGGAGCCATAGTAGGTGGTGGCCGTTCCCAGAAGATCCTGCACCTGACTTAGCTCTTCCTGGGTGCCTCTGGGGACGTCCTCCGTCACTTCCAGGACGATCTCCCCATCCGAAGCGCCTCCGGTGCTGTCCAGGTAATCGAGAATCGCCTGAACCGACGCGTCCTGATCCACTACGATGCCCACGACGCCGCCTTCGATGACAAAATTTCCGTTGGAATCCCGGTACAGAGAACCGTCCGTCGCTTCCCGGTCGTAGGTCTGGGCCATTCGCTCCACAAAATCCGCCACCAGAGACTCATCCGGCTCATAGGTCAGTTCAAAAGTGGTGGTGTGATTCTCCAGATCCTTTGTATCCTTATAGCGCTTGATGATATTTCCTGATTTGCCAAGGGCCATGGCCTCCTCCACCACTTCGGTGTTTTCCCAGGTAAGGCCAAAATCCTGGGCAGTGGCAGTTGCCGTCTCATCGCCGATCCGCACCGTAAAGCCCTCGCCCACCGACTGCTCGATGGCCTGGTTTACGGCAGTCTCCGCTTCCTGGGCCGTCATACCGGAGACATCCACACTGCCGATATAGACGCCCTGGCTTATGGTTTCCTCCTCAGCCGATGCCGCTGTAAAGAAAGAGACGGCAAATAATCCGGCGGCCAGCGCCGGAATCAAATATTTACCCTTCATGCTTCATACTCCTCACTGCCTTTATACCAGATAGCCGATCACCATGGGAACAACCATGGCCAGAACAAGCAGACCACAGATAACCGCCGCGATGATCCGCTTTGTTTTGTTGTTATGTATGTTCATCATAATGGTTCACCTCTTTATTTTTCCATATTTTGAAATGATTCTGTCGATCATCTTGGATGCCTCGCTCTTGGTCATGCCGTCCACAGAAGCATTTAACTCTATTCTATGATATTTTACCAGATCTAGCAAGTAGCGTTTTTGTGAATTTGTTATGGAACTTTCCTTCTTTATCCGGTAAATTAACGGAACAGGCAGAAACGCCTCCGGCTCCAGCCGCTCGTACCGCCTCCCCATTTCCAGGTAGAGCCGCGACGCCGCCATGGCGTCAAAGCCGGCCCGGTGCTTCTTCTCCTGTGGAATTTCAAAAAAAGTACAGAGGCTCTCAAGACTGCGGCTGTCCAGATGCGGCAGAAATTTTCTTGAAATCTTCAGGGTATCGATCCCGGACTTTTCCAGAGGCAGGCCCATTGCCGCTGTCTTGCATTTTAAAAAGCTGAAATCAAAGGGCAGATTGTGGCCCAGCAGATCCAATCCGCCGCAGAACCGCAAAAATTCCTCCACAGCCCTCTTACAGGGCATTCCGCTGTCCGCCATCTCCTGGGTAATTCCGGTGAGAGCCGTTATATTCGCGGGCACCTTGACGCCGCTGTTTACAAAAGTCTCAAAGGTGTCTGTAACTTCACCGTCCCGTATCCGCGCCGCGCCGATTTCCAGAATGGCGTCCGAAACCGGATTCAGGCCTGTGGTCTCCAAATCCACCGCTATGTATTCTTTTATCATCTGCAGTTTTTCCTTTCCCTGCCGCTGCCTGCGGCAGCTTTGCATCATGTTCCCCCCGCCGGCGTCACATCCCAGACCGCCGCGTTTCCCGTAAGGGGATCCCGGTTCCGGTAGTCGAACAGCAGCCATTTTCCGCTTCGGAAAATTTCCACATGGCTCTCATGGAGCAGCTTCCTTACCGGCTCCTGTCTCTTCAGATACCGCTTCTCTTCCGCCTCTTTCTGGTAAAAGGCGTAAACCGCGTCCTTTTTGTCCGAAAGATCCAGCGCCCAGTCCGGGCGGCTCTTGCTGTTCTCCCGGGCATACAGATCGTATAAAAGCCGTTCCTCGCACTCTTCCATCCGGCATCCGTGCAGTTTTCGGGCAAAGCTTCTGAGAATTTCAATTCTTCCCATTCTGGACTGATTCATGCCCTGGTATCCCTTTTCCAGATAAAAGGACCCAAGGGCGGAATAAAGGGAATAGGCATCCGAAAACAAGGTTTCCAGATACTCTATGGTATGCGAATACTGGCTGCTGTTATAATAAATTTCCACCATTTCCTCCACGGATTTCAGCTCCAAAAGCTCCCCGTAAGAAAGCCAAGGGGTCGAAAGGACCTCGTAAGGGGGCAGCCTCCGGTACACAATGCCAAACTCCCGCGCCCTCCGGTACATCTCTGAGCCCTTCAGCACCTTCAGAAAACCAAGCTGCAGCTGCTGGGGCTTCATGGCATATACCTGGTTAAAGGAACGCCGAAAGCTTTCCAGATCCTCCATAGGCAGTCCCGCGATCAAATCCAGGTGCTGGTGAATATTCCCTGCCTTTCGTATCCTCTCCGCCGTCTTTGCAAGGCGTTTTAAATCCGTTTTCCGCCGGACCGCCGCCAGGGTGTCCGGATTCGTGGACTGCACCCCGATTTCCAGCTGCACAAGCCCCGGCCGCATACCGGCCAGAAGCGCGAGCTCCTCCTCCGTCAGCAGATCGCCCGCGATCTCAAAGTGAAAATTCGTCACGCCGTTGTCATGGTCCCGGATATAGCGCCAAATTCCCATGGCATGGGTGTGGCTGCAGTTAAAGGTCCTGTCCACAAATTTCACCTGGGGCACCCGGTTCTCAAGGAAAAAGGCCAGCTCCCGCTCCACCTTCTCAAGGCTGCGCAGCCGAACGGTTTTCTCAATGGAGGACATACAGTAGCTGCAGGAAAAGGGGCAGCCCCGACTGCTCTCATAGTATACAATCCGGTTCTCGAAAGCTTTCAAATCCCGGTAGGGAAACGGGATTTCATCCATGGGAAGCAGCGGCTCCGGCGGGTTCGCCAGCGCCTCTCCTCCCGGCAGGCGTCTGGTAATCCCCGGGACGCTCTCCCATCCGTTTTCACCGGCCAGGAGAAGCTTTCGAAACACAGCCTCCCCCTCTCCGTTCATCACCAGCTCCACCTCCGGAACTTCTCTCAAAAAGCGTTCGCTGTCGTAGGACACCTCCGGGCCTCCCGCCCAGATCCGCACCTCCGGCAGAACCGCGGCAAGCTCCGGGATCAGCGCCCGGACGTATTCGATATTCCACAGGTAACAGGAAAAGGCGGCCACATCCGGTTTTCTCCGGTAAATGTCCGCCAGAACCTGCTCTCTGGGCTGATTAATCGTATATTCCGCGATCTCCACCCGCCCCGGACAGCCTTTCGCATACGCCCTCAGACTGTATACCGCCGGATTCGAGTGGATGTATTTCGCGTTCACTGCAATCAGCAGCGTATTCATAGTGTTTCCTTTCCTGGGAAAATCCCATCATATAGCTTCAGGGCGGCGCAGCCGGCTGAACCGCCGCCGTTTTTCTGTCGTTCCATTCCGTTCTCAATTATACATGAGTCTGCCTTCCTATTGCAAGTCCCATAAAAATTACTCTTCACGGCAAGTAAGAAGCTTTTTCATTCCTATTCACGGTCCTTCGTTCCGTGAACAGCAGGCGTTTGCGGCTGCTGTGAATAAGTAACGCTTTTTCCGCCTTGCGGACCTCTTTTCTATTGTCTATTTTCTGTCTTCGGTATTATAATGCATTATAATGCAAAACACACGCTAATCACTTGAACATAAGGAGCATATTCTATGTACAGTTCAACCAAGGCCACCATAACAGACACGCAAATCCAAGCGCTGGTCCGGCATGCTTTCGGATCCGGAGCATCCGCTGCTTCCATAAACGCCATTGATTCCGGAATGATGAATGCCGTCTTTCATCTTTCTCTGTCCGGTGTTTCGCAGGACGCTTCCGAAGTTCTTCTGAAGGTTTCTTTTCCGCCCGGCGCGGATGTACTGACCTATGAGCACGACATTATGAAAGCGGAAATCCAGTTTTATCGGCATCTGGCAGATGAGGCGCTTCCGATTCCGGTTCCGCGCATTCTTTTCTGTGATTTTTCTCACAGACTGATCGTCAACGATTACTTTTTCATGACGAAATTGTCCGGCATGAAGCGCTTTTAGACGAAATTCAAACGCCTTCCCTTGTGAATTTCGACCTGTGGCCTGGAAACATTCTTTTAGACAGAAAGGAAAACGGCCGCTATTTTATAAGCGGAATCCTCGATTTTGAACGTTGCTTTTATGGCGATCCCAAAGGAGATTTCATCGCTTCTGTAATGATCCTGGACGATGCGCAAAAAGAAGAAGCGTTTCTGCGGGGCTACCGCCAAATTACGGGAACAGAACTGACCTTTACGGAGAGGGATCAGATACGTATGGATCTCTACCGCGTTTATCTTCTTCTGAATCTGGGGATCGAAACCTATCGCTTCGAACCGGAGTACGCTGCTCAAACTCTTAAACGCGTGGAAACGCAGTTAAACATCGTCCTGGATCGGCTGTCCTGACCATTTCTGATTTATGAAAAGGTCTTTATTCGCTTTTTAATTCCTCTATGATATCCGTCTGATACCATTTCCGGAATCCTAAGAGCATGGAGGCAAACAGCAGCACGGCGGCGCCTGCTCCGGAAACCGCCAAAGGCGCCAGAGGCATCCGAAAGCGGGTGTCCACTCCGCCGTTTAAAATCCACTGGAGAATCCAGCTCTCCGCAAGAGAAATCACCGCTCCGTACACAATGCAGCGCAGGGCAATGGTCAGCCCCTCATAGAGCAGCATGTTCCGAAGGCTTTTTCGGGACATGCCCACCGAGCGCAGCATGGCCGCCTCGCGCCTGCGCAGGGAAAGATTCGTGGAAACCGTATTATACACATTGGCGGCGGCGATCAGGGAAATCAGGACCAGAAAGCCGAAGGTAAGCACCTGCAGAGCCATCTGCGAATTCCGGTCTGTCTCATACTCGCCGGCGAGGTCCTTCAGATATCCGCCGTACTCTGTGCTGAAGTCCCCCAGCTTTCCGGACAGCTCCTCATAAACCGCCTGGTGACTGCGGCAGCGGATACCGTAGACCTGCTCCGGCAGAATGTCCGCCTGGGTTCCCCATTCTTCCCAGGCGCTGTCTGATACAAAGAAAAGCAGCAGTCTGCTTTGGTACTCCTCTTCAAAAAAGGTCTCCGGCAGCGCGTCCGCCCCTTTCACTGGATATAGGACAAGCTCCTGGGTAAACACGGCGCCGGCTTCTCCGGTTTCCGGGTTCGTCACGCTGTCTGAGGGAACCGCCGCGTTCCCCACCGTCAGAGGCTCTCCCTCCCGGGGCTGCCAGGTAGTCAGCTCATCATACCGTTTTGTGTCGGGATTGTAGCTGCTGGTCCGGTTATAATAAACCACCGGAAGCCCTTTAACTCCTTCCGTATCCGCCCCGAAGTCCGCGAATACCTCGTCGGGCAGAATGGCGATCTGCACACTGGCCAGTCTCTTTCCCGTCTCTCTGTCAAAAAGTCCCTGGTAGCGTCCCCGGATCCGCTCCGGAATTTCTTCCTCCTCCACCGTTAAAAACAGGGTGCACAGACGATAGCCGGATACCGACTCCACGCCCTCCGTTCCCTGAATCAGATTCAGCGCCTCCTTGCAGACTTCTTCGGGAGCGCTGACGCGGTACTGAAGCTCTGTTTTCGGCGCCGTCAGGACAATCCCCGTAGCCTCCGTCAGATAACTGTTAAACAACGACGCCGCCACGTAAAGGGCGATGCTCAGGGTCAAAGAAAACACGGTGGAGCGGTAGCGTCTCCAGTCTCTCCTGTAGTTTTTCGCCGCCAGCATCCCCGGAAGACCGAACAGAGCAAAGATCCCCTTTCCTGTCCGGGCTTTTTGCCCCCGCACGCGGATATCCTTCGCCGACCGGACAGCTTCCATGGGCGACATTTTTTTCACTCTTCCCGCGGGAATCCACACCGAGAGCAGTACCGTCAGGGCGGACAGACAAACCGCCAGGCCCGTAAGCTCCCAGGAAATTTTCAGAGGAATGACCCTCTCGCGGCCGTTTATCCAGGCGGAGAGCCCTCTGCCGATCACCCCAAGGGTAATCCCGGTCCCCGCGATGCCTGCCAGCACGCCCAGGGGAATCCCGATGCCTCCCACAAAGACAGCCTCCCAGAGCATGGAATGACGAAGCTGCTTCTTCGTGGCTCCCATGCAGGCCAGAAGACCAAAGGAAGCCGTCCGCTCCCGCAGGGAAATGGAAAAGGCGTTATAAATCATGGCCGCGGAGCCAAACATAATAATCGCCAGAAGAAACGCAATGAGCTGTACCATGACCAAATAAAACCGGTCATTGTCCACCGCCCCCTGGTATCGCAGCAGCGATTGATGGAAGGACCAGGAAATCCCCTCCGCCAGCCATTCGCCGTGCTCCTCCGGGAAGGAAAAGGCGGTCCTGGGTTCTTCCAGGCGAAGGTAAATCCGGCAGGAGCCGTCTGCTGTCACTGGCCCCGTGAAAACCTCCTCCGCCAGAAGCAGGCTGTCCACGGCCGTGTAGCTGTAGACTCCCGCGACCGAAAAAGTCCGCCTGCTCCGGGCGTCCAGGCTCAGATCCCCGCTGCCCTCAAAGGCCAGCCCCGCGTCCGCTCTGGTCAGCGTCCTCTCTCCCTGCTTCAGCTCCCCCATCCCGATAATCAGAGAATCGCCGCAGGAGAGGCCAAGAAGCTCTGCCATGTGCGAAGAAATCAGAATCTCATCCCCGGTTTCCGGCATCCGCCCTTCTTCCAGGACAAAGGGAACCATATCCGCGTTCTCCCTTGGAAAAGCCTCCAGATATACATAGAAAGAAGGATCCTCCTCCGGTACGCCAAAGCCCTGCCCGGTCAGCACCATGGCCGCCTCCACTCCGGAAGCCTCCGCCAGTTCTCCGGCTGTTTCGGATGACACATTTTCCACCAGCAGATGCCAGTTCCCGCCGCTTTCCTCCTCTGAAACAACCAAAAACTGCTGCAGGCTCACGGCAAAGGCCGTCACCGCCGTGAGCATGGCCGCTGCCAGAATCACGCCCACAATCGTAATCACCGTTCTGGCCCGGTTCCGCTTCAGGGTACGCCAGGTTATCTTTCCAAAAACATTCATGGGCGGATCACCTCGTCTCTCACAAGCTTTCCGTCCTCCAAGGACAGAATCCGGTCTGCCGACAAGGCGATGTTCTCGTCGTGGGTAATGACAATCATGGTCTGACGGTAGGTTTTATTGGAATAGCGCAGAAGCCGCATGATCTCCCGGCTGTTCTCCGAGTCCAGGTTTCCCGTGGGCTCATCCGCCAGCACCAGGGCCGGGGCATTCATCAGTGCCCGCCCGATGGAAACCCTCTGCTGCTGCCCGCCGGACAGCTGGTTTGGCAGATAATTCCGCCTGGCTTCCAGCTTCAGAAGCTTCAAAAGCTCTTCCACCCGGTCACGGTTCACCGGCCGGCCGTCCATGAGCACCGGAAGGGTCAGATTCTCCTCCGCCGTCAAAACGGGAATCAGGTTGTAAAACTGATAAATCAGCCCCACCTGCCTGCGCCGGAAAACCGCCAGCTCTTCCTCATTCTGCCGGTATACGTCCCTGCCGTCCACCAGAACCCGGCCTCCCGTAGGCCGGTCCACACCTCCGATCAAATGCAGCAGCGTGGATTTCCCTGAGCCAGAAGCTCCCACAATCGCCACAAATTCGCCCTTTTCCACAGAAAAAGAAACGCCGTCCAGGGCCCGGACGGTGTTCTCTCCTTCCCCGTAAATGCGGGTCAGATTCTCTACCTGTAAAATATTCATTCTATGCCTCCTGTCATACGGCCTAGGCCAGAGGGAACGCTTTTCCCCGTGCCTTTCTCGCGGCAATTCTTCCGAACCGCTGCTTTCATCCGGTTAAGTACAGGATACCAGAAAAACCTTTCATACCCGTGACGGAAAAATAACGGTTCTGTCACAATCACACCGCTGTCTTATAGAACCGCATCAGAAAGCGGCTTCCGCCTCCGGGCGCATTCTCCGTCTTTATGACGGCATTCTCCCGCTGCAGAATCGCCCTTGCCAGGGACAGCCCGATTCCGAAGCTGTCTTTGCCCGCTGCCTTGCCCTTGTAGAACCGCTCAAACACATGGGGCATATCCTCCGGGGCGATTCCCGGGCCGGAATCCCTTACGGAAATCTCTGTAAAAAGCGGTGTCTCCCGGCAGCCGATGACAATGGTTCCCCCTCTTGGGGTGTACTCCATGCAGTTTTTCAGGACATTGCCCAATGCCTCCGCGGTCCAGGAGAAATCTCCCGAAAACGCCGCTGTTCCCGGATTCTCCACCAGAAGGGTCTGCTCCCGGATTTCCATGGGAACGGCAAAGGGCTTCACCGCCTCCTCAAGAAACGGCTCCATGGAAATTTCCTGTATGTCCATCTGAATGGAGCCCGCTTCCAGCCGCGACATCTTTAAAAGGGTATCCACCAGCCAGCGGATCCGGTCCAGCATCTGGTTCATCTCCCGCAGCAGCCGCTTTCTCTGCGCATCGTCAAGTCCGGCTCCCCTCAGCCGCTCCGCCATCAGGCTTACGGAGGTCAGAGGCGTGCGGATCTGATGGGAAATATCCGCCAGAGCCGAAGACAGGCCGTGCTTTTCCCGTTCCAGAGACTCCGCCTGCTCCCGGAGACGTATCGTCATTTTATAAATCTCGTCCCGTAAAACACTGACATCTCCCTCCCAGTAGCTTCCAAGCTCCAGGCGCTCCTCCCCGTGAAGAATCCGGTCAAGCTCCGCCCCGAGGCGACGCACGCTTTTCTGGCGTCGGTACAGCAAATACAGGGAAACGCCTGTCAGAACCAGGCCAAGCCCCCACAGCGCCAGGGCCGTCCGCGCGGAAACCAAAAATCCCGCGGCTCCGGCGGCCAGTGTCGTAAGAAGAAATACCGCCAGGTGCGTTTTTACCTCCGGGTTGCGGAAAAAGTCCATGCTATCCCTCCATCTTATAGCCGAGCCCCCGAACCGTCTTTATGATCTTGGGATTCTGGGGATCGTCCTCGATTTTTTCCCTGATGCGCTTAATATACACGGTCACTGTATTGGGATTGACGTATTCCCCGGAGATATTCCAGATCTCGTCCAGAAGGGCGTCTCTTCCCAAAAGCTTTCCCCGGTTTGCCAGAAATACCAGCAGAATCCGGTATTCCAAAGCGGACAGGAAAATTTCCCGGCCGTTTTTTGTCACCTGAGCCTTTACCGTGTCCACCTTCAGCCCGCCGGTCTCCGTCACTGCCTGGGCCTTCCCGGCTCTGCGCAAAACGGCCCGCATTCTGGACACCAGCTCCCGGGGGCGGAAAGGCTTGCTGATGTAATCGTCCGCCCCCATGTCAAAGCCTGCCAGCACCGAAAGCTCGTCTCCCAGAGCCGTGAGGAAAATCACCGGAATGTCATAATTCGCCCGGACAGCCCGGCATATGCCGTAGCCGCTGCCGGAACTCAGGGTGATATCCAGAAGCACCAGGTCAAAGGAGCGCTCCTCCAAAAGAGTAAGGGCCTCCTCCTGACCGGATACCGCCGCCACCTCAAAGCCCTCGGTTCTTAAATATTCCTCCAGATTCCGCACGATGTCCGGATCGTCTTCCACAAGCAGCACTGATTCCGCCATTGTTACCGTCCTCTCCCTTCCGGCCGGCCTGTATAGCAAAAGTCCGCGAAATCCGCGTATTTTTCCTGGGAACGCAGATCCATGGCCACGATTCCCACAAAAGCGCCGGTAAAGCCGCCGGTGAAATCATCTGAAAGAATTTCTGTGTCCAGCTCCCCGTCAAAGAGCTCCCAGACTCCTTCGCGCAGGAAACCGAAGTGGCCCCTGACACCGTCCACCTGAAGGGTCAGCGTATACGGCCCTTCTCCCACCGGCCTGGTATCCAAAACACGCAGAATCCCCTGCCGGATCGCCACCGCTGTCACCACCCGTTCCCCGGCAGCTTCATCGAAGCTTACCAGGCAGGCGTATTGGTTCTCCTCATTGTAGCGGTACACCAGCCCTGCCATGTGCTGAAAGGACTCCGGAGAAAATTCAAAGGATGTCCGCGCGTCAAACGCAAAGTCCGTCTGCCTTCTGGCCAGAATGGACTGGCGAAAGCGGGAATAAAGGGACTCCCGCCCCCGCAGGCGCAGATACCCCGGCCGCGCCTCAAAGGAAAAGTCCTCCGAAGACAGGGGACGGCGAAGGGTCTGGAAATCGCGCAGCACCAGATCCCTGTCCTGCCCGAAGCGGTAAAGGCAGATGGAGCCGCCCGATTCGGCAGCCGCGGAACTTTCGTCCGGACTTCCCGGATCGTCCTCCACCTCATAGGTTTCCGCTGGAAGGCTGCCGCCGCCCTTCAGCCAGGGCCAGCCGTCCTTCCAGACGATTTCCTGTATCGCCGTCTCCCTCCCCAGAACACAGCTTCTGGTTCCCGGAATGGGGCGGCTGCACAAATGGGCAAGATACCAGCGGCCCCCCGGCCCCTGGCACAGGCTTCCGTGTCCCGCTTTCTGAAGCAGGCAGCCGTTCAAGCCTCTCTCTTCCAGTTCCTTTTCATACACATCGCTGTCCGGCGTCCCTTCCCAGGAAGTCAGCAGCGGATTGCCCGGATGCACCTCATAGGGTCCGCCGATCTTTTTGCTCCGGGCCACGGTGACGCAGTGGAACCAGCTTGTGCCTCCCTCTGCGCACACAAGATAATACCAGCCGTCCTTTTTGTAAAGGTGCGGTCCTTCCGTAAGCCGCCGGGCCGTCCCCGGAAAAATCTTCTTCGGACTGCCAACAAGCCGCTTTTGCTCCGAATCGTACTCCTGGAGCAAAATCCCCGGAAACGCCCGTCCAAAAGCAACCCCCCGGTAATCCCACTCCATATTCACCAGCCATTTTCTTCCGTCGTCGTCATGGAAAAGGGACGGGTCAAAGCCGCTGGAATTCAGATAAACCGGCTCCTCCCACGGGCCTTCTATTTTCCTGGCTCTGGTCACGTAATTGGGCGTATCGAACATGGCATACTGATGGGAAGTATGCACCACCGTAAAAATCAAGTAAAACCAGCCGCCGCTCCAGCTAAGGCAGGGCGCCCAGATCCCGTCCGAGGCGTTCACCCCGGTCATATCCAAAAGCGCCGTCCGGTCCAGAGGCATCCCGGCCAGCTCCCAGTCTGCCAGATTCCGGGAATGATAAATCCGCACTCCCGGATACCACTCAAAGGTGGAGTTGGCGATATAATAGTCCTCTCCCACCCGGAGAATCGACGGGTCCGGGTGAAATCCTTTTAAAATTGGATTCTTTACCAGCATTTTCCTTCCTCCCAATATGCCCGGCGTCCCTGGCCGGTTCCTTCTCTATAAAATGAACGTCAGAGCTGTCCCAGTATTTCCGGTAAACCCGCTCCTCTCTCCCGTCCAGATTTAATTGATACATTCGAAACGTCACAAGAATGTTTTTCGGCTGCCACAGTTCTTCGTAAGAATACTGATAGCGCATCCCGGCCTGGATCATCACGCCGCCGCTGCGCGGATTGTTCCGGTCATGGGTCGCGGTGACATAGGGGATGCCATCCTTTCTTACCTGTTCGATTACAGCCCTCGCCGCCTCCGTGACAATCCCCTGATGCCAGTATTCCCGCAAAAGTCCATAGCCCAGGTCATGGGCGTCGTCCATAGATACATGGACATACCCGATGGGCACGTTATCCCGTTTCAGACAAACCGCGTATTGATAGCCCTGCTCCTCCTGGTAAACCGCGGCATACCGTTCCTGCCAGAAACGTTTTGCCTCCTCCATCGATTTCACAGGAAACCAGGGGAGATAGGTATTCACCTCTTCGTCCCGGTAAATCGCGTACAAAGCCGCCAGATCCGCTTCCGTAAATTTCCGCAGAATCAAACGCGGCGTTTCCAAAGCCGGCGTATTTCTCTCTGTCATTTTTCCCCCATTCCACCAGGCGCCGCTTAATGCTCCAGCATAATTTTCAAAATCTCCCGGTCAGTCTCCTTCATTCCTTCTTTTCCGATAAGCCCCACACAGCTGATGGTTTCCGAAGTCTCCTCCTGCAGAATTCCCGTATAGGGCGCATAGGACTGGTTGTTCATCGCCAAGTGATGGGCCAGAAAGGCCGCGTCCAGGCTGGCGGCGATTTTCGCGGCGCAGGATATTTTAGCGCCGTCGCAGATAATGCCGGGAATATTTGCCAGGGTATTCTCGATGGTTTTCTTAATGCGCTCCAGGTCACCTCCAACCATATAGGTGATGGCCGCCCCGGCGGCACAGGAGGCGGAGACCGCCCCGCAGAAGGCCGACAGTTTTCCGATGTAGAGCTTCTGATATACCGTCAGCAGATTGGAAAATACCAGGGCCCGGTACAGGCTGTATTCCGGAAGACGCATCTCCTGGGCGTACACAATCAGCGGAACCGAACAGGCGATTCCCTGGTTGCCGCTCCCGGAATTGATGATTACCGGCATATCGCATCCGCCCATCCTGGCCTCCGACGCGGCGGCCGTCAGGCTGCGCATCCTTGTGAGCATGTCATCCGAATACGATTCCCGGATAATCCGGTCGATCCCCAGCCCGTATTTTCCGGTCATGCCCTCCCTGGCGATCTCCATATTGCAGCGGATCTGACTCTCCAAAAGAGGCTTCACATCCTCAAGCTTGACCGTGTCGGCAAATTCCCGGATGTCCTCCAGGTTAAGAAGCGTGCGGTCCGCCTCCTCCGGCTGCTGGTCCGCGTTATCCTTATCCAGAAGAACCTCCCCGTTTTTCACAATCCTGGTCACATTGATATGGTCGTACTTGATTTCCAGGCTGACCGTATCCTCCCCGGCGGACATCTCAATCACAAAATGCAGAGGCACCGGAGAAGTCAAAAGCTCCACGCCGCAGACTTCCGCGTCCAGCAGCTCTTTCGCCCGCGCTCTTCCCTGATCGGTAACCCCTTCCAGCACTTCCATGTTTCTGGACGCGTCTCCTGCCACCGCCCCCAGAACCACGCTTGCCGCGATGCCGGTGAGTCCACCGGAATTCGGGATCGTCACGCAACGGACATTTTTAATAATATTCCCGCTGCACCTGGCTGTAATCCGCTCCGGTTCCTTTCCCAGCACCTCTCTGGCCCTGGCCGCGCCGTAGGCCAGGGCAATGGGCTCCGTGCATCCCATGGCGGGAACCAGTTCTTCCTTCAGTATCTTTAAATAATTCTGGTATGTTTTCTCCTTCAGCATTCTTTTCCTCCGTCCTGCGTGCGCATCAACCGCGCAGAAAGTCAAAAACCCCGTAACTTGCTGCGGGGTTTTTGATCCTCGCGGCGTTCTACCCTCGTCTTCTTCTCATCGATACAGATACTTTCTTTTCACAATATCCTTGTAAATGCGTATCGGTACTCCATATCATAATGGTCCCAATAGCCGGAACTTTCTCTTTGAATTGTTCATAGGCATAAATGATCGACATGTCCCCAACTCCGATTTTCTGCTGTGCGTTCTCCACAATATGTTCTGCCAGATACAATAGTCCTTCTTTATCCAATTCTTTGCCGTATAATTTCCAGGGTGCTTCTTCCTCCGCTGTTTTCCGAATATATTCGCCGAATTTTACGGCAATACTTCTCCGCACAGTTCCATTGGATATATGCGCTATGTGATTACCGGTTTCAATAATCACAGCCAAAGGTAAAATTAGTACTTCCCTGGCATCCAGTGCATCCTTCAATTGTTCTTTTACTTGCTTTGCGTCACTGCACCTATCCGGAACTTCCAAAAGATTTAACATAACTGAAGTATCGATAAATCTCACATTCATCCGTTACACCCCCAGCCAGGAATAATCCTTAACAGTCTTTAATTCTTTTACTGCAGACAATAGGCTTTCGTCAATCATTGCATCCCCCAGCCCGCCTGATACCAACACGGCCGGGAAATTTTCGATTTCCACCAAAGCTTTAATCCTACTGGTTCCTCTGCCTTTATCTCTGTATACAACAGAGACTCCTGTTAATTCATCCTTCTTATATGCGTTCAACAGGGCCGCATTATGTGTCGTAATAAGGAAATCGATATTCCTCTTTTTCCCTATAGCAGTCAACTGCTCCACCAGTTTATAAACTCTGGCCGGATGAATACCATTATCCAATTCTTCAATCGTAACCATACTGCCCGGTTCCCCGATCAAAGCCGCGGTTAATATGGCGATACATCTTAGTGTTCCATCTGATAGTTGTCTGGCATCAACTAATTCCGTAGAATTCAGATTTTTCTCACGCAAGGCAAAGATTACGTCGCCAATTTTTGTTTCCACAAATTCAATGTCCTCGACATCGTTTTCCGGCAAGTCTTTTACTGCTTTTAGTAACTGCCCTTTTCTGGATGTATCTTTACACATTTCATTCAGTACCGCAGAAAGATTATCACAATTTTGCCGTAATTCTATGTCCGATATTCTCGCATAATCACGAATTGCCGATGGAATCGGCTCTAACATTCTGATATTTTTCAAATGCTGAATCACTCGCTCCATCCATGCTGCAATCTCCATTTCTTCCTTCGTATCTCTTCTCATTTTACCTGCCATCTGCGGAAGAATTGCGGAAGACCGCACACAGATCATATCCGGATCCTTTTCACTACATCCATTCTTATACTGCACCTTAATTTCTGCATGGCCAGGTTCCGCTTTTTTTGTTTTAAATATCTTGTCATTTTTTGGACCCAGCTCATCGCTTTTAACAAGGTATAAGCCTTCTTCTTCAATTCGAACGCGATCCCCCACTCCTATTTTCATCTCATACAGCAGGTCTCTTTTTTCGTCCAAATCAATCAGACATCCCAGTTTAAATGCATTCGTTTTAAATCTCGCACAGCCGCGGCTTCCGCCGCGCACCACAGCGCCTGTGCCCTTTGTCCCGTCCAGCACAGTATTTAATTCAATACCCGTGGCCGTTCTTGCCAATATCATTATGCCTTCTATCGCATTGCTTTTTCCTGATGCATTCGTTCCGATCAGAGTTGTCAGCGCTTCAATATTCAGTTCAGCCTTTTCAAAGCTTTTAAAATTTTCGAAGGTAAAACATTTAATCATTCTTCTGCCTCCTGCCTCAAATTACCGCAAATATCAGCTGCTGTTCCATTACCATTTTTATAAGAATACCATACAAGGTTATTTTCTTCAACATCATTGCAAAATCCCATCGCCGCAGGCGATTTTAAATGGATTTTGCATGTAACGGTTCAGCATAACTGATCTTTGTTGCGTTTCGGTCGGTGCCGGGTGCGTGCTACTGTCCGTTGCCCGTCGGATGTCCGCCCGGCCAGGCAAGGTGCCTACCCTCCGGGCTTATCGATCGGATAGGGAAGGCTCCGCCTCTCCTGTCCGATCATCGCAATGCATCCATCCTCTGGGCTTATCGCGCAAACAGCCCCCGGCTTCCGAAATATTTTGGAAGCCGGGGGCTGGAACCGCAGCGCTTATGATTTTACCTTTACCGTACAAACAACCTTCTTCGCCCCGGACTGCACCGTAATCTTCGCCGTCCCTTTCTTCTTCGCCGTAATCTTCCCTTTGCTGCTCACCGTCGCTACCTTCTTATTCGAACTCTTAAAGGTCAGCTTATCCTGACTGTTTTTCGGCGTGACGCTGGTTTTCAGGGTATACGTTTTCCCCTTTTTCAGTGTCAGCGACTTTTTATTGATTTTCAGCTTCGTGGTGCTAATCTTCTTCACTGTCACCTTCAGCGTAGCTTTTTTTCCGCTCTTCAGGGTCACAGTGATCCTGGCGGTTCCCGCTTTCTTTCCGGTGATTTTTCCCTTGGAGTTTACCGTCGCCACGGACTTGTTGCTGGATTTCCAACTGCGGATTTTATCCCCATTCTGGTACGTCACCTTCGGAGCGGAAACGGTCTGCTTCAATCCCACTGTCAGCGTTGTCTTCGCAAGCTTGATCGTCGGCTTCTTCTTCGCGATCACTCGATCCTGCGTATAGTCACACCGTCTGCAGGCCCTGGTTTTCATACCTGTCCTGGAAATAGACGCTTCTTTTTTCACCTTAAAAGATCCGTAACGGTGGCCCAGGGCAGGAATCGTCTTATACCCTGTCTTGTACCCGCACACACTGCATTCCTGATGGCTTTGTCCTTCCGCCGTACAGGTCGCCGCCTTGTCCGTCTTCGTCTCATAGTCATGCAGCCCCGTTGCCGGAATTGCCTCCGTCGCTAAAACTACGCCGCACTGGGTGCAGACCTGGCTCCGGCTTCCGGCCGCGCCGCAGGTGGCCGCCTTTGTCGTAACCCAATCTCCCGGATTATGTGAAACCGTGACGGAGACAGATGCCGTTTTTCCACCGATAGCAGCGGTAATCTGCGCAGAGCCAACGCCCGCGGCTGTCACACAGCCGTTTCCATTCACCTGGGCCGCGGCCGGGTTCGAGGAAGTCCAGATAAAGCTCTCTGGGCGGAGAATGGCGCGTGCATAGCCCCATTCCGCATTCGTGTTCGTCACATTGTACTGAACCTGCTCCTTTTCCATCATCGCGCTGTCTGCGGAAGCGGTCATTCCCAGATTCAACAGGGAGGGAAGCACCTCCACCGATGCTGTCACTGGCGCCTGTCCCGTACGGGTATTCGCCGTATGCATACCGCCGGAAAACAGCTGTACCCAATGATAATGGCCATTATGATAGAAGCTTCCGACACCGATTTCCCTATAACGCGTATCCAGGATGTTCGCCTTATGTCCTGGGGAATTCATCCAGGCATTCATCACATTCGCCGCATCCGTCTGATATACGGCGATATTCTCCCCGTACGCATATCCAATGCTGTAATTCGTCACCGCCGAAAAGCATCTGGTTCCGTCCGGCCGCGTATGACTATAGTACACCGCCAGTTCCGCTGCCCTCTGCATGGCGTCCTGTGTAAGCTGCGCATCCCATACAAGCGTATTGAGTCCTGCCGCCGCTCTCTCCTGATTCACCATCTCATAGACCTGCTTCGCCTGATCGTAATCCTGTATACCATCCAGTCGCACCGTCACGGTCTCTTCGGCAGATACGCCGATTCCGGTCAGTATCCAGAATAGAAATATCAGAAGCCACTTCCATAAACCAACTTTTCTTGTTTCCATTTTCATACACTCCTTTCCCCGTCTTTCGCCTTTTGGGATTCTCCTCTGACCTTCTTTCTTGCTGTATTCCCAAAACTATACTTTCATTGTACCCTATCTGCCTCAAGATCGCAATGCCTGAAAATGCAGCTTTTTCACTTTTTAATTCGTTTCGATAGCTAAGCCTTCACCTGCAAAATCCGTTTTAAATCGTAATCGACAACAGGTTTGTGCATTATTAAACCATGTTCTCACGGTTTGCGCAGAGATTCATCAAAAAAATTCCAAATACCCCTTGCTCATAACGCCGCGTCATATACTATACTGTAGTCCAGGAGGTGACCGAAATGGAAAAACACAGAGCCATCCCCCAGGGATACATGACCGTAGGCGAAGCGGCCAAACGGATGGGAATTACCGTCCGGACGCTGCAGTACTATGACAGAGAAGGCCTGCTCTCCCCTTCCGCGGTAAGCGAGGGCGGCCGCAGGCTTTACACCGATAAAGACATTCTGACGCTTCATCAGATTTTGTCTCTGAAGCATCTGGGCTTTTCCCTGGATGATATTAAAAACCGGCTGATTCCTCTGGATACCCCGGAGGAAGTCGCCCAGGCACTGACGCAGCAGGCCTCTGCCCTGCAGGAGCAGATTAACCGTTTGTCCAACGCTTTGCGGGAACTGGAAATGCTGCGGACCGAAGTGCTTCAGATGCGGTCAGTGGACTTTAAAAAATACGCGGACATCATCATGAATCTGGAAATGAAAAATGATTTTTACTGGCTGATCAAGCACTTTGATGATCAGACTCTTGACCACATACGCAGCCGCTTTGACAAAGACAGCGGAACCGCTTTCCTGCGCACCTTCATCGAGCTGCAGGAAGAGGCCATACGCCTGCAAAATGCCGGCGTCTCCGCCGAAAGCGAAACAGGCCAGGCCTTCGCCAGAGACTACTGGGACATGATCACCGCCTTCACCGGCGGCGACACGCAGATGCTCGCGAAACTGACCAAACTTGGAAAATTTGAAGGGCTGGATGCAAAATGGCAGGAAAAACAGGCCCTTGCCAACGCGTTTATCGAACCCGCTCTGGACGCCTATTTCGCGAAACTGGGCAGAAACCCCTTTGCGTAACGGAGGATCACACATGGAATACGCTATTCAAATCCGCGGCCTGCGAAAAAGCTACGGAAATCACCCGGTGCTGAAAGGCCTGGATTTTCAGGTCCGTCAGGGGGAGATCTTCGCCCTTCTGGGCGTAAACGGCGCCGGAAAAACCACCGCCCTGGAATGCATGGAAGGGCTGCGAAGCTATGACAGCGGAGAAATACTCGTAAACGGCAGGGTCGGCATACAGCTCCAGTCCGCCTCTCTTCCGGAGCACATAAAGGCCATAGAGGCTGTGCGCCTGTTTGCCAAATGGCGCCGGGTACCTCCGGGCAAATCCCGCCGGGAGATGCCGGATGCTCTGGGGATTGGGGAAATCGCGCAGAAACCGTATTACCAGTTGTCCACCGGACAGAAACGGAGGCTGCACCTGGCTCTGGCCCTCATCGGCGACCCGGATATTCTTTTTCTGGACGAACCTGCCGCGGGCCTTGACGTAGAAGGCCGGGCCGCGCTCCATCAGGAGATCCGGCGGCTGCAGTCCCAGGGAAAAACCATTCTGCTGGCCAGCCACGATATGGCAGAAGTGGAAAGCCTGTGCAGCCGCATTGCCATTTTGTCCGATGGGATCATCGCGTTTACCGGTACTCCCTGGGAGCTGAAGGAGAAAGTCGGAACACATTATCATATCACCGTGCGGACCAGCGCGGGAATGGAATCTTTTACCACGGACCGCGTCGAAGAAGCCCTGCCCGCCCTCTTTGCCCGCTGCAGAGAAAAAGGAACCGTGATCTCAGACCTTCGGGTAGACCGCGGTTCCCTGGAAGAGCATTTTCTGAAAATTGCCAAAAAGGAGGAAACGAAATGAGCGCTTTTATCTATGGGGTATTCCTCCAGTGGAAACTGGACCTTCGCAGCAAAACACTGCTGATTGCCTGCTATCTCGTCCCCCTCTCTTTTTTCGCGATCATGGGCGGCATCTTCACCTCGGTCATGCCGGAATCCAGGCATACCCTGATTCAGTCCATGACCGTGTTTGGCGTGACCATGGGCGCTTTCATCGGCCTTCCGCCCTCCCTTGTGGAAATCTACGGCAGTGCCGTCAAAAAGGTTTATCAGGCAAACGGCGTTCCCCTGTGGCTTGGTCTTGCATTGACAAATCTTTCGGCGTTTCTTCATCTGCTCACCATGTCCGTCCTTCTTTATCTGGCGGCCCCCGTGTTCTTTCACGCGGCGCTTCCGGAAAACCCCGGCCTTTTCTTTGCCGGCACCGCTCTGTTTGCCGCCGTATCCCTCGGCGCTGCCAGTGTCATCGGCATGGCGGTAAAAGACCAGGCGAAAGCTTCCATGTTCTCTATTCTGGTCTTTCTGCCGTCCATCATGCTCTCCGGGATCATGTTCCCCGCAGAACTGCTGCCAAAGCCCTTCCGGGCTGCGGGAAACCTTTTCCCTGCCGCCTGGGGTTACCGTTTGCTGACCGCCCGGACATTCCGGCGGGCTGAACTGCTCCCGCTCCTGCTGATTTTCCTTTTTACGGTTCTCCTCTGCGCCGGCCTGCTGCGCAGGCTTCGCCGCCGCTGACCGCGTTTGAACGGCGCGCCGTTTTTCTCTCCGCGTTTTTTCGGAACACGCAAACGGGCCGGCAGAAACCGGCCCGATCCGCGAAGCTTTTAATACACCTCTGATCCAAAGGGCATCAGCGCCAGCTTCGCGATTTTAAAATGCTGGAGTCCAAAGGGAATTCCAATCACCGTACAGCAGAGAATCACTCCCATGATTGCGGAGCCCGCCGCCAGGGGCAGACCGGATACAAAAAGCCAGATAATATTCAGCAAAAGCGATCCGGCACCGCCGCCGTAGCGCACCTCCTTTCCAAAAGGAAAGAAGCTCAAGCTCGCGAATTTAAAACACTGAAGCCCCACGGGGATTCCCACGATGGTAATACACCATAAAATCCCGGCTGCCAGCCAGCCAAGCCCGCTTAAAAGTCCCCCGCACAGAAACCATAATACATTGCCAAGACATCCCATTTTTCATCATCCTTTCAAAAGCCGCCATTCCCATTCCTGGAGATCCGCCAGAATCGTCTGTACTCTGGCTGTGGCCTCCACCACCTGGTCTCTGGCGTCGTTGATTCTGGACTGGACCATCCAGTCCACAAAAATATTGTCAAAAAACATATCCGCGAAAGACAGAAAGCCTCCCACGTCAACCTGGAAATCCATTGGAACTTCAATGTCCCGAAGCTCCGACTGCAGCCGATAGAGGTCATCCTTTGCCCGTTCCATGGCCGCTCCGGCGTCTTCCATCCGGCCGTGTTTTATCATACTGCCGAAAAATCCGCCGCCGATCATATCGAAAATCCCCCAGTTTTTCGCTGAGTCCAAAGCTCCGCGCGCCTCCTCAAGGCTTATCAGGGCATTGTTCGCCGCGGAGATTGCCTCTCTGATTTCTCTTACATTTCCTGCATTCATCCTTTTTCTCCTTTCCACTGCGTTTTCGCAGATGCGCGAAGACCCTCGCCGTGCCGCTCCCAGGCTTTTCCGGTAACAAAAAAGACTTTTATCATGCTTATCCTATGATAAAAGTCTTGCGCATTTCATTTTATACGGATGCCCGAAAGCATCGGCTGACGTCTTAAAATCCACCGTTTGGTGATTGGCTACTCCCTTTTTCAGACAAAATTATAACACCTTCTCATTATTGTGTCAATATTTTTCTGAATAAGCCGCAGCATTTTGGCAAGGGTTCAGCCCAGGTCCGGAGCCCCCACTACCCAGATGGAAGTCGGGCCGTCCACCCCGCCGATCACCTGCACCTCTTCCTCCGTCTCCCCGGTCTGAGCCGTTTCGGTCTCTTCCGTCCGGACATCCGAACTCTCCTGTCCGCTTTCCTCCGTACTTTCCTTCGTCAGGCGCTGGGGCTGCTCCTCATCGGTGTTTTCCGCAGACGCGTTATCCCGCTGCTCCCGGCAGATCTCCAAAAGCTCTGCCAGCTTCTCTTCTGACTCGCCGTACTCTTTAATCTCATGCCCTTCGGGCAGAATCTGCGCCGCAGCCTCCGTATCCCAGTAATATATGATCCCCACGGTTTCTCCGTCTCTCACGCTCTCGTAGGTCCATTCCACATGGTCCAGATTCTCCACCAGAGCCAGAAGAACCTCCGACGCCAGACTCATTTCCAGTGTAAAGGTCTCCTCATCCTCCGGTGCTTCCCCATAGTGAAGCAGGAGTCCGTAAGGCTCCTCATCTGTCAAAAGTTCAATGCCGCCGGAAGGCGCTTCTGGAAGAACCCCCTGATCCGCCAGCTCGCTCACCAGGGCCGACACAGCCGGGGCATCGCCGGTATACGGCGTTTTCCTGGCAAACAGCGTCTTCGCCAGGCTTTCGTTTTCCTGGCTGGCTGCGCCGCCCGCGGCTGTCTCTCCTGTAACTTTCTCTTCCATGACCGTCTCTCCCGCAGCCGCGCCGCCCGCCAGGCAGACCATGGATACGCCCAAAAGCAGGGCCGCTCCCAGCATTTTCGTTTTCTTTCCGGATTTTCGGTATTCCATCACATGCAAAACTCTCATTCGAATCTCTCCTTCTCCAAATGACGTCTCAAAGGGCTTTGGCCTTTTTCTGCCGCACGCGAAATCCACCAGCGTGCGGGCATACGCTTCTCTTTGTTCCGGATCCATGGCGGAGGCCGCAGCCTCGTCACAGCTCAGCTCCATATCCCTGCACATGGCCAGCCAGGCCGCCCATATCAGCGGATGATACCAGAAAACAGACAGCAGCAGAAAAGCCGCCGGCCTGATCAGGCAGTCACCTCTGCGGACATGTACCCTCTCATGGGCCAGAACATTTTCCCGCTCTTTGTCGGAAAGTTCAAAAGGCAGATAAATTCTTGGCCGGAAAATACCGGCCGCAAAGGGTTCCGAAATCCCATCGCATTCATAGACGCCCTCCACCAGGCGCACTGCTGTCCCGGTTTTTCGCCGCATCCGCAGATTTCCAAAAACCAGATACAGCGTCATAGTGCCAAAGCCCACAGCCCAGATCACAGACCCAAGCTTGATTCCCTCTTGCAGCAGCTTCTCCATTCCATCTTTCTGGGGATCCCCGGTTTTCTTTGCGCTGCTGCCATTTTCTTCTATAATGGTACCCCCGTTTTCCCTTTCCGTCTCCAAAATCCGCACTGCCTCCCAGATTCTGGCAGAAGCCTGACCGGTTCCCGGAAGCAGCTGCGGTATCCCCACCGTCCAGGGACAGAGCAGCCGAAAGGCCACGGGAATCCAAAGCAGATAGGAATACGCCCGGGGCGCTCTGCGCAGGAAAAACCTGGCCACGAAAACCGCCAGAATCACCGCGGTGACCGCCGCTGCCTGGCTTACATTCCATACAAATACCCTCTCCAGCATATCCTCACCCCTCTCTGCGGTGGGCGTCGATTAACTCCTTCAGCTTCCGTGCCTCCTCCTCCGAGATTCGCTTTCTTCCCAAAAACGCCGCCAGAAATCCCGGAAGGGAACCGGCAAATGTCCGCTCCACAAAATAGTTGGATTCTCTGGCCTGCACCTCCTCCCTGGGAATCTGTACGGAAACCTGCGCGTTCTCATTCGCGATGTATCCTTTTTCCGACAGCTTTTTAATCACCGTATACGTGGTGGATTTCTTCCACCCCAGCTCTTCCCGGCAAAGACGCACCAGCTCCCCGGAACCCACCGGGGCGTGCTCCCACACAATCTGCATAAACCGATATTCACTGTCGCATAGTCTCTGTTCTTCCATGCGCATCCTCCTTTCCGCGCGCTTCGCCTGCTGCCGCAAGACCAAAGATCCCCGCAGACACTGCGCTGCATTTCGAAAATCAAATGCAGGTCGACTGCTATAGACCTATATTGAGTCTATAACAATCGACCTGTATTGTCAAGAATAATCTTCGAATTTTTTACGGCCTGCGCGGTAAAGCGCAGACCTAACTGAATGATTCCTATTATCCGCGAATCTTTATTTTTACCGTGCTGCTGTAATCCCCGTACAGCTTCTTTCCTCCGTAAACTCCGTAGGAACGCACCTGGAAATAATAGGTTTTTCCCTTTGAAAGCCCGGTCAGCGTTTTTTTCACCGTGCTGTTTTTGCCAATGGCAGCCGTCTTGACGCTTTTCTTAAAGGTTTTGTCCGTGGAATAGCGGATCTGATAGCCCCTGGCGGAAGTATTCTTCTGCCATTTCAGCGTCGCCTGGCCGGTCTTCTGGCTCTTCGCGTAGGTGATCTTCTGCTTCTTTGGAACAACAGTAACCGTGCAGGTGTACTTCTTTCCGCCGCAGACCGCGGTAATCGTCGCCTTTCCTACCTTCTTTCCCCGGACCTTTCCCTTCGAAACCGAAGCCACGGAAGACTTGCTGCTCTTCCAGGTTACGGTTCCGGAAACGCCGGTGAGTTTCAAACTGACGCTTCCGCCCACCGAAATCTGCGCGCTTGTCTTGTTCAGCTTGCCCTTTGCCGTATCGGTCCCCTTAACCTTTGCCTTCATCGTAGCGCTGTAAGAGCCGTAAAAACGGGTTTCTCCGGAAACGCTGTAGGAGCGCGCCTGGAAATAATAAGTTTTTCCCTTCGAAAGCCCGGTAATCGTTTTCCGGTAAGTGCTGTTCTTTGAGATAGTCACGGTTTTTACATTCTTTTTAAAGCTCTTGTCCGTGGAATAGCGAATCTGATATCCTCTCGCGGCGGAATTTTTCGTCCACTTCAGGATCACCTGACCGGCCTTCTGGCTCTTCGCGTAGGTGATCTTCTGCTTCTTCGGAACAACGGTAACCGTGCAGGTATACTTCTTTCCGTCACAGGTGGCGGTAATCGTGGCCTTGCCCGCCTTCTTTCCGGTCACCTTCCCTGACGAAGACACCGCCGCTACAGAAGCTTTGCTGCTCTTCCAGGCAGCTTTCCCGGAGGTCCCGGCCAGCTTTAACTGTACGCTGCCTCCCACTGCCAGCTTCGCGCTTGTCTTGTTCAGCTTCACCGTTGTACCGGCGTCCGTCCCGCTTCCGGTATTTCCGTTGCTTCCGGTTCCCGTCCCGCTTCCGGTATTTCCGCTGTTTCCGGTTCCCGTTCCGTTTCCGGTATTGTCTCCGTCACCTGGTTTTTCAGGTTCAACATAGGTGTTCGCGTAGAGAGCAATACTGTAACTTTGCGTATAATCCGGCTGGGCTGTGACACGGATATAGTATTTTCCCGGCTCCACAACAATCTGTTCGCCCGTCGCGTATCCGAACGCAGCGTCCTCCTCCCGGAGCACGGAAAGCTCCTTCAGATTTTCGTCATACAGCGTAGCGCAGAGGCCCTCGTTGTCCAGAAAAGAGGAAAAGCCGGTTATTTCCTGCCAGATATAGCTCTTCTCCTTAATCTCAAAGGAAAACCAGTCTGTATCATCCAATTCATATCCGATGATGTCCCCGCTGTATTCCTCGCCCACCTTTTTGGCATTTGCCTGTTCCGGCGTATCGTTCCACTCTTCCTCTATGTTCGAAGAGTTCAGGATACTCACCTCAACGCCGTACTCTCCAAGCTCCCCTCCGTAGCAGTCCAGATACAGGTAATACGTTCCCCCTGGCAGCGTCATACTACTGAATCCGGTAAAGCCAATGGCGCCCTCCGACGCTATGAGCCGTTTATTTCCCTTCGCGTCTTCCATATAAAGCCGCACGGAATCGCTGCCTGCGTAATTGTCATGGGTAACTACCCGGATATTTACCTCCGCCGGTTTATCCAGAACAAACGAATAGTAATCCACATCGTTCTCATAGGAAACGTCACCCGCGCAGGTTGTTCCCAGTGTCAGTTTTGTGGCAGCGTCAAACGAATTATTCGGCTCAACCTCCGAATAGGCAGTCGAAAGCCCCTCTGCCTGTACCCCGCCTGCGCCGGCGGTCCATGCAAGACTCATCAGCAGGGCGGCGCCAAGCAGCCTTCCCATGCCGTTTCCCGATAATCTTTTTCTCATTCCCTCTCCTTTCCGTTCCACGCCGCAGCCGGTCAATGGGATAGTTGCTATTCAGCTCACACCTGAATCATCTTCTTACGCCGCAGACAGCAGGTGTTTGTGGCTACTGTGAATAGTACGGTTAAAAATCCGTGGAACACCTCTTTACCAAATGACAGGCTACCTCTTTGTGCGCTGGCGGCGTTGTCTCCTCCCGAAGGAGCCCCATCATCTCATCGATCACCATACCGCAGAGCTCCTGGGCGAAATTGTCGATGCTGGACAGTTCCGGCTCGCAGCAGACCGCCAGTTCGGAATTGTTGTATCCTACAATGCACAGATCCTTTGGAATCTGCAGCCGTCTGGCGTGGGCGTATTTCACGGCGCCCACCGCCAGTCCATCGTCCGTGGCAAGCACGCTGTCAAAATCCAGATCCTTTCTGGCCAGAAGAATATCCCGGACATAGTGAACCTGATTTTTCGTGTACAGCTTCCGGCTTCCAAGGACCGGCAGCCCGTGATCCCGCAGAGCGGCCTCGTATCCCTCAAGCTTTTTATTGGCGCTGTAGGAATGGGAATCTGTCAGAAACAAAATTTTGCTTCTGCCGGATTCGATCATGGCTGACGCCGTCTCGTAGGTGGCCTGATAATCGCTGCTGTATACGCAGTAAATATTTTCCCCGTCGATCCGTCCGTTCATGACGAACACCGGCACCTGGGCCGCCGCCTGGCGGATATAATCCGTCTCCTTTTTCTGGAGACCGCCGCCGGCATAGGTGGAGCCGGCCAGCACCAGGGCGTCGATCCGCTTCTGCAGGATCAGCTCCACCGCCTGTTCCTTTTTTTCTTTTTTATATCCGCTGCAGTAAAGGATACAGTCGTATCCGTATTCCCGCAGCCTTCCTTCCAGGCTTGCAACCAGGCCGGCCACATAGGCGTCCCGGACATCCGGGCAGACAATCCCGATAGTCTTCATGGAATCCAGCCCCAGCCCCCTGGCAAATACGTTGGGGGTGTAATGGTGCTCCTCCATAACGGCCAGCACCCGCTGCTTCGTCCGCTCGCTTACATTCGGACTGTTGTTTACCACCCGGGAAACCGTGGCGATGGACACGCCGGCCAGCTTCGCAATATCATAAATATTCATTCCCCATCTTCTCTCAGTCTTTCGATGATTTCAGCATCTGGAAAAGCTTCGCGGGAGTCGGCGGGTTTCCCCGGTACAGAGCCATCATCCGGTAAATCTTTCCGGCCAGCGCCAGGCAGATGCCGGAGACGGCCAGCACAAGAACCAGAGAGACCAGCCCCATGCCGAAAGATACCTCGCCCAAAAGGACACGGCTTGGCGTCACCAGAACCGCGGTGAAGGGAACGTAATCCAGCCAGACCGCGTAGGTCTGCCCATTCCCCGGGCCGCCGCCAAGTCCCAAGCCGCCGGCATAAAGGGCCGCCAGGAAACTTACCACCAGAACCAGCGCGAAAATCATATTTGTGGAGGACAAATCCTCCGGTTTTCCGGCCACCGAACCGCCAATGGCCGCCAGCGAACAGTACAGGAAAAAGCCGCCGAATACCAGCAGCAGCGCGAGAACCGCCCCCGGAATCGTAAACATCCCGTCAAACATAGAAAGAGAATCAAAAAACATCAGAATCCCCATCTGCGAATCCGGGTTTATGGCGCGCACCGCGATGCCGCCCGCGGCAAAGCCGCCGATGAGGGCGCAGATCACAATGGCAAACTGCAGAATACTTGCCAGCGCCACCGCTGTCACCTTTCCGAAAACCATGGCTGTGGGTTTTACGGCCACCAGGAAAGTATCCATCAGCTTGGAGGTTTTTTCCATAATCACATTCCCGGCCACGCTCTGGCCGTAAAGCAGGATCAGGAAATACAGCACCATAATATTTACCACCGGCAGCAGATACGCCAGAATCTCGCGAACCGTCTCCAGCATGGATTCGGTATCGTTTAGGTTCTCCTCGCCCGCGGTCATAGACTGCCTGCTCACCGGCGTGAGAAGGGCTGCCGCCGCCTCCTGGGAAACCCCGGATTTCTGAAGCTGAATCTGCCGGAAGCCGGTGTTCAGATACCCTCCGGCCGCCGACGCCTCGTCCTGGGTAAGCGCTGTTCCCGTCGGAAGGACAATGTCCAGGTTGTAGCCGTTCTCCCCCTCTGAGATCACGGCAATCAGAGAATTCGGCTCCTGTGCCGCCAAAGCCGCGGCAGAGGTATAGTCCTCACAGCTTATAAAAGAAATACCTGCCAGTTCCGGCATGCTCTGGGACAGCGTGGAGAAATCCGCCGTCTCCCCTTCCGTCTCATCCACCGTCAGAATCGTTTTCACATTTGAAATTTCTGTGACGCCGGTATCCTCCTGGGATGACGTGCCGCCAAAAAATTCCACCGCGGCCATAATCAGCAGCGGAGCCAGAAAGCAAATAAGGGCCGCCGCAATGGTCCCCGCGATATACCCCTTTGACCGGGTCTGCCGCGCAAAAGTAAACGCGAAAATCTTTGAAAATCCGCTCTGTCTTTTCATCTTATCTGCCCTCCTTGCCGGAATCGGTCGTTTTCGCCATGGCGAGGATTTTGCCGAACGTCAGCCGGCTTCCCCGGTATATCAACAGGGCGCTGTACACTCTGGCACACAGAACAGCCAGCGCCGCCACCACAGCCGCCTGAATTACCCAGGACAAAAGCAGTACCGGAAGGCCGATGCCCCCCAGCATATACTGAACCGGCGCGCAGAAGATAGACAAAATCGGACACAGGCAGGAAAACAGCAGTACCTGATCGGAACCGCCCAGACTCCCGATCATGATAGAAACCATGTAGCCGGCAAGAATCAGCAGCGTAGCCGCCGTGGACGCGCCTCCGATGTCCTCGGTGCTTGAGCACCCGGCGCCGGACAGTCCGGCCACAATAGAAAAGGTCATGTATCCAAGCAGCATGGAAATCAGTACGATCACCAGAACGGCCGGGCTGATATGCAAAAGCTCCAGACTGATTCCAGACGCCGCCAGGGAATCCGTAAAGGCGGAGACATCCAGAAACCGGCCGCTCACCGCATAAGATAAGCCCATCCCCGCTGCCAGCAGAATCACCAGACCGAAAATGTACGCCATGGCCGCCAGGATTTTTCCGAGAATCAGTGCAAGGGGACTTACGCTGACCAGGAGCATCTCCACAAGCTTGGAGGCTTTCTCCTCAACCACCGCCCGGACGATAAAGGTCACGGCAAAGGTACTGACAATCAGCACCAGAACCGCGTACACAAGCTGAATCCCGTATCTGGCTTCCCAGGAAGCCTGCTCTCCCGCTTCGTATTCCTCCTGATCGACCACCTGTATGGAAGTTCCCTTCAGCAGCATATCCCGCTGCTCTTCTGTCACCTGGAGCGCGTTCAGCCTGGCCGCGTCCAGGGCCTCCTCCATGGCGTCCTGAAGATAAGAGATCTCCGAATCCAGCGACAGCTCATCCGGCAGCCGGTATACGGTTATGGCATTTCCCCCATTGAGAGCGTCCACGGAAAACAGCACGTAAACCGAAGCGGGCTCTCCCTTATCGGCAAATTCTTCCGGTGAAAAATCCGCTTCCTGAAACGCGGTCCCCGTATAGTAAGCATCGTTTCCCGCCGTCTCGGCAGGGTCAACGCCGTATCCGGTCTCATCCCGGTAGTATACCGTGGAAATCTTCGACGTTTCTCCTCTGGATACGCCTCCTCCGGACAGCAGAACCCCCGCCGGGACGCTGATAATGGAAAGCACCAGCAGGATAATGGCCGTAACCAGGTTTCCTTTGTTTTTCGCAAGCTGCGCGAAGGTAAAAGAAAAGACCTTTCCTGTGCCCCGAAGCCCTTCCTTATTCTGCCTCATGCTCCTCACCTCCCACGGTAGCCACAAAGATCTCGTGGAGAGACGGCTCTCTTAAATCAAAGGCAATGACCCTTATCTGATCCTGAATCAGCCTGGCCAGAAGCCGGTTTGCCTGATCCTCCCCTTCCACTTTTATCTGATACTCAAACTCCTTCTGAGTCAGCAGACGGGCGCCTGCTTCCTGAATATAGGAAGTCACGTCCTCCTCCGTCTTCAGGCGAAGGTTTACCCGGCCATAGCTCTTCTTTATATCGTTCAGATTTCCCTGGACCAGCGCCTCCGACCTGTGCAGGATTGTAATATCCGTGCAGAATTCCTCCACCGTGGCCATCTGATGGCTGGACATAATCAGATACTTGCCCTTGGCAATCTCCTCCCGGATCACATTCTTAAACAAGTCTGTGTTTACCGGATCCAGTCCGGACATGGGCTCATCCAGTATAATCAGCTCCGGATCAGAGATCAAGGCCGCCATAAACTGGATTTTCTGCTGGTTTCCTTTGGAAAGCTGATCCGCGTTTTTCGGTTTCTGGCGTTTTACCCTGCCTTTTTTCGCGCCTTCCTGGCCGCCTGTCGTCTGCGGATACAAGTACTCCTCCACCTGCAGGCGCTCTGCCCAGCCGCGAATTCGCTTTTTCGCCTCTCCTTTTGGGACACCCCGCAGGGCCGCGAAATAAAGAAGCTGATCCATCAGGGTATATTTCGGATACAGTCCCCTCTCCTCTGCCAGATACCCTACGTTGCAGACAGAAACATCCAAAGGCTTTCCATTCCAGAGGACCTCCCCGCTGTCCTTCGCAAGCATTCCAAGCATCATGCGGATCGCGGTGGTCTTTCCGGCGCCGTTGGTTCCCAGAAGGGCATATACGCCGGGCTTTGGCATCTCAAAGCTCAAGTGATTCAGCACCGTTTTGTTCCCATAGCTTTTCGACAGGTTTGAAACGATTAGACTCATTGTTGGGTTCTCCTTTTTGTGTTGTCTTCCGTTCCCCTTTTCAGGGCGCCGGAATCAACCTCATTATAGCAAACCGTCTGAATCTTGCAAAGCGTTTTCTGAAGTTTACAGCATCTTTACAAGAGGCTCCAGCTCCTCCTGGGTCCGCAGAACATACACGGAAAGCTCCCTCATCCGCTTGTCCGTCATCCGGTTCACCGGGGCGGAAATGCTGAAGGCATACCGGGCTTTTTCCGAGCCGGAGGAAATGCTGGCGGCAATGCAGCGGACTCCCAGCTCATTCTCTTCATTATCCAGGGCGTATCCGGCATTTCTTATTTTTTCCAGTTCCTTTTTAAATTCCTCCCAGTCTGTAATCGTGTATTCCGTCAGCGGGCGTACATCCGAGCGCTTCCAGATCTCTCTGGCTTTCTCTGCGGAAAGGCTGGCGAGCATAGCCTTCCCCACCGCGGAGCAGTACAACGGGATCCGGCTTCCCACCCTGGACACCATCCGCACCGCGTTCTGTCTGGCTTCTACTTTATCGATATACACCGCCTCGGTCCCGACGCGCTCCACAAAATGGACGGTCTCCCCTGAGATCTGGCTCAGCGTCTCCATTTTCGAGCGAACCACCTTTAGAATATCCACATGATCCATGGCCTGGTTTGAGACCTGAAGCAGCTTATAGGTCAGAGAATATTTTCCTGTGTCCTGATCCTGCTTTACATAGTCCATATAAATCAGAGAACTCAATACCCTGTGCATCGTGCTCTTGTGAAGCCCCAGCTTCTGACTTAACTCCGCCAGACTTCCAGGGCCAGTCTGGGCAAGGGTCTCCACAGTCTGAAACAGACGCCCTGCCACCTGAATCGGATTCTTGTCTTCCATTGTACTTTTCCTCCATATGCATCTTTCGTTTTCATGATGCGGAACATTATATCATATTACGGTGATTTTATCCAGTTTATATTGACATTTTTTTTCTGGTTTGTTATATTCAACTCATAATACAGAACGATTTTTCACATTATGAAATGGAGAAAGGGTGTCTTTTATGAACGATGTAACCAAAAAAATTGAAGAGACGGGCGTTATCCCCGTTGTGGTTCTGAACGATGTTAAGGATGCGCTGCCCCTGGCAAAAGCGCTCTGCGAAGGAGGGCTTCCCTGCGCGGAGGTGACCTTCCGCACAGATGCCGCGGAGGAGTCCATTCGTCTGATGGCGAAGGAATATCCCCAGATGCTCATCGGCGCCGGCACGGTGCTGACGACTGATCAGGTGGACCGGGCGGTGAACGCGGGCGCTTCCTTCATCGTAAGCCCCGGCTTCGATCCGGAAATCGTTGACTACTGCCTGTCAAAAAACATCCCGGTAATCCCCGGCTGCGTAACCCCCTCCGAGGTGGCCCAGGCAGTAAAAAGAGGTCTCACCAGGATTAAGTTCTTCCCCGCGGAGCAGGCAGGCGGCCTTGCCATGATTAAAGCCATGGGCGCGGCCTACACTACGGTAAAATTCATGCCCACCGGCGGCATTAACGCGAAGAATCTGGCCTCCTATCTTTCCTGCGACAAAATTTACGCCTGCGGCGGAAGCTGGATGGTAAAAGGCGATCTCATCAAAGCCGGCGAATTTGAAAAGATCAAAGAGATGACAAAAGAGGCGGTTGCCCTTGTAAAAGAAATCAGAGGAGAAAAATAAAATGGCAAAGAGAGTAATTACATTTGGTGAAATCATGTTAAGACTGGCCCCGGAAGGCTATTACCGCTTCGTACAGGCGGACCGTCTGGGCGCCACCTTTGGAGGCGGCGAGGCAAATGTTGCCGTTTCCCTGGCAAACTACGGACTGGACGCGGCATTCGTCACAAAGCTTCCTTCCCATGAAATCGGACAGGCTGCCGTGAATTCCCTGCGCAGATACGGCGTAGATACCAGCGCCATCGTCCGGGGCGGAAGCCGGATCGGCATTTACTATCTGGAAAAAGGCGCTTCCCAGCGTCCCTCCAAGGTCATCTATGACCGCGCGGGTTCTTCCATCGCTGAGGCTTCCAGATCCGACTTTGACTGGAAAGCTATCTTTGAGGGCGCGGATTGGTTCCATTTCACCGGCATCACCCCGGCTCTGAACGACGAGGTTGCCGCTATCTGCCTGGACGCCTGCAAGGCAGCTAAAGAAGCCGGCATTCCCATCTCCTGTGATCTGAATTACCGCAACAAGCTCTGGTCCAAGGAAAAGGCCGGACAGGTAATGGGCGAGCTGTGCAAATACGTGGACGTATGCATCGCCAATGAGGAGGACGCAGCGGATGTATTCGGCATCAAGGCCGCGAATACCGACGTAACCGCCGGAGAAGTAAACCGCGAAGGCTATAAGGATGTGGCGAAGCAGCTTGCGGACCGCTTCGGCTTTTCCAAGGTGGCCATTACCCTGCGGGAATCCATCTCCGCCAATGACAATCTGTGGTCTGCCATGCTTTACGATGGAGCGGACTACCATTTCAGCAAAAAATACAAGATGCACATTGTAGACCGTGTAGGCGGCGGCGACAGCTTTGGCGGCGGTCTGATTTACGCCTGCTTAAACGGTTATGACAGCCAGGCTACCATTGAGTTCGCCGTGGCGGCTTCCTGTCTGAAGCACTCCATCGAGGGAGACTTTAACATGGTTTCCGTAGACGAAGTGACAAAGCTCGCCGGCGGAGACGCCTCCGGCCGCGTGCAGAGATAAGCCCTCTTTCCAAATTAATATTCCTATAAATGTAATAGGGACAGCCCGGCCAAATGGCCGGGCTGTCCGCATCTGTATCTGCTTGATCATCCGTCAAAAAACTGCTTCAAGCATCGGAATCTGAACTTCGCGGCAGCCGCCCTGTGAGCAGCAGCAAGAATGCACATATAAGATACGGGATTTGCGGGCATGGCAACCCGCCATGCCCTGGCAAACCCTTCGCACAAGAAATGGTGTTAAGCATTGCCTTTTTAAAGAAAGAGCAGGACACGCTCTTAGAAATGAGAGAAAAACTTCCACGGTCTGCAAACAGATCTGCTAAGCTTTTCCTTATTCTAGCACTGATTTTCAGAATACGCCAGCGTTTTTCGCTGACACCTTCCGACATTTCTTAGCTTTTTTGAATATTTTAAGTAATTTTATGTGTTTAATACAAGAGTTCTGTCAAAAATTTCCTATTTATTTACAGTCCAGTTGAAATCCAAAATACCGCACAGCATTATTATAAGAAATGCCTTTAATGATCTTTTCCAGCGCCTTATAATCTGCCGGATATTCTCCATTCTCTACCCAGCCGCCGATGAGCTCGCACAAAATCCGGCGGAAATACTCGTGTCTGGTGTAGGACAGAAAGCTTCTGGAATCCGTCAGCATTCCCACAAAGTTCGACAGCAGGCCTAAGTTCGCCAGGGACACCATCTGCTCCGTCATTCCCGCCTTGTGATCGTTGAACCACCAGGCGCTGCCCTGCTGAATCTTTCCGATGGCCGCGCTGTCCTGGAAGCAGCCCAGAATGCTGCCGATGGCCGCGTTGTCGTTGGGATTCAGGGAGTAAAGGATAGTTTTGGGCATCGCGTCCATTTCATTTAAAGCGTTCAGGAAATCGGCTGTCTGCGCGCTGGGAGCATAGTTGTTGATGCAGTCGTATCCGGTATCCGGGCCCAGCTTCGCGAACATGCCGGTGTTGTTGTCCCGCTTGCAGCCGTAGTGAATCTGCATTACCCAACCTCTTTTGTGGTATTCCGTACCCACAAACAGCATATAGGCGGTGCGGAATTTCAGGCCCTCTTCCTTCGTAATGGCTTCCCCTGCCAGCCTCTTTGCGAAAATCGCCTCGATCTCTTCCTCAGAAGCAGGCGCGTACATGATATATTCCAGGGCATGGTCGGAGACGCAGCAGCCCATACTTGCGAAGAAGTCCATCCGGCTTTTCAGGGCTTCCTTCAGATCCGCAAAAGATTTCACCTGGATGCCGCTGACCTTGGAGAGCTTGTCCAGATATTCAAGATACGTGGGGACCTCCAGATTCATGGCCTTATCCGGACGCCATGCGGGCAGCACCTGTACCTCAAAGGAATCGTCCTCCTTTATGGCCTTATGCCACTCCAGGCTGTCGATGGGATCGTCCGTGGTGCAGATCAGGGTGACGCTGGATCTGCGGATAATATTCCGCACAGACATGTCCGCCTCGTGGAGCTTGGCGTTGCAGAGATTCCATACTTCCTCTGCCGTGTCTCCGTTCAGATAGCCCTCATAGCCAAAGTATCTTTTCAGCTCCAGATGGCTCCAATGGTACAATGGATTTCCGATTGCCTTTTCCAACGTCTCCGCCCACTTCTGGAACTTCTCGCGGTCAGAAGCGCCGCCGGTAATATAATACTCGTCCACACCGTTGGAGCGCATCTGACGCCATTTGTAGTGATCTCCCCCAAGCCATACCTGGGTGATATTGTCAAACTTGCGGTCCTCGGCGATCTCCCTTGGGTTGATATGGCAGTGGTAATCCAGAATCGGCATGTTTTCCGCGTATTCGTGAAAAAGTTTTTTCGCGGTGTCCGTAGAGAGCAGGAAATCCTGATCCATAAATGCTTTCATTTCTTTATCCTCCTTTTTGAATCGGCGGGTTTGTAAGCCCTTACATCATACCTGCATTATACTATGCCGCCACCTCTTTTTCAACTGTATTTTCGCATTTTTAGTAACAGTTCAGCTCTGCTGAACCGTCACATGCAAAATCCATTTAAAATCGCCTGCGGCGATGGGATTTTGCACTCCTGAATGACGTTCTTACGATCCGCGCAGCATGTGCGCAGACCTGGTCTGAACTGTTACAGTGGAACTTTCCGGATTCGTTTAAATTCATATTGACTATTTTCCGATTCTGTTATAAGATGGCATTAGCATGTAAGCACTTACACTATTTCATTCCGGAACGCTTACCGGGATACGGGTTCGCCGCGGACGGATTTTCACAGGCCGTTGCGCGTCAGGTACAAAGCTTCCGGAGAAAGGACTTTTTATGCAGGACTTTATTAAGATCCACACGAATGACAGTGTCGCCGTGGCTCTGCGGCCTCTTTCCAAGGGCGCCGTTCTTTCCGTGTCCGGCGATTCGGTGACGCTTCTTGAGGACATTCCCCAGGGCCACAAATTTGCCCTGAAGGACATTCCCAAGAACGATCCCGTCGTGAAATACGGCGCTCCCATCGGATACGCCAAGGCAGACATCGCCAAAGGCGCCTGGGTACATACCCACAACCTGAAAACGGGACTGGGCGACCTGCTGAACTACACTTACAGCCCGCATATCTTTGAGCCCGCTCCCACAGAGGACGTCTGTTTCCAGGGCTACCGCCGTCCGGACGGCAAAGTGGGCGTGCGCAATGAGATCTGGATCATTCCCACCGTGGGCTGCGTCAACAACGTAGCTACGGCCATTGAGCGGAAGGCCCAGAGCCTGGTAGGCGGAACGGTGGAGGAAATCGTGGCCTTCCCGCATCCCTACGGCTGCTCCCAGATGGGAGACGACCAGGAAAACACCCGCCGGATTCTGGCGGATCTGATCAACCATCCAAACGCCGGCGGCGTTCTGGTTCTCGGCCTTGGATGCGAAAACAGCAACATCGAGGTTTTAAAGCCCTATATCGGGGATTATGACGAAAAACGCGTGCGTTTCCTGGTATCCCAGGAAACCGATGACGAGGTGGAGACCGCTCTGGAAATCCTGAAGGATCTGGCTTCTTACGTGGGTTCCTTCCACAGAGAGCCCATAAGCTGCCGTGAGCTGGTGATCGGCATGAAATGCGGCGGCTCCGACGGTCTCTCCGGCATCACCGCGAACCCCACTGTGGGGGCGTTTTCGGATCTTCTGATTTCAAAGGGCGGCACTACGATTCTAACGGAGGTCCCCGAGATGTTCGGCGCGGAAACCCTGCTCATGAACCGCTGTGAAAATCAGGCGCTCTTTGAAAAAACCGTGGCGCTCATCAACGACTTTAAGAACTATTTTACCAGCCACAACCAGACCATTTATGAAAATCCTTCTCCCGGGAATAAAAAAGGCGGCATTTCCACCCTGGAGGACAAGTCCCTGGGCTGCACCCAGAAGTCCGGCTCAGCTCCGGTAAAAGGCGTTCTGGCCTATGGAGAACCGGTCTGCACAAAGGGGCTGAATCTGTTAAGCGCTCCCGGCAACGACCTGGTAGCCTCCACGGCTTTAGCTGCTTCCGGGGCACACATTGTTTTGTTCACCACCGGACGGGGTACCCCCTTCGCTTCCCCGGTTCCCACAGTGAAAATTTCCACCAATACTGCTTTAAGCGAGAAAAAGCAGAACTGGATTGACTTTAACTGCGGCACCATGGTGGATGGAACCAGCCTTGCAGATCTTGCGCAGATGCTTTTTGACTACGTGATTGCTGTGGCTTCCGGCGAAAAGGTAAAGGCAGAGAAAGCCGGCTTCCATGATATGGCGATTTTCAAACGGGGCGTTACGCTTTGATATAGGATATAGCCGCAGGCGCCTGCCGTTTGCGGATAGCGTTTACCCGGTTCCGTACAGATAAAGGGCAGACCGGGATAAAATAATTTTAAATGTGAGATAAAACAATCCCGCGTTTTTTCGCGGCATGAATAAGAAAGGAGCTTTCAAAAATGAAAAAGCTGTGCTACGCTACCTTAAAGGAGCAGAATTATGACGGGTATCTTCTGGAAAACGCCCCGGAGCGGGTTCTTCAGTTCGGCGAGGGAAATTTCCTCCGCGCCTTTGTGGACTATTGGATTGATCTGATGAATGAGCGTGTGGGCTTCAACTCCAAGGTTGTGCTCTGTCAGCCCATCGCGCCGGGCCTGGCGGATATGATCAATGAGCAGGAGGGCCTTTACACCCTGTTCCTGCGCGGCTTTGAGAACGGCCAGAAGGTCAACGCAAAGCGCGTGATTTCCTGCGTAAGCCGCTGCCTGAATCCCTACAAGGATTACGACGCGGTTCTGGACTGCGCGAAGAATCCGGACCTGCGCTTTATCGCCTGCAACACCACAGAGGCAGGCATTGTCTATGATCCTTCCTGCCAGTTCACGGATGTTCCGGCTTCCAGCTATCCCGGAAAGCTGACCCAGTTCATGTACCGCCGTTTCCAGGAATTTGGCAAAGAAAAAGGAAAGGGCTTCATCATCCTCTCCTGCGAGCTCATCGACAACAACGGCAAAGAGCTGGAGAAATGCGTGCTTCAGTATGCCGATCAGTGGGAGCTTGGCGACGAGTTCAAGACCTGGATCAAAGAAGAAAATATCTTCTGCTCCACTCTGGTAGACCGTATCGTTACCGGTTATCCCAGAAACGAGGCGGCTTCCATCTGCCAGGAGCTGGGCTATGAGGACAATCTGATCGACACCGGAGAGGTATTCGGATTCTGGGTAATCGAAGGACCCCAGAGCCTGAAAAAGGAGCTGCCCTTTGAGGAGGCCGGTCTTCCCGTTATCATCTGCGATGACCACAAGCCGTACAAGCAGCGCAAGGTTCGCATCTTAAACGGCGCGCACACCTCCATGGTTCTGGGCGCTTACCTGGCAGGCCAGGATATCGTGCGGGACTGCATGAACGACAAAGTGATCTGCGGCTTCATGAATAAGACCATCTACGATGAGATCATCCCCACCCTGACCCTTCCGGAGTCCGAGCTGAAGGAGTTCGCGGCCGCTGTAACCGAGCGTTTCAACAATCCTTTTGTGGATCATGCCCTGCTCTCCATCTCCTTAAATTCCACCTCCAAGTGGAAAGCCAGAGTTATGCCGTCCCTGAAGGGTTACGTGGAGAAATTCGGCAAGCTGCCGGAGTGCATCACCGCCTCCTTCGCTTTCTATATCGCTTTCTATCATGGAACCAAGATAGACGACAAAGGCCTGGTTGGCAGCCGCGGCACCAACGAGTACACTATCAGCGATGACAAGGCCGTTCTGGAATTCTATCTGGCCCACAAGGACGATGCCCCGGCAGACCTTGCTCACGCAGTCTGCACGAATACCGATTTCTGGGGTGAGGATTTAAGCCAGATCCCGGGCTTTGAAAAGGCCGTTGCCGGATACCTGACAGAGATTCAGGAGAAAGGAACTTACGCGGTTATGGAGGAGTGCCTGAATAAGGCAGAGTAAACCTGCATGCACGCCGCCTATTCGGCGGCGTACTCTCAAAGTCAAAAACCCCGCAGCAAGCTACGGGGCATCAAACTTGCAGCGCAGCAGAGCTGCGGGGTATTTGACCCTCGCGGCGTTCTACACTCCGTTTCGGTCGGTGCTAAACGTGTGCCACCGGCACACAGCACCGCCAAATGGACCTGCAAGCATGTCCGCTTGGCTCGTTGCTCGCGGGAATAAAGCCGTTTCGCAGTAACAGTTCAGCCTTGCTGAACCGTTACATGCAAAATCCATTTAAAATCGCCTGCGGCGATGGGATTTTGCACTCCTGAATCACGTTCTTACGGTCCGCGCAGCATGTGCGCAGACCTGGGCTGAACTGTTACGTTTCGCAGCTTCTCAGGAGGGACGCCTCCCTCCTGAGACAGGAAAAACCGATGCTGCGCGACGGCTTTTTCTTTTGCCGCAGTGCGGCAGTTTAAACCAAGCGTTCGATATTTCCTAACTGTATGTCGGTTATATGCTGCCTTATACGTTCTTCAGGCCAGTTCCACCACTTGATTTTAAGCAGAGAATCAATCGTTTCCTGGGGGAAACGTTTTCTTATAAACTTTGCCGGAACACCGCCGACGATTGTATATGGGGGAACGTCTTTTGTGACAACGGCTCGGGCTCCGATAACAGCGCCGTCCCCAATCGTAACGCCTGCTAAAACAACCGCTTCATAACCAATCCACACGTCATTTCCGATAACAATATCGCCTTTGTTATCCCACGCGTTTGCAACGTCCTTGACATCCAAATTCCACTCTTCATAAAATATGGGAAATGGGAAGGAAGAAAGCGAAGACAAACGGTGATTCGCGCTATTGAGCAGGAATTTTGCCCCGCAGGCGATCGAACAAAACTTGTTACTATTCACGGCCCTTCAGTCCGTGAACAGCAACATCGCGGATTCATTGAAAATTCGCTTTGCGAATGGAATCCGCTCACACCTGAATCATCTTCTTACGCCGCAAACAGCAGGTGTTTGCGGCTGCTGTGAATAGTAACCAAACTTCCCGATTATCAGTTTATCCTGATTGACAGGATACTGATATAGAACATTGTTCTTTTCAAAGTCCTTTGGTTCTCTGACAAAATCGTTATAGATTGTATAATCGCCCATGATAATGTTGGGATTGCTGACAACATTTTTTAAATAGACGGTCTCTTTGTCCTGCGAACGGGGATAAATTTTCTGTGGCATGACTGCTCCTTTCTGATTAGACAACCGGAAAAGTAAATTTCCTTATATTCTTAAAATCATTATTTTCAATGTAATACACGGTCCGCTCATTTACGGAATAAACAAAGGAAACCCTGGTCGCCCACGCCCCTTCCTGCCGGACAGTGTGAAGCAAGGCAAACGCGTCGGAAACGGAAAGTTCCTTTTTGTAGCTATCCAACAGCCGCAAAGCCACCTCATACCGGTGATCGCCCGGTACAATAAAGTCTTTCGTACTCTCTGGCTTTATCAGAGAATAATTTGTTATCAAAGAATAGCGGCCCTGTTCTTCCCGATAACCAATTCCCGGCTCAATTACCAAGGTGCGTCCATGGACATCGGACAGCATTGCCTGCATAGTAGCGTCCGGCGCATAAACGATTTTCTTTGATTTAACAATTTGAAGGACCTCATCAAAGGAAATCTGAGCCTTGATAAACTGCTCTGTCAAGTCCGCAATCGTCATACAGGTATCGCCTTCCTGATACACTCCGGCAGAATTGCCATGCACATATAACAGTGTTCCCGCATTTCCGTTTCGATTCACTCCATGATAAGAATGATAGGTTCCGTCTGGCCGCAAAATCCCGATATAGAAACGCTCTTTTTCTTTCATTACTTTATGCGTCCATACCGAAAGGTCGATATCAAAATTAAAGCCTGTTATTATATTTCTTCCGCGAAAAACGAATCTGGTACACATCGCAGTCTCCTTTCATAAAGTGCAGTTTTAGTTTACAGGCATTCCCTCAGACATTCCATACACCGTATGATACCGAAAGGATTGGTATAAAAAAGGAGGCTGCGCCTGGCAGCCCCTTACCGTTACTTTTGATATATGATTTTCCGAACAGCATATAAAGATAAGCAATATTTTTCAGACAGACACTCCATGGAAATACCGCTTTGATATTCCTCTTTTATCTGTTGATTGCGCTGCGCTAATTCCTGCCGATAGCCGGAAACTTCTCCCCAGCGCTTCTGCTGCTCCTGTTTGACCGGAACATAGATATATCCGCCTTGAACATAGTTTTGCAGCTCTTTTACCAATGCGTCCGGAAGAATAACTTGTGCATTGAGATATTTCATGCGGGCTTCCTCCTTGATGTGATCGTCAAGCTGCAAAGCCAGCATTTTTTGCGAATAGCAGTTAAGTCATGCTTCCCTGTTGCTTTTGCGGCATTTTACTCCATGCAACCGTCGCAATCTACTGGCTTTGCATGGAGAAACGCTTGGTTTTTCTTTTTGGTGTTGATACACATACAAATCACTTCTTTCCGTCTGGTGCGATAATCTGAGACGAATACAGTTTAGCACATTCTCAGCCCTGCATCAATCTTGATTTTCAGTCCTTTATCTGAGTCCGCTGCCAAAAACCCAGGAGTAAAACAGTTCTTTCGGCGGTTTTTTATAATCGTATTCTAATAGAGATTCCGACTTTTCAATACAGTCAATCGCTTTCTGCAGCACATCATTCTCATAGAGCCCGGTAATATCGATTTCTCTTTCATTTATGAGCAATGGCCGCTGCAAATTCTTTTCATTCATCTTTCGCTGCAGTTCATAATCTCTGAGCCCGCCATTTGGACGGTTTTTCATTTGATTTTCCAATTGTACAATATCATGGCATACCAATTTCAACGTAATAAAATCATACCCTTTAAAGATAATCGGAATGTCTCCTGTTCGAAGGTCGTCTATATCAGAAGCAACCACATTTTTATATCCCAGCCTATTAAAAGCAAAAAGCATTGCTGTCTGAATTTCCCAGCAGGTTCTTTCTTCCAGCTCGCCTGTCATCGCTTCTATTCCATCGCGCGTATAAAATTCCGGCACCATCCATTGTTCTACACATGTCGTTTTATAATGTTCTAACAGTCCTTTCGCTAAGGTAGACTTTCCTATACCGCTTGCTCCGATAATAAATATAAAATCTTTCATAATTGTTCCATACCTTCATAGATACACCGATCATTTCGGATCATAGCCTTCTTCAGAATACACCGCTTCTCCTGCCCGAATAGCCGAACTCTGGCAACGTCTCGTCCCCGTTCTTTGGATAATTCCAGAGGTTAAATCCGCTCAAGCAATTCCGAAGGAGTAAATGCCATCACTTTACTTTCTGAAAAGTCTCTGACGTTTCTCGTGATAATATAATCGGCGTGGATCCGCTCTGCGGCAGCACTTTGAACCGCATCCTCAAAATCTTTCCAGTTCATCTCTGCTGCCCGGGTCAGGTCCGACACGCTTAGATCCGTAAACTCAAAAATCAGGCGCAGCTTTCGATATACTTCCCCAATCTTTTCCGGATCCAATTCCTTGCGAAGGATATAAACCACATTTGCAAAGGTCAGCGCAGATACATATCCCTTAGCCCTCTCCGTCTCGCAAAGTTTCCAAACCATTGAGGAATCTTTGACAAAATCAGTCCGGTTCGCAAGGACATCCAGGATGACATTTGTGTCAATCAGCAGAACCATGTTTTTCAGCCAGCCTTTCTGATTTTGTCTCATCCAGGTCATAATCTCGTTTCAGTATTCCCGTCAAAGAATCTGTCAGATAAGAAACCGCCGCGTCCTTCGGGATAAAGCGGCCTACCTCACGCCCATTTTTCGTCACGATAACCTCGTGTCCTGACATCACAAGATTCAGGTACCTTCCGAAATTATTCTGCATTTCCGTTGCAGTCGCCACCGCAAAATCCATATCAGCACCTCCTTTTTTAACTAATTTAATTATGTTAGAAATTAGCTATTTTGTCAATAGAAACTGTATGGAACGGTACTCCTTTTGGTTTAGCCCAGATCTGTGACCTTTCACCTCCTACGAAACCTGATGCTTCTGAAATCCAATCCGTGCAAGCGGAAGCAGAAGCAGCGCCAGGACAACCTCACAGGTCATCAATCGAACAAATTCATGTAACCGTTCAGCTTTGCTGAACCGTAACTGCAAAAATCCATTTGAAATCGCCTTCGGCGATGGGATTTTCGCACTCCTGAATCATATTCTTACGGTCTGCGCAGACCTGGGCTGAACTGTTACTGTTATTTTGCTGATTATTTGAATTTACTTGATTTTTTTTCTTGTCTATAGTATGATTCTCAAAAGTAAGAAGCACATACACATTTAAGTTGTGATAAAATTCTCAAATATTTGAAAGGATGTGATACTATGGCACTGCCACAGGTGAAAAAATATACTGCCGATGATTACTGGAACCTTCCAGAGGGCAAGCGTGCGGAGCTTATAGATGATCAGCTCTATGATATGGCTCCGCCAAGCCGTATCCATCAAAAAATATTAATGGAATTATCTGGAACCATACGCGAATATATCAAAGCGCAGAAAGGATCTTGTGAAGTCTATCCGGCTCCATTTGCTGTAAATCTCACCGGAAATGATCGGACATGGGTAGAACCGGATATCAGCATAATCTGCGATAAAGGGAAGCTCTCTGATCGCGGCTGCGAGGGCGCGCCGGACTGGATTATCGAGATCACTTCTCCCAGTACTCAGTCCATGGACTACGGGATTAAACTTTTTAAATACCGCACTGCCGGTGTTCAGGAATACTGGATTGTTAATCCCGTAACCAGAACAGTCAATGTGTTTGATTTTCAAAATGAAAGACAAACAGGTATGTTCTCTTTCGATGATGAGATTCCGGTTACGATATATCCAGATTTTACTATCAAGATTGCAGATATGCTTTAGTCAAAAACCTCGCGGCTTTCTACACTCCGTTTCGGTCGGTGCACGCGGGAATAAAGGGACTTTAATGCTGCGAAAGGATGTGATATGATGGCATTACCACAGGAGAATACCTATACCATAGAAGATATTTACAAACTTCCGGAAGGAACCAGGGCGGAGCTTATTGACGGTCAGATTTATTATATGGCTCCGCCGAGCAGAATGCACCAGAAAATCCTGCATTTTTTTGACAGAACGATTGGAAACTATATTGCTGAAAAAGGTGGTTTATGCGAAATATATCCAGCTCCATTTGCGGTATTCCTCAACAAAGACGCTATAAACTATGTTGAACCAGACTTATCGGTGATCTGCGACCCGTCAAAGCTGGACGACAAGGGCTGCCACGGCGCGCCGGATTGGATTATAGAAATTGTCTCTCCTTCCAGTCAGTGCATGGACTATCTGACGAAGCTGCTAAGATATAGGACCGCTGGCGTAAGGGAATACTGGATTGTAAATCCCATGACCAGAATGGTTACAGTGTATGCTTTTCACAGCGAAGAGCAAACGGGTATGTTCTCCTTCGACGATGAGATTCCGGTCACGATATATCCTGGCTTCACCATCAAGCTTACAGATGTGCTTTAAAAGAAAAATAGCCCCCAGATCCCAGCGAGCAAACAAAGAAAGGATACCCCTGGCAGTAATCCTCCCACCATAAGGGAAGTGATGAACCTAGGGGTATTTTTTATTATAGAAAGCGTACAATTTTGACTGCCGCCATACGTTCAGTCGGCTCTGTGAAAAGTATCGTGCCCCGGAAGCCGGATTGAAAATTCGGTTTCCTCACCGATTTTACTCTTAACGGAAATCTCGCCTCCATGCAGCACAACGATCTGCCTCGCAATCGCGAGGCCCAGTCCGCTGCCCTCCGGTTTTTCCTTTGTGTTTGTTCCCCGATAATACCGGGTAAAAAGTCTGGCCTGCTCCGTCTCGCTTATACCTATGCCGTTGTCACGGACGGCGATGCAAATATCCTGTTTCTCTTTCCGAACAGATACCATCACCTTTGCGGTCGGCGGATTGTGTATAAGCGCGTTGATCACAAGATTACCTACCGCGCGATGAAACAAATCCGGATCAATCGTCAGAGCTCCAATGGCAATTGTGTGAAGCGGATCCGCGCTCTGCCGGTACTCTGACCGCCGCAGCTGGGCCTTCACCCGGAAAGCAACCTCTTTGGGACTGAACGGTTTTGTTACATAGTCGTCACCGCCTACGGCCAGCCCGAGAATTTTGTCCACCTCATCATTTTTTGATGAAAGAAACAGGATCGGGCAATGGGAGAATTGCCTGATTTGTTTGCATACCTCATAACCGTCCATATCCGGCAGCATGACATCCAAAATGTCCGGCTCGTCGTCAACAATCATAATTTTATACGCATTCATACTGCGCCCTCCTTTTAAGGATGTCCAAGCGATCCTACGGAAACTGCCAAATGGACATGCAGGTATATTCGCTTGGCCCATTGCTTACGGAAGTCAAAAACCCCGCGGAATAAACAAAAAATACCGGGATCCCTCCTGACTTCTAAGGTTTCCCGGCATTTTTTCTTATTTTCCACAAAAAGGAGTGGACCTGAGGGGAATCGAACCCCTGTCCGAAAGCCTATTCATCTAAGCATCTCCCATCACAGTCATCATTTTAACATTCCCTCCGCCGGGCGCCTAATGACGGGCTCCAGGCTTTAGTAGCTTCATAGTTCTTCTGTCTCCGCAAAGCTTTGGAAACAGAGGGCCTCACACAATTTGATGCCGGTATCTCAGGTGGTGAGCAGCCCGAGGCCGACAAGCGGCATTAAGCAGCCGCTAATAACTCTTCGTTATTGTTTGCGTTTAATTTTAATGTCCGGTTTACTGCGCGGTCCCGGCCCGCGGATGGCTTCTCAGACTTCAAAACCCCCGTCGAAACCAGTACAAGCCCTGGTTATCCGTATTCCAACGGTTGATATATTATACACCCGGCAGCCCGAAATATGCAAGTCCCTATTTTTTCTTTTTTAAATCCCAGTAACAGTTCATCCCTGTTGAATTATTACATTCAAAATCTATTTCAAATCGCCTACAGCGATGGGTTTTTGCACTCCTGAATCACGTTCTTACGATCCGCGCAGCATGTGCGCAGACCTGGGGCTGAACTGTTACAAATTTCATCGCTGAAGGCAGTTTTAAATAGATTTTACAACCTTTCCCGCAGTACCTCTACCCTGCATTCGTGGCGCTTCTCTTCATCATCCTTATGATAGGCAATGCCCACCGCCAGGATCCGTCCGGTATACTCCGGCTTTTCCCCGAATTTCCCCTCAAACCGCAGGGCGTACTTCCGGTCTTTGATCTGCTGAATTGCCTCTTCCGCCGTATGGTTCACCTTCAGCTCAAGGATGATCGCGTCGTCATTTTTTAGAAAAGGGTAAAAGATGAAATCCACATAGCCAATCCCCGCCTTATCCTCCCGCTCGATGCGGTAAAAATCCAGGGCTTTCAGATAAACCCACCGGATGATAGACGCCAGCTCTGCTTCATTGCTGTACAGCTGCAGGGGACTGTGGGTGTTGTGAGCATATTCCATCAGCTCCGCCATGGTTGCCGTATCCCCGGCCTTCGTGGCCGCAAGCATTCGGCCGGATTCCTTCGCGAGTCTGTATACGTTGCCCATGGAGGGTTCCCGCTGAACCACCTCCGCAAATTTATCCATCAGCTCTTTGTTCGGAATAGAGACGCAGCCGTTTTCATAATTCAGGAAACCGTACACCACCATGGCGGAAAAAATCTCGTCCCGGGTTTTCAGCTCCATGGACGTGGCCGCGTATTCCTGGACTCTGGCCGGCACCGGATTATCCGCCACCAGCAGCGCCACATCGTCCTTCACGGCGTCCACGTTCGCCCCGATATAATAAAAGATTTCGTCATAGGGTCCGGAGCTAGTCCAGTAGCTCCCAAGCTGGTTATCGCTCAGGGCCCCCACCACGGAACGCGGATTGTACAGCCGCTTTCCTCCTGCCGTCTGATAGCCGTCATACCAAAGCGCCAGCCCTTCACGGGTTACACGCGGCTCCTTTTCGATCTGCAGGTAGCGCTGGAACAGACCGTCCACTTCTTCATGTGTAAATCCGAAATACTCGCTGAACTTCACGCGGGAGGCCATGGAATATTCAAAGAACATATTCAGCTCAGAGCCACTAGAATATTTCGCGATGGGCAGGATTCCCGTCATATACGCCAGTTCCACGTAGGCCTTGTCCTTCAGGAGATTGCTGAGGAATTTCGTGAAGCGCTCCTTCTCTTCCTCCGTAACAAAATCCTGATGATAGATGTAGTCCCACTCATCCAGCACGAAAATGAACTTCTCGCCTTTGCAGTACTCATAGACCTTTGTCAGGGCTCTCCAAACCGTATCCGTATCGCGGATTTTCACATTAGGATACGCCGCCGCAAGGTCATCCAGCAACGTATTTTTTATCATGTTAATGTACTGCTCATAGGTCAACGCTCCCTCGTCCGGCATCTCGTTAAACGTGATGCGGATCAGGTTATGTTGATTTAAATGTTTTTTATACCATGGATATCCGGACACCTTCAATGTATCAAACTCTTCATGGCTGTCGATTCCTTTTCCGAAGTAAGCGGCAATCATATTCGCCATGACCGTCTTTCCAAAGCGGCGGGGCCTCGTGATCGCCACATACTTAGGTCCTTTTCCTCTGTTCCCGTCGGCTTTGCCGCTTACATTCTGCTTCAGCTCGATCAGGGGCACCAGTTCACCAAGAATGTCCGTCTTGTCCACATAATATGTGAGAGAATAGTCTTCCCGAAACAGGCCATAGGCGCTTGTACTGTTCAAATAAACTCCCATTCGGTCTTCACACTCCTTCCACGCCGCCAAAAACGCTCCTTACCTGCGTCTGTTCACTGTCTTTATCGTTACGATACCACAAGTTCTCATGTATTTCAACCGTAACAGTTCAGCCCAGGTCTGCGCACATGCTGCGCGGACCGTAAGAACGTGATTCAGGAGTGCGAAAATCCCATCGCCGCAGGCGATTTCAAATGGATTTTCGCAGTTACGGTTCAGCAAGGCTGAACTGTAACTTTCAACCGGACAGGTTTCCAAAATCCAATTGCGTCAACCAAAGAACCCTCTTTGGAACAGTTCGGCATGGCCGAATGATTACCCGCTTCGTTTTCAAGCCATAATTCTATATGCCATAATTAAGAAGTCGCTTAAAACATACTCTGCATGGCCCACGTTTTTATGTGTTGTTTTCCAGATTTTTTCTGATCTTTCTCCATAAAAATACGGACAGCAGAACCGCTATGTAATCGGTCAGAGGCTGTCCCAAAATCACACCCTCCAGTCCAAAGAATGCGCGCAGAAAATACAGAAGCGGAATCAGCAGAATGCCCTGGCGCAAAACGGACAGCAGGGTGGCAGGGAAAGCGTGGCCCACGGACTGCATACAGTTCATGTTCACGAAAAGGAGCCCAATCACCGGTCCTGAAAGCATATAAGCGATCAGCATCTGAATCCCGTAGGCAACCACCTCTTCGTCGCTGATAAACAGACGTATAATCGGCTCCCTGAAAACAAAGTACAGAACCGTGGCCGCTGCCCCCGCAATCAGGCAGCATTTCTTTGTGTAAGACTCCACGTTCCGAAATCTCTGCATATTCCCGGCCCCATAATTATAACCCAGAAGGGGCTGCACTCCGTTGGCCAGGCCCATCTGAAGAAAAGTAATAAACATATTGGCTTTAAATACAATGCCGATTGCGGCCACCGGGGCATTCCCGTACCCCACCAGAAGCTGATTCAGCACAATTGTGGACACGCTCATCAGAGCGGAGAAAATGGCGGTAGGCAGCCCGGAGGCGCAGGTTCTGGTCAGAATCCCATCCTTTACCGTAAAATCCTTCCAGCGAAGGGAGAGGACTCTGCTTTTTTTCAAAAAATACCACAGGTAATAGGCGCTGGCAAGAACGTTTCCTATGGTGGTGGCAATCGCGGCTCCGGCAGTTCCCTGTCCCAAAACGGAAATAAAAATAGGATCCAGCACAATATTTACCACCGTGCCGATCATACTTCCGATCATAGCCTCCTTGCTGGCTCCCTCTGCCCTGACAATAAAGCTGGCCGCCGCCGACCAGATAATAAAGGGCGCGCCGTAGGATATATGCAGCGTATAGCCTCTGGCAAATTCATACGTCTCCTGATTGGCGCCGAACAGACCCAGTATTGGATTCATGAATACAAGGAGAACCGCCATGAAAACGACTCCTACAATCAGGGATGCGTACGTCACAAAGGAGGACGCGTTTTTGGCTCTTTTCTCATTCTTCTCTCCCATCGCTATGGAGAGAACCGCGCTGCCTCCCATACCGAACATATTCGCAAAGGCCATCATCAAAATAAAAATCGGGTTCGTCAGACTTACCGCGGCCACCTGAAGGGGATCTCCAGTCTGTCCTACAAAGAACGTGTCCGCCATATTGTAAAGTACTGTGACCAGGCTGCTGATTACGCTGGGAACCGCCATTTTGGCCACAGCTTTGGAAATTTTCATATTTCCCATCAATTCATGTTCGTCCATCACTGCTTTTCCTCCAGATTCTCAAGCATTTTTTTTGTAATTCGCATAAACGTTTCCTGTTCTTCCCGCGTTATGCCCCGAAGCAGAACGGCCTCAGAATCCTCAATTTCGCTTTTTAAGGCATTCCGGATTTTCTCAGCCTTATCTGTAAATACAATCTTTTTGTATCTGCCGTCCATTTCGTCCGGAATCCGGACAATCAGGTTTTCTTCTTCCAAATGCTTCAAGACCTCCGTGGCCGTAGATGGCCTGAGTCCGAATTCCTCTTCAATCTCCTTCTGGTAAACGTTATGCGCTTCACTTTCCACCAGAATGTAGTTCAATATATTCCCTTTTGCCCCGGTGATTCCCAGAGTTTCCTGCGCTTTTTTCGAGCGGCGCCGCAGACGGTTGGAAATTTTATTGATCATCTTCCCCGCTTCCATTTCTTTTCCCCTTCTTTCCATTTATTATTTCGGTTCCTAACTATTTTAATCCGATTCTCCTGCCCTGTCAAGATTGGATCTGCCATGCCTTTTCTGATGCTATAGGGCGAAAAACCAACATTAATTATCTGCACTCATTTTTGAATTTCAAGCCTCTTCCGTTCATCCGGACAGGTTTTCAAAATCTGATCTCTCATAGCCGAATCGCTCGCTTCGTTTTCGGAACGTAATTTTATGTTCTCCATTTCTTCTATTTATGATAAACTAGATTTAAACAGCAGCGCGTATCCGCGCAAAGCTTTTCTCCTGACGCGGGCGCTGTTCAGAAAATTAAGAAAGGGAGTATGCAGTTATGAATGTCAACAAACGAAGCCTCGGGATGCTGACCGCAGTACTTTTTCTTCTGTGCGTTCCCGTCTGCGCGGCTCTGCCGCAGCTGTCCGCCCAGGCCGCGGAATTCTCCGGCGTATACGGAGATTTTACCTATGCCGTATCCTCCGCCGGTACCATAACGGTTACCGGCTACAGCGGCAGCAATGAAAAACTGGTCATTCCGTCGAAAATAGACAGAAAAGCCGTGACGTCGATTGCGTCCGGCGCTGTCCGCGCCTCGAAAGTCAGGGAGGTGCAGCTTCCGGATTCCATAAGAACCGTTGAACCGCGGGCATTTTATTTCAGCTATTCGATCACTGAAGTCACAGTGAAGGGGAAAAATACGCTCATCGGAGACGAAGCGTTTTTTAACCCGAGTCAAATCACCTTTGTATGCGCGGCTGATTCCAGGGCCGCCGCGTTCGCCAGGGAAAACGGAGCAAAGGTCCTTTTAAACGGAGGCGTCAGCCTGGCCGGCGCAAAGGTGACTCTTGGGAAAACCTCCGTCTGTCAGAGCGACGCCTCAGATAAAATCTCTGTCACAGTAAAGCTGAATGGCAAAACCTTAAAGGAAGGCAGAGACTATACCTGCTTCTGGCCGTCCGTTTCCGAACGCGGCACAGTTGGAAAAAAGACGGTTACCATAAAGGCCGCGGATTACAATCCGAATAATTATACCGGCAGTATCAAAGCGTCCTATACCGTAGTTCCGGACAGTTCTAAGGAGCTTGGTTCCACAAAAAAGATTACCGCATCCAGTATTCAGTTAATCTGGTCAACCGTGGACGGCGCGTCAGGCTATAAAATTTACCGCTGCGACGGAACCTCGAAAAAATACAAGCTGATAAAGACAATACAAAAACGGAGCGTTTCATCCTATACCGATAAAGGGCTGAAAAAAGACACCCGTTACCGGTATCGGATCGTCGCCTGGAAAAAAGTGAACGGAAAGACTTACAATTCTGCCGGCACGAATCTGGAAGCATATACCGAATCGGGCAAAACAGTCACTGTCAAAAGCTCCAAAAAGGTGAAAATCCAGACGAAAAATATAACGCTGAAGGAGAAAGTCCGTACGCAAAATTATGATCAGCAGTGGGCACGGGTATCCGCAGTCAGTGATTTTATCGATTCCCAAGGGCGTTACACAATCGCTTACAGCGGATCGAAATATGTCTATATCTCGATCCTCAATAACGCGAGCCTGAAAGCCGCGAAAACGATTAAAATAAAAAAAAGATATGATAAAGTAGGCGCTGTGGCCGGAGGGCCGGATGGCAATTATTACATCGTATGGGGACAGGAAAGCTGGAAATCCGGCAAAGTCGTTCTCGCTGTATCAAAGTACAATAAAAATGGCAAATATGTCAAAAGCTGCCTCTCTTATAATACCGGCGATCACATGGATACCGCGGATCCCTTTCACTCCGGAAACTGCGCCGTGACATTCCAGGGAAATGTACTGGTCTGCTCCTATGCCAGACAGATGAATAACGTGCATCAGTCCAATGACGTTTTCTGTGTCAATATAAAAACTATGACGCGGGATACGTCATACAGCAGCTATGTCAGCCACTCCTTTGATCAGAAAATTTTAGCCAGGGAAAACGGGGATGTGGTTTTCGCGAACCTTGGAGACGGCGGGAGTACCCGCGGCTTCGCCCTGGCGGAATCCGGTCTTGCCAACCGTTGGTCCGCCACTCCCTTTCATTTTTACGGGAACTCCGGAGAAAACTTCACAAACGCCAGGCTCGGCGGCATCGCCAAGGTGTCCACGGGTATTGTGCTTGTAGGCTCATCGGCTCCTTCCATGAGTGAAAAATTTCGAAAGGAAAACCAGCAGCTTTTCATCCAGATCGTCAGCCCGGTCACCCAAAAATCCATGCTTTCCGGTTCCAGACGAAAAGGCTCCAGCTGCGGCAGTTCCCGGACAGATACCGGTGTAAAATGGCTTACAAATTATAAAGACGCTTCTGTCACCGCCTCCGCTGTTGCCGTTATGGAACGCCAGCAAATTCTGGTGTTATGGGAAAAAGAAAGCAGCGCTGGAACGGAAAGCTATTACATGGTTCTTTCCCCCACGGGGAAAATTCTGCAGAAAGCCACACGGATCGGAAAAATTTCTCTGAACGCCTGCGAAGAAATCAAGTATAAAAATGGCTGTGTCTACTGGACCACAGCGAATGGAAAAAAGACCGCATCTGTCCACAAACTTTATATCGGAAAATTTAAATAGGGAGTGTGAGGAATATGAATTACAAAAAAGAACAAGCGCACAACAGCCTTTGCCTGCTACTTTTGGGACTTCTCGCAGCCGCGCTGCTGATTCTTGTCCCAAGCTTTCAGGCCAGAGCGTCGGGAACGGATATATCAGACTGCAAAATCACGCTTTCCCAAAAAACCTTCTCGTATACCGGAGGAAAATGCGCGCCTGAAATTACTGTAAAAGCCGGGACACAGCTTCTAAAAGAAGGAACCGACTATACAGTATACGGCGCATCCGCCGTCTCCGTGGGGAAGCATGAAATCATCCTCGTCGGAAAAGGTGCCTACACCGGGGAAGCCTCTGTTTTCTTTCAAATCAAACGGGCCAGGAATAAAATTACACTCTTGTCCGAACGCGCGTATGAAACCTACTCCAATCCGGTTACCGTTTATCTCAGGTGCAGCGCTTTGGGGAATCCGTCCCTTCGCTATTCCACCAGCACCAAAGGCGTTTCCCTTACAAAAGACGGCGTACTGAAGATAAAAGACGGTTTCCTCGGCACCGTAAAAATCAAGATACGATCCGCCGGAACCGATACCTACGAACCGGCTTCCGCCGTCTTTTCCCTGAAATTTCGGCTGAAAGGCACTTCTATCACGGAAATCAGGAACGAAGGAGCGATTCCGGATATTCTGCCTGAAAATGACCACACTGCCAAGGTAATCTGGAATTCGGATGACTTTAATATTCAGAACATCGACGGCTTTCAAATCCGCTATTCCAGAGACCGAAAGTTTCAGTCCAAAGTGTACCAGACAAAGATACCTATGTTGAACGCTTTTGGAACCATTGTAAATGCTTGTTCTCTCAGCAGTCACCTTACAAAGGGAAAGACCACATACTTTCAGATCCGCACTTATAAGACCGCTCTGGACGGGAAAAAATACTACTCCGAATGGAGCGATACGGTATCTCACAAGGTTGACAGTTCCGCAAAAAGCTTTTATAAAGGAAAAGAACCGAAAAACAGAGATACCTTCGATGTAAACGGAATCCGTTATTCGTACCGGAACAAGGAACTGACGGCAGACAAGCTGCTGTACCAACATAAATCCGGACAAATTGTGATTCCGGATACCGTCGCTGTCTACGGGAAAAAGTATCCTGTAACGGCCATCAAGGCCAAAGCTTTCCGGAACGTAACCGGCCAGGGTTCCATAACCAGCATTACCATTGGGAAAAATGTAAAAAAGATTGGACAGGAAGCCTTTGCCGCCAATTACTTTGTAAAAAGGATTACTATTAAAAGCACAAAGCTTACCTCCAAAACTGTTGGGAAAAAGGCATTCGCCAATACCGGGAGATACTCCGGTTCTGTAAAGCTTAGCGCTCCCAAATCCAAAAGAGCCGGATACCGGAAAATACTGAAAAACACAGGACTGACGAAAAAAATCATAATCGTTTAACAGCATATTAAAAACGGTCCCTGGCAGGCAATGCCAGGGGCCGTTCTTTTGCGAAATCACGTTCCTACAGTCCGCGCAGCACACACGCAGACCTGAACAGGACCGTTTACGCGCTTTCTTCAAATTTTCCCGTATAAAGCTGGTAATACTTTCCTTTCTCGGCGATGAGCTGGTCGTGGTTTCCTCTCTCGATGATTCGCCCGTGTTCCAGCACCATGATGCAGTCCGCGTTGCGGATGGTCGAAAGCCGGTGGGCGATAACGAAGGTGGTTCTTCCCTTCATCAGCCCGTCCATACCCTGCTGCACCAGCTTCTCCGTTCTGGTGTCGATGGAGGAAGTGGCTTCGTCCAGAATCAGTACCGGCGGATCTGCCACAGCAGCCCTGGCAATGGCGAGGAGCTGTCTCTGGCCCTGGCTTAAATTCGCCCCGTCTCCGGTGAGCATGGTCTGATAGCCCTCCGGAAGGCGGCGGATAAAGCCGTCGGCATTGGCAAGTCTGGCGGCCGCCATGCATTCCTCATCTGTGGCGTCCAGACGGCCGTAGCGGATATTATCCATAACCGTTCCCGTAAACAGATGCGTGTCCTGCAGAACCATTCCAAGGGATCGGCGCAGATCTCCTTTTTTGATCTTGTTGATATTGATTTCATCGTAGCGGATTTTGCCGTCCTGGATGTCGTAGAACCGGTTGATCAGATTCGTGATCGTGGTCTTTCCCGCGCCGGTGCTTCCCACAAAGGCGATTTTCTGGCCCGGCATGGCGTACATCTTAATGTTGTGGAGGACGATCTTTTTGTCATCGTAACCGAAGTCCACATCGTTGAAAGTCACGCCCCCCTCAAGTTTTGTATAGGTAACGGTTCCCTCGGCCTTATGGGGATGACGCCATGCCCACAGGCCGGTGCGCTCCTTCGTCTCGGTGAGCGTTCCGTCCGGAAGCTCTTTGGCGTTTACCAATTCCACATAGCCGTTGTCCTCTTCTTTCTTCTCATCCATCAGGTCAAAGACACGCTGGGCGCCGGCCATGGCCATGACGATCATGTTCATCTGCTGGCTCACCTGGGTGATGGGCTGGGTAAAGTTTTTGTTCAGGGTCAGGAAGGACACCAGGGCGCCCAGAGTAAGTCCCGTCCAGCCGCTAAGCGCCAAAGCCGCGCCGATGATGGCGCAGAGCACATAGCTGATGTTTCCGATGTTCGCGTTGATGGGCATGATGATGTTGGCAAATTTATTCGCCTTGTTGGCGCTGTCCCGAAGCTGGTCATTGATGGCCCGGAACTGTTCTAAACTCTTTTCTTCGTGGCAGAATACCTTAACCACTTTCTGCCCTTCCATCATTTCCTCTATATAGCCGTTGACCTTTCCCAGATCCGCCTGCTGTCTGGTGAAATACGTTCCCGACCGCTTTCCCAGCTTCTTTGTCACAAAGAGCATGACACCCGCCATAACCACCGCCATGACGGTCAGGGGAATGTCCAGGATGCACATGCTCACAAAGGTCATCACAATGGTCACCGAGGAGTTAATCACCTGGGGAATACTCTGGCTGATCAGCTGCCGCAAAGTATCCACGTCATTGGTGTACACCGACATGATGTCACCGTGGGCGTGGGTGTCAAAATATTTGATGGGCAGATATTCCATGTTCGTAAACAGCTCGATCCGGACGTTCCGCAGGGTTCCCTGGCTGATGTATACCATGAGCCGGTTGTACAGAAACGCGCAGACGATACCAGCCGCGAAAATGGCAGCCATCCGAAGCAGCGCCCCTGCCAGGGGGCCGAAATCCGGATCCGCCGTCTGGGTCAGAGGCAGAATATAGTCATCGATCAGCGTCTGCATAAACAGAGTTCCCTGGACGGTGCAGAAAGCCGATCCCAGAATGCCGATGATGACAAACAAAAACTGGATTTTATAGCTTTTCAGCACATAACCCAGAACACGGCCGATCACTTTGCCGGGATGCTCTACCCGGGGTCCTCCCTGGTTCGCTCCCATTCCCGGTCCTTTTACTGTCCTTACCGCCATATTTACGCCCTCCTTTCCGCTGTCTGGTGGTCGAAGTCGCCGCCGGCATTCATCTGTGTCTCATAAATATCCCGATAAATCTCATTCGTTTCCAGAAGCTCTTCGTGGGTTCCGAAACCGCTGATTCTTCCCTCATCCAGCACAAGAATGCGGTCCGCGCCCTCCACACTGGAAATACGCTGGGCAATGATCAGCTTTGTGGTCCCCGGAATGCTTTTCGCGAAAGCTGCCCGGATGCTGGCGTCCGTGGCTGTATCCACGGCGCTGGTGGAATCGTCCAGAATCAGGACCTTCGGCTTCTTCAGAAGCGCTCTGGCGATGCAGAGCCGCTGCTTCTGGCCGCCGGACACATTGGTGCCGCCCTGCTCGATGTAGGTGTTGTAGCCGTCCGGGAACTGGCTCACGAACTCGTCCGCGCAGGCCTGGATACAAGCCTCGCGGCATTCTTCCTCCGTGGCGTTTTCATTGCCCCAGCGGAGGTTTTCCAGAATTGTGCCGGAGAACAGCACGTTTTTCTGAAGCACCACAGCCACCTGGTTTCGCAGGGTCTCCATATCGTATTCCTTAACGTTTCTTCCGCCTACGCAGACACTTCCCTGATCCACGTCGTACAGCCGGCTCACCAGGTTCACCAGGCTGGACTTTCCGCAGCCGGTGCCGCCGATGATTCCGATGGTCTCTCCGGAGCGGATATGCAGGTCGATGTCCTGAAGAGCATACTTGCGTTCCTGGGTAAGATCTGTCTGGGCGGATTTATAGGAAAAGCTTACATGGTTGAAATCAATGCGCCCGTCCGGGATCTCTGTCACCGGCTTCGCGGGATTTGCCAGATCCGGCTTCTCCGTCAGAACCTGGACGATACGCCTGGCGCTGGCGCCGCTCATGGTCACCATAACAAAAATCATGGAAAGCATCATCAGGGACATGAGGATGCTCATTACATAGCTGAACATGGAGGTCAGCTCTCCGGTGGTAAGGCTTCCCGCCGTCACGAACCGCGCGCCGAACCAGGAGAGGGCCAGGATACAGCCGTAAACCACCAGCATCATGGCCGGGTTATTGTAGGTCAGAATCTTTTCCGCCTTCACAAACAGACGGTACAGGTTCTGGGCGGCCCTGGTGAACTTCTCGTTTTCATAATCCTCCCGCACAAAGGCTTTCACCACGCGGATCGCCGTCACATTCTCCTGAACGCTGGCGTTTAAGTCGTCGTATTTGCTGAATACCTGATCGAAAATCTTTGTGGTCCTGGTCATAATAAAAAACAGAATGCATCCCAGCACCAGGATCGCCGCCACGAAAATCAGGCTGAGCCGCACGTTGATCACAAGGCACATCACCATGCTGACAATCAGCATCAGGGGAGAACGCACCGCGATACGGATAATCATCTGAAACGCGTTCTGCAGGTTTGTTACATCCGTGGTCATACGGGTTACAAGCCCGGCGGTAGAGAATTTGTCAATGTTAGAAAAAGAATAGGTCTGTATACTCTCATACATGCTGTCCCGCAGGTTGCAGGCAAAACCGGAGGAAGCTCTGGCCGCGAAAGCGCCCGCCAGATAACCGCATACCAGACTCAGCGCCGCCATCACAAGCATCAGAAGGCCGTACTGATATACCCTGGTCATATTTCCCGCTTCAATTCCTTCGTCAATAATTTTGGCAGTAATAAAAGGAATCAGGATTTCCAGCAACACTTCCAGCCCCGTAAAGACCGGCGTCAGGATCGTATCCCTTTTGTACTGTCCGATCTGCTTCATTAAAATTTTTATCATAATGTCTCAGATTCCTTTCTACATTTTCTATTATTTTTTACCGCATTTTTTCTTGAAAGTGAAATCAAAAAATGTTATTATTAATAAAAAGTTTTTATCAATAACAGGAGACCGGCTATGAATACGACTCAGTTAGAATGCTTTCTGGCAGTGGCAGACAACCTGAACTTTGCCAGAGCCGCGGAACAGCTTCATATCACTCAGCCCGCCGTCACCCACCAGATCAGTTCTCTGGAATCCGAGCTAAACGTTAAGCTGTTCCGCCGCAGTACCCGGATCGTAGAGCTTACAAACGCCGGATGGACTTTTCTCGCGGACGCCCGGGATATTATCGGAAAAACACGCGCGGCCAAGGCACGGCTGGCCGACAGCTCCTTTTCCGAAAGCGCCCCCCTTGGCATCGGTTTTTCCAATCCTCTGGTTGTGGAGCGCCTTTTGGGGGATATTCTGGGAAAACTCCGTCATTTCGATTCAGACGTTCGTCCGCTGCTGAAGCATCTTACCGACTCCCTTCTCCAGACGCAGCTCAGTGAAGAAGAGCTCCACGTAATTTTCGGTTTCAGCTCGTCAGACAAAAAAAACAGGACCGAGAGCTTTGTCCCTCTGACAAAGGCACCCGTATCCTGTGTTGTTTCCCCGGAGCATCCCCTGGCCTCCAGAGAATCCCTCTCCCTTGAGGATCTCTGGTCCGGTCCTATGGTCATCTGCCAGGCCTGGCCGTCCATGCCGGAAATCGCCAGCCCGATTTCTTCGCTGATAAGCAGACGGCCGCCCTCGGAAGTGTTTCCTACCCACGATTATCTCTGCGCGGAAGCGCTGATCCGGGCCGGCTGCGGCTTTATCCTGATGCCGGACATTGCCCTCCTGCGCAGCCCAAGGCTTGTCTATATCCCGGTACGTAAACTTCCCACGCCTTATTTCGGAATGTACTATAAAAGCATCCGCTCACATCCTTCGCTCCCGGCCTTTATCCGCTGCGCCCGGAGCTTTATGGCGGAGCAAACTCCTTGACTGCTCCGCCCTTGTAACAGTTCCCCCAGGCTTTCGCTGTCTGGGGCGTCTTTTCTCACTCATACTCCGCGGCCTCTTCCAGCGCCTGGGCCCATGCCTTCTGATAGTAGGCTTCCACCTCGTCCATGCCCAGCTCTACGGCCTGCGTTCGCATCTCCTGCCAGATCTGTTCAAACTCTTCTTCGTCCGCGGCGTAGATCATATCCCAGGAACTCTCGATAACCACTTCCCCGATCCTCGCAATACGAGCCCCCAGTTCTTCCGAAGCCGCAGGGATCATATTTACGGCAATCGTGGATTTTGCCACCTTATCCGTGGCATACAGGTATTCTGCCAGTGTATCATAGCCCCAGTATTCGCTGATCTCCTTCTCCATCAGGCTGTCGTCCGCCGCCAGAGTCGATGGCCAGTACCGGTAGCTGATGCTGTAGCCGTCCTCCCAGATGGCTGAGGCCTGCATACCCAGAGAGTTAAAGGGATACATGCCGTCCTGAAAGGAGCCCGCCTGATCCCCCGGCATGAGATCCTGGTCTTCATTTTCCACTGCCGTCCATCCGGCTTCCGTCAGATGCGGCTCGCCGTTCTCATCGTAATCCCAGGTAACGCCCTGAGGACCATTGTACAGATAGTGCTCCACTGCCGGATCGTACAGCCAGTTTAAAAGCTCACAGGCTTTTTCCGGCATCTTACAGTTTGCGCTGATTGCCAGATACCAGTTTCTTCCGATTACCTGGTCCGGAGCCTCATAAAGCTTCATATCTTCCGCCACCACGCTGGCATAGCCGTCCGGATTGTCCGGATCATTAACATGCCCTGCCGCCTCAGTATTGTAAGTGCCTGTCAGCCACGAAAACCAGGAGAACATAACCCGTCCCTGGCTGAACTTATTTTCCAGATTCTGATATGTCTGAGTCCTGGAATCCGGATCCAAAAGTCCTCTCTGGTTGGCCTCGAAATAGAAATGCAGAGCCCGTTTATAAAAGCTGTCCTCGTCCAGAATCGAGTTGGTCACCCGGTTCACCACATCCGTCTCCATCAGCATGGACACATATTCCGTGTCGATTCCGTAAAAATAAGACAGGGCTGCCACCTCAAGGAGCGAATAACGGTCCCAGTCCGTAAACAGAGAAAAGCCATAAATCTTGTCTCCGTTCTCATTTACCGGCTTGTATTCCAGCATTTCTTCCACCACATCCAGATAGTCCTCCAGGGTCTCCACTTTCGGCATCCCGATCTTTTTGTAAGCATCCCACTGCAGGAGCGGCACCCAGTTATACGCGTTATAGGATACCGGCCCGATGGAGGTGGGCATCAGATAGAGCTCGCCCTCGCCGTTGCTGTTTTTTTCCCTGCTGTAGGCCACCGCGCTTTCATACTCCTCCGTCTCAAAAATACTCGGAAGGTATTGGGCGTAATCATCCAGGGACACCAAAAGTCCGGCCTCCATAGCCATCTGAGCCTGATTCAGATCCCGAAACCCGATGAGATCCGGAATGGTTCCCGCCGCGATATATCGAAGAAGCTTATCCTCCACATCTTCTCCGGAAGGATAAAATTCTATGGAAATCCCGGTATCCTCCAGAAGCTTCTGGGCTCCCCAGCCCTGCCAGACACCGGATTCCGCGCTGGCCGACTGCTGGATAAACGCCCGCAGCACCACCTCTTCAGAGGATTCCTCCCATGCCGCGCTTTTGCTCTGGGGCAGCACGGCGAAAACCGCGCAGAGGGCCCCTGCCGACAGTCCGGCTGCCGCAATCCACTTTCCTCTCACTGCTTTTCCTCCTCTCTGGCATCTGTGACGTTGCACGCAAAACCCATCCCCAATCGCCACCCGCGATGGGATATTGCGTTTCCCTGTCCCGCCTGCTATAATGAAACAAACGCGGAAAGCCGAGGCATCCGCGAAAACCGCGCCGTGTGAGTCCGCGCTTGTCAGGGGTGAAAGCTATGCTGAAAAAAATAATTTCCGGATACTACTCAAAAGTTTTGTTCATCTGCATCGTCTGCCTCTGCGCCGTGACGGCGATTCTGCTTTTTTTCGGAAGCTCTCTGCTGCGCAGTCAGGAGCTTGACGAATATCTGCAGAACTACGACATTGCCATCAACAATCTCTCTTCCGTTCTCCAGTCAAAAGAAAATACTTTTTCCAACAGTCTTTCCCCGATGTTTGACGATAAATCCCGCAATCGTGCTCTTGTCCAGCTCTGCACCCAGGGGCTGGATTCTCTGACCCAGCAGTCCCAGACACAGGTTACTTCTCTGCTGGAAACGATCTGCCGGTACGACTCCTATCTGGGCGGCGTCCTGATTCTTGGGAATTCAGGAGATCTGTACCAGTACGACGCCAGGTACAAGACCCTGGAGGACATCGGCCTTGAAAAAAAGGATTTCACTACGCCGGCTTTTACCGTGACCTTGCTGTCCGATTCCACCCTGGACTCACTGAGCAGCGGGTATGAAAAACCCGTCAGCCATGTGTACGGTCTCGCGGGTACGATTTTCGCGTATTCCAGCTCCGACCTTACGGAGGTGGGCCGGATTATCCTGCTCTACTCCACGGCAGAGCTGAACAATCTGACGGTCAGCGCCAATCTCCTTCCGGAAAGCACGCTGTCTATCCGCAATCAGCAGGGAGAAATCCTCTACTCCTCCGACGCGGACTACAGCTCCCAGGATAAAATCCCTCTGACCTTCTACGATGGCAGCTCCACCACAGGCATTGTGCGGTATCCCCGGAACACCCAGACCATGGACCAAGAGACCTATTACTGTGCCTCTCTCTACAACGGCCTCTATGAATACTACGTAAGCTACCAGGTTCCGAAATCCGCCCTTCCTGCGAGCTATAACCAGACAGTTCTCTGGATTCTGGCCACCGGGATCTGTCTCATGGGCATCCTGGTATACGCCGTCTCCCTGCGTATCTCCGACCGCCGGATCAAGGCCATCCAGGAGGGCATGAGCAAAGTAGGCCAGAACAATCTGGACTACCGTCTGCCCGTTCCGAAAACCAACGACGAGTTCACGAAAATCATTCAGAGCTTCAACTACATGTGCGGAGAACTCCAGAAAAGCGTTGAAAAAACCTACGGCCTGGAAATCTCCCAGCACAAGGCGGAGCTGTACGCCATGCAGACCAGCATCAACCCGCATTTTCTCTACAATACCCTGGAACAGATCCGGGTTCAGATTCTAAAAGGGAACACCGCCGACGCGGCCCAGATGCTGATTCTTCTCTCCAAAATGTACCGGAACCAGACCAGGCGCAACCTCTATGTGTCCATTGGCGAGGAGTGCAGCTTCTGCGAAAATCTCATCAACCTGTATATGTATAATTACCGGAATTTTGACTACGAGATTGATCTGGACTCCTCCCTGAAGCTGTACGGTCTTCCCAAACATACCCTGCAGCCCCTGGTGGAAAACTATTTTGTCCACGGCCTTGACCTGAACCGGGACGACAATTTTCTCTCCATACGGGTGCTTCCTCTTCGGAGGGAGGATGGCCTGTATGCCCGCTTTGAGGTGGAAGACAATGGGGTTTCCGCCACCCCCGGGGAGCTCGAACAGCTTCGGGAAAAACTCTCCGGACCGGTGCTCCAGGATTCCGGGGACAACAACGGCTTTGCCCTCTCAAACGTAAACCGCCGTCTGAAGCTGGTCTTCGGAGACAGCGCGGGAATTCACGCCTCCTGCGGCGCGGACGGCCAGGGATTTCTTGTGACCTTCACCATTCCGGCGGTCCTGCCGGAAAACCTGACGTAACCGTTGACGGGATTTTGCGGCCTGCAAAATCCCGTCAGCCTTTTCCGGTTTATTCCAGCGTCACCCGCGTCTCTTTCCCCGTATACCGTACCTCTTTTTCACAGACGCTTCCGTCTCTTCGGAAGCAGCGGCACAGAATCGTTTCCGGGTACGCGTAAGAGCCCTCCGCTGCTCCCAGGATCAGGACGCTTTCGCCGTCCTTCCACTCCATGGGGATTTTGGCGTATTCCCCGTTCTCATACGTGTAATCCAGTCCATTGTCCTGATACCAGGTAAAGGAGCCGTCACATCCGGCATAGACTTCCACCGTGTCAAAGCTTCCGTCTTTCCGAATCCCCTTATCCATGGGAACAATGCTTCCCTCCCGGATCAGCACCGGCTGCCAGGAAATGGGCGCATCCAGTTTCGCGGTCTGTCCGCCTTCCAGCCATTCCTTTGTGTCCTGGCGGTACCAGCCGCTTCCCTGCGGCAGATACACGTCCCATGTTTCCTCTTTGTCGAGCTTTCTGCTGCCGGGGCCGTATCCGAGAGGTTCGGTCACCGGGCATACCAGAAACGCCGGGCCGTACATGAATTCGCCGGACATGGTCCGCACTTTTTCGTCGGAAGCAAAGTCGAACATCAGGCTTCGCAGAATCGTATAGCCGTTTTCCTCCACCTGTCTTGCAAGGGAGTAGGAGTAGGGGAGCATCTCATAGCGCATCCGGATATACTTCACAATGGTGTCGTAATAAACGGTTCCCGGCTCTCCGAAATTCCAGGGCTCTCTTGGGGTGTCCGTCCCGTGGGAGCGCATCATCGGCAGAAACGCGCCAAACTGGAGCCAGCGGGTATAAAGTTCCCGGTATCCCAGATCCCTGCATCCGTCCTCAAAGTCCCCGTGCCAGAACCAGGGCGCCTCTCCCTCGGTGACATTGGAGAATCTTCGGAATCCCTGGGTGCTTCCGGCGAAAAACGCGCCAATATCCAGGGTCCAGTAGGGGATTCCGCTCATGCACATGGACAGGCCCTCGGCGATCTGCTTTTTAAACACATCCCAGGTGGCCATAATGTCTCCCGACCAGAGCACCACCCCGTAGCGCTGGATGGAAAGAGAGCCGGACCTTGTCAGATTCAGCACCCGTTTCTGCACGGGTTCCTTTCTCTGATGCTCGTACATGCCCTGGGCGTGAACCAGAGCGTAATTATTGGCCTTTCTGGCGTCGAAATAACGGGTCAGGTTTTCCTTTGCCAGCTCGTAGCGCTCTTCATCGGGCCGCTTTGTAAGGCCGTTCCAGTCCGGCGTAAAGGGCTCTGTGGAATCGCACCACCAGGCATCCGTTCCGTCCCGATACAGTTCTCTTCTGCACTGATCCCAGTACAAATCCCTGGCTTCCGGATCAAAGGCGTCGTAAGTGGAAAGGTTCGCCAGAAGCTTCCCGGCCTCCAGCATCTCCTGGTTATTCTCGCATCCCTTGTTCATGTTCGGCCACAGGGAGATCATAAAGGCCACGCCGTCATCATGCAGCGCGTCCGTCATTTCACGCAGATTCGGGAACCGGCTCTTATCCACATACTTGTTGCCCCATTTTCCCTCTTCCCAGGACTTCCAGTCCAGGACCAGGCAGGACAGGGGGATGTCTCTCTTTTTAAACTCCTCCTCGGTATGTAAAATGTCCTCCTGGGACACGTACCGCTCCTTTGACTGGACGTACCCGAAGGCCCATTTAGGCAGCATAACCGCTTTTCCCGTCAGAACGCGGATTCCCCGGATAAGCTCGTCAAAATTCTCCCCGGAAATCACATAATAGGCGATCTGGTCCACCGCGTCCAGGGTCACGGTGATCACATTGTCCTTCTCCTCATAGGTCATCAGACAGCCCGCGTCGAACAAAATCCCGTATCCTTTTGAGGAGAGAAATACCGGCATGGGGATCTGCATGTTGTTCTGGTACAGATATTCCTTCACGTCCCGGTAATTGTACGTGCCGTTTTCATGCTGTCCCAGTCCGTAAATGCACTCCTCCTCCCCGATGGCAAAGGTCACGGACGCCGTCCAGGCGTCTCCTGTCTTGCGGACCGAGGCGTTCTCCACAAAGGAACGCTCTCCGTCAATGGTCTTTCTGGTGACAATCTTCGCCTTTCCGCCCTCAATGCTGTAGGTATGAATTTCTCTTGGCAAAAAGCGGTAACCCGTCTGCGTCAGAAGAATCCCGTTTTCCCCGGAAAACACCAGGGGCTCTCCCTCTGTTCCCGGCGTTCTCACCGTCTGGGGATAGGCCTCTTCTGACACAATGTTCATACCGGGTTCTCTCACCACGCCGTCCGGCGTGCATACTACCCGGTGAATTCTTGCTGCATCGATTCTCATATTCTGTCTCCTTTTTCTGCGCGGCGCATCCTGTCCGGCGCGAAGCCTCCGCTTCTGCCGCGCGGCGGCTTCCTTCCGTTTTTCCTCTCTGCGCGGCGATCCTTACGTTTTTCTGCCGCCGTCCGTTATACGGCCGCAGTCAGCAGCCGGAATCCGGCCCGTTCAATCGGCGTTTCTCTCTCAAACACTTCCCCGGTCAGCACATCCTTTAAAGGCCGCGCAAGCCCCACTGCAGTGTCCCTTCCGGTAAAGTTGAATACAAAGTAGTAATCCTCTCCGTTCAGCTTCCGGTGGACGGTCTCCACCTTTTCCTTCCATATCACGGGATTTTTCTCAAGTCCGGCTTCACGGGCAAGATCGCCAAGCAGGCAGGTCATGGCCTCCGGCTCCAGATTCGTTCCCAGGTAATAAGCCTGTCCTTCTCCGTAAGCGCGGCGGCTTACAATCGTCTGGCCCTTCTTATAGTCCCCGGTGTATTCTCCGATGGCCTCGGCTTCTCCTTTTAACAGATCGCACCAGAGGCTGTCTATGGTTTCCAGATTCCCGGCTGAGGTTTTCAGCCGCACCGGAGTGGGGTTGTCTCCCGCGAAAACAGGCTCCACCTCTTCCACCGTCACGCCGAACACATCCGTAAGGCCCGCGGGCAGGGTATCTGTGTAGCCCACATTGTCCTCATTTTTCACGGAGGTTAAAAAGGTTGCCAGAAGAACTCCGCCGTTTTTCACAAAGGCCCGCAGCTTTTCCTGCATGGCTCTTGTGAGCACAAAGGCCGTGGGAAGAATGACCAGGCGGTAGCCGGAAAGATCCGCGTCAAAGCCCCGGACATCCGCGTTATATCCCGCGTTTTCCAAAAACTGGTACAGTTTGCCGGCATAGTCCAGGTATTTAAACGCCGGGTCGTTTACCGGCTTAATCCGAAGGGCCCAGTGGGTATCGTAGTCCACCAGCACCGCGGCGCGGTTGGAAAATGCCGCCTGGCCGTAAGGCGCCAGTTTCTTCAGAAGGGCTGCCGTCTCCTTCATCTCATAGTACCGTCTCCTGGGGACGCCGTCCATATCCACAATGGCGTAATTCAGCTGCTCCGCCCCAAAGGGGAAGGTACGGAACTGGAAATGCAGCATCATATCCGCCCCATGCGCGAAGGAATGGACCACCGCCTGCTTCAGCGCGCCGGGGTTTGGCTGAACCCGGCCGTTTCCGCCGAACTTGTGGCCGCCGCCGGACATAAATTCCAGCACCCAGAAGGGCTTTCCGTCTTTGATTCCCCTGGCAAAGGCGTAGGGGAAGGAGTCCACCGTCCGGTCACGCAGTCCCGGATAATAGTCAAAGGCGTACACATCCAGGTTTTTCGTGCTCTTATAGTAATCGATGCTGTTTGTGGCAAGTCCGGTGCCGTTTGTGGTCACCGGGGCCTTTGTGTATTTGTGAAGAATGTCCGCCTGGATATTCTGGTACTCGATCTGGGCGTCGCTGGAAAAGCGTTCAAATTCCAGGCGCAGAGTAGGATTTTCAAAGTAGGCCGGCACCCGCGAAATGGCGGAGGGCTCGATGGTGTTCACCGGAGGATTGATTTCCTCAAAATCCCCATAGTCCTGTCCCCAGAAAATCGTGCCGCTTCTGCGGTTGTACTCCTCTATGGTCTTATATTTCTTTTTCAGATAAGAGCGGAACAGCCCCGCGCAGGTGGGGCAGCAGCACCGGCCGCTGGCCTCCTGGGCCGGCTCGTTGTCGATCTGGAATCCCGACACATACGGGTTCTTCCCAAACCGTTTTCCCATCTCCTCGGCGATTTTGGCGGAATATTCCCGGTATGCCGGATTATTGTAGCAGTAAAATCTGCGTCCGCCAAAGGGCCGCTTCTCCCCCCGGTTATCCACGTACAGAATATCGGGATGCTTCTGTATCATCCAGGAGAGCGGGCAGGCCGTGGGCGTGCAGAGAATACTGGAAATTCCAGCCTCTCCCAGCTCGTTTACCACATCCTCCAGCCAGTCGAAATCGTATACGCCCTCCCGCGGCTCCATCCTGCACCAGGCAAATTCGCCCATGCGCACCGTGTTGATGCCGGATTCCTTAATCAGCTTCAAATCATGTCGTAATTCCTCTTCCGTCTTATGCTCCGGGTAGTATGCCACTCCGTACTGCATGTCTTATCCTCCTTCATTATTCCATATCCGTTTCTGCCTGAGGCCTCAGCGCCCGCTGAAATACACTTCCTGATTCTGCTCTTTCTCCACCGGGCGGTCCAGTTTCAGCACAAAAATCGTGTCCGGCCCCGCGGCGGGAACCCCATCCATATTGATGGTGATTCCTTCCCCGTCCTGTGTGAAGGGGCAGGGCTGCCCGTGAAATTCCGTGACCTGCTCCACCCGGTATCCGGCAAAGGGAATCCGCGTTTTCGCGCAGGCATCCTTGTCCAGCACATGAAGATAGATTTTGTCCCCTTTGCTGACCGTCCCGTAAACGTTGTCCACCGGCTCGATGGGGCCGCCTCTGGTGCCGTACACCGCTTCCCCGTATTCCGAAAGCCAGGCGCCGATCTCGCGCATTCTCCGGGCTACGTCCGGCCGGATATGGCCGTCCTTATCCGGCCCCACATTCAGAAGCAGATTGCCTCCCCGGCAGATCACATTGGCCAGCATACGGATCAGCCAGTCGAAATCCGATACGGGGTCATCCGCCATCCATCCCCAGGAGCATCCGCTGCAGACGCACATGTTCTTTTCCCAGGGCACCGGAAGAATTTTCCCGGTAATCTCATGGGAACCCTCGTCGCAGTAGAAATCGCCCTCATAGCCGGAGCGGGGATTTAACAAGGTATGCGGATTGTATTTGCGCACCATCTTGTTGAGCTTTACCGGCTCCCAGAACCAGGCGCTGGAAGTATCGCTTCCCTTATGGGCCAGCCATCCTCCGTCGTACCAGAGAATGTCGATGGGTCCGTACTTGCTGCAAAGCTCCTCCACCTGGCCGTAGCACTGTTTCTTCATCAGGAGGGCGTTCTCGGCATTGGCCGGGTTCTGCTCTCCCTTGGGGTCAAAGTAGCCTGGGAAACGCCAGTCCATGGGCGAATAGTACAGGCCCACCCGCAGGCCGGCCGCCCTGGCCGCGTCGGTGTATTCCTTTACGAAATCCCGGTGGGACGCCGTATTGTAAGAGGTAAAGCCCTCATAGCTTGCCGGACTGTCCCACAGTGCGAAGCCGTCGTGGTGTCTGGTGACCATGACCATGTACTTCGCTCCGAAATCCTTTGCCAGATCCGTCCACTCCGTCATGGAAAAGTCCTTCGGGTTAAACTCCCAGGCCAGTCCCTCATACTCTTCCTTGGGAATCTTCTCATTAAACCTTGCCCACTCTCCTCTTCCCAGAATGGAGTAAAGGCCCCAGTGGACAAACATTCCGATTTTCGAGTCCTTCCACCAGTCCAGCTCCTCCGGCGGAAGCTTGAGTTCCGGGCATTTTACGCCCCCTAAGCTTTTTAAATTAATGCTGCTTTTGAGCATGGATTTCAGTTCCGCGCCCGTCATCTCTCTGGGTAATTTTGTCGCCATCGTCTCCTCCTATTTCTGTATGCCTGCTGCCGTTCACGGCAGCAAGCGGATTTATTCTTCATAAAGCCAGTCCAGGGTATCCAGCCCTTCGCCGCCAAGTGCGGCGTCTCTTGGCGTCAGAACCGTATCCTGGGATACCACGCCCGCGATGAGATACGCCCCGGTTCCAAAGAACAGCTCATGGGTTCCCGCCTCATAACGGTAAGCGTGAATGTTGATGACCGGGCACCCTTCCGCCTTGATGGCGTTGGCGTACACCACCGCGAGGCCTCCTCTGTCATCCGCGTGGGTGTTTGTCTCCAAATCCGGGAGCTGCAGCCACTCCACGCCCCTGGCGTTCATGTAGCCCACCAGGACATAGGAATCCTGCGGCAGCGTAAAGCGGATGGAAACGCCTTCCTCGATGGCGGCGCCCAGTCCCATACGCACCCCGGTGAGGCCCGCAAGCTCTCCCGCCAGGTTTTTGATCTTCATGTCACAGTCCGTAAAGACGCTTGCCCCCGGCTCCAGGGGAAAGGTCTGGCAGTTATCCCCAAGCAGGGTAAAGGGGGCCGGCGTCAGAGGCTTTGCCTGAAACTCCTCCTGCCCGTCCGAAGGCAGCCTGTCCTCCTTCAGCTCCCGCACATGCTTTCTGAAATTTGCCAGCTCCTTTTCATACTCCGGCAGGCAGGCAGCCCAATGGCCGAAGGTTTCCCCGTTGGGAAACGGGATCTTCCGCTGGGGTGTCTGCATACTGTTGGCGTACAGATAGGTGCCGGAGGTCAGCTCCGCCAGCATACGGTACTGCTCCACCGACTTTTCCAAATGGGCTTCCGCCTCATCCAAAAGGCCGTAATCCGCCTGGCAGCGCTTATCCATGGTATATTTATAGCGCAGAACCGCCAGCGCGGCGGACAGCTTTTCGCAGTAAACCTCCGTCATCAGGGCAATGGCCTCCATATCCGTAGAAAGACGCGCGAACTCCCTGGAGCCGCCCTCGGCGGGAGTCGCCTCTGTCATAAGATCCAGGGCATTCCAGGCGTGGAAGCGCACCTCCTCCATCATATCCTCCGGCGTCTCCCCGATATGAGCTTCCCCTGCCAGCTCTTTTTGAATAAACGCATCCGGCTGTTCGCCTTTTCTGGCCACGGAATGATACAGTTCCTTGTTTGGACGGTGGCGCACCGCGTTGGTGAGCTGGCTCATGGTCATCCCAAGGCTTAATGTCTGCCGGTTTCCCTCGGTGATGCCGATGCGGCCAAGAAGCTTCGGCGCGCACTGGCAGATATCCTCCGACGCCGCCAGAACCTTTCCCGCCTGTTCCATAGTCAGGTCATAACGCTTTGCAAACACCTGGGTCCAGTAGAGCTTTTCCGTCTCCTCGTCCCGGTTCGGATTCCAGGCGTAGCGGAACCAGGCCGCGAACCAGATAAAATCCCGGTCCATCTGAAGGAGACGCGGCTCCTCCTTATCCGGGCTGTAAGGCCAGTCCCAGTAAAACAGCGGATACAGATGCAGTCCGTTGCAGCCCAGACGGCTCTGTCCCGCCTGGACGCACTTCTGAATGTACAACGGCGCGTTAAACTGGAACGGTTCCAGGTCCGCCAGAATATGCACATTCATAATGTGGGTGGTGCCAAGGCCGCTCAAAGTCTGGTGAAGCTTCTGCCATTTGCCTCTTGGATAATAGGTGGTCAGGCTTTCTCCGTTGTATTTCCACATGGTATAGAGGTGGGAATACTGTTTTCTGGCCTCCGTCATAGCCTGCACCGGATCGCAGTCATGCCCCCGCAGAATCACCGGCGGCTCCTCGGACAGGTTCGCTTCCTTTACGCCTTCCTTTACCGCCGGAATAATCGTGTCGATAAACCAGTCCGTTTTGTTCTGGGTCCCTCTTAAGGCCTCTCCTAAGCATACCATAAGGCCCACATGAGGGAAAGCTTTTATAAATTCTTTTATGGATTTTTTCGTGTAATCCGCAACCAGCGGGCTGATCTTGCTCTGAAGAAGCTCCAGGCCGTGGGCCTCGGCGAAGGGAAGCGGTATGTGGATGTTATAAAACTTCATAACCACCCAGATGCCCCGGCGGTCACACTCCCTGGTCAGCCAGCCGAAAGTCTCCCGGTTCAGGGCGAACTCCTCTTCCGTCACCTCCAAAGCCTCCGGATAATCCGCCACCTTCACCAGGGAGGAGAAAGGATGGCCGCTCCATATATAGAGGACATTGCAGCGCATGTCCACCAGCATATCCAGAAAGCGCTCCCACAGCGCCTTATCATAAAACCACGGGAACCTTCCCGGCGTAATGGGATACTCATAGGTCAGGCGGGGCGGTTCCACTTTGGTTTTCTGAAGTCCCACGCAGGGGCCTCTCAGCTTAAAGACCGGAGCGTCTCCGAAGGTAATCTCATGGGGGAAATGCCCTTCCTTCTCCACCCGTTCTCTCAGCTCCGTAAGGCCGTAAAGAACCCCGGTGTCCGTGCCGCCCGTTACCGCCGTAAGAAGCGCCGGGCACGTCTCTATGTAAAATCCTTCTCCCTTCGGCTCCTCTGTATGGAATACCAGAAGCTCTTCCCGGATCAGCCATTGGATAAAAGGGTCGTTTTCGCAGACCGCCGCGTAAAGCTTCCTCCCCGGAATCTTCCGGTAATCCTCATACCGCTGCGGCAGCTCCTCCTCCCGGACGCGGCAGCCCTGGGCTTTCAGAGTCTGTGTCAGGCGGTCCAGCCCAAAGGAAATCCTTGGACCGGAAGCGCTGTTTTTCAGGATCGTGATGATTTCATTTTTTCTGTTCATCGTCAACTATGACTCCTTATATTATAATTTCGTCTGTTACGGTTCAGCCTTGCTGAACCGTAACTGCAAAAATCCATTCGAAATCGCCTTCGGCGATGGGATTTTCGCACCCCTGAATCATGTTCTTACGGTCTGCGCGGCATGTGCGCAGACCTGGGCTGAACTGTAACTTTCGTCTGTTCCGCGCTTTGCCGCGCGGACTGCCGCGGCTCTGCCGGGCTCCAGATTAAGCGTTTCTTTTTTCCCGTTCACATACACGGTTATCGTTTGCGCGCTCCGGGCAGCAAAGACTGCCTTTGTGACCCGACCCGCTTCCCACTTCATATCCAGACGGACGCCGCCCTCCAGGCACATTCCCCGAAGCGCTCCGGAAGCCATGGTTTCCGGCAGAGCCGGAAGCAGGCGGACCACTCCTTTGTGATTCCACACCAGGCCTTCGAGAATGGCTTCGGCGATGCCGAAGTTCCCATCGATCTGGAAAGGAGGATGCACATCCAGGAGATTATCCTGGATACAGCCGGAAAGCAGCCGCCGGATGTGGGTCTCCAAAGCCTTTCCGTCCCCCAGCCTCGCGTAAAAGCAGGCAAGCCACGCGCGGCTCCACCCCGTATGGCCGCCGCCTCCCGCAAGCCTGGCCTCCAGAGTTTTTCTGGCAGCCTCCAAAAGTTCCGGCGTTTCCCTTGTGATCTCATAACCGGGATGAAGGCCGAACAGGTGGGAAATGTGCCGGTGTCCCGGCTCTGTCTCCTCAAACTCCTGATACCATTCCTGGATTCTCCCGTCCCGGCCGATTTTCAGAGGCACCAGACGGTTCCGCATATCCGTCAGAAGCGCGCGATCCGCCTCGTCCCGGATGGAAAGCTCTTCCATTCCCTCCAGGTAATCGTCCAGGAGATTTCGCAGAATCGACATGTCCATGGTGGGTCCCATGCACAGAGCCCCCGTCTCCCCTGTACCTGAGCGGTACGTGTTCTCCGGTGAGACCACCGGCCCCGTCACCAGCGTGCCGTCGGGAAGCGCGTATAAATAATCCTCGAAGAACCGGATCGCCTCCCGCATCAGCGGCATGGCCTCGTTTTCCAGAAACGCGCGGTCCTTCGTATACCGGTAATGGGTATACAGATGCAGGCAGAGCCAGGCGCCGCCCATAACCCAATAAGGCGAAGAGTCAAAAATTCCTTCCGGCGCCGCGCAGCCCCAGACGTTCGTATTGTGGTGCGCCACAAATCCCCTGCAGCCGTAAAGCTTTTCCGCCGTGATCTTCCCGTCCCTGCTTAAAAGCTTCAGAAGGAAAAACAGCGGAAGGTGGCAGTCCGAAAGCCCCGCTTTTTCCACAAACCAGTAGTTCATCTGGGTGTTGATGTTAATGGTATACTGGCACTGCCAGGGCGGCTCGTACGCGCCGTTCCAGAGTCCCTGAAGATTTGCCGGGAGAAGGCAGCCGCAGGATGAGGAAATCATCAGGTACCTGGCATAGCGCACAAGCTGCTCCGTCAGAGCGGCCTGCGCAGCGGCTGCCGCTTCGCCATCCTGCTCCTCTACGCCGCCCGCCGCTCTTCGCTCTTCCTGGCGTACTGTCTCTATTATCGCGTCCGTGGCCTTGTCCGCCGCGTCGCGGGTCTGTGACAGCGTCAGGTCAAACGCGCCGTAAAGCTTCCGGTAATCCTCCGTATGGCGTTTCTTTATGGTATCATACCCCGCCTTTTTCGCTCTCTCCAGGCGTTCCAGAACGTTTTCGGTCAGTCGGCGCACCGTGCCCTCAAAAGAATCCCGTCTGTCCGCCAGGCAGTCCTCATAATCCGTTCCTCCTGCCAGGTAGACCACCAGCTCTTCCGCGTTTTCCGCGTAAACAAAATCGCCCATGGTTTTTGCCAGGGGACTGTCAATGGTGACGCCGCCCGCGTAGCGCATGCCGCCGGCGCCGTTTTCTCCCCATATGCCCGCCGTGCGTTCATCCAAAAGCCCGGAATATTCCTCAAAAGGCTTTCGGCTGATGTTGGCGCTCATGGTGACGGCCGCCGCTCCCAGGCTGCGTATCCGCACCGCCAGGACCTGGTACTCCCGGCTCACAAAATGTTCCCGTTCAAACCGGATGCCGTTCATCCGGTACTCTACCTTCGCAACGGCGCGGGACAGATCCAGGCTCCTCCGGTAGTTCTCCGGCTTACCGCTGTGGTTTAAAAAGCAAAGCCGCAGATCCCCCAAAGGCTGATACGGGTTGTTGTACTTGGGCGCAGAAGTCAGGGCCATCTTTGCCAGAAACGCCGCCTGCTCCACATGCCCTTCCATCAGAAGGCGGCGAATCTCCGGAATATGTTCTTTCGCGTCCGGGTTTTCTCTTCTCCTTGGCGGCCCGAAGCAGAGGGTTTCCTCATTCAGGAAAATCGTCTCCTCCCGGACCTTTCCCATAACCATCGCTCCCAGACGGCCGTTTCCCAGAGGGTATCCCTCATCCCATTTCCTCGCCGGCTTTTCCAGATACATGATTTCTGTGTTCATAGTCTCCTCCGTTGTCCTCTGCTTTACACCTGATGCATTCTCCGGTATTCCATAATTTTCTGCCAGTCCCAGCGGCTCAGATAATGGGTTCCCTTCCGCAGATGATAACCGATGCGCCCCTCATGGAAGCAGTCGCCCTCCTTTGGAAACGCTCCCGGATACACGAGTCCCGGAAAACCCAGAGCCTCGTACACCTCGGAAACCGCCGCGCAGCTTAAAAACTCCGATACCGGGTCCGCCCAGTCGTCCCTGGACGCGCTGGCGATGTAAAGATGTCTGGGAACCGTCAGAGCCAGCAGAAAATGCTGGTCAAAGGGCAGCTCCTCCTCCCTGCCGCAGTAGCGGAAAAAATTTCCGGCGAACCAGAGCCTGGAGCCTTTCCCGTACAGGTCGCAGATATGCTCCCCGGTTTTCTGGCGGAACAAAGCCGCGCCGCCTCCGCCGGAGTCATTGCTCACAGTCAGGGAAAACCGCTCATCCATTCCGCCTGCCAGCAGAGCCGTTTTCCCAAGCCTGGAATGGCCGATCACCGCGATCCGGTCCGCGTCCGCGCAGGTGTGTTCCAGAATCCAGTCCAGCATCCTGGAGGCTCCCCAGGCCCACATGGCCAGCTTCCCCCAGCTGTCAAACTGATTCCGCGTGCAGAAGCGCCCCAGACCGCTCATATGGGAATCATAATAATCTGCCGTCATATCCTGGTAATACACCGAGGCAATTCCAAAACCTCCGTCCAGGATTTCTTCTCCGAGGCCATCCGCCTCAGACGGGGTAAACGCCAGGCAGAGGAACAGCGGCGGCCGCGCCTCTCCTTTCGGCAGCGTCACGGTAAACGGAAACGACGCGTGGGAATAAGGTGAGCGTATTTCCAGCTCCACTGTCTGCCTTACCGCCTTTCCGCCGTACGCGTCCTCCTGAGTATTCACCACCTGTCCCCTCACCTCATAGGACAGCCTGGGCGGGAAGCCGAAGCATTCCCGGCATAAAAGCTCGCGTATTTCCTCTCTGCGGTGTTTCCAGTCCTCCGCCGTTTTCACAGGCCCTCCGTCCTGAAAAAGCATCAATTGGGGAAGTCTTCTCATCTCAAGCTCCCGTTCTACCAGATTCATCCTTTTCTTCCTCCGATTTTCTGACATATGCTCCGCTTCCGGAAGCGTCCTTTGCCGCGGCAGATCCGCCCTGCGGAACCGCTGCCTTACGCCGTCTGGCTCTGCTCCCCGCGCTCCTCCATCAGCCGCGAAAGCAGCGCGTCCAGCCCTGCGTTGGCTCCCACTCTCCCGTCCAGAGACAGGGCGCTGAGCACAAGGCTCCCCTTTCCAAGACGGCATCTTTTCACCACCGGCAGATGGGCCTTTGCCCCGCTGTCCGGCAGCTTCTTTCCGTACGTAAACAGAATCTCCTCTCCCGGCATATCTGTTTCCAGTATACACCCAAGGGTGGAATCAATGTACCCTTTTTTCGCGTTGTAAAGCATGGACACCGGGTACTGCTTCCATTCCTCTCCCGCGTCCGCGAAAAACAATTCGGTATGCGGTTTCGCGAAAACCCGGTGACCGCCCACCGTGATTTCCGTTCCGGGCTCCTGCAAAAGCAGCATCCCCGTACCGCCCTCCCGCACGTGCTTCTCAAGCCGTTCCAAAGCCTCCGCCGACAGATCGCTGGATACCAGGCAGTCCGGCCGTTCGTCTTCCTTCTTCGCCGCGCTCCTTTGCGCGAGCTCCCGGAGAACCTCCCGCGCCAGGGCCCCTTCTGCCCGCGCCAGGAGTTTTTTCGCGCTCCGCGGATAAACCGTCAGATACAGGCTTTCCCGATTGAGCACCACACCGTTCTCCACAATCGACGCGGTAATCCGAATCTTTTCCGGTCCGGCTTCCGCCGCAAGCGAAATGCCGGCGGCTGACGCGCGCGCGCCGCCTTCTCCGGTCAGCTCACCCGCGCCGCTGTCCTCTCCCGCGGACGTACACACGCCGGTCCGGGTCGGCATCCGGGCCGGAATCATACCCGCGCACACCGCGCCGGCCGCCGGCATTTCCGCCTCATGGCTCCACGCGCCGATCAGCGTCCCGTTCTCCCGAAAAACAGCCGCGTGAACGGCGACCCTGCGCGTATCCCCGGTATCGTTCAGCAGCCAGGCTTCCACCGGCACGGTATCCCCCTCGTACACACAGGACATCCCTGTATACAGATTTACCCGCAGCGGTTCCAGAGCGTCCCGGTACGCGAAGTACGCCCGTTTCGGCTGTCGGTCGCAGTCCAGGAGCGTTTTCATCCAGCCGGAGGGCCAGGCGTCAATCAGCAGATGGATTGCCGTCTGGTTCATGATGTCCCCTCTTCTGCGGAAAGCGTCCGTCATAAGCTTTGTGGCCCTGGCCTGGTGAATCTGGCTTTCCCGGATCCAGTCGTCCATAGTATGCTGCTCCGGATACCAGTCTCCCTGCACCGAGGGCGTCTGAGCCCGGACAATCTTATCCGGATACCAGCGTCCCCGGCTGTCTGCCGCAAGCCACTCCCTGGGGTAATATTTCTCCATCACCGCCCGGTTGTCCAGCCCTTCGGCCCCGTATTCTCCGCAGCCGATCATCCAGCCGCTTTTCACCGGCGGAAGCCAGCCCCGCATCAGCCGTCCGATGGGCTCCCCGTGGTTTGTATACCACATGGTGTAGCAGTGGAAATCCGGCATTCCCTCTGCCGTGGGACCGTCGTAGTCCCCCTCCACATTTTTCACCACCCGGTCCGGATTTTCCACATAAACGGCCTTCCTGGCCGCCGCGAAAAACGCCTCCAGCTCATCCCGGAGCAGATGGCGGTGCCCCTTCAGCCGGTACCGTTTGGAATATTTGTCATTGGGATCCTCCGTCTGCCGGATACACATAGGTTCGTTGATAAAGGTCACCATCACCGTGGACACATGCCGCCGCACCAGATGCTCCATCTCTCCCACCTGCCGTACCGCCTCGGAAAACTGAGGTCTTCGCAGAAAGCCAAACAGCGGCAGATCGCACTGATGCATCATTCCCAGCATATCGAAATAATCGTAAATTTCTTCCTGAACCGGCCGCTGGGTCACCCGGTAATAATTCATATGGCACAGCTTGGCAATCAGAATGTCATCCACAAGCTGATCCATATCTCCCCGCATGACGCACTGCTGAAGGTGCCCCATCTCATTGGCCCCCCGCAGAACCGCCGGCTTTCCGTTCAGGAAAAATTTCCCTTTGGGCTCGGTTGTCTCGTCGCTGACGAAGGTTTTCAGGCCAAATGTCTGACGCCTGGCGCTTACGGTTCCCTCACCCTGTTTCAGTTCCGTCAAAGCGCCGTACAGCCAGGGCGTTTCCGTGTCCCACAGACGCATATCCTTCATGGGAATAAAGTACCGGTACTCATTTTTTCCCGGTCCCGCGCAGGCTGCCTCCGCCCGCAGACAGCCGGCTTCCTCTCCCGCGAAATTTTTCGGAAACAGCGCCGTTTCCAGTATGAAGTTTTCCACTACCTGATCCGTATAATTCCTGACGCCAATCCGGACTTCCACGCCGTTTTCGGAGACAAGAGGCCGCACAAAAAGATCCTCCACAAAAAGGCTTGGCCGGATTTCCAGCGCCGCCTTTCCGAAAATCCCCGCTCCGGCCGGGCAGTGATGCCATCCCTCCTCCGGGTCGTCATATCCCGGACCCGTGGCCGCGTAAATCTTGTCGCCGTCCAGAACCGGGCCCACGCCCAGAATCGGAATATCGTTCTCACAGATCACCAAAAGTTCGTTTTCCTTTTCCAGGAAATCCGTAATGTCAAAAGAAAAAGGCGCAAAAAACCCTTCGTGACTTCCCACATAGCACCCGTTCACATAGATCCGGGCGATATAGTCCACGCACTGAAAAGCGAGAACGGCGCGGCGTCCCTTCGCGCGCAGCTCCCGGCCCTCCTCCGGCGAAAAAAAACCGCAGCGGTAGCATCCTCTCCACTTTCCGTTTTCCCCTGCCGGTCCCCGGTAGTCCGGAATCTTTACTTCTTCCCAGCCGCTCTTGCGGCTTCCGGAAAAGATTTCCCTCTCGTGTCTGTCAAGGTAGCGGAACGCGAAGTCTTCCAGAGGATACGTTTTCACGGTTTCCGGAAGATCCGGAAGCAAGTCTCTCATAAACGGCCGGAATCTCTCCCGCATCTGGTCCAGTTCCGCGAAAAACCATTCTCTCCGATCCTCAAAGGAAGCCTCCGTATCCGCAAAAAGCTCCGGCGCCGCCTCTTCCCCCGCCTGAAATATGGTATCCGGCAGCGGCGCCGGGGCAATCTCCCGGTCCGCGGTCCGGCTTGGGTGTTTTGTCATCGCAATCTCTTTAAAAAAATCCTGTTCTGCCATTTTTCTGCCCCTTTTTCCTTTGCCTTTCCATCAGCGGTTCTCCCGCGGCTCTTTGCTCGTTACAATTCAGCCTTGCTGAATCGTAACTGCGAAAATCCATTTGAAATCGCCTTCGGCGATGGGATTTTCGCATTCCTGAATTACGTTCTTACGGTCTGCGCAGCATGTGCGCAGACCTGGGCCAAACGGTTACCTTTGCTCCGCTCCGGCCGGCGCTTAACGCGTACCGGATCGTTGTTTATCCGCGGGGAAGAAAAACGGCTCCCTTCCCGGCGGCAAGCCGCCGGGAAAAGAGCCTTAAATAAGCGTCTTATTCCGCTGCTGCTGCATCCTTAAACTCCTGCTGAATTGCTTTATAATCATCAGAATTTACGATGCTTTCTACGTAACTGTTCCATGTCGCCTCGTCGATCTGTCCCATGATATACTGCGTGGTCATAGCGTTCAGATCCTCGGTGATCATTCCCCACTGGGTAGAATAGGTAGCGGACTGCAGGTTCTGGATCGCGTTCTTCATGCCCGTCTCTTCCAGGTTCGTGGAAATGAACTCCTTCAGATCCTGGGCTCTCTGGATGCTCTCGTCAGAAGCCCTTCTGGCTCCGTCACGCATAAACTTATCCGTTACCTGATCAGCGTCCGTCTTTAAGAAGATCTGGTTCCAGGCGCCTACATAGCCTTCCTGGCGCTTCTTGGACTGCTCGTCATCCGTAGCGCGCGTGCCGTCCTCAAGAACCGTATAGTGAATGCCCTCCACGCCGTCGGACATCAGCAGGTTATAGCCGGGAATCGCTTCCTCTGTTCCGTTGAACACTTCCATAATCTTCTGGATCTTCTCTTCGCTGCACTGCGCGTTAATGGCGATGCAGGAATCGATGTCCGTGTAATTCGGGCTTACCGTATAGGCCGCGGGACCCTGTACCGGCATCAGACACCAGGCTTCCAGCGTATCCGCCGTGCTGTCATCAAAAATCTTCTGAGTCGTCAGATCCGCGGACTGGTTCCAGTTATACCAGGCAGTGAGATAAGCCACGCTTCTTCCAGCCTTCCATTTGGAGGTTTCCGCGTTGGCCAGGGCAAACTCGGGATCCAGCACGCCAGCGTCATAGAGATCCTTCATCCAGTTTAAGAAATCCACATATCCATCCGTGAGCATCATATACTGGTAGTCGCCGTTCTCGTCCACAGCCCAGTCTGTCTGTCCCGTAAAGGCAATGGCAAAGGCTTTTGTGCGGTCGCCCATCAGTCCGTTGGTCTCGGTGTAGAAATCCAGCGCGTAAATCTTCTCTCCCTCGCCCTCGGAAGCCGCGTTGGACAGGCCGATCAGCCAATCCTTCAGCTCATCCATGGTGGCAGGCTCCTCTTCATATCCATACTTCTTCATTAAATCCCTGCGGACATTGATTCCGGACTGCTGGGCAATCTCCGCCTTGGATCTGGGCAGGATATAAATTCCTTCTTTGTATTTCGCCTGATCCCAGAAATCTTCGGACCAGTTCTTCATTACCGCGTTGGTCTCCGCTACGCCCTCGCCGTCCGCGAACAGATACGGCGTCATATCCAGGAAGGTGCCGGCGTCGATGGCCTGGGTAAAGATCGGGTAATAATAGTTTCCGTCCACCTTATTGATCTGCACCACATCGGGAATATTGCCGGCGGAAATCATGGTGTTTACCTTCTGGTCATAGTCCTGATAGCTCACCCACTCAATCTCCAGGTTTACATCGAAAAGATCCTCCCATGCCTGCTCCATCTCGCTGTCCGGCAGCGGGCCATAGCCCCAGTCGATACCGATGACGCTGATGGTCATGCGCTCCTCTTCCGCCGCCGCGGTCAGTCCGGTTCCAGTCAGCATGGAAACCGCCATCGCCGCCGCCAGAATCTGCTTCATTCTTCTTTTCATTTTCATTCCTCCTGTTAATCATACATGTTAATAGGTTTCTATAGCTTTTTCACACGCCCCGCTGTCCACACGAATCCCCGTCCGTTCCTTCGGCGTGAAACACTATCGCGAATCATCCGCTGTATCAGCCCTTTACCGCGCCGACCATCATACCGGTCTTAAAATACTTCTGCATAAACGGGTAAATAATCAAAATCGGAAGCACAACCACCACAACGGCTGCCATACGCATAACCTCCTGGGGGACCGGATTGGTAATCATATTCTGGATATCAACCACGTCCGAAATATTAGAGGAAAGCACGATTTTCTGCACATATACCTGCAGGGGCGACTTGGCGGTGGATGTCATATACATAACCGCGTTGAAATAGGTGTTCCAGTATCCCACGAAGGAGAACAGCGTCATCGTCGCCAGCATCGCCTTGGACAGCGGAATCACAATGATTGAAAAGATCCGCAGCTTTCCGCAGCCGTCGATTTCCGCTGCTTCTTCCAGCTCGATAGGAAGCGACTGGAAAAAGGATCTCATTACCATGACCGACCAGGCTCCGCAGGCGGAGGGAAGGATACAGGCAAAGTAATTGTCGATCAGCCCCAGGGACTGGATATTCATATAGTTCGGCACCATGCCTGCGGAAAACAGCATGGTAAACATCACGTATTTGTTTAAAAATCCCTTTCCCGGAATCGGTTTGGAAAGCATGTAGGCCAGTCCCGCGTTTACGGCGACGCTTAAGGGCGTTCCGATAAACGTGATAATCAGCGTGGATTTCAAGGCGTTCAGAAATCCGGAGCCGCTTAAAATCAGCTCATAGGCCGCTGTTGACCACTTTTCCGGCCAAAGCATGAACTTTCCGGATTCGTACACACTGGCGTCCGTAAAGGAAATCACAATCACATACAGGAAAGGAACCACCATGGCCAGGGCGATCAGAAGAAGAAAGAACCCCAGAATCGTCTGGTAAATATGCTCCTTGGCCTTCATGCCCATTTTACTTTTTTTATTCTGCACCTTAACATTTCCAGATGCCGTCATCCTTCATTCTCCTTTCCTTACAGAACGCCGTCATAGCCTTTGCGTCTGGTAATCCAGTTCGTCAGCACCACCAGCCCGGTATTTACCACAGATTTAAACATACCGATTGCCGTGGTATAGGAGTATTGGGTGCTTCCTGTAGCGATACTGTTATTGTAGATATAGGTTTCAAATACCTCCAGGTGAGAGCGCACCATGGCGTTGTTCATCAGGAATACCTGTTCAAAATCAACGGATACGATGGAGCCCATCTTCAGGATCAGCATAACCACAACCGTGGGCATAATGCTGGGAAGCGTAATTTTCATCATACACTGGAACCGGTTCGCTCCGTCCATCTTCGCCGCCTCATACAAGGACTGGTCGATTCCGGAAATGGCCGCCAGGTACACGATGGAGTTCCATCCCACGCTCTTCCACAAAGACTGGATCACGATAATCGGATAAATCCAGGCGGTGCTGAACAGGTACGCCGTAGGCTCGTTTCCCATGGCCGTCGCGATCTTGTTAATCAGTCCCTGCTCTGTGGACAAAAGGAAAAAGGTAAGGCTGGCCACAATGGCCCAGGACAGGAAGTGCGGCAGATAAACCGCCGTCTGCACAAATTTCTTCATAAACTTGCTGCGCAGCTCGTTCAGCAGAAGGGCCAGGAAAATCGGCGCCGGGAATGTCACAAGGGACAGGGCGCTGATTACCAGCGTATTGCGCAGCATGGTGTAAAATCTGGAATCCTGGAACAGCTTCTGGAAATGCTCCAGTCCCACCCATTCGCTTCCTAAGATTCCCAGATGCGGGTTGTAATTCTGGAAAGCCATCAGAAGCCCCCGCATGGGCAGATAGTTCATAAACAGCATAATCAGCAGACCGGGAATACCTAAAAGATAAACCCAGCGGTACGCGTAGATCTGCTTGCGCAGGGGTTTTTGGGGAACCACTGCCTTGGTCTTGGTTTTCACCGCCATAATCTTACCTCCCTGATTTTCTTTTGTCTTAGGCGAAGCGGTTCGCTTGCCTTCCTCCGAAGCTCGTCTGTGCCGCCTCGGACTGTTACAAAAGTATAACTTCGATCTGAAAAAAGTATATAATTTTTCTAAACTGATTTATATAGTACACTTTCAAGGTTTTTGCAAAAATTAAAGGAAGCTGTTATTGACTTTGTATAAAAATTGAATTAACATTGGGTTAAACACTGGAAAAAAGACAGGAGCGTATGTTTATGTATCAGGCTGTGATTGTGGATGATGAAGAATTTGTATTAGAAGATTTGAAAACCGCCCTGGACTGGTCCGGCTTCTTAATCGAGATCTGCTATGAGACAACCAATCCCCTGGATGCCCTGGATTACCTGAAAACCCACGGGGTGGATCTCTTGATTACGGACATCTCCATGCCTCAGATGGACGGCATCGAGCTGATCCGTCGCGCCAAAGAGAGCAATCCTCTGCTGTCCATTCTGGTTCTGTCCGCCTATGACAATTTTGACTATGTGCGCTCCGCCATGCGAAACGGAGCCGAAAACTACCTTTTAAAGCCCCTGGACCCGGACGAGCTGGCCGAATCCGTCAGCCGCATCACCGGCCATATCATGGAACGGGCAGAAATGTCCCAAACCTATGGTTCCTCCATGCTCACCTTCCGCAGCATTTTTATCGAGAGCTGGACGAACGGCACCCTGAGCGACGAGGAGTTCATCACCAGAGCGCAGATGCTTGGCATCAATCTCCAGCTTGACAACTACACCGTCCTGATTTTTTCCGCGGACCCTCAGTACAGCCAGCAGATGCCCCGGCTTCTGGACTATCTGCTCTCGGCTTTTTTCCGTTCCTGGAACAACCATTTTTATTTCGCGACGCCCTTCCGTCTGGTGACGATTTTAAGCAGTACCGCGGGAACCGTTTCCAGAGATATTTTCACAGATACCGTGAAGCGTGCCCGCCAGATCCTGGGCTTTCCGTTTTTCGTCTCCATCGGAAATACGGCGGATCATTACGAATCGGTCTCGGAGAGCTACCGGCTTGCCAGCCAATATCTGTTTCTGGAGCATACCGGCCTTCCATATATTGACTGCGACGGCCTTTCCCTTCCGCTTCCGCTTTTGAATCAGCTCCGCCAGGAATTTGGCGCCACCTCCCTGGAAGCATACCGCTCCCTGGTCCGCCGGCTGGCATCGGGCATCCCTAAATCTCGTCAGGGCGCCTTCTACCTGTCCGTTTTGAGCTGGGCCGGGGCACAGACCTGGCAGGAAAATCAGGACAATGGCCGAATTCAGGAACTTCTGCAGGACTTCTCTGAAGATATGCCGGATTCGGGACAGCTCTTGGATTTCCTGGATCGCTTTTTGGAGGAATGCTTTACGGTCCTTGCCCGGCGAAAAAGTGACTCCATCCCCTGTGTGGACGCAGTCATCCAGGCTGTCCACGAGTTTTCCGACAAAAATATTTCCCTGAAAACCCTGGCGGCACGGCTGAATATGCATCCTTCCTATCTGGGAACCGTCTTCCACCAGCAGACCGGCTTTTATTTTAACGACTATCTCAATGAAGAACGGCTGAAATACGCCGTAGGGCTGATGGAAAATACCAGCATGAAGCTGAAAGATATCGTAGACCAGGCCGGCTTTTCCAGCCAGACCTACTTCAACCGCCTGTTTAAACGCCGGTACGGCACGCCCCCGAACGCCTATCGCAGAGAGCTGAAAATGAAGCAGAACTGACGCTGCTGTCCTATTCTATTCTCTTCATGAATGGTAAAAACCCATTAACTTCAACTATGTTGGACTATCTCATATTTTTTAAGGAATAGAACAATGAAAAAATTAAATGTAAATTTCAATGAGGTTACAGATACTACAGGATATCTCTTTTCCTTTGCGAAATGTCTGTCAGCTGCGCTGCACCACAGCCAGCACGCCGGTTATGCAGATGATATTGTTGCTTCCAGTGGCTTTGCATTCCGTATGTGGATAGCTCCGGATCTCTGCCCCAGTGCGACCAGTATATGGGAGTTCAAAAAGCAAAAATGCTGGTTGGAAAACGGCGGTCTCACCTGCGCATACATCGAACGTTTATGGGGAGAAGAGTCCCTTGAAGAGGAATGCCGCCTTGCTGCTATTGAGATTATCAAACAGTCTATTGATCGAGGTGTTGCAGCTGTTGCATGGGATATCAGCGGCTGCGAATGGGGCGCAATTATTGGTTACGATGAGAATGAAGAAGTTCTTTTTACTCTTAAAATCAACGGAAAAGAGGATCGTATTCCTTATCGCAAATTAGGGAAGCTGGATCTGCCTATTTTATCAGTGCTTGCAGTAACCGGCGAAAACGGGAAACCGCAAGAGACAATCCTAACAGATACCAAGAAACTGGCAGTCTCGCATTTATACGGCGAGGAATGGTGTGATAACGTACAAGGGCTGGCCGCCTATGACGCGCTGATTGATTTTATTCGCAACAAATATACCAACGACTTTTCCTGGAATCTTGAGTATTATCTCGGAACATATACTGCTCTTAAATGGTATGCTTGGACATATTTCGAAAAATACGGAGAAATTAACCTTGCAAATCTTTATAAAACGGTGTATGCATCATGGAAGGCGGCTTTTGATATAAAGAATACTTGCGATATTTCGGATCAATCCGTACGCGATCAACTTATTTCATTACTTATCGCAGCATTCACAGCAGAGACAAAAGCATTAACCGAAATGGAATGCTAATTGCAAAGAAACGCGCAGGTCTGCGCACATACTGCGCAGACCCCTTTTTATTCTTTATTCCCGCGAGCAACGAGCCAAGCGGACATGCTTGCATGTCCATTTGGCGGTGCTGTGTGCCGGTGGCACACGTTTAGCACCGACCGAAACGGAGTGTAGAACGCCGCGAGGGTCAAATACCCCGCAGCTCTGCTGCATTGCAAGTTTGATGCCACCGTAGCTTGCTGCGGGGTTTTTGACTCTTTTCTGCCGTCAGGCAGAAAGGCGTTTCACCGATACGCTGTAACTAGGCTTCCTCTTTTTTCAAAAGCAGCACCCAGTCTTTATGGGCATCGTCTCCCTTGGGCGTCTCGAATTTCAGGCTTTCCCCGGAAATCTCACGTCTGCCTCCATAGCTTTTCACGCCGCTCATAGGATTCACCCACCAGTACGAAAGGGCTCCCTCTCCAAGTCTGCTGCCGTCCAGCTCCACGGTTTTTCCGGTATAAGAATAGCACACGATCCACGTTCCCGCTTCCATAGCCAGAATCCGCTCCTCCTTCTGGGTCTCCTCCCAGACGCAGTCCCCGGCCAGCAGCTCCTGCGCGGGTTTTGCCTCCCGGAAATGCTTCGCCAGAATCTCTTCCAGAATCTCTTTCATATGGGCGACGCTGTCGCAGGCCGGCCCGTGAATGGCATCCTTCCAGTGAAGCTTCACATGAAACGCCCCCTGTCCCTTTCCCTCATAAAACTGCATCACGGAATTATGGCCGTAGGTAAAGCCGCAGCCTCCGGCCAGCATACACCACCAGCCGTAGCGGCGCACCTGCTCCGTGCTCCAGTAGGGCTGATCTCCCAGATGAAGCCCCTGGGGAATGTGCTCATAGGAGGGTTCTCCGTCCAGCACCGGCTTCGGCTCCCCGGCCTTTTGCACGTCCTGCACATACCGCCAGTTATCCTCGCCATAGTATGGAATGCCCGCTTCTTCCTGCTGCTTCACCGTATCGTCCCAGGCGTCCAGAACTTTCTGGTCATAGCGCCGGTGTCCCGACTGGAACATATGAAAATCCAGCCAGTCCTCTTCCGGGAAATAATCCAGAGAGGATGTCCGTCCGAAGGGATGGAAGGTCACAAGCTGCGCGGGACAGCGCTCTTTTAACAGCCGTCCCATGGTCTTCCAGTAGTCCGCGCCCTGGCTTCCTCTGGTATCCCCTCCGGTCACCCAGATAATATTCGGCTCACTGCCGTATCTTCCGGCCAGGAAACGGACATAGGATTCCATCTGCGCCATGGTGAATTTTTCTCTCTGGTCTCCCCAGTGGGGAAGCAGCCCCACGTACATGCCAAGCTCTGCCGCCCTGCGGACCGCGAAGTCAATCAGTTCCCAGTATCCGTTTTCCGTCTCCCCCGCGGGCAGCTTTTTCTCCTCATCGGCAAAGGCGGCCTGGCCGTAGACGTTCACTGCCGGAAAATGATGAACGGCCACCGCCTGAATCACCGTAAATCCCTTTTCCGCCCGGTTTCTCAGGTACGTCTCCATCTCCTCCCGGTTCAGCTTGGAGAACAAAAGCCACGCCGTGTCTCCCAGCCAGAAAAACATCCGGTCTCCGTTTAAAAGATAAGGACAGCCCTTCTCTGTATGAAGAAGGCCGTATTCCCAGGGTTTCTTTTCTGTGTTCATGTACTCTCCTCCTAGTCAAGTTCTTGTAATCGTTCAGTCGTGCTCAACTGCTGCATTTTCTTCTTGGGCCGGCTTCCATTACGGTTCCGTCTTGCCAGGCGGCTTCTGGCCGTCCGCTTTCGCCTTTGCTGACGGATTCCCGTTTTTGCGGTTTTCCTTCCGGTAAATCCGCCGGTCCCGAAGCTTCTCCCAGATCCCCCGAAGCAGCACGATCTCCCGATCCGAAAGCCCCAGGCCCTCCTTCAGGAGAATCTGATCCGTGTAGTCCAGGGTTTCGTAGATTTTGTCCTCACGAATCCACCGGTCGATCTGTTCCAGATCCAGCCGGTCGGCTCCCGTCATGGGAATTTTCAGCTTCCGGATTTCGCCGGGTTCGAAGGTCAGAACCCCGCCGCCGTAGCTTCTTCCGGTAATCTCGCCCAAAGCCAGGGTAAAGGAGTTTAAAAAGGCCGCCGCCACTTCCTCCGGCCGGACGCCGCCCAGAAAGCGCAGTTTGTGTATGGTGTCCGTGCTCAATGCCTCCGCCCGGTTTAACACAATCCGCGGATAGCGGTTCACCTGCCGCAGGATAAAGGCGTCCGGTTCCCAGGACTGGGGAATGCAGTACCAGCGCTTCCGGATCCTGCACTTGTAGCCCCTGTGAAAGCCCTGCTCCTCTCCGTATCGGATATAGCTCTGCTCCTCTTTCGAAAGCTCCTTGGCAGGCCGGTTTTCCGGTACAAACACATGAACCTTTTTCCCTTGGCTTTTTAACTGGGAAAAATCCTCCCCGGTCAGAATCACGCCCTTTAGCTGCTCGGTTTTTCCGATAATCATTTTCACGGAATTCCCAAGTCCGAACTGCGCCACCCGCTCCTCATTTAATAAGAAGAAGTCGTTTTCGCCGCTCACAAGACCCACGTTGATCTCAAAGAGCTCGTTTACGTCCCTAAGGCGCGTATCCTGCCGCAGCCGCCGCATCAGGCGGATTTCCTCGTTGGTCAGGTAGTATTTCACCCATTTCTCACTGCTGTGATCCAGCTCCTTCACCTCAAAGCTCTGAAACGCTTCCGGCCCAAGGGTATCCAGATCCTCCACGCCGTCAAGCTCCAGGATCTGGA
>DVIQ01000021.1 GCA_018711185.1 Candidatus Limivivens intestinipullorum | reverse complement strand
CAAGACAGGCCAAGGTGCGGGGGACAGACGAGCAGTTTGCCGTTGTCTTTGCAGCCATGGGAATTACCTTCGAGGAGTCCCACTTCTTTACGGAGAGCTTTAAGGAGACGGGAGCCATCGACCGGAGCGTCATGTTCATCAACCTGGCAAACGACCCGGCGGTAGAGCGGATTTCCACCCCCAGAATGGCGCTGACGGCGGCGGAATATCTGGCCTTTGAGAAAAACATGCACGTTCTCGTGATTTTAACGGATATTACCAACTACGCGGACGCGCTCCGGGAGATTTCCGCGGCCCGCAAGGAGGTGCCGGGACGCCGGGGCTATCCGGGCTACATGTACACGGACCTGGCTTCCATGTACGAGCGGGCGGGACGCCAGAAGGGAAAGAACGGTTCCATTACCCTGATTCCCATTCTCTCCATGCCGGAGGACGACAAGACCCATCCCATTCCGGACCTGACCGGGTACATCACCGAGGGACAGATTATTTTAAGCCGGGAGCTTTACCGGAAGAACGTGATTCCGCCCATCGATGTGCTTCCTTCTCTGTCCCGTCTGAAGGATAAGGGAATCGGCGAGGGCAAGACCCGGGCGGACCACGCGGACGTGATGAATCAGCTCTTCTCCGCCTACGCCAGAGGAAAAGACGCCAGAGAGCTGATGGTCATTCTGGGCGAGGCAGCTCTGACGGATATGGATAAGCTGTACGCGAAATTCGCGGACGCCTTTGAGAAGGAATACGTTTCCCAGGGCTATTACACGGACCGGAGCGTCGAGAAGACCATGGAAATCGGCTGGAAGCTGCTGCGCATTCTTCCCAGAAGCGAGCTGAAGCGTATTAAGGACCAGTATCTGGATCAGTATTACGGAAAGGACGTGGAAGGGGCATGAGCGCGAAGCATGTGAATCCCACACGGATGGAGCTTACCAGGCTTAAGCGCAAGCTGGCCACCGCGTCCAGGGGGCATAAGCTTTTAAAGGACAAGCGGGATGAGCTGATGCGCCGTTTCCTGGAGCTTGTCCGGGAGAATAAGGCCCTCCGGGAGCGGGTGGAGGCCGGTATCCGGGAGGCAAACCAGATGCTGGTGCTGGCCGGAGCCGAGATGAGCAGCCAGGCCCTGAACGTGGCGCTGATGGCCCCCAAGCAGGAAATTTACCTGGAGGCCGGCACGAAGAACGTCATGAGCGTGGATATTCCGGTATTCGAGTATAAAACCAGGACTCCGGACCCCAATGACATCTATTCTTACGGCTTTGCCTTCACGTCCAGCGACCTGGACATGGCGGTGAAGCGTCTGGCGGATGTGCTTCCCGATATGCTGCGTCTGGCCGAGTGCGAGAAATCCTGCCAGCTTATGGCGGCGGAGATTGAGAAGACCAGAAGAAGGGTGAACGCCCTGGAGCATGTGGTGATTCCGGAAACGCAGCAGAATATCCGCTACATCACCATGAAGCTGGACGAGAACGAGCGAAGCTCCCAGACCAGGCTTATGAAGGTGAAGGATATGATGCTGGAGAACGCCCATCATTACCGGGAGCGGGGAGAGGAGCCGCTGGCTGCCGGCGGGAATTAAAAAACGAGAGCAGGAACAGAAAGAGGGACTGGATTTTGTTTGGAAAGCGAAATCCGGTCCTTATTTTTTATGGAAAAGTCCGTTGCCGGACAGACGTTGTGACGAGCAGCGTGCCAGCGGTATGCGTCCGGCGCCGACGGAGCAAAGACCAGCGTATGCTGTGAGCTGGCTGCGGCATGCTTGATTATCACATAAAATATTATAAAAGTGTGATAGAAATCACTAAAATATAAATAATTTTGTGATTAGACTTGAAATGTTTGGAAGCGCAATTTATAATCAAAATGTAGATATAAGACATTGACGATCTAATAGAATGTGGAGGGGTGCATCAGTGGAACGGTTGATTTTGAATAAGCTGCTGGATTGGAAAAATTCACCTTATCGCAAACCGCTGATCTTAAAGGGAGTGCGTCAGGTGGGCAAGACTTGGGTACTCAAAGAATTTGGCAGGCGTTACTATGAAAATACGGCCTATTTTAACTTCGATGAAAACGAGGAATATAAGCAGTTTTTTGAAACGACCAAAGATGTAAGCCGTATTCTGCAGAATTTGATGCTGGCCAGCGGGCAGAAGATTACACCGGAAAAGACGTTGATTATCTTTGATGAGGTGCAGGACTGTCCCAAGGTCATCAACTCCATGAAGTATTTCTGTGAAAACGCGCCGCAATATCATATTGCCTGTGCCGGTTCTTTGCTGGGGATTGCCTTGGCAAAGCCATCCTCATTTCCTGTGGGCAAGGTCAACTTCATGCAGATTGATCCGATGACTTTTACAGAGTTCCTGCTTGCTAACGGTGATGAAAATTTGGCAGGGTACCTGGAGACGGTGAACATGATCGAGCCGATTCCGGATGCTTTTTTTAATCCGCTTTACGAAAAACTCAAGATGTACTATGTAACCGGCGGCATGCCGGAATCGGTTCTGATGTGGACGGAAGCAAGGAATGTTTCTGCTATGCAGGAAGCCCTGGCTGGAATCCTCGATGCCTACGAGCGTGATTTTGCCAAGCATCCCAATATCAGTGAATTCCCCAAGATTTCTATGATATGGAAGTCCATACCATCTCAGCTGGCCCGGGAAAATAAAAAGTTTATTTACAAGGTTGTCAAAGAAGGCGCAAGAGCCCGCGAATATGAGGATGCTCTGCAGTGGCTGGTAGACGCCAGGCTGGTTCATAAAATCTATCGCAGCACTGCTCCCGGCCTGCCAATGGCAGCCTACGATGTCCTTTCTGCGTTTAAGATTTATCTGGTTGATGTGGGGCTGCTCCGTCGGTTGGCGCAGCTGGCTCCTACGGCTTTCGGCGAAGGTAACCGCCTGTTCACGGAATTTAAGGGAGCGTTGACTGAGAATTTTGTGCTGCAGACATTGATTACGCAGTTTGAGGTAGTACCCAGATATTGGAGTCAGACCAATCCCCCCTATGAAGTAGATTTCCTCATCCAAAGAGAAAACGATATTTTCCCTATAGAGGTCAAATCCGAGACAAACACTGCCAGCAAGAGCTTGAAGAAATTCAAGGAGCTTTTTCCGGATCAGGTGAAGCTCCGCGTTCGGTTCTCTCTGGACAATTTAAAGCTGGATGATGATGTGCTGAATATTCCCTTATTCATGGCGGATCAAACAGATCGGCTGATAGGACTTGCAATGGCCCGGATTTCCTCCTCCAGCTTTTTATAAAACGCGGCGATATGGATTCCGTCAACCAGCGCATGGTGGCACAAGACGGATACCGGAAGCAGCGTTCGCCCTTCCTGAACGAAATACTTCCCCCAGGTAATCCTGGGGTGGCTGTCCGCCGGCATGGGAACCGGCTGAATCAGAGAGGTATAGGAAAGCCATGGCAGCGCGTTCGCGGGGCCGTTGCCTGCAAAATCCATTTAAAATCGCCTGCGGCGATGGGATTTTGCACTCCTGAATCACGTTCTTATTATAACATTTCTTTTTTCTTTCTCCTATCTTTTTTGTCCCATCCGGTGTTAAATAAGTAGAAAGGGATAAACGTTTACACTTTTCAGAAAAAACAAATTCCTTCCGCGAAGGGAATTTTCGATGAATCCATGAAGCGGAAAGAACCACGCTGTGCTGCGGCGGTTTGCGCGCATGCTGTGCAGACCGCAAGAACATGATTGCGCCATGCGGGAAAGGAGGGTTTTGTGGATCTTGATTTTCTGTTGATCCGGAAGATGAAGCAGGGCGACGACGCGTCTTTTGACGTGTTTGTCCGTAAGTATTATGACGACATTCTGAAATACTGTGCCCTCCATTGTCCGGATACCGGGGATGCCCAGGACTTGACGCAGGAAACCTTTGTGCGTTTTTTCGCAAACCTGTCCGATTACCGCTTTATGGGAAAGACAAAAAACTTCCTGTATACCATAGCCGGGAATCTCTGCAAAAACGCGTACCGCTCCATGCGGGAGATTCCCGTGGAGGAAACGTATCTTACGGGGGAAGAGGCTTCTGCGGAGGAATTAAGCGGCCCGGAAGGGGCGGTTGTGGACCGGCTGGCCCTTACCTGGGCCCTGGAACAGCTTTCTCCACAGCTTCGGGAGGTGATCGAATTGTATTATTACCAGGAAAAGAAGCTCTCCGAGATCGCGGAGGAGCTTGAGATCGGCCTGCCTCTGGTGAAATACCGGATGCGTCAGGCAAAAAAGCAGCTTCGGGAGCTGCTGGAAAAGGAGGAACGTCTATGAGGAAGGAAGAGCGGGACATTGGACTGCCAGGGGACGCGGGAAGGCCGTCGGCGCTTTCCAGGGAAGAAGGGATTCGGCGCACCGTGGAGGCCTCGAAGGCAAGCTTTCTGCGGGAGGAGGCGGGCAAAACCCTGTCGTATCACGCGTTTTTGTACACGCAGCTTCGGGTGCTCCGGAAACGGTGGTGGGTTCTGCAGGCGCTGCTTCTGGCAGGCCTTTGGATCTTTCTTCCCCTTGCGGATGATGAGCTGTACGCTTATCGGAGCATGGGGGTGGCGGGATCGCTGTTTATTATTCTGATTATTCCGGAGCTTTGGAAGAACCGGAGGAATCAGTGTTTGGAAATCGAGTCGGCCGCTTACTATTCGCTGCGGCAGGTGTACGCGGCAAGGATGCTTTTGTTCGGCATCGCGGACGTTTCCATTCTCACGGTTTTCTGCGGGGCGGCCTCCGTCTCCATGAAAGTGGCGCTGACGGAACTTTTGATTCAGTTTTTGCTTCCCATGGCGGTAACGGCCTGCATCTGCTTTGGAATCTTTTGCAGCAGGCGTTTTTTCAGCGAGGCCGCGGCGGTGGGGGCGTGTATCGTGTGGAGCGGCCTCTGGTGGTTCCTTCTGCTGAATGAAAAGCTTTATACGGCGGTGGCGATGCCGGTATGGGCCGTCCTCTTTGGAATGGCGCTTCTGTTTCTGGCGTTTACGGTTTACCGCAGCATCCGCCAGAGCGATAAAATATGGGAGAAAGGTTTGGGAGAAAAATGGAACTGAAAACAATAAATTTAACAAAACAATTCGGCAATTTCACGGCGGTGGATCATTTGAATCTGTCCATGACCGGCGGCGTGTACGGGCTTCTGGGGATAAACGGCGCAGGGAAAACCACGCTGATGCGGATGCTCTGCACCCTGCTTTCCCCTACAAAGGGAACGATTACCTTTAACGGAGAGGATATTTTCCGGATGGGGGCGGATTACCGGAAAATTCTGGGCTATCTTCCCCAGGATTTCGGGTTCTATCCGGAGTTTACCGTAAAGGAATATCTGCTGTATATCGCCTCCCTGAAAGGGATTCGTCCGGCGGTCGCCAAAAAGCGGGTGAAGGATCTGATCGACGGGGTGGGGCTTGCCAAAAACGCGGATAAAAAGATGAAGAAGCTTTCCGGCGGCATGAAGCGGCGGGCGGGCATCGCCCAGGCTATGCTGAATGATCCGAAAATCCTGATTCTGGACGAGCCCACCGCCGGGCTGGATCCCAACGAGCGGATTCGTTTCCGAAACCTGATCAGCGAGCTGTCGGAAAACAGGATGGTGCTTTTGTCCACCCACATTGTGTCAGATGTGGAGTACATTGCCGGGAAAATCTGGCTGATGAAGGATGGAAAGCTGCTTCATCAGGGAACCTCCCAGGAGCTCATCGCTTCCATGGGGGACCGGGTGTGGAAATGCTTTGTGAGCAGGGAACAGGTTCCGGAAATGTTAAAGACCTGCCGGGTTGCCAATATCAAGGCGGAAGCCAGGGGGGCAGAGCTTCGGGTGATCGCCAGAGAACAGCCGTTTCCCGACGCCGTGGAGGAGGAAGCGGGCCTGGAGGACGTTTTCCTTTACTATTTCGGAGAAAGAGGAGGAGAAGAAAATGCTGCTCTTTGAAATGAAAAAAATATGGAAGAAGCCCTTGAATAAGGCGGCCTTCATAGCCCTGGCCGCGATTGTGGCAATCGCGAGCTTCCTGACGATCCGGGATATCCGGTATACGGATGAAAATGGGGACTCGCATTCCGGAATCGCGGCCATCGGGCGGCTTAAGGAGGACAAAAAGGAGTGGGAGGGACCGGTCACGGAGGAGGTCCTTCGCCGGGTTCTGGAGGAAAATCAGCGGGTATACAAGCTGATTTACGCCGCCGAAACCATCCAGGAGGAGGACGCGGCGTTTTCCCAGACCGAGGGATTTTCTGACATCCGCGATATCATTAATTACGGGTTCGGAGCTATCGGAGACTATGACTATTACCGGATTGACGGCGTCGCGCTGGATCAGGTGGGGACTTTGTATGAGCGGCGTATCGCGAATCTGCGGACCTATATGGATACCGAGGAGCATTTTACCCAACCGGAGAGGGAATATCTGCTGAACCGGTATGAGGAGTTTCAAACACCCATTGAATATGAATATTTTGAGGGATGGAGGGCCCTGGTGGATTCCCAGTATCTGCCGACGCTGATGCTGATTCTTGCTTTAATCGCCGGGATCCTTGTTTCCGGGATTTTTTCCGATGAGTTTATCTATAAGGCGGACACCGTATTCTTCTCCTCCAGGCTTGGACGGGGAAGAGGTACAGGGGCCAAGCTGTGGGCGGGTTTTCTTACGGCTACGATTGTGTACTGGGCCGCGATTCTCATCTACGCGGCGGTGATTCTGGGAATTGCCGGGTTGGAGGGCGGCAGTCTTCCCATTCAGATGGAACACTGGTATACCATGTATAATTTTAACCAGGTACAGACCTTCGCGGTTACGGTTCTGGCCGGCTATGTGGGGACGCTTTTTTCCTCCGCGTGCGCCATGCTCATTTCCGCGAAAACCCGCTCCACGGTTCTGGCCATCACCGTACCCTTTATCCTGACCTGCGTGTCGCCCTTTGTGGGCAGAATCCCCGTCCTTACCCGGGCCTCGAGCCTGTTTCCGGACATGCTGTTCCGGCTGAATACGGAGATGAACGGGTTTCTCCTTTACCGCATCGGCGGAAACATTTTCAGCCAGTTTTCGGTGATTCTTGTCATGTACCTGATTCTGACCTGCGTATTGTTTCCGCTTCTGTATGTGCTGTATCGTAACAGTTAAATCCAGGTCTGCGCATAAGCCGTGCAGAATCGGAGCTTCCGCGCGTCAGAAGGAGGAAATATGAGACGAAGACAGGAAAAGAAAAAACGCCGGTTTGGCAAATGGATTGTGGTTTTGCTGTTCCTGATTGTGTGTGTAAACTGGGCAAACGGCAGGATTCCCCGGCTGTTTTCCCAGCTTCCGGTATCCGGGCTGACAAACCTGCTCGCGGTACACCAAACGGCCACGGACAAGCACGGATGGAACCTGATCCTGGTAAACCGGGAAAATTATATTCCGGAGAATTATACCGTGGAGCTGACGGAGCTGGCAAACGGACAGGAGGTGGATTCCAGAATTTATCCCGCGCTGCAGGAAATGCTGGACGCGGCCAGAGCCCAGGGTCTCCATCTGTTCGTGGCGGACGGCTACCGCACCCAGGAAACCCAGCAGAGGATTCTGGATGAAAAAATCGAGGCGTATAAGAAGGAAGGCTATTCGGATTCCGAGGCGGAAAAGAAAGCGAAGGAATGGGTGGCCGTTCCGGGAACCAGCGAACATCAGCTTGGGCTGGCAGTGGATATTAACGCGGATACGGCCTACAGCACCAGTGACGCGGTATACCAGTGGCTGGCCCAAAACGCGCATTTGTACGGGTTTATCAACCGCTATCCGGCGGATAAGACGGAGATCACCGGAACCATTTATGAGCCCTGGCATTACCGCTATGTGGGAAAAGAGGCGGCCCAGGAGATTTACAGCCAGGGACTTTGCCTGGAAGAATATATTGAGCGGCTTGGGTGAGAGCGCGAAGGCTGCGGCGGCTGTTTACAGCTGTCCGTGGCCTTTGTGCATTTATTGAGGATTAAGCGGTATGAAAATCTGTATCTATTTTGAATATAAATAATATGATGCATATAAAAACAAAATATATTGCTAAATAAGAGAAGATATGTTATGCTTGTACAAGGAAAGTCAGAACATATTAAATGGCGGCCTGCCCTCTTTAAGCGGAGGAATAAACGCTCCGGACGGAAGAAAGGGGGAGAGCCAATGGTTACATATACTGATTTGATTCAGTTTTGTTTACTAATGGTAGGCCTTATAAGTCTGTGTTATCAGATTTTTAAGGACAAAAAATAGCCGCCACTATTCAGAGTAGTGACGGCTGACCTCATATGAGGTAGATGCTATTTCCGGGGTAGGCTATATGTATCTGGCTTTCCCCTTTGTAAAACCAGTATAGCACTTTTCATAGAAATGAGCAAGCAAAAATTGAACTGCTTTCATAGAAAATTAAAAAAGTTTTTATTGAGATTTAAGAAGGAAACACGTACAATAAAAGTGGTGTGGCGCGAAATGGATTTTTTCAGGAGATTTATTTATAGATGGAAGATTTAAAGAGAGTGTTGGAAAGCAGCCTGAATGAAACGCTGCTTTATATGATCATCAGTGGCCCCCGCAGAAAGAACGCGGCTTCTGCGGACGCGGCCGCCGCCCGGGAGGGGCGCGCGCCTTCCCAGGCGGCGCGGATTCGCGTGCGGCCCCTCAGGAAGAAGGAGCTTCTTCTTTTTCAGGCGGCAAGCCAGGTGGGAAAACAGGAGTTTCATAAAAATTACACGAAGGAAGAAGCACTGGAACAGATCCTTAGCTGGATGGAAGGGGATTACCGGCAGCTTGCGATCGAAACTACGGAAGCTTCGGCCCAGGCGCTGGTGAGCAAAAAGGGAAAGGTAACGGTGAAGGAAAAGCGGAAGGCGGTTCCGGAAGTTCAGAAGGCGGATCTTTCCCATAACCGGAAAAAACGCTACATTCTGGAAGAGGGAAAGCCGGTGCCGTTTCTGGTGGATCTGGGCGTTATGACGGATGAAGGGAAAATTGTCCATGCCAGATACGACAAGTTCCGACAGATCAACCGTTTTCTGGAGTTCGTGGAGGACGTCCTTCCAAAGCTGCCAAAGGATCGGGAGCTTACGATTCTGGATTTCGGCTGCGGAAAATCCTACCTTACCTTTGCGGTATATTATTATCTCCATGAGCTGAAGGGGCTTGCGGTGAATATTGTGGGACTGGATTTGAAGGAAGAGGTTATCGCGCACTGCAGCCGGCTGGCAAAGGAATACGGCTATGAAAATCTCCGGTTTCAGACCGGGGATATCGCGTCCTATGAGGGCGGCGGTCGGGTGGATATGGTGATTACCCTCCATGCCTGCGATACGGCCACGGATTATGCCCTGGAAAAAGCGGTGGAGTGGCAGGCGGGTGTGATTCTTTCCGTTCCCTGCTGTCAGCACGAGCTGAATCCAAAGCTTACCTGCCAGGCCCTGGCGCCGGTTCTGAAGTACGGCCTGCTGAGAGAACGCATGGCGGCCCTTCTGACGGACGGGATGCGCGCGGCGATTCTGGAGCAGGCGGGCTATCAGGTTCAGGTTCTGGAATTTATCGACATGGAGCATACGCCCAAGAATATTTTGATCCGGGCAGTCAGGACGGGCAGGAAGAAGATAGATCCGTCCTATTCCGTCTGCCGGGATTTTGTGGGAGCCGAGCCTTTGCTTGGAAGGCTGCTGGAAGAAAAATGGGGAGAAGATACGAATTTAACCGCCGATGGAGAGGGGAAGTAGGATGAAGAGGGCTGTAATAAAAATTTTGGTCCTGGTTCTTGTGTTCGCGGGGGCTGTGCTGGCCGCCTCAAGGATTCTGAATCAGGAGAATGGAAGCACGATGGAGGCTATGGAGAGCGCAACCCTGCCTCTTGTGTACATGCTGAACGACGGAACGCAGTATAACTGCCTGCACGGATATGTGAAGGAGATGTCGCCTACGGCCATGCGGGATACGCTGACTCCCCTGGAGGATGGAAACACCCTGCAGATCCAGGTTCAGCAGTTTACGAATCAGATCGGCGACATTACCTTTGAGGTGCTTTCCTCAGACGGAGAACAGGTATTGGAAAATACCAAGGTCATGAATGTGACAGAGGATGAGACATATGTGACGGCTACGCTGGAGCTCCAGGAACGGATTCTCATCAACACGGAGTATGTGCTGAAAATCCAGGTGATGGCAAACGATGAGCCGGTTTATTACTACACGCGGATTATCCGGGAGGACAATCTTCATACCGGTGATTATCTGGATTTTGCTCTGGGCTTTTACGAGCAGTGCATTACGGGAAACAACCTGGATTCCATTGCCACGTACATTGAGCCAGATTCGGAGCAGAGCAATGACAATCTGGCTCACGTGGATATTCATTCCAGTATGGAGCAGCTTGCGTGGGGAAGTCTGGATCCGCAGATTTATTATAAACCGATTCCCAGCCTGAAGGAAATCAACAGCACAACGGCGACGCTGCGGATGGATTATATGATTTCTGCTCAGACGGAGGATGGAGAAACCGAGTATTACCAGGTATCCGAGTATTACCGGATGCGCTATTCGGATACCAGGATTATGCTTTTGGACTTTGAGCGGGATACCACCCAGGTCTTTGACCCGGAAAGCGCGGTTCTGACGGAAAGCGGGATCAATCTGGGTATCCGCGGCAGCGAGATTGAGTATAAAAACGACTCGTCCCGCCGGTATTTTGCCTTTGTCCAGCGCAATACCCTGTGGATGTTTGACACCTCGGAGCGCAGGATAACCCGCGTATTCGGTTTCCCGCAAGAGGGAGCGTCGGATCTGCGGGATACCTACGACCAGCATGATATTCAGATCATCAGCATCGATGAGAGCGGAAATATGTATTTCCTGGTATGCGGCTACATGAACCGTGGCTTTCATGAGGGAGAATCCGGAGTGGCCGTCTACTATTTCGACGCGTCGATCTCCAGCGTGGAAGAATGCCTGTTTGTGGATACAAAGGAAAACTACGAGCTCTTAAAGAGGGATGTGGAGGCACTCTCCTATGTGAGCGAGGACCGGAATCGTTTTTACATCTGCGTGGACGGCAGCATTTACAGCATTCAGCTGGATACCCGCCAGGTGAGCACCGTGATTTCCGATGTCCGCATGGACTGCTTTGTGAGCTCGGAGTCCGGCAGGTATCTGGCCTGGATTCCGGACAATGAACCCTATAACGGGGATGTGATCCGGGTGTACGATTTCGATACGCAGGAAACCAGGGATATCACCTGTCAGTCCTCGGAGCGGATCCGCCCGCTGGCCTTTATGGGAGAGGATCTGATTCACGGCGTCGCCAACACGTCGGACATCGATACGGAGCATGAGGGCGAAGAGGTATTCCCCATGAAGGAAGTGTATATCGTAAACGGCCAGGGAGAGACCTTGACGACCTATTCCGCCAGCGGTTATTACGTGACGGACGTTACCATTTCCGACAAGCTTATCACGCTGACCCGGGTCACGAACCAGAACGGCGTGTTCACGGAGGCCCAGGAGGATCACATTGTCAGCAGCACGGCGGACGAGAGCATGGCTTACGGCCTGACGACCCAGACCTCCACCAGAAAACAGACGGAAATGGTTCTCAGGGTGGGAGAAACCTATACCACCAGCAGCGTGGCGCAGATCGTCCGGAGCCAGGAGATCATTTACGAGGGATCCAAGGAAGTTACGCTGGAAACCAGAGAGAATACACAGAAGCTGTATTATGTATACGCCAAAGGGCGGCTGTATGACAGCTACACGGCTATCAACAAGGCCATCAACGCGGCCAACGAGCTCATGGGCGTGGTGGTGAACAGCGACTGGCAGAATATCTGGGAGCGGGGAAATAAGGCGACCACGGCCCGGCTGAATCTGGAAGAATTTCCGGATATCGTAAACCAGGCGTCCCTGGATGTAAGCCAGTGGGAAACCATGTTTGGGGACAATTTCCTGGATCTGAGCGGCTGTTCCCTGGACGCGGTTCTGTATTACGTGAGCGAGGGAACGCCGGTGGTCGCCCAGACGCCTGTAAGCGAGGATTTCCCGGAGGGCGTGGTGATCATCGCCGGATACGACGAGTACAACACGATCCTTCTGCGGCCGGGACAGACGGAGACCTTCTACTGGGGTCTTCAGGACAGCACCGCCCTGTTTGAAGAGGCGGGAAATATCTTCCTGACTTACTGGGATCCTATTTCGGATTGATGAGAAAAGAAAAAAAACCGTCAAGGGGCAGAAGCGTAAGCGCAAAAAAGGGCCGGCACACAAACCGAAAGGTTTGTGTGCCGGCCCGGATGCTTTCCGGAAATCCGGAGGATTTCGCCCGCGGTGCCTTATACGGCGGCGCTGCGGAAGATGGTATTTTTATAACGGTCCAGTGCCAGCAGAATCACGGTGCCGATCACTCCGCAGGAGATAATCTCCCCGGCAGCCACGGTAAGCATCATGAAAGGAATCGGCAGATTCGTTCCGTAGCCGTAGTACAGGACAAAGGGCATTACCAGGGCGTTGCCGATAATCGGCGGAAGCACCACCAGGTATTTCCTCTTCCGGAGGCGGTAGGAAACAAAGGCAGCCACAAGGGTGGTCAGACTTCCGAAAATAATATCGGGAAGAATGGCGCCGCCCAGAAAGTTGCCTAGCAGACAGCCTACAAAAAGCCCCGGTATGGCGGCCGGCGTAAAGTACGGCAGCACGGTCAGCGCTTCCGCGAAGCGGATCTGCACTTCCCCGAAGCTGATGGGGGCAAAGACAAGAAGCAGGACAACGTAAATGGCTGCGATTGCAGCGGCCTGAACAATGAAAAGTAACTTTTGATCTCTCATATTCTGTTTTCTCCTTTAGTTTTGTTTTACGAGTGGAAGGTCTCGAACACTCGATTCATTTAACGCCGGGAATCGGCGGCAAGCCCGAAAAGACCTTGGTTTTGTGGGCTTTGCAACGTCGATTAGTATAACATGGAAACGACAGAAATGCAACAGTAAGCCAAAATTTAACCCTCCAGACGAAAGAAAGGAGGGCGATGCCAATGGTTACATATTCGGATTTGATCCAGATAGGTATACTCATTGTTGCCCTTGTTAGTCTTATTTACGAGATTGTCAAGGATAAAAAGAAATAGCCGCCACTACTGCGAATAGTGACGGCTTGCCGTTTATAACGGTATAGATTAGTCATTGTTGAGGGTAGGCCGCTTCTGTGGTTTTCCCTTTTCTGTTATTAATATAGCATATCTGGCAGCGTGTTTCAAGCGTTATCTTCCTTATTCATATTCCATAACCGTTCAGCCCAGGTCTGCGCAGACCGTGAGAACGTGATTCCGGAGCATAAAAATTGTTGACAAGGAAACAAGTTGGTGTTATAGTTGTTTCCATGGAAACGAGGTGCTGCCATGTACGACCATTTGCTGGAGCTTTTCGCGGAGTATCTGGAAAAGCAGGATATTCTTTCAAAATTAACGGAACACGAGCGGCTGTATGCGTATGGATATTCTGAAATCCATACCATTGCCGCTGTAGGAGATTTAAAGGACCCAAACGTAACTTCCATCGCGCGCCGCATGAAAATGACAAAGGGCGCGGTCAGCAAGATCATAAAAAGGCTGCTGTCCGCGCAGGTGATCGAAGCCTATCAGCTCGCGGACAACCGGCAGAAGATTTTTTATTCCCTTACGGAAAAAGGAAAATTTCTGTATGACGAGCATAAAAAGCGCCATGAACTCTGGATTCAGAGAGACAAGGGGTTTTTGAGCGGGTTTTCAGAGGAGCAGCTTCAGTGCGTGTCTTCCTTTATGGCGGAGTTTAACGCCTATCTGGAGGAACAGATCGCGGAAAAAGGAGGAAAAAAGCATGCTGATTGACGTTACATTAAGGATTACGCCCAAAATGGCGGCGGACGCCCAGGGAAATGAAAAGAGGGCCCTTGTGGGACACCTGGGAACGCATTTTGACGTTATGGATAAGGAATTTCCCTTGGAGTATACGGAACGGAAAGGCGTTGTGTTTGACGTCAGCAAAGTAAAAGACAGGGACATCGATGTCCGGGATATCGATCCGGACAGGATTCGGAAAGATCTGTTTGTGGGATTTTACACGGGCTGTATTGAAGAGCAGGGATACGGCGGAAAGGCCTATTTCACGGAGCATCCCCAGCTTTCTCATGAATTGATCGACCTGCTTCTGGAACGGAACATTTCGGTTATCGGCGTGGACTTCGCGGGAATCCGGCGGGGCAGGGAGCACACAAAGACGGACCAGTACTGCGCAGACAGCGGTGTTTTCGTCATTGAAAATCTGTGCAACTTAAAGGCCGCGGTGGGACTGGAAAATTATACGGTGCATATTTATCCGATGAATTACGCCGAAGTGACGGGATTGCCCTGCAGAGTGATTATAAAAACCGGAGAGGATGGCGGGACAAAGACCGGGGGGAGGTGTCTGCAGGCATGACAATCTACGTGGTGGAGGATGACCTGGCCCTTGCGAGAGGGATGAAATTTACCCTGGAGAAAGAAGGATACCGGGTGGAAACATTCTCCGGATGCGCGGCTCTGAGGGAGGCGGTGGAGCGAAGACAGCCGGATCTGCTGCTTCTGGACTGGAACCTCCCGGACGGCGACGGGCTGAAGCTGTGCGGAGAAATCAAGGCCGGCCGGGACATACCGGTGCTGATGATTACCGCCAGGGATATGGAGATCGATCAGGTGATGTGCCTTGAGGAAGGAGCCGACGATTACATTGCCAAGCCTTTTTCCCTGGCTGTGCTGAAAGCCAGGATCACGGCGCTTCTGCGCCGCAGCGGGAGAGAGGGCGAGGGGGAAGCGGCGCTGTGCTCCGGGGCCTTCCGCCTGGATTTGAGAAAGATGAAAGCTTACCGGGAAGCGGAAGAGCTGGATTTAAGCCCCACAGAGCTGCGGCTTCTGCGGTATTTTCTGGAAAACAAGAACCAGGTGCTTTTGAAAGAGCAGATTCTCGCGAGGGTATGGGATGAAAACGGGACGTTTGTGGAAGAAAATATTCTGCCTGTGAATGTGCGGCGTCTTCGCCGGAAGCTGGGAGAGGGCGCGGGGGAAAACGGCCCCATAAAAACGATCCACGGTATGGGATACTTGTGGGAAGAAAAGTGAGAGAAAAGCCATCGTTCAGCGGAGCTGCTCCGCTGCGGATAGTAAAGGAAGCGGGAGGAATGTGAAATGCCGGGAGATTGGCAGATTTGGGTCGGAGCGGCGCTTGGACTGGCCGGGGTGGCCGCGGCCCTGGGAATGGCCCTGTACTGCCGGGTCCAGATGAACCGGATGGAAGAAATTTTAGCGCGGTTTGCCGAGAAGGGGGAAGCAGGGCTGTCGGATATCCGGGAACAGCGGGAATCGAAGCTGGTCAGCCAGATGGCCCATCTGCTGCGGCGGACGGAGATGGAGGAAAAGCAGGCTTCCCAGGAAAGGGATCAGGTCACGGCCCTGCTCTCCGATCTTTCCCATCAGCTCAAGACGCCGCTGGCAAATATGGTGATGTATACGGAGCTTCTGGAGGATCCAAGCCTCTCGGAAGAGGAAAAGACGCTGTTTGTCCGGGAGACCCGGCATCAGGCGGAAAAGATGCAGTGGCTGATGAAAAATATGCTGAAAGCCTCCCAACTGGAGCAGGGAATTCTTTCCTTCCCATCCGGGTACGCGGGCATTAAGGAGACCATCGGAAAAGCGGTGACGGCGGTCTATGCCGGCGCGGCGGACAAACAGATCCGCGTGGTGACAGAGGAGTTTGCCGACCGCAGGCTGTACCACAATCCAAAGTGGACCATGGAGGCTCTTGGAAATATTCTGGACAATGCGGTGAAATATTCCCCGCAGGGATCGGTAATCGCGGTGCGGGTGCGCCCGCTGGAGATTTATACACGGATCGAGATCGAGGATCAGGGAATCGGGATTTCGCCGAACCATTACAATGATATTTTCAAACGGTTTTACCGGGGGCAGGAGGTGGCATGCCAGGAGGGAAACGGCCTTGGCCTGTACCTGGCGCAGCTGATTCTGAACAAAGAAAAGGGGTACATTACCGTAGCGCCGGGGAAGGAAAAGGGAAGCTGTTTTCAGGTGTTTCTTCTGAACGAGGCGCAGGCGTGAGATGTCCGCGGATGCGCGTGCCTGTCCGACGGCGGACTTTACCGGAAGGAATCCGATGAAAAACAGGAGACCTTCCGGATTTTTCTGTGCCGGCATGTCCGGAAAAATCCGGAGACGCCGTTACAGAATGTCGATATATTCGCCGCTGAGAGCCTTATTCATGCTGCGGACCGCGCAGAATTTGCCGCACATGGAACAGCTGTCCTCATGTTCCGGGGCCCGGTCTGCCCGGATCGCTTTGGCGGTCTGCGGATCAATGGAGCATTCCCACTGTTTTTCCCAGTCAAAGGTACGTCTTGCGTCGGCCATGGCGTCGTCCAGATCTCTGGCATGGGGAATTTTTTTCGCGATATCCGCCGCGTGCGCCGCGATTTTTGAGGCGATAATGCCCTGACGCACATCCTCCACCTTGGGCAGAGCCAGATGCTCGGCGGGTGTCACATAACAGAGAAAGGCCGCGCCCGCGGATGCGGCCACCGCGCCGCCGATGGCGGAGGTGATGTGGTCATAGCCCGGCGCGATGTCCGTGACAATGGGGCCCAGAACATAGAAGGGCGCGCCCATGCAGATGGTCTGCTGGAGCTTCATGTTTGCCTCGATCTGATCCAGGGGCATATGGCCGGGGCCTTCCACCATAACCTGGACATTCTTTTCCCAGGCGCGCTTTGTCAGTTCGCCCAGGCGCACCAGCTCCTCGATCTGGCAGACGTCGCTTGCGTCCGCCAGGCAGCCGGGACGGCAGGCGTCTCCCAGGGAAATGGTCACATCGTATTCCTGGCAGATGTCCAGAATCTCATCGAAATATTCATAGAAGGGATTTTCCTGTCCGGTCATGCTCATCCACGCAAAGACAAGGGAGCCTCCTCTGGAAACGATGTTCATTTTCCGTTTGTGCTTTCGGATCTGGTCGATGGTTTTGCGGGTAATGCCGCAGTGGAGGGTGACGAAATCCACGCCGTCCTGGGCGTGAAGGCGGATCACATCGATAAAATCCTTTGCGGTCAGCTCCGCCAGGTCCCGCTGATAATGGATAACGCTGTCGTAGACCGGAACGGTTCCGATCATGGCGGGACATTCGCTGGTGAGCTTTTGGCGGAAGGGCTGGGTATTGCCGTGGGAGGAGAGGTCCATAATGGCCTCCGCGCCCATATTTACGGCGGCCATGACCTTCTGCATTTCGATGTCGTAATCCTTGCAGTCTCTGGATACGCCCAGGTTGACGTTGATTTTGGTGCGGAGCATGGACCCGACGCCGTTGGGATCGATGCAGGTGTGGAGCTTGTTGGCGCAGATAACTGCCTGTCCTTTCGCCACAAGGCTTCGGATTTCCTCCGGGGTGCGGTATTCTTTGGCGGCGACAGTTTCCATTTCCGGGGTAATAATCCCCTTTCTGGCCGCGTCCATTTGCGTGGTGTAGGTTCTCATAGGTTTCCGTTCCTTTCGTTTGCATTGCGTTTTCGGGAGCATACGGTTACAGTTCGGCGAAGGCGCCGGTGAGGGCAAAGGCGTGATTCATGGGGCCGGACCCCCGGCCAAGGTCAAGCATGGCCCCCAGGGCGCCGGAGAGATAGTCTTTGGCTTTTCGTACCGCGGTTTCCAGATCGCAGCCCTTGGCCAGATTCGCGGCGATGGCGCTGGAAAGGGTGCATCCGGTGCCGTGGGTGTTGGGATTGTCAACGTATTTTCCGCGCAGCCACTTGAGTGTTCCGCGGACACAGAGGAGGTCCTCCGCGGGATGCGCGCCGTGTCCCCCTTTGAGGAGGACGCCGCAGCCGCAGGCTTCCTCAATGCGCAGGGCCGCGGCGGTCATGTCCTCCAAAGTCCGGACCGGCATGCCGGACAGAACCTCCGCTTCCGGAATGTTCGGCGTGACAAGGACGGCCAGAGGAAGCAGACACTGCTTCAGAGCCGCGGCAGCTTCGGATTCCATCAGTCTGGAGCCGGAGGTGGCTACCATGACCGGGTCCACCACAAGATTTTCCGCCTGGTAATAAGAAAGCCGTTCCGCCGTCGCTTCGATCAAAGCGGAGTTGGGAATCATACCGGTTTTTACTGCGTCCGGCCGGATGTCGGTAAAAATCATGTCAAGCTGCGCTTTCAGAAACGCGGGCGTGATCTCCATAATATCCGATACGCCGGTGGTATTCTGAGCGGTGAGCGCCGTCAGGGCGCACATGGCGTACACGCCGTTCATGGTCATGGTTTTCAGATCGGCCTGTATGCCGGCTCCGCCGCTGCAGTCGCTGCCCGCGATGGACAAGGCTGTTTTCATAGATCCGTTCTCCTTTCTGTCCTGTCAGGCGCTGTCTGCTCTGAGAGGACCCGCTCTCCGTTGTCAGACACCATCTGCTCCGCGAGTGCCCGCAGCCTGCGGCACGCCTGCTCAATGTCTCCAGCCGCGAAAATGGCGCTGACCAGAGCGGCTCCGGCCGCATGGGACCCGGAAAGCTTCAGAATATTTGACTCATGAATGCCGCCGATGGCGACCACCGGAACCGGGACCGCGTCGCAGATAGCGCGCAGCGTTTCCAGAGACAGGACAGAGGTGTCCGTTTTCGTGGACGTGGAAAAAACCGCTCCCGCGCCCAGATAATCGGCTCCGTCCCTGACGGCGTCCAGGGCCTCCCGGACGCTGTGGGCGGAAACGCCGATGATTTTGTCCGGACCGAGTTTTTGACGGGCAAGGGAAACCGGCATATCGTTCTGGCCCACATGAACCCCGTCCGCGCCGCAGGCAAGGGCGATTTCCACATTGTCGTTAATCAGAAAAGGGACTTTAAAACACCTGCACAGGGCGCCGATCTCTTTGGCTTCCGCAAGAAAAGCGGCAGGATCTTGCTTTTTTTCCCGAAGCTGGACGCAGGTGACGCCGCCCTTCAGGGCGGACTCCACCTGTTCGCGGAGGGTTTTCTCACCGGTCCAGGAACGGTCGGTGACTGCGTAGAGCAGCAGATGCTTTCTGTCAAATGTCATGGCGTGTTTCCTTTCAGAAGGTTTACTCTGAAACTCCGCCGCCGAATAGGCGGCATGCATTCAGGGATGCCAAATACGCCCGCCCCGCGGGCGTATGCAGGTTTACTCTGAAAGTCCGCCGCCGAATAGGCGGCATGCATTCAGGGATGCCAAGTACGCCTGCCCTGCGGGCGTATGCAGGTTTCCTCTAAAAACCGCCGTCAGCCAGGCGTTAAGCCCGCCGGATCTCCCAGTCAGCCTCGTTTTCCAACTGTTCCGGTGTGAGACGGTAAATGGCGTCGATGATGTAAGCCCGCAGGGACGCGTTTCCGTCCAGAGATGACAGCCGTCTGTATGCCGTTTCCCCGGCGATGCCCATGGCGCAGACGGCTGCAGCCGTAGCTTCCAGAGGTCTTTCCGGGTTGGCGCTGACGAAGGCGGCCGTCAGGGCGGAAAGCTGGCATCCGGTTCCGGTAACGGAGCCCATGGCCGGATGGCCGTTTCGGATGCGGAAGGTTTTGGTTCCGTCGGTTACGAGATCGATGGCGCCGGTAATGGCCGCGACCGTGTTCTTTTGCCGGGCAAAGGCTTCGGCAAAAGAAATGGCCTGATCCAGATTTTCTTCTGTTATCCGGTCCCCTGCGGCGGCGTCCACGCCCCGGATGCTTTCGCTTCCCAGGGCCAGGGCTTTAAATTCTGAGAAATTGCCCCGGATTGCCGAAAAACGGATTTCATCCAGAAGCTTTTGCACGGTTTCCCGGCGAAACGCCGATACGCCGGCCCCCACCGGGTCCAGGACAATCGGAAGCCCCAGGGCGTTGGCCTTCCGGCCGGAAGCAAACATGGCGGGAACGGTCTGACTGTGGAGCGTTCCGAGGTTCAGGTGCAGACCCTGAGACAGGGCGGTGACCTCCTCCGCTTCCAGGGGATCATCGGCCATAATGGGCGACGCGCCGCAGGCCAGAAGAAGGTTGGCGCAGTCATTGGCAGTCACATAGTTCGTAATATTGTGAACCAGGGGCCGCTTTGCTCTTACATTTTCCAAAATCGATGCAAACATGGTATTCTCCGTAACAACGTCGCTGCCCCGTTTAGACAGCCAGACTTTCCTCCATGGAGTGGAGCACGCCGGAGCGCTTCAGGCTGTAAACCAGGGCGCCGGCGATGAGAGAGCCTACGGCCGTCGAAACCAGGAAGGGAACAATGTAGGCGTAAAAGGCGATTCCGGCGGCATTCTGGCCCATAAGGAAGATTGCCACAGGATAGGCGCACAGCCCGCCCAATATGGCTGTTCCGAAAACCTCTCCGAACAGGGCGCAGGGAATATTGCGGAACTGACGGTAGGCCAGGCCGCAGAGAAGCGCGCCGATCATGCTTCCTGGAAAGGCCATCAGGCTCCCAAGGCTTGTGAGATTCCGGATCAGAGACGCGGCGAAGGCCACGGCAACGCTGTAGACGGGCCCCAACAAAATCCCGCAAAGGACGTTTACCATGTGCTGTACCGGGGCGCATTTGCTGCCGAAAATCGGAAAAGAGAGCGTGCTTCCCGCCACAGCCACCGCGCAGAATACTCCGGCGACGGCAAGTTTCTTTACATTTGTGTGTTTCATGATGCATAACTCCTTTCGAATATAGAAGGAAACGGCCTTTTACAGCGACGCTTCCTAAAGTGAAATCTCCCGCGGTTTGCTGCCGTCGGGAAAATAAGACAGAATGCCTGCGGCACTGTCTGGAAGGTCGGTCGAGACTTACTGGTCTCCTCTCACGCCGGAACACGGCTTCCCATCGCTGTAATACGCGGTTCAGGGCGCTCCCCCTCAACCCGCCGCGGACGAAGCCGCGGATGCCGGACCGTTTCTTTCCTTTCCCGGAACGATTCAGAACGGCGAAACCGTGAACCGTTGTAAAAGGAATTCTGCACCGGCAGACAACTGCGGGATAAAACAGGATTTCCCTGGTTTATCCACGCAAACTGCATCCGCCCGCGAACCAGGCGTACCGCCCTTCCGAAAAAGTTCGGCGGCGGATTTTTTTGCAGTAAAAAACAGGGGAACCTCCTGATGTGGGGTGCCCCTGTATAAAATCCTGTCCTGGTGGCTTCCTACGGCGGCATTATCCGCATCAGGTTAAAGGGTCGAAGTTAGATGACTTCCTCTCAGCCTGCCAATACAAGCTCCCCTGCGTTTTGTTGTATCCTCATTATACACCGGAGCGGAGGACAGGGCAAGTCTTTTTTGAAAATCCGCGCGTTTGGCATAACCGCTGAGCCCAGGTTCGCGTATATGGCGCGCAGATTCGGCTTGCTGAACGGTTCCGTTTCGTGCTATACTCGTTTTAGAAAGAATGGGGAGCCTTGGAGCTCTGCCGCCATTTTCCTTTGTGAAGTGGCAGCCGTCCGGCGGCCGGGCGGCTGAAAAGACCGAATTTTACGGGACGGCGCGGCCTGACCAGTCCCGGTTATCATGGAGGTTTTAGGATGTCTGCAAAAAATTTCAGAGTAGCCATTGTACAATATCGCGCGTCCGGGGAAATCGCGGAGAACACGGAAAAGGCCTGCGCCTTTATCCGGGAAGCGGCCGAGCGGCAGGCGGATATGGTCCTGTTTCCGGAGTGTTTTCTGACGACCTACGAATTTCCGGAGGTATGCCAGGAGCTTCCGCCTTTGGAAGAACTGCGGAAGGAACCGTCCTTCCAGGCATGGCGGGACGCGGCGCTGGGGGAAGAAGACGCGCATCTGGCTCGGATCGCTTCCCTGGCGGAAGAGCTGCGCATCGGGGTGACGATCACCGCTTTTTCCAAAGGAAAGAACTTTCCGCAGAACAGCGCCTGGGTGATCGGCCGGGACGGCTCAAAGCTTTTGAAATACTCGAAGGTGCATACCTGTGATTTTTCCCTGGAACGGTATCTGGAGAGCGGGGATCATTTTCCGGTCTGTACCTTTGACGGCATTAAGCTGGGGGTTATGATCTGCTATGACAGAGAATATCCGGAGAGCGCCAGAGAGCTGATGCTGGCGGGAGCGGAGATCATCCTTGTCCCCAATGACTGCGGAAGTATGGTGCCAAGGCTGCGGGAGCTCTCGGTGCGCGCCATGGAAAATATGGTGGGAATTGCCATGGCCAATCCTCCGGGAAAGAATATGGGCCGCTCCTGTGCCTATGATCCTATGGTGTGGGGTGAAGACGGGGAAGGCATCGACAACGAAAAGCTGGCGGCGGATGAACGGTTTGAGGGAATTGTCTGCGCGGACTTCGACATGGAGGCCATCCGGGAGTACCGTGCCCAGGAGGACCTTGGAAAATACCGGAAAACAGGGGCGTACCGCCGTCTGTAACCGCTTAAAGGACGGCTTTTGGGAGGTGAGGGAGATGAAAAACACAGAACAGCCTTTGAGAAACGCAAAGAGAAAGAAGCAGGCGTACCGTTTTTTGCAGGGCGTCATGCTGCTGGCGTATGCTTTGTTCGCCGGAAGCTGGATATACGCGTTCACCGTGTTCCCCGAATTGAACGGCAGGGCGCTTTCCCAGGCCGAGCGGACGGCCATAAGCCGCGTCGGGTCCATACGCGGTTTCGGCGAATGGGCCGTTTACCTTTCGTTCTTCGGAATCTGCGTTTTGGTCTGTACGCAGAAAAAGTCTTTTTTGGGGGAAATTGCCGCCATTGGAAAGAGCCTTTTGCTTTTGGGACTTGCCTGCGCCGCGTGTTCTTCTGGCTATTATCTGGCTGTGGGCAGCACAGTCTGGAACTTTACCGAGCCGCTGTTTTTTTCCGGGGCGATCGGGATTCTCGTTCTCTGCGTATGGCGGTGGTGGGCCGCTGTAAGAACGGTAGCGGCGAGGCGCCCGTTTGCCGGGCGAAAAGGGTAAAGCGGTCAGAAGAAAAAGCCAGCCGCCGGAGGGAATAGGCCGGGCATCGGGAAATGACAACCGCCGGGTTGGCACTGGAAAACCAAAAGAACATTCTGTTCCTTTTTCGGGAGCTTTATAATAAAACTGCTCAGAGTAAGACAAGACGTAACCGGTAAGATCGTGAACCGTTACGGGAAAACGCGGCCGCCGGCTGTTCCGCCAAAGCCGCAGGGAAAAGGAGACAGAAAGAGATGCAGAAAAGGACGTTAGGAAAAGACTTGACCGTTTCCGCCGTCGGACTGGGCTGTATGGGATTTTCCCACGCATACGGCGCGCCGACAGAGGAAAAGGAAGCGGAAAGGCTGCTGCGCGAAGCAGCGGAAATGGGTTACACGTTTTTTGATACCGCGGAGGTTTACGGTACGCCGGAGGATCCCCACGTAAATGAAGCGCTGGTGGCTTTTTCGCCCATGGCTAACGGCTTTCTGACGGGAAGATACGGAAAAGGAGCGCAGTTCGATAAAAAGTATGATTACCGGTCCGCTATGCCGCAGTTTACCGATGAGGCCATAGACCGGAACCGGGAGCTTCTGGCCCTGCTGGACCGCATGGCACAGGAGAAAAATGCCACGCCGGCCCAGATTTCCATGGCCTGGATGCTGTGCAAAAAGCCCTGGATTGTGCCGATTCCCGGCACCAGAAAGGCAGAACGGATGCGGGAGAATGCCGGGGCCGCGGATGTGTCCCTGTCTCTCGCGGAGGTGGGACAGCTCGACCGGGCCCTGGATGGCATGGAGATGTCCGAAGTCTTTGGAGGAACAAAATTAAAGAAACTTTAAATGAACAGGGAAGTCCCCGGCAGGAATGCCGGGGGTTTTTTTGGCGAAGCAGGGCAATGTCCTGCTTCTTTTTGCGCAGAGCAACAGACCGGCGCGCGTTTTCTGACAAAACTGTCATAACTTTTTTCGCGAATTGTCAGAGCTATGTCAGAATAGCGTGGTATCCTTAGAACAAGAGAACCGAAAGGTTCTTCGAACAGCCGAAACGAATTTGCGCGGTTAGCGGTTTGGCAGGGCAGAACGGTTATAAGCAGCGAAGCGGCTGCGTGCCCTGCGGGGATCGCGCGTAACCGTTTGACAAGAAAGACAGGGAGGAAGCAAGATGGAAATATTGAAAACGGCGGATTTGAAAAAATATTATGGCACGGGGGCGAACCAGGTAAAGGCCCTGGATGGCGTGAGCCTTTCCGTGGAGGAAGGAGAATTCGTGGCGGTGGTGGGGACCTCCGGGTCCGGGAAGAGCACCCTGCTTCACATGCTGGGCGGGCTGGACTATCCCACTTCCGGCAGCGTGACGGTGGCGGGACGGGAACTGTCCTCCTTAAAGGAGACGGAGCTTACGATTTTCCGGCGCAGGAATATCGGCTTTGTGTTTCAGAACTACAACCTGGTTCCGGTGCTGAATGTATATGAGAATGTGGTGCTGCCTCTGGAACTGGACGGGGCAAAGGTGGACAAAAAGTTTGTCCAGAAGATTATGGAAATGCTTGGAATCCTGGAAAAGAAAAACAGCCTTCCCGGCCAGCTCTCCGGCGGCCAGCAGCAGCGGGTGGCTATTGCCAGGGCTCTGGCGGCGAAGCCCAGCCTGATTCTGGCGGATGAACCCACGGGAAACCTGGATTCCAAAACCTCCCAGGAGGTGCTGGGGCTTTTGAAGCTGACCGGGGAGGCGTTTCATCAGACCATTGTGATGATTACCCACAACGACGCTCTGGCGCAGCTCTGCGACCGGGTGATCCGCATTGAGGACGGCAGGATTGTGGGCAGAGGGGAGGCGAAGGGTCATGAGAAATAATAATCAGAAAGTCATCCGGAGGCTCTCCCAGAGAAGTATGAAGCACAGCCGTATGCGGAACCTTTTCGCGGTAGCCGCCATTACCCTGACCTGTATGCTCTTTACGGTGCTGGCCTCTATGGGAATCGGCATGATGCAGGTGACCCAGGAGCAGACCATGCGGGAAGTGGGGACGAAAGCCCACGCGGGCCTGAAAAACGTCACGAAAGAACAGATGGACCGGATTGTGGCCGATGACCGGGTGAAATCCTATTCCTGGAATATCCTGGTGGGCCGCGTGGAGAATGTGATCCGAAGAAACGGAGAAATCCGGCTTGCCCAGGGCGAGGAGGAGCTGGAAAATTCCTTTATTGAGCTGGAGGAAGGAATGCTGCCCCAGGCGGAGGACGACATTGTGGCGGATACCATAGTGATGGATGAGCTGGGCGTTCCCCATCAGCTTGGAGAGAAGATGACCCTGGAGTTTTCCTTCCTGGGCGAGACGGTCACAAAAACCTTTACGGTCTGCGGCTGGTACGAGGGCGACCGCATCGGCATGGCCTCCCAGCTTTATGTGTCCCAGGCCTACTGGGATACACTGCGAAACGGCATGACGGATGAGGATTTCGCGGCTTGGGGAAAGGAGAATGTTACAGAAAACGGAACCGGCCTGTACCAGGTGAACCTGTACTTCGAAAATGCCCGCAATATCGAGGAGCGGATCCTTTCCGTTATCCGGGACGCGGGCTATGAACCGGAAACCGAAGTAAACTACGGCGTAAACTGGGCTTACATGACGAACCGGGCGGAGAACATCGATTTTTCCTCGGCGCTGCTTCTGGGGGCGGCCGCGGTGATTGTGCTGGTGACCGGATATCTGATTATCTACAATATTTTTCAGATCTCCATTACCCAGGATATCCGGTTTTACGGCCTTTTAAAAACGCTGGGAACCACGAAGCGGCAGCTCCAAAGGCTGATCTGACGCCAGGCGCTGCTCCTTTCCCTGGCCGGGATTCCCCTGGGCCTGCTTCTGGGCTTTTTCATCGGAAAGGTGCTGTTCCCCTTTGCCATGTCTGTGATGAACATGGGCGGCATGAAGATCACGCTGCGGTTCCATCCGGCGATTCTGCTCTTCGGGGCGGTCTTTTCCCTGATCACGGTGCTTTTGGGGTGCCGAAAGCCCGGAAAGATCGCGGGATCTGTTTCTCCCGTGGAGGCGGTGCGCTACAGCGAGGGGACGCTGAAGCGGAAAAAAGAGAAACATTCGGAAAAAGGCGCCAGGGTTCACCGGATGGCCATGTCCAATCTTGGAAGAAACAAAAAGAAAACGGTGCTGGTGATCCTGTCCCTTTCGTTAAGCCTTACCCTTCTGTGCGTGGTAATCACCGGTGTGGACAGCTTCCAGCTTGACAGCTATCTCCAAAGCCGGCTCATCGGGGATGTGGCCATCGGAAGCCTGCGCTACACCTTGCCTGGCAGCACAGAGCCGGGCACGGAGCTGGATGACGCCATGGCCGCGTATCTGGACGCCCAGCCGGGCATTACCGGAAGCTATGAGATGTACACCACTACGTATCCCAGGACGCTTTTCCTGGACGAGGAGGCGGCAAGGCTTTATGCGGGCTGGCGGGACCAGGGCCTTCTTCGAACCGGGGATGACTGGAGCGATATGGCCATTGCCAACGCCGCAGAGAAAGGGGAAGTGGAAACGGATGTGTACGGCTATGACACCGGCCTTCTGGATTATCTGACCGTAGTGGAGGGAGAGCTGGACCCGGAAAAGTTCCAGGAGGGAGGCTATGTGCTGCTGACCTCGGTGGTGGGAGACCACACAGAGGACTGCTATCTCTACCATCCCGGAGATAAGGTGACTATCGGAAACGTGAGTCCGTATTCCGAGGCGGTGGAGGTGACGGATGAGAACGGCAATCTCCTGAATATCCGCTGGACGAACCTGGAAGAGAAGGAATATGAGGTGATGGCCATTGTGGAGATTCCCACCAGTATGGACCTGCACAGCTATTCGGTGAACGGCGTGGGGATGGTTCTTCCAAAAAGCGAGCTGACCAAAAGCTATGGAGACGAGGGAGAATATACCGCCGGGGAGGACTACGGCTACCGCTTCGCGAAAACCTATACGGTGGAGGAGGACGCGCTGGACGCCTTTATCCAGGCGGCGGAAAGCTATGTGGAGGGACAGAACCCGTACATGGGCTATATCTCAAAAGAAACCCTGGAACAGGAATTTTCCGGCATGGTTACGGTCATCCGCACCCTGGGCCTTTCCCTGGGAATTGTGATCGCCGTGATCGGCGTGCTGAACTTCGTGAACTCCGTTCTCACGGGAATCGTCGCCAGAAAACGGGAATTCGCCATTCTTTCCAGCATCGGCATGACGGATGCCCAGCTTCGGCGGATGCTTCTTGAGGAAAGCCTGTATTATGTGGCGATCTCCGGCGTAATCGGCATTGTCCTGGGTAGTCTGGCGGGCTACGGCGTATTGTCTGCCCTGAATCAAGTCATCCTGTTTTTCAGCTACCGCTACAATGCCGCGGCCTTTCTGATTATGCTGCCGCTCTTTACGGCGGCCGCGGTGCTGATTCCCTACGCAGGGTATGGGAGACTGAAAAAGGAGAGTATTGTGGAGCGGCTGCGGGACGCGGAATAGTAACAGTTCAGCCCAGGTCTGCGCATATGCTGCGCAGACCGTAAGAACGTGATTCAGGAGTGCGAAAATCCCATCGCTGAAGGCGATTTCAAATGGATTTTCGCAGTTACGGTTCAGCAAGGCTGAACTGTAACGCGGAATAGGCGGGCAGGACGAACCGGGAATTGAATTTTTCCCGAACCGGTATTATAATACTGCCTATACGGTCTCATACCGGGGGAAAACGGAGTCCTGCGCTTTCGAAAGAAAGCGCGGCCGGATGCCGCGGATATGCCGCGGATATGCCGAAAAACCGTAACAGTTCAGTTCAGGTCTGCGCATGCGCTGCGCAGACTGTAAGAACGTGATTCAAGAGTGCGAAAATCCCATCGCCGAAGGCGATTCCAAATGGATTTTCGCAGTTGCGGTTCAGCAAAGCTGAACCGCAACGAAAACCGGATAAATGGGAGAAAAAGGATGGATAACCGAAAAATATGGGAAATCGCTCTGGGACAGTCTGCCCTGGAATGCGGCTGCAGCCCGGAGGATTTTCTGGGGAAGGAAAATAAGATTGTCCTGTGGGAGAAAAGAGAGGGGGCCAGAGTCTACCTGCCCCCGTCTCTGGAATGCGATCTGGTATCTTATGGGAGCAATATCGTGGCTCAGGTAAGCGAACGGCTGCGGGACGCTGTCGCGGAGTATATCGGCAGGTATCCGGCGGTTCACTGCTTCGAGACGCCGAATCTGTATATCTTAAATGAGGCGCTGGAAACATACGGACAGAAGATCTGCTTTATGGCGGAGTATTTTCTGCCGGATGTGAATCTTTTGCGGGAGCGGACCTGCGGCTTTGAACTGCGGATTCTGGAGCAGAAGGACTTCGCGGATCTTTATAAACCGGAGTGGGGAAATGCCCTGTGCAGCCAGAGAAAAGAGAAAGACGTGCTGGGTGTGGGAGCCTATCGGGACGGACTGCTTGTGGGGCTTGCGGGCGCCTCCGCCGACTGCCGGGATATGTACCAGATCGGCATTGACGTTCTGCCGGAATACCGCAAAAAGGGCATCGCCTCCGCCCTGACGAGCCGCCTGGCTCTGGAAATTCTCAGAAGGGAGAAGGTGCCCTTTTACTGCGCGGCCTGGTCCAACATCCCCTCCGTGCGAAACGCCACAAAATGCGGTTTCCGGCCTGCCTGGGTTCAGATGACGGCCAGAGAAAAAGAATTTGTGGATCAAATGAATCGTAAAACATAAAGGAGCAGGCACAGGCCTGCCCCTCTGCGTCAGATATGTATGGACTCGCTCCAGTCATCCTCGTCAAAGGCAATGTCGCTTTTGACGGGGTGCTCCGCCATATAACCGCTGATCATGGAGCGATACTGTTCTTCCAGAGACAATTCCTCCTCCTCGTCGTCCGGCATGGGGCTTTCCGTCAAAATCATTCCAAGCTTTTTCAGGGGCGCCCACCAGCTCGTGGTCGTCTGTTCTTCGGCCGGAACCTCCTTGCGGCGCTTTTAGAATAACCTCCATTTCTGTCAGACAGCGGCGGCCGGAAGCCTGGTCTCCTCCGGTCTTTGCGGTCTGGAATTTTTTTTTGCGGATTTTGGCCGCACAGCAAAGACATTTGTCTGCATATCGTTATTATAGTTTGGGTTCCGGAAAATGTCAATTTGAACAGATGGAAATTAATTTTACGACAATTTCTTATTTTTTTCTTAATTGAAAAATCGGGGATTTTGCTAAATTTGCTGTTTTGCCTGGAGAATCATGTCAATCTGCACAAAAAAAGAATCTTATCCACAGAACTTATACACATGGGGAAAAAACAAATCACTTTTTTATCCACATGAAAAAATCCCAAAATACAGAGAAAATGGATTTATACACCAAGTTATCCACATTATCCACATTTTTAGTCCACACTGTGGATGTTTATAGAAAAGGCATTTCAGAACGCGTGTTTTGTGGAGTTGTCCGAAACGTATTTTTTCACGGAAATTTTCGCAAAAGGCATTGACTTTTTTATTTTCTAAATATAGTATTTTGACACGTGAAATTCAAGGTATTTTCTGAAAAATAACAGCTGTTTTGGGAATTTCTGCGGTGAGGAGGCAGAATAGGAAGGAGCTTGCAGCGGCTCAGCATTGCAAAACTGCAGCGTGTGATCAGGAAAAGGCGGTCGGAAGCGCTTCGGCACTGTTTAAGCGCAGGCAGAACTGGATCACCGCGCAATCCCCGCCGCCGGTCTCTTTGGGCGAGCCGCAGTCAGCGAAGCAGGCATCCAGGGAGCCGCCCATTTTTCGGCCAGATATCTGGCGATGGTCAGGCCCAGGCCGCTGCCGCCCCGGCTCCGGGAGGGATCTCCCATATAAAAGCGCGTAAAGAGGTGTGGGAGATCCGTTTCGGACAGGACTTTTGTGTCATTTTCAAAGAGGAACAGGATGCGGCCGCCGTCCCGGCGGATGGACAGACGGAAAGTATGATGGGCGTACCGCGCGGCGTTCTGAAACAGGTTTGTAAAAATCCGTTCCAGGGCGTCTTTATTTCCCAGGGCATAGATTGGGCGAAGATCCGCGCCCTCCCGGGCAAAGTCCGCGTCAACCCGCAGCCCGGCGTCTTCGAAAAGCAGGCAGTTTTCCAAAAACGTCTCCCGGAGAATCCGCCCGGCGTCGATGGTTTCCAGGGGCGGCTCGTAATCGCCGGTGCTCAGTCTGGAATAGTCATAGAGCTGTTCTGTCAGTTTATCCATTGTCCGGGCTTTGCGGATAAGCATATCCAAAAGCGCGCGCGGTTCCTGTTCGCAAAAGAGCAGATGATCCGGTTCCCTTTCCTGAGAAACCGTGTCCGCCTGCTTTTTCAGAAGCTTCAGATAGGCCTTTGTGATCTGATTTGTTTCTATGATATATTCGCTCATCGCTGCTGCCTCCTTTTGGAAAAGAATAGCATAACAGCAGTCAAAAAGTCCTCAAGGAATCGTCAAGAAAGTATCAAGCTATCTATCCGCCGTCTTTGCCAGACGGAAACCGATGCCGTAGACGGACTGGATGTATTCTTCTGCGGGATCCAGCTCTTTGATCTTTTTGCGCAGGTTGCTGATGTGAACGTTTACGGTATGATCCGCCCCATAGTAGCCTTCCTGCCAGACCTCCTCGTACAGGCGTTCCCGGGAATAGACCTTTTCCGGATTCCGCATCAGAAGAAGGAGGATTTCATATTCCCGAACCGTCAGGGAGAGCTCCTGTCCGGCGGCTGTGACCTTGCGCAGCTCCGGGTCTAAGCGAAGATTTTTATAGGAGAGGACGCGCTTTTTGCGCTTCGCGCCGGCGGCAAGGCCGCTGCGTCTGAGGGCGGCAAGGACTCTGGCGGCCACTTCCTCCGGCTCAAAGGGCTTGGTCAGGTAATCATCCGCTCCCATGCGCAGCAGGGAAACCCTGTCCCGGAGCGCGTTTTTGGCGGAGAGAATCAAAACAGGAACCGGCGAATGCTTTTCCTCTCTGAGAAACTGCAGGAACGCCTCCCCGGACATGCCAGGAAGCATAAGATCCAGGAGAATCAGCCCGGGCTCGTGGCGTTCAAGATAAAGGGCGGCCTCGGTACCGGAGAAGGCCTGGGCCGTCCGGTATCCCTCCTCTGTGAGTATCGTTTTTAAAAGCCGGCTGATGCCGGCGTCGTCTTCTACAATGAGAATTTCCGGTTCCATATACGAACGTTCCTTTCCTTCCCGCGCGCAGCGAGCCAAGCGGACATGGTTGCGTGTCCATTTGGCGGCTGCCGCTGCGTTTGCTCCAGTATAACATGCCGCCGTGTTTTTACAAGACCGGAAAAAGAAGAGAAGTCAAACTTAAATTGGCATTGCCTGCGGTATCAGAGTAGGTTATACTTATTTCATAAAGTTTGCCGGAATTTTCGGGAGAACGCGGCAATCTGCCCAGGATATGAATGAAGGAGCGAACAGATGCTTAACGGGAGGAGGAGCAAGAGGAGCGATGGCTGATATGGTTAAGAAACGGCTTCCGGTTGGAATTGAGAACTTTGAAGAGATTCGGACTGACGACTATTATTATGTGGACAAAACAGAGATGATCAAAGAACTGCTTCTAAGACGTGGAAAAGTGAATCTTTTTACCCGCCCGCGCCGGTTTGGAAAATCCTTGAATATGAGCATGCTGAAATATTTTCTTGAAACCGGGTGTGACAAGAAGCTGTTTGACGGATTGGCAATTATGCAAGAAACGGTTCTCTGCCAGAAATATATGGGTAAATTTCCGGTCATAGCAGTCAGCCTGAAGGGTGTGGAAGCCGGAAATTTTGACGTGGCGAGAAGCCTTGCCATTAAGGTGATCAATGAAGAAGCAAGGAGGCTGTATTTCCTTCTGGACAGCCCTCGGCTTTCCCGGGCGGATACCCGGTTATTTTCACTGCTGTTGGATGAAAACATGACAGACAGTACGCTGTACTGCAGTCTGCGGGAGCTGTCCGAGCTTTTGCGGAAGCATTACGGCGAGAAAGTGATTATTTTGATTGATGAATATGATGTTCCGCTGGCAAAGGCCAATGAAAACGGTTATTATGATCAGATGATACATTTGATCCGCAACCTGTTTGAACAGGCATTGAAAACGAATGACAGCCTGTATTTTGCTGTACTGACCGGATGTCTGCGTGTATCAAAAGAAAGTATATTTACGGGGTTAAACAATCCAAGCATTTTTTCCATTACAGATGAGGACTGCGATTCCTGCTTTGGGTTTACCGATACAGAGGTCAGAAATATGCTGACCTATTATGATTTGGCAGATAAGTATGAGACAATTCGGGAATGGTATGACGGATACTGCTTCGGCGACGCGGATATTTACTGCCCCTGGGATGTGGTCAATTATGTGAATAAGCTCCTTGTAAAAAGAACACTGCCGCCGCAGGATTACTGGTCAAATACCAGCAGCAATGAGATCGTACACCGCTTTGTGGAAAAGCTGGGAAAAGGGCTGACAAAAAGTGAGATTGAGGCTTTGGTAGCCGGAGAGACGGTAACAAAGGAAATACAGGAGGATTTGACATATAATCGCATCTATGATTCCATCGAAAATATCTGGAGCGTACTTTTTACCACCGGTTATCTGACGCAAAGGGGGACATCTGACGGAAGAAGCTATCGGCTGGCCATTCCCAATATGGAAATAAGGAATATTTTTAAAAATCAAATCATGAACCAGTTTCGTGAGAATGTGGCAAAAGACGGAGAGACGCTGGGAAAATTCTGCGATGCCCTGCAGACTGGAAATGCCGCGGAGGTTGAGCGGTTATTTACGCAATATCTGGAAAAGACCATCAGTATACGCGATACTTTTGTAAAAAGAGCAACAAAAGAAAATTTTTATCATGGAATTTTGCTGGGAATTTTGGGATTTAAAGGGGATTGGTTTGTAAAATCGAATCAGGAATCCGGAGACGGCTATAGTGATATTATGATCAAGATAGAGGATAAGAATATCGGGATCGTTATAGAAGTAAAGTATGCGGAAAACGCGGAGTATGCGTCTGCCTGCAGAAGCGCGTTAGAGCAGATCACTGAAAAAGGATACGCGAAAGAATTTGAGGAAGACGGCAGCTGCGTGATTTATCTGTATGGAATCGCATGCTATAAGAAAAAATGCATGGTGATGGCCAAAAAAGAAAATTTTTGAAAAAGTGCTTGCAATTTAGAAAAAATATGTTATAGTAGTTATAGAACAAATAAGTTCGCCCCGAAGTATCCGTGCCCGGCCGGTCCGGAAACGGATGGGGGCGGCGGTTCTCGCGGCCGTTTGGCTTATCTGTGTTTCGGCCGTGTCTGGTATCTTTGAATATGTGCCGCCAAACCGGCGGCGGATTTTTATAGAACAGGAGGCAGATTATGAATATAAACAAATTTACTCAGAAATCCCTCCAGGCAGTCAACGATCTGGAAAAGGTTGCCTATGAGTACGGTAATCAGGAAGTAGAGCAGGAGCACCTGCTGTACAGCCTTTTGAATCAGGAAGACAGCCTGATTTTAAAGCTTATCGAAAAGATGGAAATTGACAAGGAGCATTTTATGGACTCCGTCCGGACGGCTCTGGAAAAGAGACCGAAGGTTTCCGGCGGGCAGGTTTATATCGGTCAGCATCTGAACCGGGTTCTGGTGAGCGCCGAGGATGAGGCCAAAGCCATGGGAGACGAGTATGTTTCCGTGGAGCATCTGTTCCTTGCCCTTTTGAAATACCCCAACAGCGCCATGAAGGCCCTGTTTAAGGAATACGGCATTACCAGAGAGCGTTTCCTGCAGGCCCTTTCCACTGTGCGCGGGAACCAGCGGGTGACCAGCGACAACCCGGAGGCTACCTATGACACGCTGGAAAAATACGGCCAGGATCTGGTGGAAAAGGCCCGGAACCAGAAGCTGGATCCGGTGATCGGCCGGGATGGCGAGATCCGGAATGTAATTCGGATTCTGTCCAGAAAGACGAAGAATAACCCGGTGCTTATCGGTGAGCCCGGCGTCGGC
>DVIQ01000020.1 GCA_018711185.1 Candidatus Limivivens intestinipullorum | reverse complement strand
TCTCCATGAAGAAATTCGCCTCCTCAAAGGTGATTCCCATGGCGGCGAATACCACGGCAAAGGGCTCGTCCGTCCCTCTTACCTTGGCCTGTCTGGCAATCTGGGCGGCCAGGTTCGCGTGGGGAAGGCCGGAGCCGGAGAAAATCGGCAGCTTCTGGCCTCTTACCAGGGTGTTCAGGCCGTCGATGGCGGAAATTCCCGTCTGGATAAACTCCTGGGGATAATTCCTGGCCGCGGGATTCATGGGAAGGCCGTTGATGTCCATGCGCTTTTCCGGCAGAATCTCCGGGCCGCCGTCGATGGGGCGTCCCAGGCCGTCGAAAATCCGGCTCAGCATGTCCTCCGAGACTCCAAGCTCCATGGCGCGGCCCAGAAAGCGCACTTTGCTGGTGGCCAGGTTAATGCCCGTGGACGCCTCAAAAAGCTGAACCAGCGCGTTTCCCCCATCGATTTCCAGCACCTTGCATCTTCTCTTTTCGCCGTTGGCCAACTCGATCTCGCCCAGCTCATTATAGGTGACTCCGGACACGCCCCGGACAAGCATCAGGGGGCCCGCCACCTCTTCAATCGTGCGGTATTCCTTTGGCATCAGAACTCCTCCTTTCTGCCCGCTTCTTCCGAAAATTGCTCCGCAAGGGTTTTCTCCACTTCGGCGAAAGCCGTATCCAGCCGGTCTTCTTCCGTATATTTGAAGCGGCCGATGGCCTCGCGGACAGGCAGATTTACCAGCCTTTCGATATTCGCGCCCTGCTTAAGCGCTTCCTGCGCGCCCTCATAGTATCCGAGAATCAGCCGCATCATCATATGCTGCTTTTTCAGGGAAGTATAGGTGTCTGTCTCGTGGAACGCGTTCTGATGCAGGAAGTCCTCCCGGATGGAACGCGCCGCCTCAAGCTTTAAGCGATCCGGCGCGGAAATGGCGTCCATTCCCACAAGCTGAACGATTTCATTGAGCTCCGCCTCCTCCTGGAGAAGCTTCAGCATCTCTGCCCGCAGGTCCGTCCAGTCCGCGTCCACCTGAGCGTTAAACCATTTTTCCATGGTATCCACATACAGGGAATAGCTGGTCAGCCAGTTGATGGCCGGGAAATGGCGCTTGTACGCCAGGTCCGCGTCCAGACCCCAGAACACCTTTACAATCCGAAGGGTCGCCTGGGTAACGGGCTCTGAAATGTCTCCGCCTGCCGGCGACACGGCGCCGATTACGGACAGGGCCCCTTCTCTTCGGTCGCTTCCAAGGGAAATCACCCTGCCGGCCCGCTCATAGAACTGGGCCAGACGGGACCCAAGGTACGCGGGGTACCCCTCCTCGCCGGGCATCTCCTCCAGACGGCCGGACATCTCCCTAAGCGCCTCGGCCCAGCGGGATGTGGAATCCGCCATCAGAGCCACGGAATACCCCATATCCCGGAAGTATTCCGCAATGGTGATTCCCGTATAAATGGACGCCTCTCTGGCCGCCACCGGCATATCCGAGGTGTTGGCGATCAGGACCGTCCGCTCCATCAGGGAACGGCCTGTCTTGGGGTCCTTCAGCTCCGGGAACTCATTGAGTACGTCCGTCATCTCATTTCCGCGCTCCCCGCAGCCGATGTACACCACAATGTCCGCGTCCGCCCACTTAGCGAGCTGGTGCTGCACCACGGTTTTTCCGGAGCCGAAGGGGCCCGGAACCGCGGCCACGCCTCCCTTGGCGATGGGGAACAGGGTATCGATTACCCTCTGTCCCGTGATCAGCGGCATGTCCGGGGACAGCTTTTTCTGATAGGGACGTCCCTGGCGCACCGGCCATTTCTGCATCAGTGTGAGCGCATGCTCCGTGCCCTTGTCGTCCGTAATCACGGCAACGGGTTCCGTCACCGTATATTCTCCCGCGGAAATTTTCGTCACCTTTCCGGCCATTTTGGGCGGCACCATGATCTTCTGGCGCACGGTTTCCGTCTCCTGGACATAGCCCAGCACATCCCCCGGCTCCACCTTGGCTCCCACGGCGGCCTGCGCCGTAAACTGCCATTTCTTTTCCCGGTCCAGGGCAGGCACCTCCACGCCGCGCTCCAGCATGTTCCCCTCTGTCTGTCTCATAATCGCGTCCAGGGGTCGCTGTATTCCGTCGTAAATGCTGCCGATGAGTCCCGGCCCCAGCTCCACGCTCAGCGGAGCGCCCGTGGACTCCACCGGCTCTCCGGGCCCCAGGCCGGATGTCTCCTCATATACCTGTACGGAGGCCTGGTCCCCGTGAATCTCTATAATCTCGCCGATCAGGCGCTGGCTGCTGACGCGAACCACGTCAAACATGTTCGCGTCCCGCATTCCTTCCGCGATAACCAGCGGACCGGCCACCTTTTTGATAACGCCTTTGCTCATAACGAACCTCCAAAAATGATGTCAGAGCCCACTGCCTTCTCTACGGATTTTTTCACATCCCGCATGCCCCGGCCGGTGTTGCCGTAAGCGCCCGGTATGAGAATCACCGCGGGCAGCCCGGCCTCCCGGTAGCGGTCGATCTCCGGCTCGATCTGGGCGGCCAGGGCCTCCGTCACATAAATCACGGCATAGCCTCCCTCCGCCAGCTTGCGAAGCTTCCTGCCCGCCGCGGCCGGGTCCGTCTCCGCCACCGGAGTCATGCCCAGGGCCGCGAAGCCGTAGATGCTGTCTCTGTCTCCCATCACTGCAATTTTATACATAGGTTTCCCGCATCCTTTCCCGGATGACGTCCTCCCCAAGCCCGTTTCTCTTGCCGGAGAGAATAATCCGAACCATTTTTCCTTCATTTTCCCTGGCCAGAATGTAAGCCGCCAGAGGGCCCAGGCCAAAGGGGTTGTGAATCTGGGGACGGATTCTGCGCATCAGCAGATTGTCGCACCAGATCTCAAAGGCCCGGACGGATTTGCGAAGCTCTCCGGCAGCCTCCCGGTACTCTGTTTTTTCCAGATAATCCGCCACAGCGGCCTCTCCTTTTGCCGCCGCCCGGATCAGTTCTTCCTTATTCAAAGTTCTGCAGTCTGCCAGCGCCCGGCCAAGAAACGCCTCGTCTTTTCCCGTGCGGGCAGCCCGCGCCGCGATCCGGATATTCCCGGCCGCAGCCGTAAGCTCTCCGTAAAGCTTCAGGAAATCATCCCCGGAGGCTTCTCCCGCCTGGCGGATGGCCGTCAGCGCTCCCTGGTCGATAATCACATCGCAAAGCTGCCCGTCCCCGGTGTGGGCCAGAACCTTCGCGGCCTCCGCCGCGCAGCCGCGCATCTCCTCCGGCAGAGCCTGAAAATCATTTTCCGCCGCTGCCTTTCGGATCACCCGGTAATCCACGGCTCCCTCTTTCATGTACAGATCCGGAAAATCCTTTCCGGTATAGGCCTCCTTTATGGCCGCCTTCAGATTATGGTAGTCGTTTCCATACAAAAACACGTTGAAAATGGAAGTGTCCCCCACAATCTCCTTCAGAAAGCTCCAGGTCTTTTCTCTCTGGGCCGCAAGCATGTCCTCCGGATCCAGAGCCGTCTCCGCTCCCCAGCCCTTTTCCTTCAAAAGCCGCATGCACGCGTTATAATCCGCCGCCTGGACAAGCTGGGAAAAGAAGGCCTCGGTCAGAAGACTCTGTTCTCTGGACCGAACGCGGGCAACCGCGTAAATATATTGGTTTTCTGCCATGCTTCTTCCTCCCGATCCTATGAAAACAGGATACGCGACGCAAGATCCTGCATCGCTTCCCTGTCCGCCTCAAACAGCGCCCGGAAGGTACGGTTCTCCTCAATTCCTCCATAGGCCAGAATGAAACCGCCTTCGATATCTCTGGCTTCCCGCGAAATACGAACGCTGGCTCCTTCTCCAAGAGCCGCGTTCAGCCGTTTTTCGTAGTCCCGGGGCATCCTTTCCAGATCCCTGCCGGAAAAGTAAAGGACGCCTTCTCCCGGTTCCGCCGCTTTTACCGCCATTTTTTCCACCAGCCGAAAATACTCCTCCTGCTCCAGCCGAAGAAGCAGGGAATACGCCTCCTCCATGACCTCATGGAGCAGCTGCTGTTTATACGCCAGGATTCTGCGGCGCTTTTCCAGCTCCGCGGCGGACCGTCCGCGCTCCAAAAGCTCCTGTACCCTGGCGTCGCCGCGCTCCTTTTTCTCCCGGCACTCCTTTTCCGTCTGTGTCCGGGACCTGGCGCGCAGCTGCTCTGCTTCCGCCCTGGCTTCTTTAAGGACCGTTTCCGCCCTCTGGCGGGCTTCCTCCAGAATACGGGCGGTTATGGTGTCTAATCCCGCCATATTATGTTCTCCTTTCCATGCCGCGCGATATACTTGCCGTCCGCAAGGCGGCATCTTCCTTATACATTCAATCCGTTGATGCCGAAGATCGCGAGAATGGAGATCAAAAGGGCCAGAATCGCGTAGGTTTCTACCATAGCCGGGAAAATCAGGGCCTTACCGAACTGGTCCGGTCTCTTTGCCACAATGCCAATGGAAGCCACCGACGCCCTTGCCTGGCGGATCGCGGACTTATAGCCCACAAAAGCCATGGGAAGGCAGGCCACCAGATAGAGCACGCCCTTAACCCAGGAAATATCAGAGCTTCCGCCCATGATGCCGATCTGGGTCAGGGTCACAAAGCCGATCAGCAGACCGTAAATACCCTGGGTACCCGGCAGAAGCTGAAGAAGCAGTACCTTACCGAACTTGGAGGGATCCTCCGTCACCACTCCCGCGGCGGCCTCTCCGGCCATTCCAACGCCTACGGCAGAGCCGATGCCCGCCACTAAAGCCGCTAAAACCGCGCCCGCCAGCGCTAATACAACACCAATATTTTCCATAACTAATGGTCCTCCTTGACTTTAAAATATTTTGTATGGATGGCAAAGGGCGAAAATTTTCTTCCGCCGCCTTCATAAAACTTTCCGAAAAACTCCACGAACTGGAGCCGGTTGGTGTGCACATAGGCCCCCATGGCATTGATAGCCAGATTCAGGGCATGGCCGATGACGAACACCAGAATAAACAGAATCATGCCCGGTATAGAATTTCCCAGCATACTTCCCATCTGATTAAACACGGTGGAGATAACACTGGTTGCCAGTCCCAGGGCCAGAAGCCTTGAGTAAGAGAGGATATCGCTCAGATACGAGGTAATCCCGTACGCTCCGTAAAGGCCTTTGGCGATCCGCTTTCCCCAGTTTTTAGACTCCCGCCCATTGGTCAGGATGATTCCCACCAGACCCACCAGAGCCGCCGCGGCGGCCACATTTCCCACAGACGCCGGAAGCGTGAAGCCCAGTTCAAACATCTCCGTAAACATGTCAATAGTCAAAATATAGACGATGGCTCCTCCTACCAGAAGATACCAGAATACCGCGTCGTATATGCCGTCCAGAATATGTCCGCTCTTTATGCAGGAATACAGCTTTGCCCCCAGCCCCGCGAACAGGTGGACAATGCCGAAGGCAAAGGAAAACACCAGCATCTTCATAGGCATGGCCACCGGTTCGAACCACAAAGGCGCCAGCCGGATATCCGGCCTGTCAAAAAAGGTGGTGGCGATGACATTCACCGCGTCCCCGAAAAAGCTGCCGAATAGGACTCCCCAGAAGGTGGTGGATATCCCGCTGTACAGGAACATCTTCAGCGTCTTTCGCATCCCTGGCTCCATATTTTTAAATTTCTTCAGGCAATAGGCGCAGCCAAACACCATAATCAGCCCGTAAGCCGCGTCGGACAGCATCAGTCCGAAAAGTACGTAATAAAAGGGGGCCGTGATAGCCGTGGGATCCATCTCTCCCTTTCCCGGAAGACTGTAGCTCTCCACAATCCCCTCCACCGGCTCCGCGAATTTGTTATTCTGCAGCAGAACCGGCACATCTTCTTCCTCGTCCGGGTCCGTAAATTCCACATACACCGGATACCGGGACGTAAGGCCGCGCTCCAGGTTTCCCGCGTCCCTGGCCGGCACAAAGCCGGTAATCAAAAAGACGCTTCTGGACTGGGCCAGCTTTGAAAGCACCTGGTATTTTTCTTCCCGCATGGCGTAGTAGTCTGCCAGGAACTTCAGCTTTTCCCGTTCCTTCGCCATGGAGCGAATTTCCTCCTCAGCCCTGGCGTTTTCCTCACCCAAACGGCGGATTTCCTCCTCTAATTTCCGGTTTTGAACAGCCGGAATCTCAGAGGACAGCGGGGCCCGGATAAAGCCCAGCTTCTTCAACGCCAGATCCATAAACGGCCCGTCCTGAGCGGCGCAGACTACAAAAAAGCAGGTCTGCTCCTTCGAAACGCTCACAACCGAAATCTGCGCCGGGACCTCCCGGGCGCCTGCCTCGGCTGCCGCTTCTTCCAGTACGGATCTCTCCAGCTCTTCCCGGCTGATTTCCCGGGGAATGGCGCCTGCAAAAGCCGCCGTGGTCTTTGTCCCGGAAAAATCCAGGGGAAGATCGAACTCCATCCAAGGCGTCAAAGCCTCCCTCCGCCGGTGCAGCTTGGGAAGCTCCGCCTTTCTCTCCTGAATCTCTTTTGAAAGCTCCAAAAGCCGCTCCGCCGTTTTCTGAATCTCCTCCCGGCGGCCGGCCAGCTCCTCATAGACTTCCAGAGATATGGGTTCTCTCCCCGCAAAGGAATCCAGCAGGCCCTTTTTCTCCGGTTCGTATGTATCCAGAACCGCGAGAGCCTGCGCGGCGGCGTCTGACTTACGTTCAAACTCCGATCTGGAGGCCGCCGTATCCATTCTCTGGAACAGATCGTCTCCGGGATTCTCACAGCTTATCTCCAGAATTTCCTGCCGCTGCAGAAACTCCAGGGTTCCCTTACGATCCTCCTTCAATCCGCAGATCAGCGCCTTTTTCATAGGCAATACAGCCAAGATAAACCGCCTCCTCTCAAATCAGCGCCGCAATCATTTCCCGCACTGCCTGCTTTCTTTTTTCATTCGCGGACAGGCAGATCCTGGCCTCCTCCTCGGCTTCCAAAGCCAGGGCCTCGTCCATCATGGCCCTGCACCGGGCTTCCGCCTGCGCGAGGGCTGACGCGTTTTCCGCTTCCGCCCTTTCCAGAGCCTTCTGTCTTTCCGCCGCGGCTTCCCGGACGGCCTTTTCTTTCATCTCCTTTGCCTCCCGGGCGGCAGCCGCTTCTATGCTTTCGGCCTCCGCCTCAGCCTGACGGATTCGCTCAATAATTTCCTTCGCCAAACAATTCCCTCCTTCCGAAATCATTCGCTACTGGTCACTTCCTGACCGGCAGCGGGCGCTCTGGCATTCAGAGTTCGCTTCGCGAACCAGATTGCCTGCTGAACCGCTGCCTTTATTCTGCGTAATTGAAACCGCTTTTATACGCTTTTTCCCATCCAGCGATTTCCATACTAATGTACTGCATTTCCATAGAAAAGTCCAGTCTATATTGCAGAATCTTAGCGCCTCTGCAGCAGTTTATCACAGGTCTGCGCACATGCTGCACGAACCCGGAAAATCTATCCCAAATTTTATAGGAATGATCCTTGGAAAACCCGCTTGTACCCGATTCTATTTCATGCTACCATACTCTAAAAGAGAGAAAAATCGTAACAGTTCAGCTCTGCTGAACCGTTACATGCAAAATCCATTTAAAATCGCCTGCGGCGATGGGATTTTGCACTCCTGAATCATTTTCTTACGGTCCGCGCAGCATGTGCGCAGACCTGGGCTGAACTGCTGCGAAAATTCTATGTTAGGCAATTGCGAAACAGGTTTGCAAGATTGATTCCAGCGAGGTAAAGATCCTGTATGACCGGATTTTCAGGAGGTGGATGCGGATAACAGGATTTTGAGACATGAAAACAAAGCAGATAGGGATATCTGCCTGTGAAATAGTATGTGGCGTCTGAGGTTATGCAATCAGGGGCTTTAAACTGCGGATATATTGATGCTTGTGCAGTTTGTCGGCAACCATTACCGTAATGAGCTGGGTAATTCCGGCAAGAAGCAGGTCGGCATGAAGCGTTTTCTCATTCTGGGTTTTACGTCCGGCAACACAAAAACTGTCTTTGAAATGGTTGATGGATTTCTCAACAGTTACTCTGACTTTGTAGGTGGCATCCCATTCATCCGTACCACGGATTGTACCGGGATAGGCACGCAGGTTTTTCTCAGGATAAAGATAAAACATCCTGCCGCAGGAAGATTCCGTACAGGGATTATCGCAATAGCAGACACGCCTGCTTTTACC
>DVIQ01000019.1 GCA_018711185.1 Candidatus Limivivens intestinipullorum | reverse complement strand
CAGGGAGCGCCGTACCTTCTCCGAGCGGATATAGCCCGGCTGCCCTTTCGGGATTCGTTTCTTTCCTATTCCTCTCATAGTTTCCTCTTTTCTGTATAAAATCCGCCGCCCGCCGAGCAGCTTCTGTCCGGGACTGTCCCGGCCCCTTCGTCACAGATTTTTCAGGGAATCCGCGGCCCAGGTCAGAAAGCTCTGGGGAAGCAGGCGGCAGGCAGCCGCCAAAGCCTTGGCAGGGGCTCCGTAGATGGACATGGATCTTCCCACTGCCGCGTCCTCAATGGCTTGCCTCACCACCTTTTTGGGATCCGCCATGGCCTTCTGCTTATAGGCAGGCCGCTTTTCGTAAGTCTCCGCGTGGCCGAAGAACGGGGTGTCCACCGGTCCCGGACAGACCGCGGTCACCGTAACCCCCTGATCCGCCATTTCCCGGCGCAGCGCCAGGGAAAAGCTTAAAACATAGGATTTGGACGCCGCGTAGACAGCAAATCCGGGCTGAGGGAAAAACGCGGCCGCGGAGGCCATCTGGATGATATGGCTTCCTTTTTTCAGATACGGCAGACACATACACGTCACCGCCGTCAGAGCTTCGCAGTTTACCCGGACCGTTTCCGTCTGCTCCGTCACTGGAAGACGGCTGATCCTGCCGATCACGCCCGTTCCGGCGGCGTTGACTAAAAGCTTAATGGCCGGGCATTCCTTCATAAGCCAGCCCTGCACCACGTCTCTGCCCGCCCTGGTTCCCAGGTCGCAGGGAATCAGGCGGATTCTCATTTTTCGGGGAAGATCCTCCATCTCAAGTGTCTCCTTGACAGCCTCCAGCCGCTGCCGATTCCTTCCCAGAAGCCACAGTTCATCCAGCCATGGATAGCAGCGGCTGATCTGCCGGGCAAACTCCCGGCCCATCCCGGAGGACGCTCCGGTTATCACAGCAATTTTCAATCTCATCATCGCCTCTTTTTTTTGTGTATATTCCGGATGGTCTTTTTCCCGGAAGCTCCCCCGCTTCCGCCCATCCGCTCTCCTCTTCGTTCACGGTCTTTCCGGAACCGTTCTTCTGTCCGTTCACGGTCTTCCCGGAACCGTTCGCCTGTCTGTTCTCGGTTTTCGAAAAAGCGCACACCTGCCCCCTTGCGTCCCTCGCCGGAGCCGCCCGTTCCGCGGTATTCTCCGCGGCCGGATGCGGATACGCCGGCGTTTCGTCCGGCCCGGTAGCCGGATACCCGCGTCTTTTTGCCCGCCGGTCGTATCAGACATTCCTTCCCGTACCCGATCAGGTCTTCTCTCCCGGCCGCACGCAGGGCCTCCTCCACCAACGCTCGGTTTTCCGGCCTGCGGTACTGCATCAGCGCCCGCTGCATGGCCTTTTCATGGGGATCCCTGGGAACATAGACCTTTTCCATGGTCCTGGGGTCCAGCCCCGTATAATACATGCAGGTGGACACCGTGGAAGGCGTCGGATAGAAATCCTGAACCTGCTCGGGCATATGGCCGATAGAGTGCAGGTAGCAGGCCAGTTCCACAGCGTCCTTCATGGTACAGCCCGGATGGGAGGACATCAGATAGGGAACCAGATACTGGTTCATCCCCTCTTCCCGGTTCAGCCTCTGGTATTTCTTGGCGAACTCCTGGTATACCCGGTGCGGAGGCTTGCCCATACAGGCGAGAACCCGGTCGGACACATGCTCCGGCGCCACTTTCAGCTGCCCACTGATATGATACTTTACCAGCTCCCGGAAAAACCGGTCGTCCTTGTCGCACAGCAGGTAATCAAACCGAATCCCGGAGCGGACGAACACCTTTTTGATTCCCGGCAGGGCCCGCAGCCTTTGAAGCAGCTCCAGATAATCGCTGTGGTCCGCCCGCAGATTCGGACAGGGCTTTGGAAACAGGCACTGACGGTCCCGGCAGGCGCCCTTTGTCTCCTGCTTTTTGCAGGCGGGAACCCGGAAGTTTGCCGTGGGGCCTCCCACATCGTGAATATATCCTTTAAAATCTTTCTCCTCCGTCAGAAGCCTGGCCTCGGCCAGAATGGACTCCTGGCTCCTGGACTGGATAATCCGGCCCTGGTGGAAGGTCAGAGCACAGAAATTGCAGGCGCCAAAGCACCCCCGGCAGCTCACCAGGCTGAACTGGATTTCCTGGGCCGCGGGAACCCCGCCAGCCGCCTCATAGGAGGGATGCCAGGCGCGCATGTAGGGATACGCGTAGATGTCGTCCATCTCCTGCCTGGTCAGGGGCTCTGCCGCCGGGTTCTGCACCACGTAAATCCCGTCCGGATACGGCTCCGCCAGCCGCCTTCCGGAATAAGGATCCGTATTTTTATACTGGATTCCAAAGCTCCTGGCATAGGCTGTCCGATCCTCCAAAAGCTCCTCATAGGACGGCAGCAGCTCGTAGTCGTACACATTTTCCAGACTTTTTGCCCGAAAAACCGTCCCCCGCACAAAGGTAATGTCCCGGACGGCAATCCCGGCATCCAAAGCCTGGGCGATTTCCAGAATGCTGTGCTCTCCCATTCCGTAAGACAGAAGATCTGCCCCTGAGTCAAGAAGGACTGAACGCCGTATGCGGTCCTCCCAGTAGTCATAGTGGGCCAGGCGGCGCAGAGATGCCTCGATACCCCCTATAATCACCGGAACATCCTTGTATGTCCGGCGAATCAGGTTTCCATAGACAATCACAGCCCGGTCAGGCCGTTTTCCCATGAGCCCGCCGGGCGTATAGGCATCCGTTTTCCTCCGCTTTTTGGACACCGCGTAATGGTTCACCATGGAATCCATGTTTCCGGCGCTTACCAGAAAACCCAGTCTCGGTTTTCCCAAAATCGCAATGCTTGCGTCATCCTTCCAGTCCGGCTGCGCGATAATTCCCACGGAAAACCCGTTTGCTTCCAGCATGCGCGTAATAATCGCCGTTCCAAAAGAGGGATGATCCACATAGGCGTCTCCGCTCACATAGACAAAATCAAGCTGGTCAATTCCCCGCTCCTCCATATCCTTCCGGGATATGGGTAAAAAACCTCTGCTCATATTCCGTACCTCCGTCCCGGCGCGCTTTTCGCGGCAGGCGTTCTACAAAACCTCATAGGTTCCATCCAGTATTTCATCGTAGCTGCGTATATAATAGTCCGCCAGCCGCCGCTTTTCCTCCCGCTGGTCCTCGGAAAACGCATCCTCCACGGCGCATACCTCCATCCCGGCATTTTTCCCCGCCAGAATGCCCATGGGAACGTCCTCAAAAACCAGACACTCCTCCGGCCGCACCCCAAGATCCGCAGCCGCCTTTAAATAAATATCCGGCGCAGGCTTGCCCTTTGCCACCTGGCAGCCGATGCAGATAGTTCCAAAGCAGTCCGCAATTCTATGCCGGCCCAGCACCGCCCGCACAAGCTCCATGCTGTTGCTGGTGGCAATCCCCATGGGAATCCCCTGTCTCTTCATCTCCGCCAGAAAGCGTCCGGCGCCGGGCTTTAAGGGAACTTCCCTGGCGTACTTTTCATAGGCCATCCGGTTCCAGTCCGCCTTAATCTCTTCCAAAGTACACGGAAGGGAAAAGCGCTCCTTAAAATAAGCCGCCGTCTCCGAAAAGCTCATGCCCTCGATGGCCTTCTGCAGATCCGATGGCAGAGAGATTCCAAAGCGTCCCAGATATTCAATGTCAATATCCTCCCACATCCACATGGAGTCCACCAGGGTTCCGTCCATGTCAAACAGCACTGCTTTTTTCTGCTTCATCTTCCGTCTCCTTTTCCTCTGTCGTAATTTTTCTGTCCCAGTCAGGCCGGCGGCCCGGGTTTTTCTTCACTTATCCGGCCGCCTGCCGCGGCCTCTTTCAGCCTCCGGACTTCCTCCAAAGTCAATGCCCGAAAGGCCCCTTTTCCCAGCTCCTCCGGAAGGGTCAGCCCTCCCATGGACAGCCGTTTCAGATAAGTCACTTCCATTCCCGCCGCGGCGAACATCCGTTTTATCTGGTGATACCGTCCCTCCCGGATCGTCACCCGGGCCTTTGAGCGCCGGCCGCTTTCCAGAATATCCAGACGGGCAGGAAGAGCAGGTTTTTCATCGCCGATCTCCATGCCGGAGGCGAAAAGCTCCTCCTCTTTTTCCGTAAGAACGCCCCGTACCTCCACGTAATAGGTTTTCTCCACATGACGTCTGGGAGACAGAAGTCCGTGGGCCAGCTCCCCGTCGTTGGTAATCAGCAGAAGCCCTTCCGTGTCCTTGTCAAGCCTTCCTACGGGAAAAAGTCCCTTGCCGGGGGCTTCCTTCAGATAATCCATCACCACCGGCTGGGAGACATCCTCCGTGGCCGTCAGACAGCCCGCCGGCTTGTGGAAAAGATAATAAACAAGCCCTTCCCGGCTCAGCTCCTTTCCCCGGCACATCACCTTTGCCGTATCGGTGTCCAGTTTATATTCCGGTGTTTTCACACAGACGCCGTCTACAAGAACCTGACCCCTGCGGATCAGCTCCTTAACCTGGCTTCTGGTTCCCTCTCCGGCATCCGCCAGATACTTGTCCAGACGTATCTTTCCCATCACTGCATTCTCCATCCCGCGCAATATTTATTCTTTAAAGTCCCTCCGGCGGCCTTGGCCCATCCCAGGCCAAACCCGTCCGTACAGACCAGTATCCATCCTCTGGAGTTATCCGTTTCCAGAGTTTCTCCTTTCAGGTAGCGGATCGCCCGCTCATCCTCCAGCGGCAAATCCAGGGCCTTTGATACCCCTTCGGCCCTCAGACACATGGCCAGGGCCTGGGACGGCTCGAACCGCTCCTTTTTCAGATCGCCCAGATACAGGCCTGTCCGCAGAAGCCGGATACCGGGAAGAGCCGGAAACGCCTCCGGCAGAAGATACGCTTTCCCGCCCCGGATCTCAAGCTTTCCGCTCTCTTTTTCCGGAAAGGACATCCCGTCCAGAAATTCCGAAAGCTCCGACATAGCCTGACGGGAAACGTCTCCGGCCTTGTCCCTTCTCGCTGTCACAGGCATGACTGTCCGGCTTTTCTGCGCAGCCGCCACTTCCCGCTGGACGCTCCCTTTCTTTTTCAACAGAGCCGCGAAATGTCCTTCGCCCCGTACCTTATGTGGCCAGATCCGCACGGTATGCTCCAAAAATCCGGCGGAAAAGCCCTCCTGCCATTCCACCGGTTCCAGGGACATCTCCGGGTGCCGTTCCAGAAGCCAGGAAATATTGCCCTCGTCCTCCTCCCGGTTAAAGGTGCAGGTGGAATACAAAAGCATCCCTCCGGGAGCCAGCATGCCGACTGCCGCTTCCAGGATTTCCCTCTGAATCGGAATATAATACTCCGGCCCTCTCTCCATCCAGCTTTTGATCATCCCCGGCTCCCGCCGGAACATGCCTTCCCCTGAACAGGGCACGTCCGTCAGGATCTTGTCAAAATATTCCGGGAAACAGCCCAGAAGCTTCCCAGGCGTCTCGCTGGTGACCAGCAGATTCGAAATGCCGAAAAGCTCCAGGTTTTTCAATAGCGCCTGCGCTCTGGAACGGCTGATGTCATTGGAAACCAGCAGTCCCCTGCCCTCAAGTCTGGCCCCCAGCTCCGTGGACTTTCCCCCCGGAGCCGCGCACAGATCCAAAACCCGGTCCCCGGGCCTTACCGGCAGACAGCGGGCCGGCATCATGGCGCTTGGCTCCTGGATATAATAAAGGCCCGCGTAATAATACGGATGCCTGGTTACCGGCTCATCTTCCCGATAATAAAATCCATTCTCCGTCCAGGGCACCTTTGACAGAGAAAAGGACACCCGGTCCAGAAAGTCCTCCACCGAAATCTTTTTGCGGTTTACCCGCAGGCCAAAGCTGCGTTCCTGGCCAAAGCTCTCCTCATAATCCTGGTATTCTGCCCCCAGAAGGGCTTTCATCTGCTCCTGAAACTGCTCCGGCAGCTTCATAAACTGTTTCCTCCCTTCAAAGCTCAGTGGTAGGACTGGGCCCGATAGCCCTCCGCCATCAAATCCAGTTCCCGGCGGAAGCGCTCCAGATGCTCCAGGTTATCCTCCTTGTAAATGCGGTAAAACTCATCCTGGATTTTCAGCATTTCCCGCTTATTTGCCAGATGATACAGGTTCTGGATGTTCGTGAGAATGTCCGCCACCATATTCGCCTGAATCAGGAAAGAATTCTGGGCATCCATGATCTCGCTCCGCACAGAGCTCATCTCATTATCCAGGACAATAATGGCGTCAGCCGCCCGGCTCAGCCGCTCCCGGATGTGATCCGGAATATTTTTTTTATATTTATACTGAAGGGAATGCTCGATGGTGGACCAGAAGTCCATAGCCAGCGTCCGGATCTGAATTTCCACATTAATGGTCTTATGACCCTTTAAAGTCTCCACATCGTACTCGGCAATGATATGATAGCTCCGGTAGCCGCTGTCCTTCATGTGGTTTATGTAATCCTTCTCGCTGACCACCCGCAGGTCGCTGCGCTTCCGGATAATCTCCACCACCTTGTAAATATCCTCCACAAACTGACAGATCAGCCTTATCCCGGCAATATCGTCCAGCTTCTTTTCGATCTGGCTGATCTCAATGTTCTTTTTCTGCGCTTTATCCAGAATACTGGAAATCGCTTTCAGCCGCCCCTTTACCTGTTCAATGGGGCAGTAAATCCCCTTCTCCTTATGTTCTTTTATCAAGTGTTCAAACTTAACGATCAGCTCCTTTACCGCCTGATCGTATGGGGTTAAAATTTCTCTCCATAATTGTATTTCCATAAACCTCTCCTTACATTATTCTGTTTTTCCACAGATGCTTTGCTTTTGCGCCTCCTATATGATATATGCGCGCTGTCCTTCAAATAGAACTGGAAAAACTCGCGTTCACTCCCCATATACTGTAAAAAACGAAAATGGTACCTGCATATCATGCGTGTCCTTTATACCTGCCTCACAGCCCTGGTTTTCGGCTTTCTGGCTTCCAGGCCCGCTCCGGCTCTGGAAGCCTCCGCCTATGGCCTGACCCTTTGGTTTCATACTCTGGTACCCACACTTCTTCCCTTTTTAATTCTCTCCGGCTTCTGCATCCAGTCCGGCATGCTCTCCTCCCTCTCCCGGCTAGCGAAACGGCTCCCCGGCCCTTTCAAAAAGCTGTCCTGGGGCGGTCTCTTTGCCCTGACCGCCGGAATGCTCTGCGGCTTTCCCACTGGGGCGAAGATCCTGGGGGATCTGCGCCGGAACGGGAAAATCTCAGCGCGGGAAGGACAGTGTCTGTTAAGCTTCTGCAACAACGCGAGCCCCGGCTTTGTCCTCACCTTTCTAATCCATCAAAACCTGGGCATGGACAGCCAGGCCCCCATCCTTCTGGGAATCATCTACGGACTTCCGCTGCTGTACGGCTGTCTGTCCGTCAGCCTGCTTCCGCCCGGGCCGAAGGTACCTGAGACGGAAAAGGCATCCAGCTCCCAAATCACCTTCGGGCTGCTGGATGCCTGTATCTACGATGCCGCAATTACACTCATAAAACTGGGAGGATATATCATCCTCTTTTCCATCCTCGCCAAAATACTGGAATGCCTGCCCTTTCTCTCCCGGGAAACGCTCTGTCTCCTTACGGGAATTCTGGAACTGACGGGAGGAATCGACCGGACGGCAGACACCCTCACTGCCCCCCTGCTTCTCCCTGCAATCATTTCCATGGTCATTTTCGGCGGTCTTTGTACACTGGCCCAGACAGCAAGCGTACTGAAGGGTTCCGGATTAAGCATAAAAAAATATATTGTTTCCAGGCTGGCCCTCGCTGTGTGCGGCGGCCTCACGGTTTTTCTTCTGCAAATCCTGGGCATCCTGCAGCCTTAGTCCAGAGGTTCCTCTTCGTCAAGCCCCATGGTATCCGGCTCTGTGGTATAGTTGGTGGGAGCCGCCTGGGGAGAGAGCTCCCTGCGGTTCTTATTTACAATATCGTAGCAGGACTGTATGGAATTAATAAAGTTGTTGTACTTCGTACCGGCAGAATCGATGGTGTGACTCATAATCTTTTCCAGGTTCGCCAGCATCTCGTCCGTGTACTGGAGGGCGCCCATACGGATATTGTTCGCGTCATTGGTGGCATTGTCCAGTATCTGCTGCGCCTGCTGGTTCGTCCGGTCCAGAAGCTCCTGGGCCTGGGCATTGGCCTGCTGCATCACTTCGCTCTCATCCACCATGCGCTGGGTGCGCTCCGTGGCCTCGGCAATCAGCTTGTCCGCCTTTGCCTGAGCATCCTGGAGAATGGCGTCCTTGTTGCTGATGATCTTCTGATAACGCTTGATCTCATCCGGAGTCTTCATGCGAAGCTCCCGAAGGAGCTCCTCAAGCTCCTCTTTATTTACAACGATTTTCGTAGATGACAGCGGCTGAAACTTACAACTGTCAACGTACTCCTCGATTTCTTCGATGATCTGCTCAATTCTGCTGCTCATATCACTCTCTCCTTACTTTTCATTATTCATAGCTTTCCCAAATCTGCTGTACAGACGATCCACCACAGCCGGGGGAACCGATTTGGAAACATCCCCTCCATAAGCCGCCAGTTCTTTTACAGTAGACGAACTCAAATACGCGTACTGGAGACTCGTGGTAAGAAAAATCGTATCAATATCGGGATTCAGCACACTGTTTGTCTGTGCCATCTGAAGTTCATAATCAAAATCCGTGATCGCCCGCAGACCGCGCACGATAAACTGCGCGCCGCACTTTCTGGCAAACTCAACGGACAAGCCGGAAAACGACTCAATTCGGACATTTGGAATGTCCTTCGTCACTTCCTCTAATATATTAACACGTTCTTCCGCAGAAAACAACGGCGTTTTTGCGCTGTTATGCAGGACACCCACCACCAGCTCGTCCACAAGGCGCGCGGAACGCCGGATCACATCCAGATGGCCGAATGTCACCGGATCAAAGCTTCCCGGATAAACTGCTATTCTCATGTTTTTCTCCTCCTGACCGCATTGGCTGCGTCATTCAGGCCATTTGGGAGCCTGCTCCAATCCGGCTTTACGCCCGCCTGCAGAACAGATGAACGTTTGTCTTATATTTTTTTAATTTTATCTGTTCAAAGCCCAGCGCTTCAAGATAATCGAATGCGGTCTGCAAAGATGCTTCCGCCACGATCAGACTGTCCCCGTCTATGAGACAGGAATGGGCCAGAACCTCCAGCACCTGCTTCTCCAAAAGGCAGTTGTAAGGCGGATCCAGAAAAACCACATCGAAGATATACGGCCGGCCGCCGTCCCGGGAAATGGACAGCTCCCCGGCCCTTCTTTCCAGCCGTTCCAGAGCGGCAAACACATCCTCCTGTAAAACCTCCGCCTCCTTGGAAAGCCTGGTAAACTCCAGATTCTCCCGGATGCACTGAACAGCCCTTCGGTTTTTTTCCACAAACACCGCTTCGTGAGCTCCGCGGCTTAAAGCCTCTATGCCGATAGCGCCGCTTCCCGCGAACAGATCCAGGAAACGCGCGCCCTGTACATAAGGCGCAAGCATATTAAAAAGGGTCTCCTTAATCCGGTCCGTGGTGGGCCTGGTGTCCATGCCCGGAACCGTTTTAAGAGGCAGGCTTTTTGCTGTACCTGAAATGACTCTCATGGGTCTCCTCCCCGTTGCAGCCTTTTTCTCAATCATTCTCATTATAGTAGTTTATGGGGGTTTATGTCAATCTTTTTCACAAAAAAAGGGCAGACACTTCCTTTAAAAGCGTCTGCCGTATAATATTCAGCCCGCGAAGGTCAGCTGTTCATATACTGATCCAGATCTCCGGTGATAATAAAGCTTACCCACTCCGCGATATTCGTGCAGTGATCCGCCATTCTCTCCACATATTTCGTAATCATCAGGTAATCGACATAGGTTTTGATATGCTCAATGTCTTCATGCATGGATTTGCACAGGTTATCCTTGATCTGCAGGAAATAGTTGTCGATCTTATCGTCGCTTCCGGCTACCCGCTTGCTTTTTTCCAGGTCCTCCTCCACGAAGCTGTCGATGGTGTCAACCGCCATCTTCTTCACATCCTCCAGCATGGTGAACAGCATCTCCGGCGCCTTCACCGGTGTGTCCTCGTTGATTTCCAGGATATACTCGGAGATATCGCTGCAGTGATCCGCAACCCGCTCAATATCGGAAATCAGTCTCATCACAGACGTAACGCGGCGCAGATCCGTCGCCACCGGCTGCTGTTTGGCCACAATGCGGATACATGCCTTTTCAATCTTCCGCTCCATGTCATCCACAATGTCGTCCTCTTTCATAATCTTTTCAGCCAGCTTGGAATCCATATTCTTCAAGGCCTCGCTGACCTCATCAATCATATGCTCAAGCTGGCCGCCCATTTTGCTTACCTCCAGCGCAAGCTCATTCAGCTCCTCTGCATACACTTTTCTGGTAGTCATGATCCTGCTCTCCTTAATTTTTTATACTCTATTTATATCACATTTCCGCTCTTTTATCAACCAAAACGGCCCGTAATGTACTCTTCTGTCTTCTTTTCCCTGGGGTTATTGAAGATCTGCGAGGTTTCGCCATACTCGATTACATCTCCGGTCAGGAAGAAGGCCGTCTTATCGGAAATACGGCTGGCCTGCTGCATATTATGGGTAACAATGACAATCGTGTACTTCTGTTTAAGCTCCACGGCCAGATCCTCAATCTTCAGTGTGGAGATGGGGTCCAGGGCGCTGGTGGGCTCATCCATCAGGATCACTTCGGGTTCCACGGCCAGCGCTCTGGCGATACAGATTCTCTGCTGCTGTCCGCCGGACATTCCCAGAGCATTCTTCTTCAGACGATCCTTTACCTCATCCCAGATCGCCGCCTGTTTCAGGCTTCGCTCAACAATCTCGTCCAGCTGAGCTTTCTTCTTGATTCCGTGGATTCTGGGGCCATAGGCGACATTATCGTAAATACTCATAGGGAAGGGATTTGGCTGCTGGAAAACCATGCCGACCCTCTGTCTGAGCTTAATCACATCAATATCGCTGTAAATATCCGTATTATCAAGCAGTACCTTCCCTTCGATGCGCACACCCTCGATCAGATCGTTCATCCGATTGAGCGTCTTCAAAAACGTGGATTTTCCACATCCGGAAGGGCCAATAAAGGCAACAATCTGCTTTTGCGGAATTTCCATATTAATTTTGTTCAGCGCCTTAAAATCCCCGTAATAAAGGTCAAGATCCTTTATAGTAAATTTGGGCATTGCCGTTCCTTCCATGGTTTACTCTCCTTTTTTCGACATCAATTTCTTCGTAATCATCTTTGAAGCAAAGTTCAGGACAATGACAATCACCAGCAGCACAATACCAATCGCGCAGGCTGTTGTCAAATCATTCTCCTCCTTCATCAGGGTGTACATCTTAATGGTCAGGGTCGCGCCGCTGGCCGCGTTTCCCCAAAGAGCAGTGGGAATACTGGCCACCGTACCTGCCGTAAGCAGAAGGGCGGCGGATTCACCTACAATTCTTCCCATAGCCAGCAGCACTGCCACCAGAATACCGGGAAGGGCATTTGGAAGCACCACCTTGGTTACCGTCTGCAGCTTGGTAGCTCCAAGTCCCAGCGAAGATTCCCGATATGTCCGCGGAATGGCCTTCAACGATTCCTCGGTGGTCGTAATGATCGTCGGAAGAAGCATAATACTCAAAGTAAGCGCGCCTGCCAGCAGCGAATACTGGAAATGACATACCCGAACAAAGAACAGGCAGCCGAACAAACCGTAAATAATCGAAGGAATACCTGCCAGGTTTTCAATGGCAAAGTGAATCAGCGTCATAATCTTTCCGGGCTTCGCGTACTCGATCAAATACACCGCGGAAAAAATACCGATGGGGGCCGCCACCAGCAGAGACAGCAGGATCATATAGATGGTCGTCACCAGCATCGGGACAATACCGCCGCCGGGCCGTTCCACACGCAGGCGGAGCTGTCCGTTGTCCTCCTCGGTGGCGCGGGTAATGTAATCCCCTGTTTTCACTTCAAAGGGATCTCCCTGAATGTTCGAAGCGCTTTTCAGCGGGGAATCCGAATCCAGATTTTCCACCAGAAGCCCGGTTTCATCCTCTGTCAGCGTTACGCCCAGTTCATCGATGGTTCCGGCCTGAATCGCGTCCTCCGTCAAATCCGTATCCAATAAAATGTAGGTTGTCTCGTCCTCCCAGCTTCTGGTCAGGAAGGACAAATTTATACCCGGAAGTCCCCTTATCACAATAAAACCGATAATCAGTACCAGTATCACAACCGTCAGGCCCGCGGAGCCGTACACCGCCGCCTGGGTAAGCCTGTCTTTTGTTTTCCTGCTCATTTGTCCTTTTCACCTGCCTTATGGGTAAGTCTAATCAGCGTCAAGTTTACAATCATAATGAAAACAAACAGAATCACGCCGGTGGCGAACAGCATTTCCTGCTGACGTCCGGAAGAATAGCTCATTTCCATCGCGATATTCGTTGTCAGCGGTCTTACCATGGACCATATGCTGTCGGGAAGGCCCTGAGTCGGGTTTCCGGCGATCATCATAACCGCCATGGTCTCGCCGATGGCACGGCCGATTCCAAGAACCGCCGCCGAAAGAATACCAGATTTCGCCGCCGGCACAACAACCTTAAAAATTGTCTGCATCTTTGAAGCGCCGAGTCCAAGAGAAGCTTCACGGTAAGATTTTGGAACCGCTTTGATTGCTGCCTCGGACAGCGAAACGATCGTAGGCAGTACCATGATCGTCAATACAATGATAACCGCCAGAAGGGACTGTCCCTGCACTTCCGGTGAAATCTCGCGGATCAAAGGAACAATCACGCCCAGACCGAAGGCACCGTAAAGAACTGAGGGAATTCCCGCCAACAGCTCCACCGCTGGCTTAATTACTTTTACCGCATTTTTTGGCGCGATCTCCGCAATAAAAACAGCCGTCAGCACTCCCAGCGGAACACCGATAATAATTGCTCCCAGCGTAGCAAGCACGGAAGCCACAATCATGAAAAATACCCCATAAACATCCTCGCTGGGCGCCCATCTTGTTCCCGAGATGAAATCCCAGAAGCTATAGGCATCGCTTCCAAAAAACGGATGCAGGCCCTGATAAAAAACGAAGATAATAATGGCAGCCACCGATACAACCCCAACCAGCGCGCAAATCAAAAAGATGGCCTCCACAACCTTTTCCAATATGTCTCTTTTTACATTTCGGCTCATAATATGCTCTTTCTCTCAGAATACGTTTATCAACGAGTTTTTCGTTTCTTTCCATAATAAAGCCCTCGGACCTCCCTATGCCTCGATGTCCGAAGGCTTTAATTATACTATTATTGTGTCGCGCCCGCGCAGGATTATTCCGCTGCGGTCTCGCTCTCAGCAGCTTCCGTCTCAGCTGCCTCGCTGTCAGCAGTGGTCTCTTCCGTGGTCTCAGCCGCCTCGGTATCGCCCTCAGCTGCAGTCTCGCTCTCAGCCATAGCCTCTTCTTCCTCAGCTACGGTGATTCCGCCGTGCTCAACAACGAACTCCTGAGCCTCGTCAGTCAGAGCGAAGTCAAGGAATGCCTGACCTGCCTCGGTTACGTTCTCATCGAACCAGCAGAACAGGAACGGTCTGGAAAGCGGATAGGTTCCGTTCAGAGCATTCTCAGCAGTAGCCTCTACACCGCCAACGGTCAGCGGCTTAACCGTATCATCTACATAAGAGAAGGATACATATCCGATTGCGTACTCATTCTCAGCTACCGCTGCCTGTACCGGGCCGTTTCCTTCAGAAACAGAAGCGTTTCCGCTCAGTCCGCCTGCATCCTCAAGACCGATCAGCTCTTCGAAAGCGTCTCTTGTTCCTGAGCTCTCCTCACGGGATACTACGAAGATATCCTGATCCTCGCCACCCAGCTCGCTCCAGTTGGTGATCTTTCCGGAATAGATGTCTGCCAGCTGCTCCGGTGTGATATCTTCAACCGCTTCGTTTGCCGGGTTTACGATTACCGCGATTCCATCATAAGCGAAGATCTCGGTGTTCAGGCCGTCTTCCTCTTCATCCTCATGAAGATATCTGGAAGAAGCGCCGATGTTGTTGGTGCCGGCCTTGGTATCGGTGATACCTGCGGAAGATCCGCTTCCTGTATACTGAATGTCTACATCCGGGTTCTGAGCCATAAATTCATCAGCCATATCGGTCAGAATCGGTTCTACAGAAGTGGATCCGGTGATAACGATCGTTCCGCTTAATCCTTCTGCAGATGCGGTTGCACCTACTGTGGCTACTCCCAGTAAACTGATTGCTGCGATTGCTGCTAATCTTTTCATGTTCTTTCATCCTCCATCAATTTGACTTTTGATTTCTTTTCTGTTTTTGTTTTCTTTATCTTACGGGACTTATTTTAATGGAGCTTCGTCAAGAACATATTTGCTTTTTGTAAAATCAATGTAAAATCAGCGCTTCTTGAGATATGGGATTCCCTGTGTTACAATGGTGATACAGCAGACAAAGAACATCCTGTGTTTCGAAAGGAGGTTTTGGAGAAAATGGGAAGATTTGTAAACCCGGACAACAGTGCTTTTCAAGTGGCCCTGAACTCTGAAATTTACGTTGATAAATCGGAACTATTAAGTTATACAAACAGAGTGCTGAACACGAAGCAGGCATGGATCTGCAACAGCCGGCCGCGCCGTTTCGGAAAATCGATTACGGCAGATATGCTTACTGCTTATTACAGCAAGGGCTGTGATTCCAGCGAAATGTTTTCTCATTTAAAAACCGGCCGGGATAAAGATTTCCAAGCGCATTTAAATAAGTACGCAGTCATTCACTTTGATGTCCAATGGTGCATCGATCCGTCAGGAAGCTTAGAAAATGTTGTTTCCTATATTAAAGAGCATGTCCTGGAAGAGCTCAGGATGGAATACAAAGGCCTGGTTCCCAACGCGGTCACATCCCTTGCCGATGCACTATCCTGCATCAATACCGCAACGGGCACGAAATTCATTTGTCTTGCATATTTAACCGGTATTTTACCGATCAAAAAGCTGAAGACACAGTCCGCTTTAAATAATTTTGATGAATTTACAATGCTCGACGCAAGCATCCTGGCACCCTATGTTGGCTTTACCGAAGAGGAAGTCAGAGAATTATGCCAGCAATACCACAGAGATTATGCGCAAGTGCAAAGCTGGTATGACGGGTACCAGCTGTCTGGCTTGCATGTGTATAATCCCAAAGCCGTTGTAAGCGTTATGCTCCGGGGCGAATTTCAAAGCTACTGGTCTGATACCGGCACTTACGAATCTATACGGCCGCTTATGAATATGGACTTTGACGGGCTGAAAACAGCAATTCTCTCCATACTCTCCGGTGACCGTGTAAAGGTCAAAGTTCGCTCCTTCCAGAACGATATGGTATCGTTCCGAAATAAAGACGATGTATTGACCTTGCTGATTCATCTGGGATATTTGGCCTATGACCAAAAAAATCAGACCGCCTTTATTCCCAACGAGGAAATCCGGGGCGAATTTGCTGACGCTGTTGAAGAAAACAACGCCCACTGACTGATCAGCGGGCGCTCGTTAAGAAACCTTCTCTTTTTACTTCGCAATCATCATTTCCAAAACTTCCGAAATTTGCAGCGGATAGCTCTCCATCACTTCACCGTTATAGTAAATCCAAACATCCTGTCCCTTCTCTAATTTGGCGAAAGACGTTTCCAGACTGCCGCTTGTAAGGATTTTCTTCACCGCGCTCCGGGAAACATAGTAGAGCTGTTCCCGGCTGTCCTGCAAAAGAAGGGAGTTCTCTTCTTTCTCCACAATCCGCATCTTCCCACTTACATACTGCGGTTCGAGATCCCCCGTCTGCTTATCCCAGGAGTTCTGCTCTTCCACGCCTGTGGGGAAATCCGAAGCACGCAGCTTTAATGTCACCGTTTTGCTGAACTTGCCGTTGGCCCCCTTCAGCCGCACCATGCAGGGGATGGTTTTGGAATCCGCATCTGGCGTCTCCACACGGACCTTCAGTCCTCTCTTCGAGGTAATCACTCCGACCAGATACCATTTGTTTTTTCGGCTTCCTCTGGTCTGGCGGACATAGACTCTGTCCCCCATTTCTCCCTTAATCAGAAGGTCCTGTCCTTCCTGGGTTACTTTTGGAGCCTCCACCCGGGCGGAGGTATTTTTTGCCAGAACCCTGGTCTTCACCACGGCGCCTTTCTTGCCATTGTTCTCATTCACAAGCCAGAAAGACAGGGTCGTTCCCTTTTTCTGGGCAGGAATTGTAATTCGTTTTACGCCCTCCGAGGAAAAGCTTTTCTTGTAAATCCGTTTATTCCCCGCTTTCACATACAGCGTTGTGTTTTCATAGACGTACACCTGCACCTTTCTGGACTTGGCCGTTACCTCTGTCAGTACGGAAGGCTTATATACCGTCTTCTCCTCGGAAACCGCCGTTTTCGCGCTGGACGTCATACCCCCAGAGAAAACACAGCAGCTTACAGCCGCCAGAATCAGCGCGGCACGTTTCAAATTTTTCATACCTTTCATAATGACCTCTTTTCTGCCTCCCGGGGAGGCGATTCGTGGTAACAGTTCAGCCCTGCTGAACTGTTACGATTCGTGATCTTCTGTAATCCCTCTCAGGGGCATTATAGCATTTCTGCTCTGGTGCTACAATATATTAATAAGTTTTTAATAATTGTTAAGTTTTTATTAAACACTCTTTTTGCTTATATACTTCCAGGATAAAGTTAGAACATTTATGAATTCTATTTCTCATGCTCGTGTAAAATAGGGAAGAAGTTATGAATTTAAGCAAAAAAAGAAGATTTTCTTATTTTATTCTATTGTTGTTTCTCTGCATTACCCAAAGCTGCTGTACCTATGCGGCAAATTCCAAAAGCCGTTCAAAGATTCCGACAGCGGACGCATCCATCACTTATGGGAAGCATTCTTACCGTATTCTCTCCCAGCTTAATCCGCCGGATGCCAAGAAAGGAATCCTCATCCGCGTTTCCTCCCCAAAAGGGAAAAAAATCCCTTTAGGTACTGCCGGCATACAGATTCGCTACTTTTCCACCAACGGCGCTCTTCTCTATTCCACGCACATCCACTACTGCATGCGCAGCGCCAGGGAAATCGTTTTTTTCTCCGCGGACAAGGAGATCTCCGGCGTCTACAGCGCGGACATTATCTTCTATATCCGACGGCCAAACAAAGGGATTCCCTATCATGCCGGAACCCTGTACAGCATTGACTCCAAAAAGGCAAAAAACATGCAAAACATCGAAAAAGATGATGAAACCTCAAAGGGAAGCTCCTTCGGCAGTATCTGCGGTATCACGAACACAGATAAATTTCCGGGTTTCATAAAAGTTCGCGGAGAAGAAGGTTTTGATGGCTATATAAAAAAAGACGAATACCTTGAAGCAGCAGACTCTTTCCATATCGAAGAACTCGCCGTCTGCGATCCGGAAAGCGGCGAGCTCCTCGACCGCTTTTCCTTCGAAAGCATAGATTTTTTGCTTCCGTAAAACGGAGCTATTCCATATTTTCAGCTTTCGAAAAAAGGAGGCCCCCCGCCGGCCACGGCGAAGGGACCTCCTTAAAAATGCAGCGTAATCACAGTCCCGGCTCCTTCCCGGCTGTGGATTTCGATATATCCTCCATGGTACTCCACCACATGCTTTACAATGGAAAGACCCAGGCCCGTCCCGCCGGTCTGCCGGGAATGGCTTTTGTCCACCCGGTAAAAGCGCTCGAAGATCCGCTCCTGGTGTTCCGGAGGAATGCCGATGCCCGTATCCGTAACCCGGACGATGGGATGCTCCTCCTTTTCAAAGATTTCCAGAAGCACCTCGCCGTTTTCCCGGTTGTATTTGATGGCGTTCTCGCAGAGATTGTATACCGCGTCGTAGAACATGGAGCGGACGCCCAGAAGCTTCACAGAAGAAAGCTCCACCATCAGATTTACGTGCTGGCGCTCCGCCACCGGCTGCAGGCGGGTCTGCACCTCTCTTCCCACATCGGCCAGGTCCACCACTTCTTTTGCCTGGATGTTCTGGCCCTCGTCCATACGGCTCAGTTTAATAATATCATTGATCAGGACAAGCAGTCTTCCCGCCTCATCCCGGATTTTCCCGGCGAACATGGGAATGTCTCCGTCCTGAACCATCCCCGTCTGAATCAGCTCCGCGAATCCGGAGATGGAGGTCAGAGGCGTTTTCAGCTCGTGGGAGACATTCGCCGTAAATTCCCGGCGCATCTGCTCCGCCTTGTCCTTCTCGCTGATGTCAACCAGGAAGAGCACAACGCCCGTCACCTTTCCGTCCTCCACCACGGGATTTCCGTAAATATGGAGCTTTCTCTCATAAAATGTCACCGTAGCGTCCCCGGCCTGCCCTTTTAGTGCCGCCCGGATAATCTCCGCCATCTCATGGCTGCGGTTGAATAAGGAAATGCTTTTCCCGGTGTAGTCCATCTGGCTGGCTCCCAGAGTATTTTTCAGGCTGTCATTGATAAACTGGATCCGTTCCGAAGAGTCCAGCAAAATCAGGCCCTCGTTCATGTTTCGTGTGATGGTGCTGAATTTTCGTTCCTGTTCCAGAAGATCCGCCATCTGCCGCTCGATCTGCCGGTTCTGCTCAGCCATCCGATCCAGCAGAGGGGCCAGCTCCGGAAAGGTCTGCTCCTTCTCCGGGTGCTTCAGATCGATTTTATTGATGGTTCGCACGAATTTCCTGGTCAGATACCGGGCCGTAATCAGCGCTCCCACCATCATCACTGCGGCCGCGGCCAGCAGATAGGGCAAAATTTTCAGGAAAATCTCAAAGTCGCTGGAGTGCTCCGCCGACACCCGGATAAAGCTTCCGTCGGAGAGCCGCACCGCCGCGTAGTAGGTGACCGTCCGCATGGTCTCGGAAAGTCTGCGGCTGATGCCCGTTCCCTCCTCTCTGGCCTGGAGAATCTCCGGCCGGTCCAGGTGATTCTCCATTTCCTGCGAATCCGCGTTGCTGTCGTATAGGACTGTTCCGTCCGCGCCGATCAGGGTAATCCTGGACGCCGCCCGCTCCCCAAGCCGGCTGCAGAAGGATACCGCGTCCGAAACCTCCTCACAGATGGCAGCCGTATATTCTGCTTCGGCGGTCACCTCGGCTTCCGTCTCCTGCCGGAAAATGTGACCGAAAAAAAACGCGAAGATGCAGGAAACCAAAAGTATCGTCAAGGCAGCCAGGGCCAGGAAGCTGAGATAAATCCTTCGTTTCATGATTCCAGATCCTCCAGCTTATAGCCCACGCCGCGGACCGTCTTGATCCGGTTCCCGCAGGGACCCAGCTTCTGCCGCAGGGAGCCGATGTGGACGTCCACAGTGCGGCTTTCCCCCTCATACTCATAGTTCCAAATCACATCCAGGATCTTATCCCTGGTCAGAACAATGTTTTTGTTTTTCATCAGATAGCTTAAAAGCTCAAATTCCTTGTAAGTGAGAACCACGGACTTTCCCTGAACCCGCACCTCGTGCTTCTGGGTATCCAGAACCAGATCTCCCATGGAGATAATCTGGCTGTCCTCCGTCCCCGCGTCCGTTTTTGCCCGGCGCAGCACCGCGCGAATCCGCGAGAGAAGCTCCATAACTCCAAAGGGCTTCGTCACATAGTCGTCCGCCCCGGTATCCAGTCCCATGACCTTGTCGTACTCCGTGGATTTGGCAGTCAGCATAATCACCGGAATATTCTTTGTCCGGCTGCTGCCTTTTACCTTTTTCAATATGCTCATGCCGTCCTCGTCGGGCAGCATGATGTCCAGCAGAAGAAGGTTCGGCAGGCGTTTTTCCAGCCCCCGGTAAAAGGCTGCCGCTGTCGGAAAGCCTTCTGCCTCGAAACCGGCGGTTTTCAGAGCGTAAACCACCAGTTCTCTGATATTGTCATCATCCTCAACCAAATATATGAAATCTGCCATGTTCCATGATCCTCTCCGCAGCCGTTCGGCCTGTACCCGCTTTGCCTCCCTGCTGCTCCTTTCCTGTATTTCTGTACTCAATCCATGGAATTAATGCTCAGACATAACGTATCCGGCCAGGTTGTACGCGTGATCCGAAATTCTCTCCAGGTTGCTGATAATATCCAGGAAAATCACGCCGCTTTCCGGATTGCAGAGCTGTTTGGAAAGGCGCTCAATATGGCGCTCCCTCAGTTCTTCTTCCATATTGTCTACCATATCTTCGTATTTCACCACCTTGGCGGCAGCCGACGCGCTGACGTCCTCCCGGGCCTTTATGGAATACCGGAAGGCAGAGGCTGTCACCTCCATGATTTCCCGAAGCTCTCCCCGTGCCTCCTCAGAGAAGGAAATAGGCTCCTTATCCCTGCGGTCCACCAGCTCCGCGATGTTCTCCGAGTGGTCTCCCACCCGTTCAATGTCGCTGACAGAATAGAACAGATTATTGACAATCATATGCTGTTCCTCATTCAGGGAAAGGTTCGTGATTTTTACCAGGTATTCGGTAATCATCTTTTCCATTTTGTTGATGGTCTTTTCGGTATTGTAAACCTGATCGATCTTTTTCTCATCAAAAGTCAGCACTGCCTCACAGGCCCGTTCCATATTCTCCAGGGTGATTTTCCCCATATGCACCACTTCCAGAATAGCGTTCTCCACCGCGAAAGACGGAGATTCCAGGATACGCTCGTCAAGATGGCGCAGTGTAACCGTCTCTTCGTTGGCATCCGCCGAGCTCTCCTCATCGCTGCCCTTAACCAGCAGACCCGAGAGGGCAACCAGCTTATCCGAAAACGGGAACAAGAGAATCGTGCAAAGGATATTAAACACCGTATGGAAAACGGAAATCCCGACGCTGTCAATCTGGGTATGAAGCAGTACAGGACGGAAAAGGGTAAAGATGTAGATAGCTGTTCCGAATATAATCGTACCGATCACATTAAAAGACAGATGAATCACCGCGGCCCTCTTGGCGTTCCTTGGCGTGCCGATGCTGGACAGTAGCGCCGTAAAACAGGAACCGATATTCGATCCCAAGCTGATATAGATCGCCGAACTGGCCGTTACAAAGGCGCCGGTGGACGCCAACGTCTGCAGAATTCCTACGGATGCTGAAGAACTCTGCATAATGCCCGTCACCACCATACCGATCAGGATTCCAAGGATGGGGTTGGAGCCAAAAAGGGAAAACGCATCCGTAAAAATGGGGAGATCCGTATACGCTTCCGCGGAATTTTTCATAAAGTCCAGTCCGATAAACAAAAGCCCCAGACCGGTCAGGATCTCTCCATAGACTCTGGTCCGCTGCTTTTTGCCGAACATAATCAAAAAAGCGCCGATGCCTACCAGGAGGGGTGCGTACAGGGACGGGGACAAAGCCTGAAAGCTGTCGCCAATCTGCCCTAAGGAAACGATCCACGCTGTGATACAGGTGCCGATGTTCGCGCCCATGATCACTCCCACCGCCTGGTTCAGCGTCAGAATACCCGCGTTTACAAATCCCACAACCATAACCGTCGTCGCCCCGCTGCTCTGGATAATCGCAGTCACCAGGGCGCCCATCAAAATCGCCAGAACTCTATGATTCGTCAAAATGCCAAGCAGCTCCTGCATTCTCTGCCCGGCTGACTTTTGGATTCCTCCCGACATACTGTGCATGCCGAACAGGAACATCCCAAGGCCACCCGCAAAGGTAAACAGGTTCTGTATGTCATTGATGGTCATAAATGCTCCCTCCATTCCAGATCACCCTTGGACAGGCCGATAATCAGGGATTCCGCCGTGGCAATATTCGTAGCAATCGGAATATTGTACTGGTCGCAATACTTTGATATCATATCGATGTCCGGCTCCTTGGGATTAATCATGGCCGGATTGTAAAAGAATATAACCATGTCCATGCTGTTTCTCTGGATCATCTCCGCAAACTGCCTGTCCCCGCCTACGCTTCCCGGAAGAAACTTATGCACCTTCAGATTCGTCACTTCCTCAATATGCCGTCCGGTGGTTCCAGTGGCATACAGCTCATGCTTTTCAAGTATTCTTTTGTAGGCAAGGCAAAAATCTTCGATCAGGTTCTTCTTGGAGTTGTGTGCAATAAACCCAATATTCATTTTTTCACCTCTTCTATTGTTTAAAACGGCCTCACACTTGCCCGCTCTTCTCATTATATCACAGGTTTTTTTACCGGTACAATGCTTTTTTTTAATAAGCGAAAAGAAATGTGTAACAGTTCAGCCTTGCTGAACCGTAACTGCGAAAATCCATTTGAAATCGCCTGCGGCGATGGGATTTTCGCACTCCTGAATCACGTTCTTACGGTCCGCGCAGCATGTGCGCGAACCTGGGCTGAACTGTTACAGAATTGTAACAATTTGTCAGGAGAGGAATGGATTGCTAGTTTAAGAATCCGGATTTTTCACATACTATTGTTGCAATAAAACATTGCGGGAAACAAAAAGCGCAGTGCTTATTGCGAAACGGCGATACCGTGAACATACCATGAATCATGGCAATGGACACTGGTAAAGCCAGAGAATCCAGATGTCCATTGCATTTGTAAAAAGCATATGTGAAAGACGCCGGATTCTCACGATCACTCAAAAGGGCGGCGTCCGCAGCGGATTTCCCGCGGCGAACGCCGTACAAAAAAACAAAAGCGAAAACAAGGAGGCGTTTATTATGGCAAATCGTTCATCGAACACAGCGGCAGTACCGGAAGCAAAGGGTGCACTGGATCGTTTCAAAATGGAAGTGGCCAGTGAAATCGGCGTACCTCTGACGGACGGATATAACGGCAACCTGACTTCCAAGCAGAACGGAAGCGTTGGCGGCTATATGGTAAAAAAAATGATCGAGGCACAGGAAAGACAGATGTCCGGTCAGGGCGGTATGCAGCAGTACTAAAACGTTTCAGAAGCCATAACCAAAACCCTGCTAAACGCAGCGGTTGCGGAAAACAAAACGGGCTGTCGCAATGCGGCAGTCCGTTTTGTCTGGAAATTGTCGCCGTACAGGCGCTTCCGGTTATTCAGTTGCTCAGATCTGTACGCTGCCTCTTACTTCGTCGTTGATTACATAGTAAGCGGTATTCTCTTCCGGTTTTAAGTAAACGGCCAGGGTCTTCATCTCGGAAGCTTTCTTGCCCAACTGTTCCGTCCAAATTTTCTTTACTTCCTCTATTATGTCGTTCTGATTAATCTCTTTGCCCATGTACTGCAGGTACACCGTTTCCTTTACTGCCGTCCTTCTGGCAGTGGTCTTCTTTGCAGGAACCTTCTCGGCCGCTTTTTCCACAGCCTTCTCCGCCTTTGCCGGCAGATCCGCGGCGGATACCTTCTCCGCTACTTCCGCGGCAGTCTCCGATACCTTTTCCGCTGCCGCTACTGTCACCTCGACCGCTTTCTCAGCCGCTGCTTTCGCAGTGGTCTTCGCGGCTCTGGTTCTTCCGGTTTTCTTTTTTTCCATAATAATCCTCCTAAATCCAGACACTTGCCCGGCCTGACCGGACTCTTGCCAGTCCTTCTTCGCCGGACAAAAACAATAGTTTACAGAACGTCCCGTCCATGAGTCCTTCCTGCAAGCCTCAACCAGAATCGGGCGGAAAACATATCTGTAATCTACAACATAATATACCAATTTGCAGAAAATAGCAACTATAAATTCAATTTATCCTTGTTCAAATTCCAGTACCTGCAGGCTTTTTCCCGCATTTGCGGCTCCACAGGACAGGATTCCACCGCCTTTTTCGCTTCCGCCAGTATCCCTGCATCCTGGAAAACGTCGCCGATTTTAAAGCCGGCGATTCCGCTCTGGCGCACGCCAAACAGATCGCCTGGGCCCCGCAGTTTCAGATCCTCCTCCGCGATATAGAAGCCGTCATTGGAATGGTTCAGGATTTCCAGCCGCTCCCGTATGCGCCGGCTGTCCGTACTGTGAACCATAATGCAGTAGGATTGATCCTTTCCTCTTCCCACCCGGCCCCGGAGCTGGTGAAGCTGGGCCAGGCCAAACCGCTCCGCGTTCTCCACCATCATCACGGTGGCGTTTGGCACATTAACCCCGACCTCCACCACGGTAGTGGAAACCAGCACCTGGATTTCATTTCTCAGGAAGCGGTCCATGATTTCATTTTTTTCTCTGGGCTTCATCCTGCCATGCAGAATCCCCACCTGAATCCAGGCCGGCAGCGCTTCGGCAATCCGTCTCGCGTAATCCTGGACGTTTTCCGCCTCCATGCCCTCGCTCTCCTCCACCATGGGGCAGATCACATAGGCCTGATGGCCTTTGTCTGCCTCTTTTTTTATGAACTCCCAGGCCTTTTGGCGGTACCTGGTATCCACCACGCAGTTTTTGATGGGGAGCCGGTGGGCCGGGAGCTCGTCCACCACGGAAATATCCAGATCTCCATACAGAATAACCGCCAGAGTTCTGGGAATCGGGGTGGCGCTCATGACCAGGGTGTGGGGAAGGCCGCCCTTTTCTCCAAGGGCCTCTCTCTGCCGTACTCCGAACCGGTGCTGTTCATCGGTAATCACCAGGGCCAGCCTGTCGAAGGATACTTTGTCCTGGATCAGGGCATGGGTTCCCACCGCGAAGTCCGCCTCTCCCGTTTTGATTCGCTCCAGGGCTTCCCGCTTCTGTTTTGCCGTCAGGGAGCCAGTGAGAAGCTCCGCGTGAAAGGGCAGTCCCAGCTTATCCAGAAGCTCCGTCAAGGCGTGGAAATGCTGGACAGCCAGTACCTCCGTTGGAACCATCAGCGCGCTCTGAAAGCCGTTCTCGGCGGTAAAAATCATAGCAAGAAAAGCCAGGATGGTTTTTCCCGAGCCCACATCCCCCTGGATCAGCCTGGCACAGGCCCGGTCCGAGGCCAGATCCGCGCGTATCTCTCTCCATACCCGTTCCTGGGCCCTGGTAAGCTGAAAGTCCAGTCTCGCCGCAAGGGCGTCCAGCCCCTCCGGTTCTTTCATCGGAAAGGCCGCAGGCTTTTTGGCCCGGTCTTCTCTGAGACTTTGCACTGCCAGCAGAAAGGTGTAGAATTCATCGAAAACCAGCCGATGTCTGGCAAACACCAGAGTTTTGCGGTCCTTTGGAAAATGGATCTGCTCCAGGGCAAAGGCGTAATCCGCAAGTCCCAGGCTTTTTCTTATTTCCTGGGGCAGATATTCCTCCGTAAGCTCCGGATCGTCCAGTGCCTGGCGGATGGCTTTCTGGAGCATTTTGTTAGTGAGTCCTTCACAGAGGGGATAGACCGGCTGCAGCGCTTTCCTGGCCCTTTCGTAATCCTCTGCCGTGTACACGGCAGGCTGCTCCATCATAAGGCGGCCGCTTCTGCGGGTCACTCGGCCCCGGAATACATAGCGGCTTCCCCGTTTCAGGGCGTTTTTCATATAAGGCATGTGATACCAGATCACGTACAGATACGCCTCTCCTTCCCTGAGAAGTCCGGTGGTGGTCTGCCGGGCTCTGGCATAAACCGTCCTTGGCTCCCCCTCCAGGGAGGCGCAGACAGCCTGTACCTCGTCCTCTGTCACTTCGCTGATGGCTGTGGGCTCTTTCAGTGTGTCGTAGACTCTGGGAAAATAATGAAGCAGATCCCCCACGCTCTCAATCCCCGCGCGGCAAAAAATCTGCTTCGTTTTTTCCCCGATGCCCTTTAAAGAGTCCAGCGGGGTATATTCTTTCATCCTAACTCCTGTTTTTTAAATCTTCTTTATTCGTAACTGTTCAATACCTTCACGTAACTCACAGTTGTCTTTATTCTACAGATACCACGTAGTAATAAATGGGCTGGCCGCCGGCGTAGATCTCCACATCGCAGTCCGGATACTCTTCCATGATGCTGCCGCCAAAACGCTCCGCGTCCTCGGGGCTTACATCCTCGCCGTAGTAAATACTGATCAGCTCTGTATCCTCATCTGTCATCTGGTCAATGGTTTCCCTTGTCACCTCACTCAGATCACGGCCCACCGTGAGGATGCCTTTGTCTCCAATTCCCATCAGATCTCCTTCGTGAATATCCTTGTCATCAATATGCGTATCGCGTACCGCGTAAGTGATCTGACCGGTCTTTACCTTCTTGATCTCCTCTTTCAGCGTCTCCTCGTTTTCCTCCGGCGTCCGCTCGGCATTGTAGCTGATAATCGCCGTGATACCCTGGGGAATCGTCTTTGTGGGAATCACGAACACCTTCTTGTCCTTCACCAGGTACTGAGCCTGATTCGCCGCCAGAATAATGTTTTTGTTATTCGGGAGAATGAAAATATTGTCGGCGTTTACCTTTTCAATGGCCTTTACCATATCATCGGTGCTTGGGTTCATAGTCTGGCCGCCCTCAATCAGATAATCGGCGCCAAGTCCTCTGAAAATTTCACCTATACCGTCTCCCACAGACACGGAGATAAAGCCCACCGGCTTTCTGGGCGCTTTTTTCTCCTCTTCCTTCTGCTTCGCCGCAAGCTTTTCCGCGTCCTTAATCAGTTTTTCATGGTGCTCCTCCCGCATGTTGTCGATCTTCATCCTTGAGAGCTGTCCGTAGGTCAGCGCGCGGGAAATGGCTTTGCCAGGGTCGTTTGTATGTACATGGACCTTGACAATATCCTCATCCGCCACCAGTACAATGGAATCCCCGATGGATTCCAGAAAGCTCTTGAAATCCGCCAGCTTCTGCTCCGGAAGCTCCTGTTCCAGCATAATAATAAACTCCGTGCAGTAGCCGAATTTAATGTCCGCCTCCTGCTGCCGGGCAGGTACCGTCTCCCGTCTCGCCGGGCGTTCCTCCTGCGAATCCGCAATAGAATAGTCGATCTCTTTTCCAAGGAAAGCGTCATAGGCCCCTTTTAATACCTGAACCAGGCCCTGGCCGCCGGAATCCACCACGCCGGCTTCCTTCAGCACAGGAAGCATCTCCGGTGTCTGGGAGAGTACATACTCCGCATGCTCGATGATCTCCCCCAGGAAATCCGCCATCCCCATATCTGTCTCCAAAAGCTGGGCCGCTTTGTCCGCCGCGCCTTTGGCTACCGTCAGGATGGTACCTTCCTTGGGCTTCATAACCGCCTTATAGGCTGTCTCCACCGCCTTCTGCATGGCCGCCGCCAAAACCTCTGTGTCAATCTCGCTGTAGTCCCGGATGGTTTTCGTAAAGCCGCGAAGAAGCTGTGAGAGGATAACGCCTGAGTTTCCTCTGGCTCCGCGCAGAGAACCGGAAGAAATGGCCTTCGCCAGCGCGGGCATATCAGGGGACGAAAGCTCCGCGACCTCCCTGGCCGCCGACATAATCGTCATCGTCATATTCGTCCCCGTATCTCCGTCCGGAACGGGAAAAACATTCAGCTCATTAATCCACTCTTTGTTTGCCTCCAGATTTTTCGCCCCGGCCAGGAACATTTTCGCGCAAAGACTGGCATTTATCGTACTTGTTTCCAAAACAGCTCCTCCTTAATCGATTGCTCGAACACCTTCGACATAAATATTTATTTTTTCAATTTCCATACCAGTGAACTCTTCCACCTGATACTTTACATTGCTGATCAGGTTGTCCGCCACTGCCGATATGCTGACGCCGTACGCTACAATCACGTGAAAATCCAGCGAAATTTTATTGTCATTTATGCTGACGCTGATCCCCTGCGTCAGACTCTCTCTCTTTAAAAGCTTGACCAGGCCGTCCTTCATGTTTACGGCCGCCATGCCCACAATACCAAAGCACTCCACCGCGACACTTCCGGCATACGTTGCGATGACGTCGGTATCAATCAGAATCGAACCTAATTCTGTATTCATGCGTCCCTTCATTCTCAACCCTCCTGTTTGCGCGTAACAGTTCAGCCCTGCTGAACCGTTACGTCCGCGCTCCTGTTTTCCCTATTATACCCCGTTTTCCCGTAAAAAGAAATGCCTTTTTTCGAAAAAATAGAAAAAGTACGAATTTATGCTTGCAAAACCCGGCGGTATCTGCTAGAATAATCAATGTCGTGAGTCTATATCCTTTTTCTGCGTTCCATGCAGAAGAAAGGGGCAAGTAGCATAGCAGATTCCACTGTCTGCTTCTGCTTGAGAGACTAAATCAATGTCAAGGAGGTGCAGTCATGGCAAAGTGTGCTATTTGTGATAAGGGTGCTCATTTCGGAATCAAGGTGAGTCATTCTCATAGAAGATCGAACAAGATGTGGAAGTCCAACATCAAATCCGTCCGCGTAAAGGTTGACGGAGGGAACACCAGGAAGATGTATGTTTGTACTTCTTGCTTAAGATCCGGCAAAGTAGAAAGAGCGTAACATAACGCTGACCCGGAGCAGCCAAGGCTGCTCCTTTTTTATTGCCTGCAGCCGCAAAAAAGCAGGTAGCCCAGGATCAGCAATCCTGCCGCCAGAAGCAGCGTGACAAACTCATTGGGCATAAAAAAGGCGATCAGCATTCCGATCCCTATAAAAAATAAGGTGTATCCGACAATACGCCTCATAAGCTCCCTCCGACTGGCGGCAGAAGCCGCACAGGCCATGTCCGCATCGGGGGACCTGGCCGGGCTTTTCTTATTTCTATTTATATGCCAAAGAAGGGAAGGTTTATTCGCAATCCTTCCCTTCTTTCTCTATTCCACCGTGTTTTTCTGCGGTTCCTCGCTCTCCTGGCCGGCTTGGGGCTCGCCGGAGCCGGAGGTAAACCGGCTCACAAAATCCGGCACCATGTCCAGGATCTTCGTCAGACCGTCCTGATTCTTTATGTTCACAAGCTTTGTTGTTCCGTTCTGGATTACCAGCACGGCGCTGGGCGTCATCTTTCCGCCCATTCCGCCTCCGCCGCCGTTTTTCTTGTCCTCCGCCTTGGCCGTCGCGGCCACGCCGAAGGTCACATCCACCAGCGGCAGAATAATGGTATCCCCCACGGTGATAGCCTCTCCCACCACGGTTTTCGTTGTAATAAAGCTGTCCATTCCTTTAAACAGCGAATCTACCGTATTCTGAAAATTATTTTCTGATGCCATGATTCTATTCCTCCTACTATTTTATCATGCCTTTTCCCGCAACAGTTCAGACCAGGTCTGCGCACATGCTGCGCGGACCGTAAGAACGTGATTCAGGAGTGCAAAACTGAACTGTTACTTTTCCCGGATTCGTCTCAGGAAATGGCGCAGATCCTGATTTCGAAAAAGAGAAAAACCGGTCCTCACCAGATGGATGAGCCGTATCCTCCCCTTTATCATCAGTTCCCCCTCGCCGATGATCACATCTGTGGAAAACTCCGGACAAAGGGTGATGGTATTGCCCGGATTTGAAAAGATAAGATACAAAACCCCCGCGGCCTGTCCCGTAACGGAAGGATCCGGAAAGCCGAAGCGCAGGAATCCCTCAGATCGTCTGGGCCGGTAGTGCCGCCACAGATAGCGCAGATGCTCCATTCCTGCCTTCAGCAAACGCCAAGTCTCCTCCTCTTTCCAAATTTCCAGATACCAGGAGATCTTTTCCCTAAGTTTTCTCCACCGGCTGCCGATTTCCTTCAGTTTCCGGAAAAATCCCAGAACCCTTTCCCGGCATTGTCGGATTTTTTCCGGCAAAGCGGCCAGAAAGTGAAAAAGAGCTTTTCCTTTTTCCCACAGGGCAGTCAGCAGTCCCCTGATCCGCCCCTCGCCGGAGTCGGCCCGGACTTCATTCTCTGTCTTTTCCGGTCCTGCGCTGCGGGTTGGTACACCCTGTGCTGCCGGGCCCTTGGCTTCTTCTCTCCGGGCCGGATGCTCGGCGCGAATTTCTCTCTCCGCATCCACGGCCCCTGTTCTGTGGGCCGCTTTCTCTCCCGGCTTCTCTCGCCGTTTCTTTGCCGCTGCGCCGGATTTTGGCGGACGTCCGGCTATTTTTTTCTTTCTTCCCGAACCGTCTTTCCCTTTTGGAAAGCGCAGCAGCGTAATCCACGCCGCCCTAGCCTCCACAGCCACGCCCTTTTCCGCCGAAGCCCGGGCCTGTACCCGGATCAGCCTTCCAAACCAGGTCACCGAAAGGGCCGCATCCTTTTCCTTGGGCCCGCACCGCCCTTCAATACGGTAGCGGAGCGGAACCAGGAGTACCGCGCCGATCAAAACCGCCGCCAGAAGAAGAACCACGCCCAGGATGATTCCTGCTGTTTTCAGTATAACCAACAAAATATGTAGCATATACAATCCCCTGTCATAATCCTTCTTTTTGATAACGCTCCAGAATATACCGGCGGATATCGGCGCCCCCGGTCTTTTCATACACCTCCCGGGCAATTCCCAGAACAACCTCCATGGCCTCTTCCCGCCCGCAGGCGATTCCCACCACAATTGGCAGCCTTTTTTTCACAGCAGGCTGCATCAGCCAGACCGCGGACAAAATGTCAAAGACATCCCGTCCGTTGGCTGCCAGGGTAATCAGGTAAACGTCCGCGGGCATCCCCTTACTCCGGTTTAATTTCCTTATCAGCCTGTCTTTCTTTTTTTCTGCCGTCTCGCCGAAATAGAGAGGCGCAAGCCATGTCTGCCGCTTCATTTATCGTCTTCCTTCATCCGCTCTTCCAAAGCCTTTACTACAGTTTCCAGAACCTTGATCCTCGCATAATACTTGCTGTTTCCTTCTACAATAATCCATGGCGCGTAGGTCGTAGATGTCCGAATCAGCATTTCGTCCACCGCGCTCTCATACTGATCCCATTTTTCGCGGTTCCGCCAATCCTCATCCGTAATTTTCCAGCGCTTCTCCGGCGTGTTCATGCGCTCGTTGAAACGTCTTTCCTGCTCGTCCTTATCGATCTGGAGCCAGAACTTCAGCACAATCGCTCCGTAATTGGCCCACTGGGCCTCCATGTCGTTCATTTCCTTATAAGCTCTGCGCCATTCGTTTTCCGTACAGAAGCCCTCGATGCGCTCCACCATCACTCTGCCGTACCATGTGCGGTCAAAAATCGTAATGTGTCCGGCCTTTGGAATGTCCTCCCAAAAACGCCATAAATAATGGTGCGCCTTCTCGATGTCGTTTGGCGAGGCCGTGGGGTGTACGGCATATCCCCTGGGATCCAGGCACTCCGTCAGCCGTTTGATGGCGCCGCCCTTGCCGCCGGCATCCCATCCCTCAAAGCCGAGAATCACCGGAATCCTTCTGCGGTATAGCTCGCTGTGAAGGAAATTCAGCCTCTTCTGGAGCTCTTTCCGCCGCTGACGGTACTCCTCCTTCTCCATGGAAAGGGACAAGTCCACACTGCTCAGAATAGAAGATTTAAACTTCACCGGCTCTTCTTTCACAGAAGGCTTCTCCTTCGCTTCTCTGGCGGCTTTGGCCCGCAAGACAGCCTCGGACAGCCGGTTGATGACCGTGTGAAAGATCTTAACTACCGCGTATTCCTTATTTACCGCCTCCACAATATTCCAGGGAGCGAAATCCGTATCGGTTTTCTGGAGCATTTCCTCATTCAGGCGCTTATATTCATCGAAATGCTTATTTCTCTTGAGATCTCCCTTGGAAACACGCCATGCCGTCTCCTTGCTGGCCAGAAGCTTCTCGAAGCGCTTCTCCTGTTCCTTTTTCGTAATATCCAGGAAGAACTTGAGGATAACAAATCCGTCATCCGCCAGGGTATTCTCAAAAGACAGGATTTCATCGAAGGCATACCCCAGCTCCTTTTCTGAAGTGATGCCGTCAAAGCGGTCTGTAAGTACCCTTTTATACCAGCTCCGGTCAAAAATAGCGATGCGTCCCTTCTCCGGCGTTTTCGTCCAGAAGCGCCAGAGATACGGGCGCATAATCTCGTCCTCTGACTCCCCGTTTATGGCATAAACCCGGAAGCCCCTGGGATCCAGCGCATGAATCAGGCTGTTGATCAGTGTTCCCTTTCCGGAGGCCCCGAATCCTTCGAAGAGAATGATCACCGGAATTTTCAGCTCACGGCACTCCCTCTGCAAGAGCCCGGCCTTCGCCTCCAGCCCGTCGATGACCTTATCAAACTCTTCTTTGCTCATTTTCTTTGACAGATCGATTTTCTCCAGCATACGCAATCCTCCTTTATCCAATTATCTGGATGCTTTTCTGAATTGTAGCTGCTTTTATTTTACCAGACTTCGCAGTAAATTACAGCAAAAAAATTATTAAAACGAAAAGGGTGTGCACCTGGCACACCCTTTTTCAAAAATACTTTCGGCTACCCCACAAATTTTTCTTTTTCAGATCCAGATACTCGCTGTACGCTTTTTCCAGTATCATTTTTTCATTGGAAAATTTCAGAAGATGGTAAGCCTCGTGATACTTATAATAGCCGGAGTCAATAAAATACTCCTCGCGCTGCGGCTTGCTGTAATAGCTGTCAGACATCATCAGATACCAGTGCACGTCCTTTGCCACCGTGTCTTCAGGTACATTGAAGGTATACTGGCTTTTTCCAACATATTTGATAATCGACGCCTGCACTCCTGTTTCTTCCAGAACCTCCCGAGCTGCCGTATCCTTAAACTCTTCACCGGCCTCAACAGTTCCTTTCGGAAGGACCCAGCCTTCATACTTATTTTTATAGCTTTTGTACAGAAGCAGAATCTTTCCGCGAAATATAACCACACCGCCACAGCTCGTTGCTTCAATCATTGCAATTCCTCCTGTTATGCGTTGTGTCATTTGACTGACATTAGTATACATCTTTTTGCCTGAGAATGCAATGCCAAAATACAGGAGTGCAAAATGGAAATCAATAGCCGTAATAATACGCGTCGAAAATATATTTCGCGATGGGGACCGCTGTACTGCTGCCGGAACCGCCATTCTCCGCGATTACGGCAATGGCAATGTCCGGATCCTCCACGTTGGAGTAGCCAATAAACCAGCTGTGGGTTCCCATATTCTCGGATCCGTCGATTTCATACTCGGCGGAACCCGTCTTTCCGGCCACCGTATAGCCATTGCCCGACAGGGCGGAAGCGGTTCCGGACTGGGCGGTGCTGGTCATATACCCGGCCAGAATCTCCGCCTCAGCGGAGGACATCACGGTCCGATAGCTGGACGGGTTGTACTCCCGAACCACATCTCCGTCATAGGTTGCGATGTAATCCAGCAGATAGGGCTTCATGATCGTACCGTTATTTGCCACGGCAGCCGCCACCATAGCCATCTGCAGGGGTGTCGCAAGGGTATCTCCCTGGCCAATAGCTGTTGTCATCTGTTCGCCCACGGAAGATCCGGACTCCAGCTCAAACTGGCTTTCTGATGTCGGCAAAACCAGGTCAATGGAGTCATTGAAAAAGAAATCCTCGCAGATATCCCGGTACGCATCGTACTCCAGCTCGGTTCCAATGGTGGCAAAGGCGCCGTTGCAGGAATTCATAAACGCCTGTTCAAGAGTCTCGCTTCCATGAACAGATCCTCCGTAACAGGTGATATTTACGTCTCCCATGGACACAAGCCCCTGGCAGTTAAAAGTAAAATTCTGGTAATCGTCCGGATTTTCCCGGATATAGGCAAGGGTAGTGAGTACCTTAAAGGTGGATCCCGGCGGGTAAAGTCCCTGGGTCGCCCGGTTCAAAAGCGGGCTGTTCGCCTCATCCGATACCAGAATATCCCAGTCCTGGGATATGGTATTGGGATCAAAGCCCGGCCTGGAAACCATGGCAAGAATCTTCCCGGTATCCGGTTCAAGAACCACCACCGCGCCGTTGTATCCGTAATTTCCCAACGCGTCGTAGGCTGCCCTCTGCAGACTGGTATTCAGTGTCAGATACAGGCTGTCTCCCCGGACCTTTACGTTCTGGGCCGAGTCCTCGATCTGCTGCAGAATCGAAGAGCTGCAGGTCAGAAGCTCATCGTTATAGACCGACTCAATCCCGGAGCGGCCGTTCGTGGCATATCCCACCACATGGGAAAAGGTCTGATAATAAGGATACACCCTGCTTTCGTTTCCGCCGGCGTCCACATTCGTAATAGCCAGAGGCTGGCCGTCCGCCGAATAGATCGCACCCCGGATAATCATGTTCTCCTTGGCGCTTTGTTTCGTATTATAGGCGTTGGAATTGATGGAGTCCGCCCGGATCACATTAAAATACACAAGATACACCACAAGACTTAAAAACATCGCCACCATAAAGTAGCTGGCCTTTACCATGGCACGGTTGCGTTCCTTACGGTTTTTCGGAGGCTCCCGCACAGCCTTGGGCTTCGTAATGTCAAGAATGTCTATCTTTTCTTTCTGAGGCTTCGGGTCCTCGCCATAGACGGGAACTTCACTCACTGTAAGCTCCTCGGTATTCTTCTTCTTCCTCCTCATCATGCTCCTCATCTCTTCTAAGAATGTACATTCCCTGCACAATCGCGAACATAATCAGCGTCGCAAGAAGGGAACTTCCTCCGGTACTGATAAAGGGCAGGGTAACGCCGGTCATCGGGATCATTTTCATCGCTCCCCCAACTGTAAGGAAAACCTGAACCGCCAGCATACAGCCAAGTCCCAGGGCCGTCAGCCGGTAAAACCCTTTCTCCATTTTCAAGGCAACATTAATAAACATGATAAAGCAGCTCATATAAATCAGGATCAGACAGATGCAGAAGAGGCTTCCCAGCTCCTCCGCGATGGCAGCGAACATAAAGTCCTCCACCACGGGAATCGCTCCGGGAGAGCCCTGGCACAGTCCCGTGCCGAACCAGCCTCCCGCTCCGATCGCGAACAGCGCCTGGGCGATCTGATAGCCGCTCCCCGCGTAATCCGCGAAGGGATCCTGCCACACCTGCACCCGGACCTTCACATGGGCGAACAGCATATAGGCTGCCACCGCCGCCGCGCAGCCCGCCACAACGCCCAATCCCAGGTAGCGCCAGTCTCTGGTACTGGCATAGAGCATCACAAGATACGCCACGAAATAAATCAGCGCGCTTCCCAGATCCGTGGACACCACAAGTAAAAGCACATGAGCCGCCGCCAGAACCGTAGTCAGCGCCACATTTCCGAATTTCACGGACTTTGAAAGCATTCCTGCCGCGAAGAGGGCGAAGGTAATCTTTATGAACTCCGAGGGCTGCAGCGCGATGGGGCCAAAGCTTAGCGACAGCTTCGCTCCGCCCGTCTCCTCGCCCAGAACCGTTACCGCCGCCAAAAGGCCGATTCCCGCGATGGCATAAAGCCATGACCAGCTGGCGATGGCCTTCACCTTTCGGATCACCACCGGCACCGCCAGGGAAACCACCGTACCCGCGATCAGCATCTTGAACTGCTGAATGGAGTCGTCATAGGAAAGCCGCGTCACCATGATAAAGCCCACTGTAATCAGCATGCACATATTGTTCACCAAAAGCTTTGATGCCTTTGGATACAGATTTCGGTAAAATACCAGGGTTGCCGCCAGATAAATCACCTGCGCCCCGTAAAAAAACAGGAGCATGGGTTCTTCCATACGCAGATAGAGAACCATAAACGCTACGAAATGAATGCAGAACATTACTACATTCTGCCGCAGAAATAAAAATTCTCTGGATTCCTCATCTCTTTTTACAAATACCAGGAAGCTCTGAATCGAATAAATCAAAATCAATCCGAACAGGACATATCTGGATATGTCAATGATTAGCCTTGTCAATGGATCACCTACTCTATTCCTCTCTTGAAATGCCCCCGGGTAAACGATCCCGGGAAAGACAAACGAAAGCCCTCTGTCATACCCGCAAAAAGCCTGACGGCCGCCGCCGTCTCTTCCCCGCTCTCTGTGGTAAAGGAAAGTCTCAGGGACATGGGCCGCACCCGCCGGATTTCCTCTTCGCAGTCCAGAAGTACCAGAGGAACCCCGTTATAAATTGTGTTATAGCAGAAGCCGCAGCTGGTCTTTACCGGAAAACGCGCGCCTTTTCGGTCTTTCAGATACAAAACCTCCGGATGCCTGTCGCACAGTCCCGCCGTTTTTTTGACGCACTGGGCGCTGGTCATAAGGGCTGTCCTGCCGTAGACCACCAATTCACTGTCCTCACATCCCACATCGGCGATCTCCCCAGTATTCAGCTCCGGGGATACGGTAAAGCGGCGCAGACCCAGTTCCTGCCAGAAAGCCCTGGTTTCTCGATTATACAAATAGATACTGCCGTCCCCCATCATCCGTTCCGAGGAAACGCCGGCTTCGCGAAGATAAAAAAACTCTTCGATATTCCGGATCAGTATCCCGTCATAGGAAGCCAAAACCCGGGCTGTCTGCTCCCTGTCCCATGTCTTTCTGGTTTCCAGCCGGAAAATAGCGGGAAGAACCGCCCAGGCCTCTTTCCCGCAAAGCCTGCACCTTTCCCTGTACCTGGCGGCTTTTTCCCCGCGATACATCCCTTCCAGCCCGTCCAGGTAAACCCGTCCGATCTTCTCCTGGGATAATACGGCCGCAAGCTGTTCCTCCGTCTGCACCAGAGCGGTCAGCGAAAAAGAAAAATCCCGCTTTTCTTTAACGCCGCCCCCGCCCCCTTCTTTGGCAGGCTCCCTTGACGGCAGTACCCGAAAAAAGCGTTCCAGAGTCCGGCGCTTAAGCTCGTCCAAGGCCTGCCTTCGCAGCTCATTCAGGCTTTGAATCGGCAGAAAACAGCCTTTTTCCACCGAAATATCCAGCTTCTCAAAAACAAAGGGCGTATTTCCTGTCTTTTCCATTTGCTTTCTCAGCGCGTCCTCCGTCAGGCCCTGGTTTTTGGCGGGCTGTGCCATTTCTCCCCGTGCTTCTGCCTGGCAGAGCGCATTTTCAACCATAAGTATAGCAGGTTTTTGCAACGAAATTATTAATTTCCCATTAATTTTTTCTTTTTCCGGCCGGTTCTTTAAAAAGGCGGAAAGTTCGGCAAGAAGCGCAGCGTTTTTCGTTCTGCGCAGAACCTGGCCCTTTCGGCAGCCTTCCTGCATACGCATGGAAAAGATCCGTCCCTTTTTTACGGGCGCTCCCAGAGTGTAGCCGCCCTCCAGCACGTCCTGGCCGTTTAAATCCTCAAGGGCCGTCAGCACCGTCTTTCCTTTCTCCGTTCCCTGTACCTTCGCCCCTGCTGTCCCGTAATGGCTTGGACAGTCCAAAGACATCATCTCCCTGCCGTTACGGGTTTTATAGTAGCCCGTGGAAAAGCCCCCGCGATTATACAGATCCATAAGATCCCGTATATCCTGCTCCTCCACTGTCCAGTTTTCTTTTCCATTCTGAAGAAAACGGTCCACATATTTCCGGTAAATCCCAACTGTCAGCGCCGCGTACTCCGGATTCTTCATTCTCCCTTCGATCTTCAGGGAACAGACGCCGGCCTCTATAATTTCCGGCAGAATGGACAGGGTGCAGATGTCCCTGGGGCTTAGCAGATACTTCTCCCTGAGCACCGTCCGTTCTCCCTTGATCAGCGTATAGGGAAGACGGCAGGGCTGGGCGCACCGCCCACGGTTCCCGCTTCTGCCGCCGATCATGCTGCTTAACAGGCACTGGCCGGAAAAGCTGTAGCACAGGGCACCGTGAACAAAGGCTTCGATCTCCAGGCTGGTCTCCCTGCGGATGCCACGGATTTCTTCCAGAGAAAGTTCCCTGGCAACCACAACCCTGGAAGCCCCCGCTTCCTGGAGAAAACGTGCCCCCATGGAAGAATGAACCGTCATCTGTGTGCTCCCGTGAAGAGGCAGTTCGGGAAATTCTCTTTTCAGGAAACGGAACACGCCGAAATCCTGTACGAGAACCGCGTCCAGTCCACGTTCATAGAGAGGCGCAATGTAATCATATAATTCTCCTGCAAGTTCCCGTTCCTTTAAAAGTGTGTTCACCGTCAGATAGAGGTGTTTCCCCTTTAAATGGCAAAGGTCAATGGCCTCCATAAGTTCTTCCTGTCCGAAATTTTGGGCGTAAGCCCTGGCGCCGAAGCGTCCGCCCCCCACATATACCGCGTCCGCTCCGGCCAAAAGCGCAGCCCGCAGACTTTCAAAGGACCCCGCCGGGGCCAGCAGTTCTGTCATCATATATTTTCTCCCGTCAGGAAATTTCGCAGCAGTTCCGTTCCGCCGGACCGCTGCGAAATTTCTTCCATAAATGAATGAAGAGGGCACCCGCGGCCTCGCGGTCCCTCTGTCCTTATTTTCTGTTATTTCCGTGGTTCCCCAACTCTGTTTCAAGCCGCACGATCTTCTTCTGGTATTCCGTAGACTCCTTCTGCATGTCCTGCATAGCCTTCTCCGCGGTCTCCAGCTTAATCTGAACGCCGATCAGCTCATGTTTTAAGTCATAGAGCTCCTTATCCTTCTCCGACAGCTCCTCCTCAAGCATCTCCACCTGAGTCTTGGCCTTAAAGTAATCGTCCGCGATATTCAGCTCCAGCAGCATGCTTTTGTTGTCCTTCGACTGGCGGTTGTAGCCATCCAGTTTTTTAAATTCGGCCACCTTGTTGTTTATATATGTAGCAACCTTCTGCAGATACTCTTCACTTTCATATCCGCTCAGAGTAAAGATCTTCCCAGCGATCAATACCTCGGTTTTATTCTTGGATGACATGGTCGTTCTTCCTTTCTCTAGGTTCTGCTCCTATTATAAACAAAATCTCCGAAATTTACAACGCCCATTCTTGAAAATTCTGCCGAAAATTGTAACAGTTCAGCCCTGCTGAACCGTTACATGAAAAATCCATTTAAAATCGTTGCTGACGCGCTTAATCGGGCTGTCGGATTCCCAGATGATGGTAAGCCAGTTTCGACACCATGCGTCCCCTGGGCGTGCGAAGAAGAAAGCCGTTTTTAATCAGATAAGGCTCATAAACTTCCTCAATGGTCCCGGAATCCTCCCCTACCGCGGCCGCCAGGGTATCCAATCCCACCGGCCCACCGTTAAATTTGTCGATAAGGGTCAAAAGCAGAGTACGATCCGTCTGATCCAGGCCATACCGATCCACCTCCAGAAGATCCAGAGCGAATACCGCCACATCCTCCGTAATCCGCCCATCGTATTTCACCTGGGCGAAATCCCGGACTCTGCGCAGCAGACGGTTAGCCAGCCTGGGCGTCCCCCTGGACCGTCTCGCAAGCTCCGCGGCTCCCTTTTCCTCGATCTCTACGCCTAAGGTACCGGCGCTTCGCAGAATAATGGTCTCAAGCTCCTCCTCCGTATAAAACTCCAGGTGGCTTACCACACCGAACCGATCCCGCAGGGGCGCCGTCAGAAGTCCCGCCCTGGTGGTCGCTCCCACCAGCGTAAATTTGGGAAGGTCCAGGCGGACAGAGCGGGCGGCGGCCCCTTTTCCGATCAGGATGTCAATGGCAAAATCCTCCATGGCAGGGTATAGAACTTCCTCCACCTGGCGGTTCAGTCTGTGAATCTCGTCCACGAAAAGCACATCCCCTTCCTGGAGATTGTTTAAAATGGCAGCCATTTCTCCCGGCTTTTCAATGGCCGGACCGGAGGTCACCTTCAGATTCACCTTCATTTCATTGGCAATGATCCCGGCCAGGGTGGTCTTTCCAAGTCCCGGCGGCCCGTAAAAAAGTACGTGATCCAGAGAATCGCCCCTTTGCTTTGCCGCTTCGATGTAAACCCTCAGGTTATTTTTTACCTTTTCCTGTCCGATGTATTCATCCAGAGTCTGTGGGCGCAAACCGGCCTCGGTTCGCTTATCCTCCTCCAGTATCTCTGTGGTAATAATCCGTTTTCCCATGTCAACTCCTTGCCATCTGCTTCAGGGCGGCCTTAAGAATGTCCTCTGTGCTCATGGTCTCGTCCGGTTCCGAGGCGCGCACAGCCTTTAAAGCGTCAGAAGCCGAATACCCCAGGGCAGCCAGCGCCTCCACAGCCTCCTGACACGACTCGTTAAAGCCGGCGCTTTTTACCTCCTGTCCGACGCCCTCGATCTTCTTCTCGAAGGCCTCTTCAAGGCTCAGTTTATCCTTCAGCTCCAGAATCATCTTCCGGGCGGTCTTCAGGCCGATCCCCGGCGCCCTGGCCAGTGTCTTCGCGTCCTCCGCCAGGACCGCGAACCGCAGATCGTCCGCCGTCAGGCTGCCAAGAATCCCCAGAGCCGCCTTGGGCCCGATCCCGCTTACGCCGATCAGAAGCCGGAATACCTCCAGATCCTGTTCGTTCAAAAAGCCAAAGAGCTGCATGGCATCCTCTTTGACATTTAAGTAAGTGTGAAGCTTTACTTTTTTTCCAGTTCCCGGCAGCGCCGCCAGATCCCTCCCCGACAGAAAAATCCGACAGCCAACCTGTCCAAGATCCAGGATCACCGCTCCGTCCAGAAGCCGGACCACCTCTCCCTTTACAAACGCAATCATGAAAACTCTCCTCGCCCAATTCTTTTTAAGACCTCTCCTGCCGCGATCCCAATCAAAAGGCCGGTAACCTCTCCCGCAATCAGCAGCACCGGAGCATAGAAAAACAAATCCACACTGTCCAGCACCAGAGCCGCCACAAGGATCTGGCCGATATTATGGGCGCTTCCTCCGGCGATACTCACTCCCACCGCCGAAAAGCGGCCGCTTTTCTTCAGCGCCGCCATGGCAAGAAAGCTGACGGCGCAGCCTGCCAGGCTGTAAAGAATCGCAGAGAGACTGCCGAACAGAAAACCGGACAGAACCACTCTGACCACATTTACCGCAAAGGCTTCCCACGGTCCTATGGCATACAGCAGAATCACTGTCAGGAGGTTCGCCAGCCCCAGCTTTATGCCGGGAATCGGTATGGGAATGGGAATCAAAGACTCCACGTACGAAAAAATCAAGGCCAGACAGGTCATCATTCCAAGGAATGCCGTCTTATTCTTCTTCATGGCTCCCTCCTATCTGGCCACGGCATCATACTCCGGCGTTTCTCCCTGGAGCACACGTACCGTCACTCTGTTTGGAAGGCAGACAATGGTCTCCCCCACCCGGCTTATCGCCGTCTGGCGGGCACAGAACTGATCCGGACAGTCCGCCCAGAGCATCCTTGCCTGCCCGTCGGCGATCTCGACGCGGTTTCCCTCTCCCGCGTCGATAATCTGTTCTTCATCCAGGGAATAAACGCCAAGCCGCTCTCCGTCTATGCTGATTTCAATTTCACTTCCCGGCCGGCGCAGCAAAAGCATTCCCGCGAACAGAAGCACTGCCGCCAGGAAAATCCCTCCCGCCAGAATCCAGTCATTTTTTTGTATCATAGCACAAAACCTTTCGTTACGCAACCATATGTTCGCCTGCAAATCAGATCATATGGCAATGTTATCCAAAAGTGTCCAGGAGGAAAATGCCTGTACGCCGTCCCACCGCTTTGGTACGGTCACCCAATATCCGCTTCCGTTTTCCACATGCCAGTCATAAAAGCCTTTCCGGGGTCTGCCCCATTTTTCCAGGATGCTCATAATCGTTCCGCCGTGGCACACAGCGGCGGCACAGAAAATTTCGTTATCTTCCATATCCCGGACCAGCCGCAGGAATCCCTCCCTGCACCGGCTTCGGAAGCTCTCCGTATCCTCGCCTCCCGGAAACGGAAGAAGCCCCCCGCTGTCAATCCATGCCTGGTAAGCGGCATTCCCGGAAAGCTCCTTATAGTTTTTATTTTCAAACTCACCGAAATCACATTCCCTCAGCTCGTCTATCCGCGCAGGCGTTTTGTCCGGCCAGATGATTCCAGCCGTCTGCACGCACCGTTTCAGGGGGCTTGCGTAAATTTTAGAGACATCCCTGATACGGATTCCCTCAAGGGCACGGATTCCCGCCGGGCAAAGGGGCTCGTCCGTCGTTCCGATATAACGCCCAAGAAGGTTTCCCGCCGTCTTTCCATGCCTGATCAGGCAGATATGCCTATCCACGTCGGATCACCGTGCCAAGACCGCAGATCACCCGGTGTACTTCTTTCGCCTCCTGGGCCAGACGGCAGCAAAGACGCCCAAAGGCCTCCCGAAACTGCCGTTCAAAGGGATCCATGGGTACGATCCCGCAGCCCAGCTCATTGGCCACCAGCACGACTTCCGGATTCTTTTGGACAATCCGCTCGGGCAGCTCCTCTACAGAACGTCCCTCCGCCAAATACCTGCGCACATATTCATGAAAGTGGTTCATCCCTCTGCAGGTATCCAGAACCTCAAACCCGCAGGCCGCTCCGTCGGCAAATTCCTCCGGAGCAATTTCCGCAGCAGCGGAAGCGTAGGCAAGCTTTCCCTGAAAAGCGCCTCCGATTATCAGCTTCATCTTTTTCCACTCCTAACGTTATCTATAAAAACTTTGCCGCCAGAACAATGCAGGCCGCCGTGATCAGCTCACAGATCTGGAGAAAGAAGCCGGCCAGATCGCCGGTAATCCCCCCGAATTTTTTATAAGCCATGCGTCGGTAAAAAAGGAATACCGACAGAGCGCCCAAGAAGCCCGCCAGGCCCAAAACCGGGCTTATGACAAGCATTCCCAAAGCGCAGACCACGATGTAGGCAACCATTACGATCCGTACCCGGCCTTTTAATGCCATATCTGAAAAAGTAGCCGCCAGCCCCGTATTCTTTGCCATCCGAAAGGAAACTACAGAAAGGCCGCTGAAAGCCCGGGACAGCACGAATGAAAGAGCCAGAACCGGCGCCGCTTCAGCGGATAATTCTGAATAAACCGCCAGATCCGCAAGGAAGTAGCAGGCACAGACAATAATCGCAAAGGCGCCCGCGTGGGAATCCTTCAGAATCGCCAGTTTTTCCTCCATTGGCTTATAAGAAGAAAGAGCGTCCGCCGTATCTAAAAGGCCGTCCAGATGAATCCCTCCCGTCACAGCCACAGGCAGCAGTACACAGACAATTACAAAAAACAAGCTGTCATAACCGAAATATCTGCTTCCAAGCCAATTCCAGCCCAGAAGCAGAAATCCGATCACAGCCCCAACCAACGGAAAAAAGCACATCGCATACCGCATCGCTTCTTTGGTCCAGTCGGTTTTCGGCATCGGAATTTTGGAATACATAGAAAACGCGATAAAAAAACTGCGTATCAGATTCATACCGGCAGCTCCTTTCCTTTCAGGCAAAGAGGGATCCCGCAGACCACTTCCACTACCGCGTCCGCAAGTTTTGCCATCTGCTGATTGATCAGCCCAAGAGCTTCCTGGTAGCGGGTCGTATCAGGGTCATAGACATATCCGTCGGAAAAAATTTCGTTTGTAACCACCACGACATGAGCCGCTTTCGCAAGGAGATGGGTTACCCCCTCCATAACGGCTTCCACAGTGCGCTCTCCTGCTCCTTCCGGGGCGAACATTTCATTGGCCGCCAGGTTTGACATGCATTCAAGGAGAACCACGGATTCCTCCGGTATGGATGCCTCCGCCAGATTTCTGGGACACTCCAGGGTCTCGAACCCCTTTCCGCTGCGCATTTCCCGGTGACGCTTGATTCTCTTAACGCTCTCCTGGTCATGGCAGTCCATGGTAGCCACGTAGATGCGCCGGTATGCGCCAAAGGACTGTACCGTTTTTTCCGCGTAGGCGGATTTCCCGCTTCCGCTTCCTCCGGTTATCACCACAAACATCTTCTTCTCCTTCCGGTCACACAAGGGGCTTGTATTCTTCCACATGAATATCCTGGAAGGTACTCATGCTGTCATAGACACAGCAGGCCAAATCCAGAATCGGAAACAGCGTAACCGCTCCGGTTCCTTCTCCCAGGCACATATCCATATCCAGCGCGCCTTCCAGCCCCAGAGCCTCCATAATCAAACGCGCTCCCGGTTCCTTGGAAATATGGGAAGGAATCATATAAGACTTTGCTTCGGGACAAATCGCCGCGGCTGCAAGGGCAGCGGCTGCCGAGATAAAGCCGTCGATCACAATCGGGATTCCATTGGCCGCGCCGCCCAGGAACACACCGGCAAGCCCGGCCAGGTCAAACCCGCCTACCTTCGCCAGGACATCCACGCCGTCCGCCGGGTCTGGCCGGTTGCAGGCAATAGCCCGTTTGATGGCGTTGATCTTCCTCTCCAAGCCCTGAGAGCTGAGTCCCGCTCCTCTTCCGGTAACCTGCTCCGGCTCAAGCCCCAGCAAAACCGCCGTCACAGCGCTGCTGGTGGTGGTATTTCCGATACCCATTTCCCCTGTGGCTAAAATCCGGTAGTCTTTTTCTTTCAGTTCCTCCACTATAGCGATTCCCGTTTCCAGTGCCTTGACCGCCTCTTCCCTTGTCATGGCAGGCTCCTTTGTCATATTTTTCGTTCCATAAGCCACCTTACGGTTTGGAAGAACCGTATCCGACGCGATTCCAATGTCGACTGGGAACACATCCGCCCCCACTTTCCGGCTCATAATACTAGCCGTAGCCTGATTTTTCAGGAAATTTTCAGCCACAATCGCCGTTACCTCCTGGCCAGTTTGGGTCACGCCTTCCTCCACCACGCCATTATCCGCGCACATGATCACAAGTCCTTTTTTTCCAAGATCAATCTGGCTGCTTCCGGTCATCCCGGCAATTTTCACCAGAAAATCCTCCATCTTTCCCAGACTGTTCAAAGGCTTCGCGATGCTGTTCCAGCGCTTTTTACACTGCTCCATCGCCTTTTCATCCGGCTTTTTAATCGACTGAACCGTTTCCTGTAACGTCATGGCAAAACCGCCTCCTCTTTCTCCTCTGTTTTCGCGGGCGCCGCTGTTCTGCCGCGCCGCGCTGCTGGGCCGCATAAGTCTTTGCGGCCGTCCGTCATCGTTTTTATTATAGTTTCGGCATAGTGTTCTGTCAAGAATCGAAAAGCCCCGAGGGCTTATCTGTCCTCGAGGCTCACTGCGCACTTTTCTTTTCAGATTACAGAAGCGACAGCGCAAGGCTGAGCTCTGAATTGTATCTGGTCTTGTATGCCGGATACTGCTTTATCCGATACTGATATAACTTCTGTAAAAACTGCTTATTGGACGTACTGTTTTTTATGCCCGCGTTCTTTACTGCCAGCGCCGCGGAGGTCTGTCCATGCTGAATGGAATAGCTGAACACCGCGCCTTTCACAACATCCGGACGGCCCGCCAGACTGATGCCGAAGGTGGAACTGAGAACCCGCTCCGTCACATCGTAATACTCCTGCTTCGCGTAGGAATCCTGGTAAGCCTTAAACCGATCCCTGTCCCGATTATAGATCTTTCTCCAGGCAGAGTACAGCTTTGTATTGCTCTTGAGCTTATACTTCTGCGAATCCGTATATCTTGCGAAAGTTTTAAACTCCTTAAAGAACGTAGGATCGCTGGAATAGCAATACTTAATAAACGGAAGCAGCGAATACCGGTAATCGAACTGATACTTTCCGCAGGCGCTGCCGTTGTCGCCGCCCACTTGTCCGTAAGCGTCCCCGCCGGACTCAAACAGGGTGAAGAACAGCATCGTATCGGAAACCCCGGATGTCACGCCGGAATACTTCTCTGTGCAGACACCGGAGCCGTCAACACTGTAGGTCTGGTCATTGACGGTAATCGTCGTATTCGTCTGCAGAACGCCGTCCTTATCAAAGTAATACAGTTTTCCGCTGATTTTCTGAAGGCCGGTCAGCATAACGCCGTTCTTATTCTTGCTGAAAAAGTATTTTTCTCCGTTGATCCTTGTCCAGCCTACTTTCATCACGCCTACGCTGTTAAAGTAGTAGGTGTTTCCGTCGATCTCCCGGAAAGATGTGGTACGCTCGCCGGTTTCCGGATCGAAGTAATAGGTTTTTGACCCTTTCCTCATCCAGCCGAAAATCTGCTCGCCTGTATTGCTGAAATAGTAATACTTCCCACGAATCTTCCACATACCGGTGAGCATGTAGCCCTTTCTGGTATGGAAATAGTAAGTAACTCCATCGATCTCCGTCCAGCGCGTCTGAAGTACGCCGTCCTCATTAAAATAATACTTTCTTCCGTTTTTTGTCAGCCAGCCGATTCTTTTCTGGCCGCTGGCGCTGTAATAATACCAGTTTCCCTGAATCTGCTGCCAGCCGCCTTTAAACTGCTTTATGTACTTTCCATCGTCTCCATAAAAGCGGCGCTTCACCCAGCGGTTCGTCACCATCCTTCCGGAAGAATCCACGTAGTAATTGCCAAACCGCTGGCTTTTTAAAAGTTTTCCGTCCTCATAGCAGCTGTAGCTCCCATCCGGATTTTTTACCCAGCTGGCGGCATCCGCTCTCACCGGAATAATGCACAGGAATAATACCGCGGTTACCATAAGCATCCTTTTAACAAACTTTTTCATAAGAACCTTTTAACCTCTCCTTTAAATGCGGACCGTTCTGAACCCTTTCTGCGAAGCGGACTGCAGCTTTGTATTCAAAGCCCGTAAAAGTTCAAAGCCCTGAATCTTAATGAATCTTAATGTTTCCGTGGGAAATCTGGCATTGTTTATTACAATTTTATTAAAAAACTAGGGTTATTATAAACCATATTTTGCGGAATGTCAAATTAATGTTTCGACGCCGTCTCCCCTTTCCCCCTGACTATTTCGCCGAAAACTTCCACGATATGCCTTCACACGCGAAAAAAGGCCGTTTTTCAGCGTACTGCATAAACGGCCCTGCCGCTTTTTGTCACAAACGAACAATCGCTTATGGCAACAGGCAAGCTTCCGCCTCCTGCTGTTGCAGGCAGGAGACTTTCCGGATTCAGTTAAATAATAATACAGATAAGGCTTCCTTTGGATTCGTTTACGATCCGTTTCATCGTACCCTGAAGCTTCTGCTGGCTTTCATCGCCAATGGAAGAAATCCTGGTGCGGATGCCCTCGTCCACGAGCTGGCGAATCGATTTTCCAAAAATCGTGGTGTCCCAGATCCCGTCCGGCCCGCTGCTGTTGTCTTTGATGTATTCCATCAGATCCCTGGCCTGCTGCTCATTTCCCACAATCGGTGCAATCTCTGTGACAACGTCGGCACGGATCAGGTGAATCGAGGGACTTGCCGCCCGTATTTTCACTCCGTATTTGTTTCCCTGCCGGATAATAGCGGGCTCCTCCAAGGTAATTTCCGAAAGTTCCGGCATAATCACCCCGTATCCGGCTCCCCTGGCCGCCTCCACCGCGGTCTCCACCTTCTCATAGGCAGATTTTTTCTGGGTCAGCTCCCGAAGCATGGAAATCAGATGATATTCGCTCTGCACCGGTGTTCCCGTGAGGCTGCTCAGCATTTCGTAGTAGTATTTTTCGTCCACATCGATGCGGACAGAGGCGCTTCCCCGGTCCAGGAATACCTGATCCAGCTTTGTCTCCTTCACGTAGGCGTTCGTAAGCTGGAGCTTTTCTTTCTTTACATCCCGGATTTTCTCCATTCCCTGCATCAAACCGGCAATTTCTTCAATCATAGCCGATTTTATCGGGTGATCGTCCTCCAGCGTTTCAATCCATCTTGGGAGATAATAGTCAATTCTGCACAATGGGAACTCATACAGAAGCTTCTCCAGAATTTTCAAAATATCCTCCGGACGAAGCTGCTCACAGTTCACGGCCATGGCGGATACCTGATATGTACGTTCCATATAGGCCACCGTCTGCTTCGCCTCTTCTCCATATGGTCTTTCTGAATTTACCAGAACGATAAACGGCTTTCCGGCTTTTTTCAGCTCCTCCACCGTCCGTCTCTCCGGTTCCTCAAAATCCTGTCTGGGAAGCTCGCCAAATGTGCCGTCGCAGGTAATGAGGACGCCTGCCGTGGAGTGATCTCGAATCACCTTTTCCGTGCCGATCTGGGCGGCGGTGGCAAAAGGCAGCTCCTCGGAGGACCAGGGAGTTTTCACCATTCGGGTCTGACTGTTCTCTCCAAGGCCCGCCGCCCCCGGCGTCACAAATCCAACGCAGTCCACAAGGCGGATTTTGGCTTCAAGGCCTTCTGCCAGCGTGATAGCGGCCGCCTCCTTTGGGACGAACTTCGGTTCCACTGTGGTTATGGTTTTTCCTTTGCCGCTTACCGGGAGTTCATCCCTGGCCACTGTCCGGTCATTTTCCTCCATCTGCGGGAGTACCAGCTGTTCCATAAAGCGGCGGACGAAGGTGGATTTTCCCGTGCGCACAGGGCCAACCACCCCCAGAAATATCTCTCCCTTCGTCCTGGCACTGATGTCTTTATACAGGTTAAATTCTTCCATTAAAATCCCCCTTCGCTGTACTGGTAGAATATATGCGGGGATCCCTGGAATTATACGAAAAACAGCCGGAACGGATTCCTGTTTGCGGAAGGTGGAATCTGTCCCGGCTGTCATTCTTGAAAACAGGATGCGGATTCCTGTCTTCAGAAGGAGGTATGTTCGTGTATGTTCATATGCAATGAGATATTACATACAAAAGTCAAAGAAAATATGCCCGCTACCCTGCAGACATCTGACCGGACACGTCTGTCCGTGATGGATGTATCGCTTTACTCGGAAGCGCATCTCAACTATCAAGCAGGTTTCCTGGCTTACAGCTCAAACGCGCGGCTCTCCTTCTCACAAAATGGGTATTGCAATGGATTTTGAACCGCCCTCGCTGCTTACAGTGACCGGATCGCTTAGGACTTACACCTAATTCCCTTTTCGGAATGCTCCGCACTTGACAGGCCTATGAATTTACACAAGACTATTATATCATAAATTTTCTCTGTGTCAATTCCCTTATTCTCGTAACAGTTCAGCTCTGCTGAATCGATGTTACTATTCACGGCCCTCCGGTCCGTGAACAGCAACATCGCGGATTCATTGAAAATTCGCTTCGCGAATGGAATCCGCTCACGCCTGAATCACATTCTTACGGTCTGCGCTGCATATACGTAGACCTGGACTGCATGTTACGATTCCTCCAATTCCATAAGCCGGAAGCTGATCATCAGATACAGCCGCTGGTCCCGGTTGTCCAGATCCACTCCCGTCATCTCTTTTATCCGCTCCATGCGGTAAAGAAAGGTACTCCGGTGAATGTACAGCTCCTTTGCCGTCCGAACCGTATTCAGGTTATTTTCCAGAAAAAGCTTCAGTGTACGGTAAAACTCCGTGCGGTGCTCTCTGTCATGCTCCTTTAAAATACCCAGCTTTTCCGAAATCCAGAGCCTTGGCGGGAGCTTGCCGGTACAGTGGCGAAGCATATAGCCAAGGGCGGCGTCCTCAAAGCGATGGCTCCATTGATAGGGAGCTTGTTCATTTCCCGCCTCCAAAGCCGCTTTCGCCTGCAGGTAATAGTTTCCAAGCTCCTCAAAGCCGGTAAAACAGCGGCTGGCTCCCACCTTTAGATAGCTGTCCCGCAAAAATATAATAATACTGCGGAACATTTCATCCACTGTTTTTCCGAAACGGGTCAGGTTCACAAAGGCTACGATATCTTCCTCATAGGGAAAGGCGCAGGAATTGGGAATCAGGGCTTCAATGTGCCGGCATATAAAATTAACCGTTAAATTCTGCTGATCCAGCATAGCCGTCTTAAAGTCCAGACATATATAGCTGTGCCTGGGACTCCAGCCGTATTCCTGCAGCCGGCGGTCTCTTTGCTCGTCCCGGCCGCTCTCCCCTTTCAGTGCAGCCACCAGAAGCTGATGCAGCGTGGTGAAAAAAGCGCTGTTCTTTCGATAACGGTATTTCAGGTATTTGGCGACAAATCCTGCCATAAACTCCAAAAGCTCCTGCATTCCCGGCTGAAAGCTGCCCAGAGTTTCCGGTATTGCAATGCGGTAGGTATAAATCCCATGATCAAAAATATTTACGCAAAGGTTCCGGTACCCGGTAATATACCCAGGGTAGTAGAAGGCATGCTGAAGCGTCCTGGCTTTATTGTATTCTTCGTCCTGCTTAAAAGCCGTACAAAACTCAAAGAGGTTGTTCGGGTCCAGAAGTTCTCTGAGCTCCTCCTTCTCATCCATAACAGAAGAATGGGCCAGAAGGAAAAAATCTGCGGTACTCACCGTCAGCGGATTTCCTCCGAAAACCTCCATGCTCTCATCCAGCAGCGTCTGCAGATCTCCCTCGTCATCCAGGGAGCGGTACAGCGCTTCCTCCCAGGCATCATAGAAATCAAAAACACGCTGAACGGCGTTCATCATTTTGCAGGAATCCTGCAGGGAAGAAAACCGCAGTATCGTATACTTTGCCCCACTTGGCGGCTCCGCGTCCGGCCCGGTCACAAAAACCTGCCTTTTTGTGCCCGCTCTGTCCGGAAGCCGGGTTCCTCCCGGCAATATATACAATCTTTCCTCCTCCTCATTTTCCGTTTCCGTATAAAATACCGGTCTTCCCAGATACATTCCTCTTCCTGGAACATTTCCGGAAAGCCCAAACCCCCAGGTTTCCAATCTCATTTTCAAGATCTGCGGACTGATTTTCATGGCAATCTCCTTTCCTACATATTGTAGGAAAATCATCTGGAAAAGTCAATGATTTGTTGGATTAACTCTTTGTTTTCTTTCTGCTATAATGAAAATACAAATACATAAGGAGGTATTTTCAAATGCAGGAAGAATTAAAGGCAGTAGCGGAAGCTGTCGAAAAAGGTAAAGCAAAACTGATCCCCGGCCTGGTACAGGCTGCCCTGGACGCAGGGATTGACGCCACCGAGATCTTAAACACCGGTATGATCGGCGCTATGGATGTTGTTGGTGAGAAGTTTAAAAACAACGAAATCTTCGTTCCCGAGATGCTGGTTGCGGCAAGGGCTATGAAGAAAGGCGTTGAGGTATTAAAGCCCCATCTGGCCACAGGCGCAGCGGGAAGTGCCGGCAAGATGATTATGGGTACCGTAGCGGGCGACCTTCATGATATCGGCAAGAACCTGGTTATCATGATGATCGAGAGCGCGGGCTTCGAGGTAATCGACCTTGGCGTTGACGTTCCCATTGAGAAATTTATCCAGGCAGTAAACGACAACCCGGATACCAATATTGTAGGCTGCTCCGCTCTGCTGACCACTACGATGCCGGCTCTGCGGGATACCGTTAAGGCCTTAAATGAGCAGCCCTGGAGAAGCAAGATCAAAGTTATGGTTGGCGGCGCTCCCATTACCCAGGAGTTTGCCGATGAGATTGGTGCTGACTGCTATACGCCGGATGCCGCTTCCGCTGCAAAGGCCGCCAAGGCTTTGGTTGCCGCTTAAACTGACGAATTGCAGCGTTCAGCCAGGCTGAACTGTTACACAAAATTGCCAGCAGGCCCCTGCAGATTGCTGCAGGGGCTTACTTTTACGGGAGGTAATTTATGTATACTGTGGAGCAAATGATAAGTATGGCAAAGGAAGCCGGCTTTTCTGCCGCTGTGTATCTGGATCCAGCCACTCTCCGGCCTATGAAAGAGGTACGTTCCATGTGCGCTTCCGACCAGTGCCATATGTACAATAAAAACTGGGCCTGCCCGCCCGGCTGCGGCTCTCTTTCGGAGTGCGCCGACGCCATTTCCCGCTGCAAAAGCGGCATTCTGGTCCAGACGATCGGAGATGTAGAGGATTCCCTGGATTACGAGGGAATGATGGAGACAGAAAAACGACATAAAGAGGCTTTTCTTGTCCTGACGGATCGCTTCCGCAAAGACGGCCCGGTGCTTCCTCTTGGCGCCGGCACCTGTACCCGATGCAAAGACTGCACCTATCCGGATCAGCCCTGTCGTTTTCCGGAAAAGATGACCCATTCCATGGAGGCCTACGGTCTTCTGGTAAACCAGGTCTGTAAAGACAATGCTCTTCCCTACTATTATGGAAGTTCCAAAATCGCCTATACCTCCTGTTTCCTCTTTATGGAACCCGCGAAATAATATTCAGGCAACGCAGCCTCTGAACGACCCGAAAGAATACAGACTATGAACTACTTACAGGATATTTCAGATTCTATTTTAGATGGAAAACCAAAATTAACCGAACAGCTTATAAGCACGGCTTTAGAGGCAGGCGTCGATCCAGTCTCTATTATAAACGACGCTTTGGCTCCCACCATGAAAACCGTGGGGCTTAAATATAAAAATGAAGAAATTTACATCGCAAAAGTATTATCCGCGGCACGATGTATGAAATACGGTCTTGCCGTGATTCACCGTTATCTGGAAGAAACAGGGCAGGAATACGCGCCAAAAGGAATCATCATTCTTGGAACCGCGGCGGGAGATCTCCACGATGTAGGAAAAAATCTGGTTGGCCTGATGTTTGAAAGCGCGGGCTTTCAGGTAATTGACCTTGGAATCGATGTCACAGACAAGGCCTTTATACAAGCTGTCAAAGATCACCCTGATGCCGCCGTGGTCTGCATCTCTTCTCTGCTGACCACCTCCCTTGAAAACATGAAAAATATCGTAAAGGCATTGAATCGCCTGCCGGAGCGGGAGCATTTCAAGATTATGGTGGGCGGAGCTCCTGTCACCCAGGAATTTGCCCGGCAGATCGGAGCGGACGCCTACACAGACAATGCCTACGACGCGGCCCAGGTGGCAAAAACCTACATACTATAAAAGCATATTTGCCCGAATCATCTTCTTATGCCGCAAAACGCAAGCGTTTGCGTCCGCCGTAAATAGCGGCAGACTTACGCCTTGCCGCATATTGTCGGAGCAGCAGAAGGGTTCGCGTCTTTCAAAAGCGCGAACCCTTCTGTTTATTTCTCCATCTGCTGGGAATCCGCTGCCCATCCGCGCTTCGCGCGAAAGTCGGTTCCCTGTTTATTCATAATCCAGGCATACCCGATCTGTCACATATGGCCGGATATAAGTATCCGCCACCTTCACATGCTCCGGATGCGCGCCGTAAACCGCCACATCCTCTTTTTTCTCCAGAGTCGTCACCAGGGCAATGTCATGGGTGCTGGAATCCATCGGACTGCTCACAAATTCCACGGTAAGCAGGCCGGGAACCTTGCCCACCAGGCTCTTCAGGTTTTCCGCCATAGCGGCCTTCAGCGCCTCCTGATCCTCCTTTGGAATCTCCGGCTTAAACTTCCACATTACAATATGATGAACCATGCTTCCATCCTCCTGCGTGCATCTTACTGCAGCGTACGCGCGGCAGCCTCTACCACATGGCCCACCAAAACGGAGGTGGTTACGCTTCCAACGCCGCCGGGAACCGGGGTAATGGCTTCCACAATGGGTTCTGCCTCGTCAAACTTCACATCGCCGCAGAGCTTTCCTTCTTCATTTACATTGATACCTACGTCGATTACCACCTGTCCGGGAGCCAGGTAGCTTCCGTCCACAACACCTGCGCGACCGGCTGCCACGATCACGATATCCGCTTCCTTTACCACAGAGGGCATATCAACGGTTCTCGTATGACAAATCGTAACGGTGGCGTTCTTCTTCAGAAGCATCATAGCCGCCGGCTTTCCGACAACCAGAGAGCGGCCGATCACAACCGCCTTCTTTCCGGTGCAGTCAATGCCGTAGTGATCCAGAATCTCCATGCAGGCCTGGGGCGTACAGGGCGGGAAGCCAACGTTCTTTCCGGTGAACACGCCGGACATAGAGCCGTCGGTCATGCAGTCCACATCCTTTGCCGGATCCAGGGCATTTTCGATCACATCCGAATCCAGATGTCTGGGAAGGGGACGGAACAGAAGCACGCCGTGGATCGACGCGTCCTTGTTCACCTGATCGATCACCTTTAAAAGCTCCTCCTGGGATACGTCCGCCGGAAGCAGGATCGTTTTATACTCTACGCCCAGGGTTTCGCAGCGCTTGGTGGCTCCTCTCTCATAGGAAATATCGCTCTCGTTTTCTCCTACACGGATGATTCCCAGCGTGGGAACCACACCCTTTGCCTTTAACTCCTCTGCCTGCGCCTTGATCCTTTCATTCAGAGCAGCCGTTACCTCTTTGCCTAATAATCTCTTCGCCATTTTTCAAAACTCCCTCTCTTATTTCAATCTTCCGAGTACGCTGTTGAAAATCTCATCCGCCATCGCCGGGTATTTCGCGAGCATTGCGTCCGCCTTCGCGTTGAGCTCTTCCGCGTATTCCCGGTTTGCCATGGATTTCGTGTTGATGTAGACGTTTAAGGACGCGCCCTGGAGAGCCGCTTTGCAGAACACAGCGCCCACACCGGCATCGCTGATAGCCAGAGCGGAACCCTTGGCGGCAAATTCTTTAATCAGTTCCAGCGCTTCACAGCACTTTTCCATGATCTCCATGGGAACAGAGCAGGCGTCTTTCAGAACGATCTCCATCACGCGGGCTTTCTCCGCCTTTTCCTCCTCGGTAGCCCTGGGCATTCCATATGCCTTAGAAAGGGGCTCAAATACCTCCGCGTCCTTCTCCACCAGAGTCAGAAGCTCCGCCTGAAGCTTATCGCATTTTTCCTTCAGCGCGTACATCTCTTCTTCCACATCCGCGTATTTCTTTTTGCCTACTGTCAGGCTTCCCACCATGTTTCCGAGAGCTGTGCCCACAGCGCCCACCAGCGCGGACGCTCCGCCGCCGCCCGGAACCGGCGCTTTGGAAGCCAGCACTTCCACAAATTCATTGCAAGGTACTGTTGAAAATCCCATAATACATATTCTCCTTCATCAATTTGTCATCGGACAGAGGAGGATCTCCTCCCTCTGTTCGGTTAAACACCCGCTTTCTTCAGCGTACCGATGGAAATATCACCTACCACCGCCAGATCCTCCGCCTGAAAGGAAAGCGGGAAATTGTCGGAAAACAAAATCTGGGCCGACGGTGAAAATTCTTCATCTCCCGCCCAGAGAATGAAACGCACAAAATAGCCGTTCAAAAATTCAAACTCATAGGAGGCGTCGCCCAGATCCAATTTCTTCGCCCCCAGCTTTTCCATAGCGGCCCGGAAGACATCCAGGCGGCTTCCATAGGAAAAGGCAAGCCTCATAATACATCGCCCGTTAAACTGCCGGAAATACACTTCTCCCCACGGAATCTCCCGGTACGTCAAAAACTTTCCGGTAGACATGGCCTGTACTCCTCTGGTAAGCAGACGGATAATCATAATCTTCGCCGCAATGGTATCCTCCGCGGCTCCGTACCCCGTATCCCCGGGATCCGCCTTTTTCACGCCGCAGTCCGGCCAGGATACCAGAAACTCCTTCTGCATCATCCGTACAGAAAACTCCCTGGTGTTCGGATTATAGGGGATACCGGTCCGCCCGGATGCCTCCGCGGGATCGAGCCTCGCGAATTCCTCTAAGTAGTGTTCGAAGGGAATCCCTTCCTTGCTGTCTTTTCTGTAATCAATTTCCATTTCAGATCTCCTGGGTACTTCTCTGATTCGATTAAAAAAAGGCTGCTGTGTGTTTCCAGCACAGCAGCCCCGTACCGGTTATTCGACTCCTTCAAACAGAGAGGCGTCTGTATGCGGCAAAAAGCAGGCCGCAACAAACTCATCCATGTACTGTGGTATCGCGCTTAATTCAATGTAGGTCATATTCTGAGCCACTTCGTAAACCTTGCGCTCCGCTTCCGTAGAATACAGCATGGCGTAAGCGCCCGCAAGGGAAGAGTTTCCGATATAATGGTACATCTCCACCGGAAGTGCCGGGAACATACCGATCCGAATGGCATTCTGCATATTGATGCCGCTGCCGATACCGCCTGCCACATAAACATTCTCGATCATGCTGACATCAAAGTCACAGTAGCTCAGCATCGTCCGTATGGCTGAGAAAATCGCGCCCTTTGCCCGGATAAAGTTATCGATGTCCACCTCTGTGATCTCAATATCCTTCACCGAATCCGCCTCATCCTCAAAGGCAAGGACATAGCTTCCCATTCCGTATTTATCATGGCGGATACGTTTCCCCTCCCGGATAAACTTTCCTTTGGGGCTCAGCATCTTGCAGCGGTACAGCTCCGCGATAATGTCGATAATGCCGGAACCGCAGATTCCCACCGGCTTTGTGCCGGGAGCTCCCACAATGGTCAGGGACGGCTCCATGGTCTCCTCGTCAATGGTGCAGGCCTCAATGGCTCCATCTGTGGCGCGCATGCCGCAGCTGATATCGCCGCCCTCAAAGGCTGGACCCGCGGAGCAGGCACAGCTCATCAGGAAGTCCGAATTGCCGAACACGATCTCGCCGTTGGTTCCCAGATCGATAAACAGGGAAAACTCCGGTTTGTTCCAGATCATGGATACGAAAGTCCCCGCGGTAATGTCGCCGCCCACATAGCTTCCGATATTCGGCGCAAGAATAATGTGAGCGTCCGGGTTGATATCCACCCCAATATCGTTGGCAAACAGCGAGTTCGTCTTAAAGAACGTGGGGATATACGGTTCCATGCGGACCGGATCCGCGTCCACGCCCACAAGCAGATGATTCATCGTGGTATTGCCGGCTACGCACATACGGTAGATCTGCTCAGGACGGATACCTGCCTGTCTGCACATGGTCTTCGTCAGCGGATTTAAGGTTTCCTTAACGATGGCGTCCTGAAGTTTTTCTCTTCCGCCGGGCTTAACCGATTCGATGATGCGGTTAATCACGTCCGCGCCGTAACGAATCTGTCCGTTTCCGCCGCTGCCCTTCGCCAGGATTTTTCCGTCCAGCATATTGATAATCACAGCCGACACCGTGGTGGTCCCGATGTCCACGGCCAGGCCGCCCACGACAGGATTCTCATTCTGGGCGAGAACATCGTACACGAAAACATCCTTTTCTGTTTTTCTCACAATCGCCTGCACCCGGAAGTGATTTTCCCTGAGAACCTGTGCCAGCTTTTTGATTACTGTGTAGGGAATCCGGATTCTGGAAACTCCGGTAGCCTCCTGGAGGCTTCTGGTAAGACGCTCGTTATCCGGCATCGTATCGTCCAGCGTGGGTTCGGCCATCTCAAGATTTATAGCCTCAAGGTTATTCCTCAGTGCAATTCCCACTTCCGCAATCTGCTCCTTCAGATCCTCAAAAATGCGAATTTCCTCCGGAGAACTCAAGTCGGCCACCTTCATACGGCTCCGGTAAGCGGAAGCGATATCCGGCACCAGAACCTCCACATCTGAAACAACTTTGCTGACGCAGGCAAGCCTCCAGCCAAGGGCGTATTCCTCATCCGTAATATGGCGGGTCTGCTTAGAGTCAAGCTCCCCTCCCACCAGCTTCACCTTGCATTTGCCGCAGGAGGCGTTGCCGGAGCAAGGGGCATCGATAGCTACATTTGTTTTTCTCGCTACCTCAAGAAGGTTTTCACCGAAAGCAGCGAAGACTGTTACATCTTCGCTGTTCTCAAACTTAAAAGTGACCTTATGCATACATCAGATCTCCAGATAAGAGTCTGCGTAAAGGGTATTGTTCTTGAAAATATCACAGGATTTAATGGTTTCCATCAGACGCAGGTCGCAGGGATTTACGATCGCGGAGGTAAGGCCCTGCATCATGCACATGGCAACCAGCGCGGAATCCATAATCGGACGAATATGCTTGGGCATACCATTGGAGTTATTGGAGAGACCGCCGGTGGAGTTCAGGCCCATGTCAGAGAACATCTTGATGCACTCAAGAACATCCATCTGCTTGTCCTGCATTCCCTTGACAACCAGGAACAGCGGGTCAAACCACAGATCTGTAGGCTCCATGCCGTGCTCAAGACCTCTTTCCAGCATGTTCTGGCAGTGCATCATGCGCTCGTCGTTGTCAGCGGCAACGCCGTCGGCGGAGCACAGGGCGATAACGATAGCATCATTGGCAGCGGCCAGGTCAATGTTCTCGATTCTGTCACCGGCATCCGCGGAGTTTACAATCGGCTTGCCCTTGGATCTGTTGTAAACGGAAATACCAGCCTCAATGGCTTTTTTATTTGAGGTATCCAGAGCCAGGGGTACGTTGTCGCACTCGCTCTGAATCAGCTGAACCGCCCACTTCATCAGCTCCTCGCCGTCGTTCTCTGCAGGTCCGATGTTTACATCCAGATAGGTTGCGCCGGCAGCAATCTGCTCCTTCGCGCGCTTTAAGATCGGCTCCGGATCTCTCTCAGCCATAGCTTTGCGGATTGCCGGGGAAATACAGTGAATTCTTTCTCCAATTGTGATAAATTTTGCCATTGCAGTTCTCCTTTACTTGTTCTTTATCTTACGGCCCGCGCCTAAAAGCGCGGACCGTCAAATAGCAATGTGATTTCGTTACAGCCGTCGCTTAATCAGCACTGTCCCTGATCCTTCAGATCCTTCAGGAATTTCACAAGCTGAACAGCCTCTGCCGGTCCAACGATCACGTTCCAGCCCGGAAGCTTGGCCTCTACCTCACCCTTTAATACGGCAACCTTGCCGGGCAGTACCAGGGTACGGTTCTTGATCTGTCCTTCGATATCCGCCTCTGCCCAGAACTTCGCGATGGAGTTCGCGGAGAACTTGCCGGCTGCCCAGGAGGTCAGTACGGAAAGACCGCCCGCATCGGAGATAATCAGGTTGCAGGGTACGCCGGATCTCTCCAGCTCGCCGGAAACCACGAAATAGGTAAGGGCGAAATCTACGGTGGTCAGACAGATGGAGTTCTCGTCTCCGCCGTTGATGGAGTAGATGCCCGGAGTTACCTTCATGGGCTTCTGAGGATCGGTGAATACGTTCTGACGCAGGCCGTACAGAGGAAGCGCCTCCGCGTAGGTCATCTCTTCCATAACAACGATGGAACCATAGTTCATGGTAAACAGAGAAGCCAGAGCTGCCTGCATATGCATATCGCCCTTCGCCAGAGCCGCAACATTTACGATAGACGGATAACCGCAGCTTCTGTTGCCGTCCTTAATAGCCGCGCGGCGGAACTGGACAGCCACCGCCATAGCGTCCTTAATGGAAGATGTGCCGCAGTCGATTACCAGATTCTTATTTCCTTTGCCTTCCAGAGCCACTACGGTGTCATACAGTTCGTTGATATCCGCGCCCTTTACGCCAAGGGTAACGCCCGCTTCCACAGCTACCTGGTTCATGGCCTCATAGTTGGCAGCGGTTGCGCCGTTTAAGATCGGCTTGCCGTCCTTGCATACAGCCAGAGCCGCCTTCGCCACTTCCGGATCCTCGCAGCCAAGAATCAGCACACGGCCGGTAGCCGCAGCCTTCTTAACCAGCTCAGTATAATCATAAGCGCCGTCAGCGGTATAGTTCACATATACCATCTCTACGAACATTCTCTCGCCGATACGCTCGTAATCTACCTTTGTCATATCAGCAAGTTTTGCGTCGATGGCCGCCTCATCCATGCAGTTGCATACCGTAACCGCATATCTTGTCTTGCTTACAAAGGTCTTTTCATGTCTCTGCATAACGGTCTCGCCGCCCAGAGAAATCTCGTTCTCGCCTGTACCAACCTTGATGGTCTTCATTGGCGGAGCGGTAGCCTCGGACAGGGTAGCCTTTGCTTCCTCTGAGAAATACGGACAAGCGCTGATATCCACAGCACCCTGGGCAACCTTCATGGAAAATGCCATACAGGTGGGGCTTCCGCACTCCTTGCAGTTCTTCTTCGGTGACAGTTTAAAAATATCCAGACCTTTCAGTGCCATAATAACATATCCTCCTTATGTAGCGATGCAATTACATTAACTCTTTAATCATCTTGGAAATGGTCGCAATAGCTGTGGGATGCTTCAGGATAACGGCATTGGAACCAGCGGCCAGTACGGCTGCGGCGGTCTCGATTTCCATATCAACGCCGCGCTTCTCGGCATCTCCCCACTCCGGCATGTCCGCTTCGGAGGCTACCGCCTCTTTTACGCCCCATACCTCGGAAGCTACAGGAGTAATAATCGGCATCTGCAGGGTATTATCGTTCTGTCCCAGAGCGGCGGCCTTTACACGCTGCATCGTGGACACAACATACTCAAATCCATAGCCCGCTGCCGCGGATCCAACATTCATAACAATGCTCTTGGGATCTACGCCAAGCTGGGTCATCAGTACATTCAGCTGTTTCGCCAGGTTAATATCAACGGCAGACTCACCGCCTACGATCTGCTTGTAAGCAAGCCCGGCAGCAGCGCCGATGGTCTTATAATTTTCTTCCTTTGCAGCCAGGATCACGGCATTCTTACCGTCTACAGCCTCAGCAGCCTTGGAAAGCAGCTCCGCATCCTTCTCCACATGCTTGCAGCCCGCCACTACAAGAGGGATATCAACCGCAGCGGCAACCTCTTTCAGAGTAGAGATCAGCTCTTCGGTGGATTTGTTCGCGCCATTGGGATCGCCGCCCTCCATACGGAAGCACAGGAAATCAACTCCTTCCATGGATGCGGCTTTCTTTGCCATGTCAACGACTGTCTCGCAGCCCTCATAATATTTCTTCACACAGTCCGGCTCATTCTCCAGACCAAAGTCTGTAATCTCAATACCAACCTTCGGTGCGTTCTCCACAGGAGCGTCAAAGGTGAAAAAAGGCAGTACATTCTCTCCGCCAATCTTGACCGCCTTATCCCCGGTACCCATGGTCACCGTGTTGATGTTTGCACTGAACTTTCCTGATTTTGCATTAAACGGCATTGTAAAAAAACCTCCTTCTTAATGGTGACTGTTGTAAAATCACATTGTCTCTATTTTACTACAGCCCTGCTGAAATTTCAATAATCTTCGGCAAAATATACCTGAAAAAACGTAACTGTACAGCCCAGGTCTGCGCACATGCTGCGCAGACCGTAAGAATGTGATTCAGGAGTGCAAAATCCCATCGCCGCAGGCGATTTTAAATGGATTTTGCATGTAACGGTTCAGCAAAGCTGAACCGTTACGAAAAGCGGCGGGAAAACGGCGGAAAGCCGTTTCCCCGCCAGCTCAAACGATAGGATCTCCGAATTACATCATCGGCTCCATGGAAAGAGCGGGATGTCCCTTCTCAGTCAGGAATGCCAGCAAGGTCTCCGGATCCTCAGCAACCGTCTCATCACCGATCATGTCGCAGAAGTTCTCAATGCCGTACATTTCCTTCGCGGTCTCATTCAGTCTGTCTCTTACCTGATCCTTCAGTTCCTTAGGCATCCATACGATTCTCGCAACGCCGCCCTCTGCCTTCATGAACTTCTTGGAAGCAATGAAGTGCTTGCCGTGTCCCATAAAGCCGGGAGTCTGCACACCGCCGCCGGTCATGGAAGCCAGCTCGGAGAAAGTCATTCCGATGGGGGTCATTCCGGCGTATTCACGGTTCGCGATGCAGACGCCGTTGGAGAGAGGCTCAATACCGCAGATACACTCGAAGCATCCGCAGGAGGTCATGGGTTTTTCAATGATGGAGTACAGGGATACATCCTCCAGAGCGCCCTGGGAAAGCTTCTTTACAACCTCATTTACGTCTTCGTACTCACCGATACGCTCATCGATGGGCTTTTCCTTGGTAACCACCTGGCAGGGTCCCTGGGGATCCAGCTCATGGGTTGCCTTTGCGTCCAGCCAGGATACGGCGCCGCACAGACCAAGTCTTTCCGGCGTTACGATGCACACGTGGCTGGGGGAGAATGCCTGGCACATGATGCAGCTGTAATATACGTCTACAGACTCGTCCGTCAGAGTCGTCAGTCTCTCGTCACGCTTGTCGAACATCGGGATCGCAACCTCATGACGGATTCTGGTGCACTCGGCGGGATCTGTGTAAATCTTCACCTGGCACTTGTCCACAACCGCGGCGAATTCGCTCTTTACTCTCGCGTAGAGCACCTCACCGATGTGCTTTACACGGAAGCCGGCGTTGAAAGCGTCCTTGCTGACACGGATACGGATCATGTCACGCTGTCCGGTGTGCATTACACCCTCGATGCAGTTCAGATAGCTGTGGAACTTACGCTCAAATACCGGCTCGAAATCCGGCTGCATGCTCTTGCCCGTTACCTCTACCACATAAGCGATGGAATGCTTGGAGCCAACCTCGAACTCATCGATATCCGGCCCGATCACTTCGATCTTATGGTCTTCTACCTTGGAGGCATCCTCTACGTCCAGAACCAGCTCACAGCAGTCTACACGAGAACCGTCGAACTCTACCTGCATGTCGCCGCGGCGGATAATCTCGCCCTCGAAAGCGGAAGCGAACGCCACCGGAATATCAATCTTCGTAACCTTGATCTTAATATCTCTTGCTTCCAGAGAGGTGGCGTTGAATTTGGAAATATCCTTCTGTACGATCAGGCTCTTGGGTACGCGGAAAGTCTCCTCGTTCGTAATTACCGGGAAGCCCAGGGCGATGGCACCTGCGCCTGCGGCAACGATAACCGGATCAAGGGGAGCAAAAGCATTTACGAATGCCGGAACACGCTCCATGGTGTACTTCATCAGGCCAGCGGCATCGCCTGCCTGAATATTTCCGAAGATCAAAGCCGCGCGAACCGCAACGGATACCGCGTGAACAACGGCCGTCACATCTTTTCCCAGCGGGATTACACGCACATTTGCGCCGGTCTTATAGCCCATCTCCACGCACTGGTCGATGATGCCGCCCACCAGCGTCACCAGAATGCCCTGTGCCTGATAGCTCTTTACCAGCTCAACGCCTTCCTCCGCGGTGGGAGCAGCGCCAAGGATAACGGCAACACCCGGGATATCTCCGGTTACCAGCGGCACACCCAGCTCACGGATTGCCGCATCCGGCAGATGACCGGCGCAGGGAGCCTCATAAGGCGTGGGGTTGTCAACATATTTCAGAACTTCCAGGAACTCAGCGCACAGCGCCGTGGCAACACCGGACATAAACGCGTCATTTAAGCGCTGCTCTCTGGTCATCAGGGTCTTTACCACGCCCAGAGCGTTCTTTAAATCGCCCAGGGTATTCACCTTTGTGCCGGTTACGGCATAGTAGCAGGGCAGGCTGTAAGCCGTATCCGGAAAAGAAACAGCCTTATCCGCGCCATACTTTTCAATGGCAGCGTCGATCGCGCCCTCAGCAAGACCATAGGCAGCGTCATTTCCACTAAAAACAACATCAAATAAAGTCAATGTCTTTACCTCCAATCACTCAGCAATTATCTATTTTTTCTTTAATCGCCCGAATCTCCTCCACGGCCTTCGGACTCATATCATAAGGGGATACGCCCTGACGGTCCGCGTCGATGACCTCGGTATTGTAATGCACGAATCCCAGCAGATCTTCCTCCGGTATCCTTTCCCGGATGAACGCCTCGTCCGCTTCATCCCGTACCTTGTTGGCCACCACACGCACCTGCTTCACACCCAGATCCGCTGCCAGACGCTTTACGTTCCGGTAGGTCTGGATGCTTCTGGCACCGGGCTCGATCACTACCACAAACTGATCCATTCCGGCTGTGGTTCCTCTGGCCAGGTGCTCCAGGCCAGCCTCCATATCCAGAATCACAATGTCATCGCTTCGCAGGACCAGATGGCTGATAATGCGCTTCAGCATCACATGCTCCGGGCAGACACAGCCGCTTCCGGCCGTATCCACCGTTCCGAGTACCAGAAGCTTTACGCCGTTGTACACCTTCGAATAGGTGTCGGGGATATCGTCCACCTTCGGGTTCAGCGTATAAAACTGGTTGTATTCATTTGCCCCGGTCCGCTCCTGCACAAGCTTGCGCATTTTTGTAATCGGAACAATGGAATCCAGCACTTCCTCCGGAAAGCCCAGCGCCAGGCCGAAATTTGCATCCGGATCAACGTCCGCAGCAAGCACATGCTTTCCCTCCGCCGCATAAAGTCTGGCAAGAGTCGCAGCAAATGTTGTCTTTCCCACTCCGCCTTTTCCGGTTACTGCAATTTTCATGCTTTCTTCATCCTTTTCTTTTCTATATATTGCGGCCGTTCACATCCGTCCATGTCTGGTCCGGACATTTCGTGACGGTTCAGCCCTGCTGAACCGTTACGTCATTTCAGCGGCGAAGCGCCGCTTCCGCCTTCCTCTTTGTCAGATACCGATGGCCGCTCTCTTCTCTTCGATCCGTTCGATCATCCGATCTCCCAGCTTTTCAATATCCTTCTCTACGGTGTAGGAAGCTTCTACCCAGTCACGGATACCGGAGGTCAGAAGTTCTGCCACCTGATCGGAACCGGATACATACGGGTCAACGCCCAGGAAGGTATCAATACCGGTAGCTACCACGTAATTTCCGATGGATACCGCTTTCTCAGACATCCATTCCGGAGCGCAGCCCACAACCGGAAGCTGAGAAATGTTCAGGCCGGAATCCTTTGCCAGGGTGGCAACCAGGATCATCATACGGGAAATATCCACGCAGGAACCCATATGTAATACCGGCGGGATATCAGCCAGCTCGCAGACTCTCTTCAGACCGGCGCCGCACAGATCCTTCGCCTCTTTGGACATCAGACCAGCTCTGGCAGCCGCCTGAGCGGAGCAGCCGGAAGCAACGATGATAATATCGTTGGCGATCAGCTTCTTCATCAGCTCGATGTGCGCGGTATCCGGACGAACCTTGGGGTTGTTGCAGCCAACCATGGCAACAGCTCCGCGGATAACGCCGGAGGTAATGCACTCGATCAGCGGTTTGGTGGTTCCTGTCACGTCTACCTGAGAGTTCGTAACGCCGTCCAGGGTCTTTACAATCGCCTCAACAGAGTAGCCTACCGTGGCCTTCTGCTTCATATCCGGGATATAAACCAGCTCCGGCTTCCGGTTCTTGAAATTCTCGATGGCGGTCTTTACGATCAGCTTTGCGTTCTCTCCCGCATTTTCGGCGGAGAAACGGATGAAATCGGAATCCGGCATCTGCGCGATGGGAGATGTGGTGATAAATTTCGTATGGAAGCACTTGCTCAAGGGGCCAAGGGCCGGGAAGATACACTGTACGTCAACCACAATGGCCTCGCAGGCGCCGGTGAGCACAACGTTCTCCTGCTGCAGGAAGTTTCCTGCCATGGGGATACCGCGGCGCATGGCAACCTCGTTGGAGGTACAGCAGACACCGGATACGGTAATGCCCTTCGCGCCCATTTCCTTCGCGTATGCGATCATTTCCGGATCATCCGCGTACTCGCAGATCATCTCGGACAGAGACGGATCATGACCATGAACAACGATGTTTACGTTCTCAGCAACCATAACGCCAAGGTTCGCCTCGGTATCGATGGGCTTTGGCGTACCGAACAGAACATCGGAGAACTCCGTTCCTGCCATGGAACCGCCCCAGCCATCGGACAGACCGGCACGCAGGGACTGACGGATCAGGGCCTTCGGCTCGGAGGAACATCCCATATGGGCCATATGCAGAGAGCAGGATACCTCACGGTCAATCGCCCGGGGAGCAATCTCTTCTCTCTCCCAGATCTCCTGGGTATGCTGCGGCGCGCGCTTTAAGAAATTCTGCGTACCGAATACCTTTCCGTATTCGCCCATGCCCAGCACAGCCATCTCATGAGCCAGATCATAGATATCTTTTCCTTCAGTCTCAACGCCCCACTCTTTCGCAATGCGGATCAGCTTCTCCGGATCTTTTACCTTATAGTTACCATCCGGGCTTGTGCAGTACAGCGTATGGCAGATCTCACGGCCGTGGTCGGAATGGGTAGCCGCTCCGCCGGCTGTGAACTTCAGGTAGTTTCTCGCTACAATGCCGTGGGCGTCGCAGCCGCAGATTCCTCTGGGAGCCTTGGGCGTAATACGGCAGGGTCCCATGGCGCAGATACGGCAGCAGATACCCTGCTCGCCGAATTTACAGTGAGGAGTCTGATTCGCCACACGGTACTGCCATCCGTCTGCCCCTACCTTCTTACCGGTTTCCAGCAGTCGGTTTGTAGCTGCTTCAAATTCTTCAACAGTTGTCAATTTAAAAGTTCCCATTAGTAACCTCCTTTGGTTTTTTATCAAATATACGGGTGTCTAATTATCCTTTATCCCATCCACCCCCTGGGGATACGGTACTTTTTAATAAAACCCCGGAAGCGTTCCCACTGCCGGGGAATATTCACTTTTTAAAGATTCAGTTTATCCAGAATATCGTACAGGGCTTTTCTGACCGGAGAATCCGCCGGAAGCTCTACTGTGGGCTTTCCCTCGCAGTCAAACTCGTATACGGTCTCATCCTGGGGCAAAACGCCCAAAAGGGTCAGTCCCTGTTTTTCGATTTCCTCCTGAGTTCCCTGATTCAGCACTCCCTGGGGTGCCCTGTTTACAATCAGTCCGACGGAAGACGGGTTCAAGTTGCATTCTTTTATCAGATCGCGAATCCTGCCTACCGCCTGCACGCCTCTTCTGGAACAATCGCTCACCAGAATAATCGTATCTACCTTAGGAAGGATCCCCCGGCTGATATGCTCCATGCCGGCCTCATTGTCCACCACAAGATACGGATAATTGGGCGTCAGCTTCTGAAGCTGTGCCTGGAGAAGGCCGTTTACAAAACAGTAGCAACCCTTTCCCTGGGTTCTCCCCATGACAAGCATATCGAAATCGTCCTCTTCGATCAGACAGCGGTTCACCATCATCTCCATATAATCGGCCTTTGACATGCTTGGAGGAATCTTTGAGTTTTTCGAGTCGGCGGAACGCTCCACATCCTCCCGGACTTCTCCCAGCGTCATCTCCACCTCTACACCCAAAACCTCGTTGAGGTTTGAGTTCGCGTCTGCATCCACAGCCAAAACCGGCGTTTTTCCTTTTTCGCAGAGATACTGAATCATCAGTCCGCAAAGGGTCGTCTTTCCAACGCCGCCTTTCCCTGCAACTGCAATTACATGCGCCATAAAAAGTGCCTCCTTGTTCGCTGCAAAACTATTTAAACAACAAGCCGCGCCGCTTTTCCGATACTGCGAAAAGGCGGCGGCTCTGCCCGTGAGACCATCCTCACATTCTTTATAAAAACCGCGGAATACCGGACTGTCTGACCATGTCCGTCCCATACTTCCGCTTATTCAGGCAAGCAGTTAATCACTACTTTGCTGTTTGCCAGATCTACCATCTTAATCGAACCCTCGATCACTCTGGTAGCGCCCATCACATCCGTCAGCGTAATGGTGTTTCCATCCACGTCGATCCTGCTCACATATTCCAGCAGCACGCTGTCGGGCTCCATCTTTTCTTTGTATGCGGTTGCAAGACACATAAGCTGTCACCTCCCATCCGCTTAATCGTTCTCCATTACTTGCTTTCCTTTACCATGGAAAGCGCCAGGCTCAGATACATGTTTCCTTTCTGAAACTCATCCACGCCCTTCTTAATCTGCTCAGCCGCCGCTTCCATACCCGCGCCGCGGATCTTCTCCGCCATCTGATCGAGTTCTGCGGCATGACTCTGGTTATGAGACAGCATATACGTCAGAAGAGCCGTAAGCTGCTGTTTGGGATCCGCGTTCTGGCATCCGGAACAGTTTTCCCCTTCACAGTGCGCATGCTCATGATGATGCGCCTGGGCGCTGTCACAATCATGGGTATGCTCGCACCCGCCATGGGGAATCACATTTCCATTTTCATCCTTTACAATATGCATATCGTCAATCTCCTTTTTCAGCGCGCCGTCGTCACCGCTTCAGACAGCCGCGGTAGCCTGCCGAACTCCTTAAACTCACCGTGTAAAGAGCAAAGCCTCGCGCTTCCAGACTTGTTATTTTTTTGACATTTCCATCCGTCAACCTATATACATCTGCATTATAACATAGAAATTTGTGATTCTCAACAAGTACAAATGTATTTTTTTTAGTAATTGTTGCAGTTTGTTACTATTCACGGCCCTTCGGCCCGTAAATAGTAACATCGCGGATTCATTGAAAATTCGCTTCGCGAATGGATCCCGGAAAAGCAGTTTTACGGTTTGATATTTTTTTATCGCAGTCATTTCCACGCGCTTTTCCGCCCGGAATCGAATAAGCACGACATTCCTGTTCGCTGTTTCCTGTCCTTCGCCCAGCAAACGCTTCCCCGCGCAGGCACGGCAGGCGCTCTTTGGATGATCGCGCAGTAAAACGGCGGAACCCGAAGGTTCCGCCGCCTGTACTGTAAATTATTCTGCCGCTTCCGTCTCAGTCTCTGCCGTCTCTTCCGTCGCTGTCTCCGTTTCACCCTCTGCTGCTTCTTCTTCCGCACCGATGGCTACATAATCGTCAGGAACCTCAACGCCCAGCTCCTGGCAGATATCCGCGTTGTATTTCTTGGTAAATGTCGGCGCGTACTCGATCGGCATTTCGGAAATATCCTCTCCGTCTCTCAAAATCCGAACAGCCATCTCGCCGGTGGCATAGCCAAGCTCATAGTAATCGATGGACAATGTCGCCACTCCGCATCCCTCACAGATGCCTTCCTCGCCTGCGACAATCGGAACACCTGCAGGCAGGCAGACATTATTAATAATCTCCGTATTCGATGCCGCCGTATTGTCCGTGGGAACATAGATCACATCGCAGGAGGAGGCGGCCGTAGTCACGATGGACGCCAGATCATTGGAATCCGAGAATGAATAGTCCTGGCAGGTATATCCCATCTCCTCCAGATAACCTCTTACCGTGTCTACCTGGTACTGGGAGTTTGCCTCAGCGGAGCAGTACAGAAGTCCGATCGTCTCTGCGTCCGGGAAAAGCTCCTGAATCATCTCCGCCTGTCCGTCCAGGGGCGCCAGGTCAGAAGTACCGGAGATATTTCCGCCCACGGTCCCGTCAAAATCCGCGATATCAAGGGCAACCCCGTATTCCGTAACGGCAGTTCCCAGAAGCGGGATCTCGCTGGTACCTGCCGCCGCTGCCTGGAGAGCCGCTGTGGCGTTTGCCAGAATCAAATCCACATCAGCGGATACAAAGCTGTTGATAATCGTGGAACAGGTGTTGGAGTCCCCCTGGGCGTTCTGCTCGTCAAAGGTCACCGCGTCACCCAGCTCCTCTGTGAGAGCGTCCTTAAATCCCTGTGTCGCCGCGTCCAGGGCCTCATGCTGCACAAGCTGGCAGATGCCGACCGTATAAGAGGCTTCTTCCGCCATAACCGCCGTGGGAATCAGGGAAGCGGCGATTCCCATAGATGCAAGAACTGCGAATACTTTTTTCATAATACCTACTCCTTTTCCTTTTACTTGATGCAGCCTCCGGCGCCTTGGGAGCCGTCTGCTTTTGTACTTTAACGCTTTTATGCTTTTAGGCGTTAAAGTTTTCTCATACAAGCAATATACACCACTTTTCTGAAAAAAGCAACTGTTTTTTCTCAGATTTCTTAAATACAGGCAAGATTGTCCGCTTGGCTTGTCGCTGGCGGAAATAAAAAGGCGGCATCCGCCGCCTTTTTCATAATCACAGTTTTCCATCGAATAATTGCCGTTCGCCGACACCTTTCAGGTAAGCATCATCCGGTCATTGGCAAACTCGCTGCCGCTTACCTGTTCGAATTTTTCCAGAAGATCGGCCACCGTAAGGCGTTTCTTTTCCTCCCCGCTTACGTCGTAAATAATCCGTCCTTCATGCATCATAATGAGACGGTTTCCCATCTGGATGGCATCCTTCATATTGTGGGTCACCATCAGGGCAGAAAGATGATCTCTCTCCACGATAGCGTTCGTAATGTCCAGCACCTTCGCGGCCGTTTTCGGGTCAAGGGCCGCCGTGTGCTCATCCAGCAGAAGAAGCTTGGGTCTTTGGAGAGTTGCCATCAAAAGGGTGATCGCCTGGCGCTGTCCTCCGGAGAGGAGGCCCACCCGGCTGGTCATGCGGTTTTCCAGACCAAGGCCCAGGATTTTCAGAAGCTCCCTGTACTCTTCCTTCTCCTGTTTGCGGATCCCAGGGCCCAAAAGACGCCTCTTTCCCCTGCGCTTTGCCAGGGCCAAATTCTCCTGGATTTCCATGGTTCCCGCCGTACCTGTCATCGGATCCTGGAAAACCCTTCCCAGGAAAGCCGCCCGCTTATGCTCCGGAAGCCTGGTAACGTCCCTGTCGTCCACGAAAATCTGACCGCTGTCCACGCTCCACACGCCGGCAATGGCATTGAGCATTGTGGACTTCCCGGCGCCGTTTCCGCCGATTACCGTCACAAAATCCCCCTCTTCAATCTTTAGGGAAAGGTTGTTTAAAGCCACCTTTTCGTTAATCGTACCCGCGTTAAAGGTTTTTCGAATATTCTTCAGCTCAAGCATGGACCTTCCCTCCTTTTTTTCCGGGTTTGTTGAAATACTTCTCCTTCCAGAAAGGAACGGCCAGGAATACGGCCACTACGAGAGCCGACAGAAGCTTCAGCAGATCCGTGTCGATTCCCCGCCAGATAACCACCTGGAGCACCAGGTAATACAGGATCGAGCCAAGAACCACGCTCAGAAGCCGCAGAGCGAAGTTATGGAAGATACGTCCGAACACCGCCTCACCAATAATCACCGCGGCCAGGCCGATGACGATGGCACCGCGGCCCATATTGACATCGGCAAATCCCTGATACTGGGCGAGAAGAGCGCCGGACAGGCCCACCAGTCCGTTGGAAAGCATCAGGCCTAAAACCTTGCTGAGGTTCGTATTAATTCCCTGTGCCCGGGACATATTCGCGTTGCAGCCGGTGGCGCGCAGGGAAGAGCCAAGCTCGGTTCCGAAAAACCAGTAGAGAACCGCGATCAGCAGAACAATCAAAATCGCCACAATCAAAAGGGTGTTCTCATAAAACGGCACATCTTTTACATTCCGCAGGGAAACCAGCAGATCATACCGATCCACGCTGATGGCCTGATTCGCCTTTCCCATGATTTTCATATTTATGGAATATAAAGATAGCTGGGTAAGGATTCCCGACAAAATCGCCGGAATACCCATAAAAGTATGAAAGATTCCGGTGGCCAGTCCCGCAAGCATGCCGGCTCCGGTGGCCGCGAGCATGGAAACCCATACGTTCTGTCCCGAAAGCATCATCATAATACAGACCGCGCCACCCGTACACAAGGTACCGTCCACGGTCAGGTCGGCGATATCCAGCACGCGGAACGTAATGTACACACCGATCGCCATAATGCCCCATACCAGTCCCTGAGCGGCAGCTCCCGGCAGGGCGTTTACTAAACTCATAATATTCATCACAATGTCCTCCTGTGGAAACAGTCGGCGAGAAGTTACTGTTCACAGTCTGCCAGGGCAGGCTGTGAACAGTAACAGCGAGAAAGAGTCGCCCCCTCTCGCTGTCTGCTTTCCTATTCAATCCTGTGCGCCATTTTACTCTGAAAGTCCGCCGCCGGATAGGCGGCATGCATTCAGGAATGCCAAGTACGCCCGCCAGACTTTTTAGGGGAAGGTGGAACGCCTGCCCCGCGGGCGTATGCAGGTTTACTCTGAAAATCTGCCGCCGGATAGGCGGCATGTATTCAGGGATGCCAAGTACGCCCGCCGGATTTTTGTGGGACGGCGGTACGCCTGCCCCGCGGGCGTATGCAGGTTTACTCTGCCGTCTCGGTCTCTGCCGTCTGAGTTTCGGCTGTCTCCGTCCCAGCCGCTTCCGCCTCATCCTCAGAGCCGATGGCCACATAATCCTCCGGAACTTCTACGCCAAGCTGCTCGCAGACATCCGGATTGTACTTTTTCGTAACACTGGGCGCGTATTCAATAGGCATTGTGGAGATATCCTCTCCGTCCTGAAGCACCCTGACAGCCATCTCGCCGGTGGCGTAGCCCAGTTCATAGTAATCGATGCAGAGAGTCGCTACACCACATGCGGAGCAGGTGCTCTCCTCACTGGGGATCACCGGAATGCCGGCTGGCAGGCAGATATTTCCGATCAGCTCCGTATTGGAGGCTGCTGTGTTGTCCGTAGGAATATAAATCACATCACAGGCGGAAGCGGCCGTTGTCACAACTGCCGACAGGTCATTGGAGTCCGCGAAGGAATAATCCTCACAGGTATAACCCATCTCTTCCAGATAACCTCTCACTGTATCCACCTGATACTGGGAATTTGCCTCGGCGGAGCAGTACAGAAGACCCACGGTCTTTGCGTCAGGATACAGCTCGTGGATCATATCCGCCTGACCGTCCAAGGGAGCCAGATCACTGGTTCCGGAGATGTTTCCTCCCACCGTTCCGTCGAAATCCGCAATATCCAGCGCAACGCCATACTCTGTCACACAAGTGCCGAGGATCGGGATTTCGCTGGTACCCGCCGCCGCTGCCTGCAGAGAAGCTGTGGCGTTCGCGAGGATCAAGTCCACTTCATTAGACACAAAGCTGTTGATGATTGTGGAACAGGTGTTGGTATCGCCCTGGGCATTCTGCTCGTCGAAGGTCACCGCGTCCTCCCCCAGCGCCTCCACCACCGCATCCTTAAAACCCTGGGTAGCCGCGTCCAGTGACTGATGCTGTACAAGCTGACAGATACCGATGGTATAGGACGCCTCTTCTGCCATCGCCGCGGCGGGGAGCATCGAAACCGCCATTCCCATAGCCGCCAGAACCGCTAAAACTTTTTTCATAATAGTATCTCCTTTATTTTTATTCATCCTGCACTTCCGTGTTTTTCACAAATCAGGAAAATAACCCGAAGATAATATACAATATTTCTGTATAAAAATCAATAGTAACCTGGTTTTTTACTCCTCCCAGGGAAGCTCTGTGCTCTCCGTCTTTTTATCCCGAAGCATCAGGTCATTTACCGCGTCTTTGGCACTCTTTCCCTCGAAAAGAACCTGGTTCACCTGCTCCACGATGGGCATTTCGATCTGGTACTTTCTGGAAAGCTCCAGGGCCGCTTTCGCGGAATAAACGCCCTCCACAACCATCTTTACCTCATCCATCGCCTCCTGCATCGTATAGCCCTTGCCGATCAGATAACCGGCTTTCCGGTTCCGGCTGTGTACGCTGGCACAGGTCACGATCAGGTCGCCGATTCCCGTAAGGCCGTAAAAGGTGGCGGGCTTCGCTCCCATGGCTACCCCAAGTCTGGAAATCTCCGCGATTCCTCTGGTAATCAGTGCCGCCTTGGTATTATCTCCATACCCGAGCCCGTCCGCGGCCCCTGCAGCCAGGGCGATCACATTCTTCAGCGCCGCTCCCAGCTCCACCCCCAGAATATCCGGGCTTGTGTAAACCCGAAATACCGGACTCATAAAAATCTCCTGCAGATACTCTGCCGTGGTCTTTCTCCGGGTACTCACCACGCAGGTGGTCGGAAGCCCTCTCCCCACCTCCTCGGCATGGCTGGGGCCGGAAAGGACAGCCACCTCTGCTTTAGGCAGTTCCTCCTCAATGATCTGAGACAGCGTTTTCAAAGTGTGCTCCTCCACGCCCTTGGCCACATTCAGCACAATCTGCCCGTCCCGGCAAAATTCCCGCATACTGTGGGACGTACTTCTGGTATACGGCGAGGGAACCGCCAGAACCAGCACATCCTTTTCGTCCATGGCTTCCTTTAAATTCGTAGTAAAACCGATGCACGCCGGAAGTGTCACGCCGGGCAGCTTCGTCTCATGCTGCCTCTTTTCCCGGAGCATAGCAATCTCTTCCTCAATAATGGACCATACAGTCACCTGATGACCGTTATTCGCGCACAGCAGGGAAAGAGCCGTCCCCCAGCTTCCCGCCCCAATAATACCAATCTTTGCCATAAATACCTCCCATAATCTTTATTTATGCTTCGAAGAGAGGAGGGTCTTGCTCTCCTCTCCTTTCAGCAGACGCCGGATATTCGCCCGGTGCTTCCAGTAAGCCAGCACCGTAAGGAAAGCGCCCACCGCGTAAAGCTCATACAGATGCGTCTGGGACATACCGAAATGCCCCATCTGTCCCAAAACCACCAGTTCCACCATCAATCCCGCATACACCAGCAGGGAGCCCAGGGACACGTAGTGAGTCGTAAAAAACGTCACCAGAAAGATAATGGCCTCGCAGATGGTCATAATCCAGTCAAAACCCAGGATAAATCCCGCGGTGGCGGCAATTCCCTTTCCGCCCCGGAAATTCAGGTAAAAGGGATAGTTGTGGCCCAGGATCACCCCGGCGGCGGCGTAAATCTTCAGCAGTGGAACCATGTCTTTATGGCTTTCCCGGAACAGAAGCTGTACCAGCAGAAGGGCCAGCACACATTTTAAACAGTCCCCCGCGAAAGTGATCAGTCCCGCCTTTTTTCCCTTCGTCCGGAGCATGTTGGTGGTTCCGGCGTTTCCGCTTCCGTAGTTCCGTATGTCGATTCCATAATGTCTCCCCAGAAGATAGCCGGTCTGAAACAGGCCGAAAACATAGCCTATCGCTAAACAGGCAATTCTGACTCCCATGCTCAACTCTCCTTTTCTTTTCTTTCCCTGATGATGAATTTCAGCGCGGTCCCCCGGAAACCAAAGGCCTCCCGGATTTTATTCTCAAGATACCTTGTATAGGAAAAATGCATCAGCTCTCTGTCGTTTACAAAAATCACGAAGGTGGGCGGCTTCACAGCCACCTGGGTGGCGTAGAAAATCTTCAGCCGGTGCCCCTTATCTGAGGGCGGCTGCTGAAGAGCCACCGCTTCGGACACAATCTCATTGAGCACGCCTGTCTGGATACGCAGGCTCTGGTTTGCCAAAACCATATCGATGGTGTCGAAAAGCTTTGGCAGGCGCTGTCCCGTCACGGCGGAAATGAAAATCACCTCCGCGTAGGGCATAAAGGACAGGATTTTCCGGATATCGTCCGTGTAGCGGTAAACGGTCTTGTCGTTCTTCTCCACAGCATCCCACTTGTTCACGGCGATAATAATGCCTTTGCCCCGCTCATGGGCAATTCCGGCGATCTTGGCGTCCTGCTCCGTAATCCCTTCCTGGGCGTCGATCACAACAACCACCACATCGGCCCGCTCCACGGCTGTGACGGTGCGGATAATACTGTAGCGCTCCAGCTCCTCTTTTACCTTGCTTTTTCTGCGCAGACCCGCCGTGTCGATAAACACGTAAGGCTTTTTGTTCCAGATAATCTCCGTGTCCACGGCGTCCCGGGTGGTACCCGCGATTTCCGACACTATCACCCGGTTCTCACCGGTCAGCTTATTGATAATCGAAGACTTTCCCACGTTCGGCTTTCCCACCACAGCAATCCGCGGGCGGTCGTCCTCCTCGCTTTCCCCGGCGTCCTCGCCGAACAGCCGGATCACCTCGTCCAGCATGTCGCCGATTCCCAGCTTTCCGTTGGCGGAAATGGGGTGGGGATCCCCGATTCCCAGATTATAAAATTCATAGACATCCGGCATCTGCCGTTCAAAGTTGTCCACCTTATTGACCACCAGCACCACCGGCTTCTGAGATCTGCGAAGCATATCCGCCACCTTAGCGTCCGCATCCACCAGCCCCTGGCGCACATCTACCAGAAACAAAATCACATCCGCCGTGTCAATGGCGATCTGGGCCTGCTCCCTCATCTGGGAGAGGATGATATCGCTGGAATCCGGCTCAATGCCGCCGGTATCGATCAGGGTAAAACGGAAGTTCAGCCATTCCACATCCGCGTATATGCGGTCTCTGGTCACTCCCGGCGTGTCTTTTACAATGGCAATCGTGCTGCCGGCCAGCGTGTTAAACAGGGTGGATTTTCCTACGTTTGGCCTTCCCACAATCGCTACAATGGGTTTACTCATATTTATTCACCTCGTCTGTGTGTAAATGCTCTGCCGCGTCCTGGAGCAGCAAAGCCGCTGCCAGTGCCTGACCGCTTGATTTTACAATATTAATTTCCGTTTGTAAAGCGGATTCCAGCTCTGCCACCGTCATATCGTCCAGGAATACGGTCTCCCCGCTTTTTAAAATATTGCACGGAAGCAAAAGACGCTGTCCCAGATCTTTCCCCAAAAGCTGCTTTTTCAAATCCTGTCCTGTCAGCAGTCCTGACACGGTAATGCGTTCCCCGAAGAAATCGTTTCGAATCGGAAACACCTGAACCTGAAGCCCCAGGTATTTTTCGCCCAGAAGGCCCGCCAGGCGTTCGATGAAGGGAGCCGCCAAAAGCCCGGTTGCCACGGATACACGCCTGGGCAGGGCGTCCCCGGGACACGCTTCCAGCGCCTCCAAAAACTCCTTTTCCAGAAGCGTCAGCATACCAACGCCGTTTTCCAGCTGAAGATAACCGTCATACCGCTCCTCTTCGGGAAGGGCGCGCTCCGCCAGCAGATACCACTCGTCTCCGGCATGAATCCCGTGGATTCCGTATTTTTCCCGGAACACGTCCTGCCAGCGCTCAATGGTATCCAAAACCCGGCAGGCGTCCTCCTTTGTAAACGCCGCCAGAGGCGTAAGCCCTTCCCGGTACTTCGTAAGCCCCACCGGAACCACGGATACACTCTCCAAAAGGGGCATATACCGGGCAAGCTCCCGAATACTGTATTCCAGCTCCTCCCCGTCGTTGATCCCTTTGCACAGCACAATCTGCCCGTTCATATGTATCCCCGCCTCGTACAGCCGGTCCGCCTTCTTCAATGCCTCCCCGGCGAAGCGGTTATTCAGCATCCTGCACCGGAGCGCGGGATTCATGGTATGAAAGGAGATGTTTATGGGTTCCATATGGTATTGGATAATCCGTTCAATGTCGTGATCGCTCATATTGGTCAAAGTCACATAGTTCCCCTGCAGAAAGGAAAGTCTGGCGTCGTCGTCCTTGAAGTACAAGGTGTCCCGCATCCCCGGCGGCATCTGGTCGATAAAGCAGAAAATACATTTATTTCTGCAGCTGCGGTAGGAATCCATCAGCCCGTTTTCAAAGGTAAGCCCAAGATCCTCCTGGGAATCTTTCTCAATTTCCAGCTCCCACTCCTCGCCGTCCGGTTTTTGGATCAGCACAGTCACCAGTTCCTCGCTGCAGAGATACCGGTAATCGAAAACATCCTCCACTGGCATCCCGTTTATGGAAAGCATCCGGTCTCCCGGCTCAATCCCAAGCTCCTCCCCGATGCTGCCCGGGGCTACCGTCTTTACCGTATGTAAATGGTTCTTCATTTTCCACCTCGAAATCCGATTTCCGCGAACCGCGCCAGGAAGACGCGAATCCGCAAATTCTTCTGCCTCGCAACAGTTCGGCATGGCCAAACTGTTAGCCTGTCTCTTCTATCATACTAGAGGATGCCTGAAAATGCAAAGGTAATTTTGTCTGCGCGGCACAGCCGAGTCCGCAATCACTATTTTCCTTGACTTATGCTCCTATAGAATGGTATGATTATCCTGTTATACACAGGAATATCCGTTTGGAGGAGAACTATGCCAAATTTTGAACCATTGCAGAAAGCAATTCCCCTTGCGCCGTTAAAGCTTGCCGCCCTGGAGGGCAGCCTGGATTTCGCGGAGAAGGTAAATGCGCACCTTGTGGATTACCGGCATTTAAATCCCACCCACGAGGCCGGCAGCATCGCCTACAAAGGTTATGCCGCGGACACTTATCTGTTAAAGTGCGCCTGCCCCCGCTTCGGCACCGGGGAAGCCAAGGGAATCATCGGCGAATCTGTCCGGGGCACCGATATGTTTATTATGGTAGATGTCTGCAATTTCAGCCTTACCTATACGGTCTGCGGCCATAAAAATCACATGTCCCCGGATGACCATTATCAGGATCTGAAGCGTATCATTTCCGCGGCAAACGGCAAAGCCCGCCGGATCAACGTCATTATGCCCTTCCTCTACGAGGGAAGGCAGCATAAACGCACAAAGCGGGAGTCCCTGGACTGTGCCCTTGCCTTGCAGGAACTGGTGGACATGGGCGTGTCCAACATCGTCACCTTTGACGCCCACGACCCCCGTGTGCAGAACTCGATCCCGCTTCAGGGCTTTGACTCCTATATGCCCACCTACCAGTTTTTGAAGGCCCTGATTCAGTCGGTGCCGGATTTTCGCATCGACAACGACCACCTTATGATTATCAGCCCAGACGAGGGCGCCATGAGCCGGGCTGTCTACTTTTCCAATATTCTGGGCGTGGATATGGGTATGTTCTACAAACGCCGGGATTATTCCACCATTGTGAACGGAAAGAATCCCATCGTCGCTCACGAATTTCTTGGAGACTCCGTGGAGGGTAAGGATGTAATCATCATCGACGACATGATCTCCTCTGGCGAGAGTATGCTGGACGTAGCCAAGCAGTTAAAGGAGCGAAAAGCCGCCAGAGTATTTGTGTGTACCACCTTCGGTCTTTTCACGGACGGTCTGGCAAAGTTTGACGAGTACTACGAAAAAGGCTATATCACAAAGGTTGTCACCACAAATCTGAACTACCGCCTGCCGGAGCTTCTGACAAAGCCCTACTATCAGGAGGCGGATATGACAAAGTTCCTGGCAAGCATCATTGATTCCATGAATCATAACGTGTCCATCAACCACGTACTCTCTCCCACAGAAAAGATCCACAAGCTGCTGGATCAGTACCATCAGCGCTAAAGTGCATTTTCAAAAAAAAAACGCAGGGGCAAAGGTGCATGCCGCCTGCGTTTTCTTATAAAAGCCGAATCCAGCCCTTCCCATTCAGAAACTGTCCTCCGGGCGCCGGATTCCCAGAAACGCGGCCATATTTCCCCGCTGGCCCCTGCTGGCCCGGTGAGAGAAAAAGATCTCCGGATTGCAGCAGGTACACACATCTGTCACCGCGATGTGCTCTTTGGGAATGCCCGCATCCAGCAGTATCTGCTCATTAACCTTCCAAAGATCCAGCTGATACCGTCCGTTTTCTTTCTTTTCATACATCTTTGAAGCCTGTTCTTCCGGGATAATCGCTTCGATCTGCATCAGCACATCCTCGCTGACCTCATAGCATTCCCGGCAGATGGAAGGGCCGATCACCGCGTAAAGATTCTCCGGTCTGCAGCCGTACTCGCGTTCCATGGCCTCCACCGTAACCCTGCCCATACGATGGGCCGTGCCCTTCCAGCCGGAATGGGACAGGGCCGCCACCTTCTCCACCGGGTCGATGAAATACAGGGGTACGCAGTCCGCGAAGGAGCCCACCAGGACGATTCCCGGCACATTGGTCATCAGGCCGTCCACATCCGCGTATTCCAGCGGCCGGGTAAAGCCCATCCCTCTGTCTGCTTCGGTCACCTTCCGCACATGGGTCGTGTGGGTCTGGGCGGATAAAACCATGTCCTCCGGCCGAAAACCGATACTCCCGGCAATTCTCCGGTAATTCTCCCGCACCCGCTCCGGGTCGTCTCCCCTGGTGAAGCTCAGATTCATGCTGGACAAATGTTCCGTGCTCACGCCTCCCAGCCGTGTGGAAAATCCGTGCAGAAAGTCCTTATGTTCCTCCAAAAGGGGAAAGGAAACATAGGGAACCGTATCTTCATGGCAGATCCTTGCCGTCTGCCCATCTCCTGTTCTTTTCAGATGCATCCTGCTCTCCTCCTTCAAATGCCAAAGGCATCCTTCACTAATGTTATTTCCGTGCCTGTAATCCCCACCACATCAAAGCGGCAGGGCGTCTCCTCCGAATATCCGTTCCGTATAAGATACCAGGCAGCCGTCTTTCGTATTCGTTCCTGTTTTTGCGGCGTTACCGCCGCCAGAGCGTCTCCCATGGAAGCGTCCCTGCGGTATTTCACTTCCACAAACACCAGATACCCGTCGTTTTTCGCGATTAAATCAATCTCTCCTGCCCGGCAGCGGTAGTTTTTTTCCAAAATCCGGTACCCCTCTCCGGTCAGAAAGGCAGCGGCCGTTTGTTCATACGCGCTTCCCGTCTGCCTTTTATTCATGGGTTTCCTCCTCCGGAAGGAAATGCGTCAGGAAGCTTCTCCGATGTATCGGAGAAGGCCCGTAAGTCCTGATGGCCTGGATATGAGCGGCGGAACCGTAGCCCTTGTGACTTGCGAAGCCATACTCCGGCATCAGCCGGTCATACTCTTTCATCAGCCGGTCCCTGGTAACCTTAGCGATGATGCTGGCCGCCGCTATGGATACGGATTTGGCGTCTCCCTTTATAATCGGAACCTGTGGAACCGAAAGACCGGGGATCTTTACCGCGTCGTTTAAAAGCAGATCCGGAGCCGGCTCAAGCCGGCTCACCGCCTGGCGCATCGCCTCATAGGTGGCCTGGAGAATATTAATCTCGTCGATCCGGGCCGGGCTGCTCATGCCAACACCTACCGCCGCGGCTTTCTCCATGATTTCCTCGTACAGCTCCTCCCGCTTCTTCTCCGAGAGCTGCTTGCTGTCATTCAGATAGAGGATCTCGCAGTCCGCAGGCAGAATAACGGCCGCAGCTACTACAGGTCCCGCAAGGGGCCCGCGGCCCGCCTCGTCGATCCCGCAGATTCTTCCATAGGAGACATACTTCCGCTCATAAGCCTTCATGGCGTCCAGACGCTCGCGCTCCTTGGATAGTTTTATCAATTCCTTCTGGTATTTCGCAATAAGACCGGCTACCCCGGCTCTGGAGTCCTCCTCATACCTGTGAAAAAGCTCCTCCATGCCGTCCGTGCCGGCCTCATCCGCTCTGTATGCTTCCCATGTCTTCGAAAATTCCCGCCGAATTTCCGAAATACTTTTTCTTTCCATTTCCTTCCTCCGTTTTCGCGGATTCCATCAGCCCCTGCTCAGCGTTCCGAAACCGCCAAGGGGCCAAATGCGAAAAACCGCCCGGCCGATAATATCCGTCCGATGAACCAGCCCCACCGCCGGATCCCGGCTGTCGGAGCTGTCGTTGCGGTTGTCTCCCAGGACAAAATACTCATCCTCCCCCAAGGTCAGCGGTACAGCCGCCAGGCCGGGATTTTCGATTTCCACATCTAAATCATCCGCCAGGCGAACGCCGTCTATAAAAACGCATCCGTCCGCGATCTGCACCGTCTCCCCGGGCAGTCCGATAATCCGCTTAATGTAATAGGTTTCCTCCTGAAACCGAAAAGGGAATACTATAATGTCAAACCTCTCAGGGTCCCGGAAGCGGTAGGTGAGCTTATCCACCAGAAGATTGTCCCCATCCTCCAGGGCCGGGTACATGGACATCCCGCTGACCGTCGTTCTCTGCCCCACATAGTGAAGCACCAGATAAGACACCACTAAAATTGCTGTCAAATACAGAGCCATGCCCCCGATTTCCCGGAAAATACTTTTCTCCGTATTCTGCTCCCTGCTCCCCATATACCGCCACCGCTTCCTCTCGTCATTCCTTATTGATGCTTCAGCAGACCAAATTTATTAAGCGGCCAGATCCGGATAAACGCCCGGCCGATCAAATCCTCGCGCTTTATATTTCCCACTTCCGCATAACGGCTGTCCTTGCTGTTGTTCCGGTTGTCTCCCATCACGAAATATTCATCGTCTCCCAATGTAATGGGTTCTGCCGCCACACCGGGGTTCTCGATGATCTCCGCGCCGTAGTTTTCTCCCAGCAGTTCTCCGTTTATATAAACTTCTCCGTCGATAATCTGTACCGTCTCCCCGGGCAGACCGATAATCCGTTTGATAAAGTTCCTGGTAGAACCATCTGACTCCGTAAACGGAAATACGACAATATCATATCTCTTGGGATCCGTAAAGCGGTAGCTGATTTTGTCGGTAATCAGGTTGTCTCCATCCTCCAAGGTCGGATACATGGACATCCCGCTGACGGTGGTTCTCTGTCCCACATAGGTGATCACCAGATAGGTGAGCACCAGAACAATCAGAATGTAGACGGCCGTCTCCGCAATCTCTCTGCCCACGGATTTCTTTTCTTCTTCCTTTGTCTCGTTGTTTTCTTTGCTCATTGCGCATCACTCTTTTCGTAATAAATTCTCTTTTAAGCTTAACCATTTGCCGGCGGATTTTCAAGCGTTATTTTTCCAAGCTTTCCGCTGCGGAAATCGTCCATCAGCAGCTGGGCGGCCCGCTCCAGATCCAGGGCTCCGCCCTTCACAAGGCAGCCGCGGACCTGCGCGATCTCCGAAAGCTGCGCCTGCGCATCCTCTTCCCAGCATCCATACCGGGCCGCAGCCGCTCCGGGATAGGCAGTTTTCAGAAAATTCAGAAGATGAACCGCCATTTCCTCCATATTTAAGATCTCGTCGTTGATGGAGCCCAAAAGGGCCAGCTTAAGCCCCACCTGCTGATCCTCAAACTTAGGCCAGAGAATACCCGGCGTGTCCAGCAGTTCCACATTTTTGTTCAGACGTATCCACTGTCTTCCCTTGGTAACGCCCGGCCGGTTTCCGGTCTTCGCGCAGGCCTTTCCGGCCAGTGAATTGATAAACGTGGATTTCCCCACGTTCGGGATTCCAGCCACCATGGCTCTCACCGGGCGGTTCTGGATTCCGCGCCTCCGGTCCCGCTCAAGACGTTCCCTGCAGGCTTCCAGAATCGCTGCCTGGATCTCCTTCATACCGCCTCTTCCCCTTGAATCTACGGGAATGCAGCCGCAGCCCAGGCTGACAAAGTACTCCGCCCATGCCTTATTCTGAACCGGATCCGCCAGGTCACTTTTATTCAGAAGAATCAGTCTGGCTTTGTTCTTCCCCAGGTCATCGATATCCGGATTCCGGCTGGCCAGGGGCGCTCTGGCATCCAAAAGTTCGATAACCAGCTCTACAAGTTTGATGTCCTCCTGCATCATACGGCGCGCTTTCGTCATATGACCAGGATACCATTGATAGTTCATAAATTCCTCCTGTCAGGATACCAGTCCGAAATGATTCCGTGGAGCCAGCACCAGCCATACACGGCCCTCGATATAACTCCGCCTTACATTTCCCACATCGGCAAACCGGCTGTCCTGGCTGTCATTGCGGTTATCACCCAACACAAAGTATTCGTCGCTTCCCAGCGTAATCGGTTCCGCCGCCATCCCCGGATCGTTGATGGCCGGATAATCCGCCTCCTCCAGATAAAGCTCATCATTAATATAAATCATCCCGTCGATAATCTGGATGGTCTCCCCGGGCAGGCCGATAACGCGCTTGATATAGGAATGGCTGGTCTCGCTTCCTCCCGGCTTAAAGGCGATAATGTCGCCTCTCTTTGGTGAGCCGATCTGGTAGGAAAACGTATCCAGCAAAACCGTGTCACCCCCCGACAGGGTGACGCTCATAGACTGCCCGATGTTCGTTCGTGACTGGCCGAAGAAATAGACCAGCAAAAATGCGAACAGAATGACGATAACAATTTCCAGCCCCCAAAGCATCGCTCTTGAAAGAGCGGAACGCTTCCTTCCCGGCGGCTGCGGTATCTCTCCCCTTCTTCCCCTGGCTCTGGCCGTTCTCTGCCTTCTGCTCATAGTTCACCTCTTTTGCTGCTGTCCGGCAAATGCCTGCTCGCGCGAACACGGCAGCCGCTTGCCGGGCTTATCGCAAAAAGGCTGTCGCAAATAGCATTGCAACAGCCTCAGTCTTTATCATTACTTTACCAGCTCTTTTACCTTTGCGCTCTTACCCACACGCTGTCTTAAGTAATTCAGTTTTGCACGTCTTACCTTACCTCTTCTGACTACCTCGACCTTCTCTACGTGGGGAGAATGCAGCGGCCAGGTCTTCTCAACCCCGATACCGTTTGAATTCTTGCGGACTGTGAAAGTAGCGCGAATACCGCCGCCCTGAATCTTCAGTACCGTGCCTTCAAATACCTGAATACGCTCGCGATTTCCTTCTCTGATCTTCGCGTGTACTCTTACCGTATCGCCTACGCGGAAATCGCCGGCATTTTCTTTCAGCTGTTCAGCTTCGATGTTCTTAATAATCTCGTTCATTGTGTTCCTCCTCATAATCTTGGATGTTCTTAATACCTTCTGGTAGCAGAGGACCATCTCGTCGTTCACAACATGTCTGATTCTACCATAAAACATTTCTGATTGCAAGATGTTTTATGGGATTTTTGCACTCCGATTTTTGCACTCCTGAATCACGTTCTTACGGTCCGCGCAGCTTATGCGCAGACCTGGGCTGAACTGTTCCCGGTTATTGCGTCTGCATACGCAGCCAGTTTTTTTCCTTTTCCGTCAATTCCGCGTTTTTCAAAAGATCCGGCCGGTATTTTGCCGTCCGCAGAATGGACTGCTCCCGCCGCCATTTCTCCACGTTCCCGTGATGGCCGGACAAAAGCACCGAAGGCACCTGGCGTCCCCTCCAGTTTTCCGGCCGGCTGTACTGGGGATACTCCAGAAGACCGTCAGAAAAGGATTCGGAAACTCCGGACTGTTCATTGGAGAGGACTCCCGGAACCATCCTGGCGATGGCGTCGATCATCACCATAGCCGGCAGTTCTCCGCCGGTGAGCACATAATCCCCGATGGATACAAAGTCCGTCACAATGGCTTCCAGCACCCGCTCGTCGATCCCCTCATAATGGCCGCACAGAAAGGCCAGATCCGACTCCTGCGCCATTTCCTGCGCCATCTTCTGATTAAAAACCCGCCCCTGGGGCGTCAGATAGACAAGCCTCGGCCGCTTTCCGGCCATGGCGGACACCGCCTCATAGGCTCCGTAAACCGGCTCCGCCTGCATCACCATGCCGGCCCCGCCTCCGTAGGGGTAATCATCCACCTTCCCGTAACGGTTTCCCGCGAAATCCCGGATATTTACCGTATGCAGGCTGATAATCCCCTTCTCCATAGCCCTTCCGGTAATGCTTGTCCCAACTCCCTGGGAAATCATATCGGGAAAAAGCGTCATCACATAATAGTTCATAACTGTTCCAAGCCTTTCTCTGCGCTGTTCGAAATCGCAACAGTTCAGCCCAGGTCTGCGCACATGCTGCGCGGACCGTAAAAACATGATTCAGAAGTGCAAAATCCCATCGCCGCAGGCGATTTTAAATGGATTTTGCATGTAACAGTTCAGCAAAGCTGAACTGTTACTCGAAATCCGCAAATTTCTTTCCGCCGGGTCGTCAAAGATCCAGAAGGCCGTCCAGGAGATGCACGATCATATAGCCCTCTTCAGGCGCCACCTGAAGGATACACTGCTTGATGGCCGGGATAAGGATTTCCTTTTTCTCTGGCGTCTCCACCACATATACATCGTTCGCCCCGGTAAGCAGCACATCCTTCAGAATGCCCAGCTCCTCTCCGTCCTCTGTCCGCACCTGCAGCCCGATGAGATCCGCGATAAAATTTTCGTCCTCCCCAAGGGGAACCGCATGCTCTCTGTCCACCAGAAGAGGAAAGCGCTTCCAGCCCTCCACATCGTTAATATTGTCATAGCCCCGGAACCGCAGGATCACAAACTGCTTAAAATAGCGTACAGACGCAATTTCCAGCGGCGTAAGTCCCTTTCCGGTGTCCAGAAATACTTCTTTCAGATCATCAAATCTTCCGGGATCATCCGTTGTCGGAAAAACCTTTACCTCTCCTTTTAACCCGTGGGTTGCGGTGATGACCCCGACCTGCAAATATCTTTCCATGTCATTTCTCCATATGAACAGAAAAAACCCCGTGTGGTACGAGGTCTTTCTTTTTCTTTATTGCAGAATATCCACAATAATCTTTTTATCTTCCCTGGACGCTGCAGCCTTCACAACGGCGCGGATCGCCTTGGCAATCCTGCCTTGCTTTCCAATGACCTTCCCCATATCGGAAGGCGCAACCTTCAGCTCCAGAACCGTCGTTTTGCCGTTGGTTTTTTCCGTGACAACGACCTCATCCGGAGCTTCAACAAGAGATTTTGCAATTACTTCCACTAATTCCTTCATTCTGCTCACCTCTGTCTTTCACTGGCGCGCAGGCGACGGGCCAATAATCTGCTGTCTTTATTTTTCAATGCCGGCGATCTTAAACAGCTTCGCTACTACCTCAGTAGGCTGAGCGCCGTTTGCCAGCCACTTCTTAGCCAGCTCCTCGTTGATCTTGAATACGCTGGGATCGGTATTCGGATCATAGGTACCGATTTCCTCGATAAATCTTCCGTCTCTGGGAGATCTGGAATCTGCCACAATGATTCTATAGAAAGGAGCCTTCTTCTGGCCCATTCTTCTCAGTCTGATCTTTACTGCCATTTCTTTCACCTCCTTGAATTTATCCAGTAACCTGGAGCGTCCGTCAAAGCGTCCGCCATTTATTGCTTAAAAGGGAAGCCGAAGCTTGCCTCTTTTACCGCCTTTTGCGTTCATCATGCCGCCCATCTGCTTCATCATCTTCCGGGACTGTTCAAACTGCTTTACCAGCTTGTTCACCTCCGCGATGTCCACGCCGGCGCCGGCCGCAATCCTGCGTTTCCTGGAAATATTCAGGATATCCGGATTCGCCCGCTCCTTAGGCGTCATGGAAAGGATCATGGCTTCGATCTGCGCCATCTTTCCTTCGTCTACGGCATCCTCAAGCTGCTTCATCTGGGACCCCACACCGGGCATCATCTGCAGGATCTTTCCGATACCGCCCATTTTCTTTACCTGGTTCATGCTTTCCAGGTAATCGTCAAAGCCAAACTGCGCTTTCTTGAGCTTCTGCTCCATGCTTCTGGCTTTTTCTTCATCTATGTTCATCTGGGCCTTTTCAATGAGACTGATCACGTCTCCCATGCCCAGGATTCTGGAAGCCATGCGGTCCGGATAAAACTGCTCCAGATCCTCAAGCTTTTCTCCCATACCCACATAAAGGATGGGCTTTCCGCAGGTGGCCCGGATGGAAAGGGCCGCTCCGCCTCTGGTATCGCCGTCCAGCTTTGTGAGGACGACACCGTCAATTCCTATCTTATTATTAAACATCTCGGACACGTTTACCGCGTCCTGGCCGGTCATGGCATCCACCACAAGAATGGTCTGGTGGACGGTTATGGCTTCCTTGATTCTGGAAAGCTCTTCCATCATGGCCTCATCAATGTGAAGCCGGCCTGCCGTATCGAGAATGACAACGTTAAACCCGCCTTTTTTGGCGTAATCAATGGCTTCCCTGGCAATATCCACCGGGTTTGCCTTGTCTCCGAGACTGAATACTTCGACGCCCTGCTTCTCTCCGTTAATCTGGAGCTGCTGAATCGCCGCGGGACGGTAAACGTCACAGGCCACCAGCAAAGGCTTTCTTCCCTTTGACTTCAGCTTTCCCGCGATCTTCGCGCTGGTGGTGGTCTTACCGGAACCCTGAAGTCCGGCCATCATGATCACTGTCACATCCCTAGCGGGCTGAAGCTCGATCTCCTTCGTCTCAGAACCCATGAGAGCCGTAAGCTCTTCATTTACAATTTTAATTACCATCTGGCCGGGATTCAGTCCGTTCATCACGTCCTGACCGACGGCCCTTTCCTGGACAGTCTTGATAAACTGCTTGACAACCTTAAAGCTGACGTCCGCTTCCAGCAGCGCCATCTTTACCTCTTTCAGAGCAGTCTTTACATCATTCTCCGTCAGGCGTCCTTTGCTGCGCAGGTTCTTGAATACATTCTGAAGTTTTTCCGTTAAGCTTTCAAATGCCATGCTATAACTCCTCTAATATCTCTCTGGACAAGGCCCGCACTGTCTCCGGCTCCTCCGCCCGCTCCTGGATCTCCTCCACCTTTCCCCGGATCTTCAGAAAACGCTCCACCAGATGCAGCTTTTCCTCATACCCCCGAAGAATGCGGTCACAGCGCCGAATCAAATCATGAACTCCCTGCCGGCTGATCCCCCGCTCCTGGGCGATTTCCGTACAGGAATAATCGTTCAAAACCGCGTCCTCATAGACGCTTCTCTGGTGCTCGGTAAGCAGCTCGCCGTAGAAATCATACAGCAGCGTTTGTTCCACAAATTTTTCCATACGCAGTCACCTTTGCTATCATATACGAAAAAGGTGGTTCTGTCAAGTATTTTTTCTTTACAAAATATTTTTTCTCCGACCGGGTCAGGAGAGCCCCTGTCCGGTACTATACCGCAGCCAGTTCACGGCATTGCTGTTCACTTAGCAGGCGTATTACACAAACAAGTCCCGGAGTGTCTGCTCCGGGAGCCTTGCTTCGTCCTTATTTAATCTTTATTTTCACAGAAGCTTTCTTTCCGCTTCCATCCACAGACCGTGCCGTAATGGTCACGGTCTTTCCCTTTCCCGCTTTCTTCGCCGTCACGGTTCCTTTGGAATTTACGGTTGCGTACTTCTTATTGCTACAGGAGTATACCAGAGTCTTATTTGCCCCGCTTTCTGCCGTCACCTTTGCGGTGATCTTCGCCTTCTTTCCGGCCGTTAAGGTCTTCGGCGCTTTCAGCGTGATTTTTTTCACCGCGTTTTTCAAAATTTTGATCCTGATTTTTGCCTGCTTGCGGCTTCCGTCTGTCGCCCGCGCTATAATGGTTACCGTTTTTCCCGCGCCCGCGCGCTTCGTGGTGACAACGCCCTTTGAGGATACTACAGCGTATTTTTTGTTGCTGGTACTCCATTTTAACTTCGAATTCGTCACCTTGGAGGGCGTGAGCTTGGCAGTCAGACTCACCTTTTTGCCGGCGGCTATTTTTGTGGACTGGGCGGTGAGGCTGATCTTTTTGATTTTCACATTCTTCTTTTTAAAGACACCGCGCACCACCGTATCCTTGGTGGGCATCGTAAAGCTGGTTTTGCTCACTTTTTTGCCGTTTACCAGAAGATAATCGAATTCATAGCCTTCGTCCGGGGTTACCTTGACGGTGATTTTTCTGCCGGAAGGATAAAAATACTCATACCCTCCGTTGATTTTCTCCCCCGCCGGCAGGCGGATTGAACCGTGGGCAGAAGAACTGGTATCGTCATCTAAGTCGGACAAAATCGGAAGGTTTTTGTCTTCCGGAGTTATCAGCAGATAGTTTCCTTCATATAACTGCCTGAAATCATACTCGCGAAATAGATTTCGCATCTGATATTCCGCTTTTCCGTCTCCTGTATAATACCTCACACCAGAAAGCTGATATTGGTTGCAGGCCAGAGCCGCGCCCATTCCTCCATACCCTTTCAGTTCTATAGTAGAGTTGGAAATAACAAGTTTTCCGCCAATAATATTATCCTTAATCGTATTATTCCAGGAATTCAGCGTATTATCACTCAAATACATTCCCGTTGTCAGTGCAATTGTAGGCGCGTCAACCGAATCATACTGTGCAGATCTATCTGCGAATATTCGCGAATTGGATATCGTTAAATTTTCCGCTGTACCGTAATAGATTGTAGATGCATTTGTTTTAATTGTAATGTTCTCCAATACTACATTGATTAAATCTTGATATGAATGATTCGTAAAGCAAAAAAGCATCCTTGCGTCTTCACATTCCAGACTTCCACCACCGCTTATCGTTACTGTGCCATTGCCTCCAAATTGAAACACATCCCACCCATCTTCTACTACGTTTCTTCCAATTAATTTAATTTGCAGATTCCGGTTTCCATTCCAACTTACTTCTTTAATCGTTGCATTATTTAAAGTAAGAGTATTGGTAGCCGCGTCATAAGCAACACCAGCCGGCAGCGCCTCCCCTGTCGGACCTTCACTGGATAAAACAGAAATATATCCCTCAACATTCGGCGCATACAGAGTCAAATTATCCGCATGCACTTTGACAGATAAGCAAAACATTGCCGCCAGGAAAACCCCAAGAAGCCCAAAACCTTTTTTTAAATTCCACATTTTTCTTTCCATCTTCCCTCTTCCTCCTGATCCAAACTTTTTCACTTCACGGTAACCCTGCATTTTGCGGAAACCTTCCCGTAATAAACTTTGACTGTCGCGCTTCCCCTCCTTTTCGCCGTAATTTTTCCTTTGCTGCTGACCACAGCCACCTTCTTATTAGAACTGGTAAACTTGATCTTGTTCCGAATGCTCTGCGGTGTAACGCTGATCTTTAATGAGTACGCTTTTCCCTTTTTCAACGTAACCTTAGTCCGGTTCAGTTTTATTTTCGGCGTGACGGTTTTCTTGACCGTCACCTTGATTTTCGCGGTTTTTCCGCTTTTCAGCCGAACCGTAATCGTCGTGGTTCCGGCCTTTTTCCCGGTAATTCTTCCGCTTTTCGATACGGTCGCAATGGCCTTGTTGGCCGACTTCCAGCTCTGTATCTTATCGCCACGCTGATAAGTCACCTTAGGAGCCGAGACCGTCTTTTTCACGCCAACGCTGAGCCTCGTCTTTTCTACCTTGATCGATGCTTTCAGCTTCGAAATTCTTTTGGTCTCAGATGCCTTGCAGATTTGACAGGTGCGCTTTTTTATGCCGGTGCTGGAAATCGTAGCCTTTTTCATAACCAGGTAAGCCCCATACTGATGGCCTGCTGCCGCTATGGTTTCGCTTCCCGCTTTATGCCCGCAGACATCGCACTCCTTATGCCGGCTGCCCGCTGCCGTACAGGTCGCCTTTTTATCGGTCACCACGCGATAGGTATGACCCGCGGCAGGAACTGCTTCGCTCCGGATTGTTCCGCCGCAGACTCCGCACACATATGCTTTCGTGCCCGCCTGAGTGCAGGTTGCCGCTTTCGTCACCTTCCACGTCCCCGTTCCATGGCCTTTTGCGGGAATCGTTTCGCTTCCCGCTTTATACCCGCATACACTGCACTCTTTATGCCGGCTGCCCGCTGCCGTGCAAGTCGCTGCCTTGTCCGTTACCGTTCGGTACGTGTGCCCCGCAGCGGGAATCCCTTCGCTTCGAATGGTAGCGCCGCAGGTGCCGCACACATATGCTTTCATCCCGGTCTGGGTACACGTGGCCGCTTTCGTCACTTTCCATGTCCCTGCTCCATGGCCTTTCGCGGGAATCGTTTCCGTTGCAATAACTTCCTGACAAATCCCGCATACGTAGGAGTTTATTCCTTTCTGCGTACAAGTTGCCGCCTTTGTCGTCTTCCATGCTGCTGCCCTGTGACCTGCCACCAGGATTGCCTCTATTTTTGTTGCAGGACAGTTTTTACAATGGTATAATTTTGCCCCTTCTTTTGTACATGTAGCTTTTTTTGTCACCACGCCGTCATCCCAGACATGAGAAGTGCATTTTACAAACTCCAGCTTCCAGCTCTGATTTTTTACCGCGCCGTAAGAATACATCTGGACATTTGTTCCATTCGCAGTGGTTCCGTTTGTCACATCCACATAGCTTCCCAGCTTCGATACGATAAAATAATAACCGTTCCCCGCGCTGTTAAACTTAAATAACTGCGCGTCGGAACCATTCCACTGCGCGAGTCCGAGATTCGCCCCCGCATTCGCGTTTCCGCCGCTTACCGTCAGCACCTTGCCGCCGTTCATCGCCGTAAGCCTATAGTATCCGCCGCTTACCTGCTCGATCTTGAATTGCTGCCAGGAAACCTTGCCGCTGTTATAATCCCACAGGTATACGTTGCTGTTATCCGCGCAGTCTATTACTTTCTTCTCGTTTAAGGCAGTACGCAGTACATAGATTCCCCCGTTTACAATAGCCGGAGCGCTCCCTTTCTGCGTACAATAGACCGCATCGCACTTGGCAGAACTTGAATTTCCCGCTGTGTCATACGCGTAAATATGCGTCATATATTCATCGCTGTATATGGCGTCTTTAAAAGTAAAAGACCAGGTATTCCCATTTTTGACGCCGTCATACCAGATACAACCCGCTGAACTATCCCGTCTCCGCCATGTAGGGAACTGAACTTTAGATACCCCCACGTTATCTGTCACTGTGCAGCTTACCGTATAACCGGTATGAGTGATGTTGGTCACTTTGATGTTCGATATGACTGGTTTCGAGGAATCTTTCGAAATATTGACAATTCCATAACCGATCTGCGGACTGCTGCCTCCATATTGTGAATTAATCGCATAAATGTATACTGGCTGCGTTCCCGTTTTACTGGTTTTTATCGTTGCGTCAAAGCCATGATTGTTTCCTATCCCTAAATTTTGATACGCAGTACCAATGTCCGGCCTTAATAAATTTGCGTCTATACCATGGCATTCCGCGCCGCTGTCACCGGAATTTCCTCCAATATATACATGGACAGCAATAGGTTGCTTCGGGGTATCCGCGTCAAAGGCCCAGCCTGCCACACGAACAGTTCCGGTTCCGCCAGTTGCAAAATCCAGACTTCCCTGAGGCGCCCGGTCTGACGGATTCCCGCCTCCCTGATAAGTGAGCATTTTAATTCGATTAGAATAAGCAGACAGCGGCCGCGGTCCAGTATTATAAGTTGTAAAACTGGTATTAGGGTCTCCGGAAAAGGAATCATAAATATAAATTTGCCCTTTTGCTTTTGAGGTATTATTATCGACCATCACCCAATGATATGTGTTGTTGTCTGATTTAATATGAATAATCGTATATTTCCCGGCATTAATATTGGACCAAATCTGCGCGTCCGCAACATTAGCGCTTGCTCCCAGATAAGTCAGGCTCTTCCCCAACGAAGCCGCGTATCTTTCCGGCACATTATGATTCAATATCTCCAGGCTTGTGCTGCTGGCAATTCCCCCATTCGCCAAAAGCCATCTGTACCAGTAATCCGGATTAAAATCCGCATTTCGGTTTACATTTGCTTCGTAAAGCATCTTAGCCTGCGCTGTAATCAAACAGCCCACCTGCCGCATTGGAATATAGTCCGAAGACCCTTGCGACCAATAACGGTAATCCTGGCTGTAGCCCGCGGCTTCCGCTGTTTTTCCGCCTGCCGTGAATCCAAACAGCAGCATAAGAAAAATTCCCAGCCATTTAAAACAGAATCCTCTTCTCTTTTTCATAACCTTCCCTCTCTTTCTCTGTGATCGCCAAACCCTTACCGGTCAGGGAATATCTGCCCCGCGGTTGCATGGAAACTTACATTCATCTTACCACAAAAAAGCAGCCTCTTTGCCCCACCTGCAAATTCAGCTGCTTTTTTGTAATATCCCGCAATTTTTATCTCTTCTGCCATAAAACGAAGCGCCTATAAATTCAATCAACAAAACCGCGCCTTTACCCGATCAGCACCTTTTCCCCCTCAAAAGCAAATCCATAATGCCGGATCTGCTCCTTAGGAATCCCCCGCGCTGTCAGTTCCGCGTCATAATTCTTCTCTTTGATCTGCGCCAGGGCGTTCGCAACCGTCTCCTCCAGGTTTTTCTCCGTAGGCTTTCGTACCTTAAATTCCAGCACAAATGCCGGATTTCCGGGTTTCAGAGGCTCCATGACCACATCATAGCGTCCAAGACCGCTTTCCCTGTTCGACGTAATCCGATACTCCAAAGACGCGTCCACAATCAGCCCCAGCACAAAGCCATGATAAAAGCGTTCCGGTTCCGCTTTTTCGGAAGGCTTTTTCCCCACATCAAAGGAGCTGAACGTCTTTCTCGTTATATCGTTCATGTATTCGTTCATATAGACCACATCACCCGTCAGCAAAGCGGTAATAAACTCATTATATCTGCCGGGTATCTCCTTAAACCAGCCGTCTATCATCTTGCGGAACATAAGCTTCACCTCAAAATTTGTCCAAGAGAGAAAGTACGTCTTTACACCCTGTTCCAAAATCCTCTTTTCCACTTTTAAATAACCGGACGCCAGAAAGAGACTCCAGATCGCCGTCACATTGTTGTCCAGCTGCTGAAAAATAATCTTCTCGTCGATCTGCGTTTGGATTGTCTTTCCTGCCAGCAGATCCTCCATCGCGATTTTGATGCTGGGCGGCCCTGTCTGAATCAGCTTTCCCGCCAGTGCGTTGAAACTTGTATTTGCCCAGTAAGCGCTCAGTTCTTTTTCGCTCAGAAAAGAAGTAATCGACCATGGGTTGTAGATGTCCCTGCGGCTGCCAAACACGAAGCCGTCATACCATTCCTTTACGTTTTTCTTTTGTTCCGATAAGCCATAACGGTCAAGCGCGTCAAATACCTCCTGTTCCGTAAAACCGAAGCAGGACGCGTACTTTTCCGAAGTCGTTGTCACCACGGACAAATTATTTAAATCAGAAAATACCGACTCCTTGCTGACTCTGGTAATTCCGGTTAAAACGCCGCGCTCCATATATCGGTTTGTTTTGAACGTATTGTTAAACAGCCCCCGGATAAATCCGGTCATCTCTTTCCAATACCCGTTAAGGTACGCTTCCTGAAGCGGCGTATCATACTCATCCAGGAAAATCAGCGTCTTTCTGCCGTAATAGCGATTCATGCATATGGCAAGCCTCTGAAGCGCCAGCGCCGCCACCTCATCCGCCATGTCCGGCTTTACATAATCAAAATACGCCCGTTCCTGAACATTCAGCACATCACTCTCCTGCAGGAAGCGGTATTCGCCGTACAAGTCTAAAATTTTTTGTATAATTCCTCCCCTGGCCGTTTGATAATCTTCCCCTTTAATTCCGGCAAAGCTTAAAAAAATCACCGGCCAGGTTCCCTGGATATCCCGGTATGGTTCCTCTTTCCAAATATCCAGTCCTTCAAAAAGATCTGTCCTGCCCTTATACTGCACCGAGAAAAATTGCTCCAGCATGCACATATTTAAGGTTTTGCCAAAACGCCGCGGGCGTGTTATCAGCGTAACGACGTCTCTGTTTTCCCACCACTCCTTGATAAAACAGGTCTTATCAACATAAAAGCAGTGGTTACTTCTGATATATTCGAAATCCTGCGCTCCCAACGAAATCCTCTGTGGCATAAAAGCATCGCTCCTTCCTGGTCTGCTTTTCTTTCCGTCTATTCGGATTCAGTATACCATATTTCTCCAAAGAAACGAAAGCAAAATCATTTTCTCTCCCGTCGCCTCCCCGGTGATCTTTATACTCCCCTCGTACTTTTTCAGATACTTTCTCATTCCGCGCCGCAGAACCCTCTCGGTATCTCCCATTTTATCAGAGCCGCGGACATTTGACGCGCATTCCAGAATCACCCAGTTTTTTACCGCCGTTCCTCTTAACCGGACGCGCATCTCTCCTCCCGGCGTCCTCCGGTCGTTTTCCTCCGGTACCGCCCATTCAAGCAGCAGCAGAAAAATCTCCGCCAGCTCCTGCTCTTCCAGGCAGCCCTCCGGCAGTCCCTGAAGCGCGCATTCAAACACAATGTCCGCCTTCCGCATGCGCTCCCCCTGAACGGATAAAACGGCATCCGCCGCCCGGCCGCTCCAGTAATTCCCGGCCCAAAGCTTTTCATATTCCTGGCATACTGCCTCCAAATACCGGCGAACCCGTTTGCTTTGGATACCTTCCATCGTTTGTTTTTCCAGTTCCTTTATCCAGGCGTCTGTCTCCGCCCGCCGCTGTTCCAGGTTCCGCATCTGATCCTCAAGCGCCCCCCGGTGAGCGTCAGCCATATGCTTCTGAACAGCCAAAAAACGGTTCTCCCGTTCCAAACGTTTTTTATAGCTTCCGCACAGCAGCAGGCCAAACAGCGCGGACGCGCTGCAGAGAAAAGACGCGAGAAAGGCGTTCCAGATCTCTCCGTCCTCCTGGGCTCCGAAAAATACTGTGGAGTTGGCCAGCAGCAGATAAGCTCCAAACAGCGTCCACAAAAGCTTCCGTCTTTGAAGCCGCAGATTCCGGAACCTTTCCAGAAACGGAGAAAAGATTCTCAGAAAAATCCCGTACATTCCAAATCCAATGAGAAAAACCAAAAGATCCGCCGGTTCGGGCAAGGCCGGAAGGGCCAGAACATTCTCCCGTTTTTCCAGGAAATTTACCAGTATAAAGGTAAAATTCAGGATAAACACGCACACAAGCTCGCCAATCCACGCGCCCACCGCCACCTTCAGAAGATCACCCTCAAAGGTATAGCAGTTAAACCAGAACGTCACGATCGCCAGAACGGAAATCAGGACAGCGTATCCCAGCCGGTACCAGGCCAGTTTCCCGCAGTAAAAGCCAAATACCTGCCCCAGGAGTATCCCCGCAAAAAACTGCTTTGCATAATAATAGCAAACAATAGGAACCGTACTTTTTCTTCTTCCCAGAAGGCGGCTGGCTGTCCCCACCGCGATTGTCACAGACAGGATGCTCCCGCAGAATGTACGAATCCCTTCCAGGCACAGCCTGACCAGTTCAGCGTCCATTCTCCGGCCCCCTCTCCCTTTCTCCGGGCAACATCCGCGGATACAGATACACTCTTTTTCTGAAAAGGTTCTCTTTTTCATCAACGAACACTTCTTTGCGGCCGCCGTATTTTTCAATAATCCCGTCTATAATCCTGGTTCCAATTCCGTGCTCCTCTCTTTCCGGTTTCCAGGTTTGCATACTCACCGGCTCGCCGGGGCGAATATGGTTTTCCATCTCAATCCGGATTTCGTTTCCCTGCCTTCCCATCACGAAACGAATGCTCTGTTTTTCGCCTCTGGGAATCCTTTCGCTTGCCTCAACGGCATTGCCGAAAAGATTTTGAAGCAGCCCGGCCAGATCCGTCTCCTCCACTTCGCCGTAAAAGGCATCCTCCACACAGATTTCCAGAGGAATGCCCTTCTCCCCGCACCGCTGTCTGGCGGCAGAGACTACCGCATTTACAATCTCGTCCGAACAGTCCTTGCCGTTCATTTCTTCCAGAAGGCTTTCCAGCGTCTTTCTGTGACCGGCCAGGTCATGCCGGTAACGCCTGACAGCCTCGATTCGCTGCTGCATCGTCCGGTAAAATTTTTCTGCCGAGACCACGTATTCCCGCAGAACACGGTTCTCCCCCTCCAGATCCTTTGCCCTTTTCACCCAGACAGCCGCAACCAGCGCGGCGGACAGAGCGCCGAAAAATCCCGCAAAAACCCACACACTCATTCCTCCCTTTTTCACGGCGGTTCCATCGGTACACCGCTCTTTGAAAAAACTTTCCCCGGCGTCTCACATCATCTGCGTCAGCGCCCATTTTAAAAAGCCGTCCTTCGCCTTCTTCAGATAGCTTCTGCTGATCGTAATCCGATCCCCGTTTTTCATAAGGAATTCGCTTTTCTGCTGCTCCCGTATGGCGGGAAGATATACAATGTAGCTGCTGTGGCACTTGAGAAAATCCGGCTTCGGAAGTTTCTGCTCAAGCACATCAATTTTATCCCAAACCGCGTAGTCCCCCCACACTGTCACCATGCGGGTCACACGCCGCAGACGTTCAAAATACAAAATTTCATCCGGCGCCAAGCAAATCCGGTTCCCTCCAATCACAGAAAAGAGCAGTTTTCGTTCCTTCTGCTGCATCTGGTGAAAAAGCTTCTGGAAAATCTCCTCAAGTCTTCTCTCAAACTGTTCCTTCAGTACAAAAAACATATGCTCCGTATGGTATACCTCTGTGGCATAAAAAAGGAAATTTGTCAGATAGACAATCTGGCAATGCTTCCACTTTTCATTTACCCTGCGGGCAATGGCGATCCCATTGTCTTCTCCCAGCTCAATGTCCAGGAAAAGCACATCCAGCGCTGCACCCACATACTCCAGAAGTTCTCCTCCCTGGGTAAAACACAGAACCTCCACTTCTTTTTCCGCATTTTCAAACCAATTCTTCAGCAGCCGCTTTGCTCGCTGCCGCCAGGTTTTGTCGTCATCACATATCCCGATTACCATTTTTTCTCTCGTATATTCCCTTTCCCTTTTTGCAGCCGCGGGCGCTGCTATTTACAGCAAACGCGAACATCTGCCAACTCTCTCTTTGCGTATTTCTATTATAGAAAAAGGAGAATGCAAAATCAACTCTTTGTTAGGACAACGCTGATAAACGCGCAAGCCGGGTAACGGTTCAGTAGGACTGAACGGTTACCAAGCCGGCGGGCGTACTTGCCATTCCTGAACACATGCCGCCTGTTCGGCGGCGGTCTTTTATCGTAAAAAAGAGGCGCCGCAAAATGCCAAAAAACATTCTGCGGCGCCTCCCCCTGTTTTCTTGTCAGTGGGCTGTCCGTTTAAAGATTCGCGTGCGTCAGCTTCGGCTTATACCCGTTTCTCTTCAGGGCCTCCACAATCCGCTGCTTATGCTCCGTCCCGAAGGCTTCCATGGTGATCTTCAGCTCCACCGCCGCGTTCCGGTTCACGCTGACGAACTGGTTGTGATCCAGCTTAATGACATTTCCCTGCTCGTCCGCGATAATTGAAGCCACGCGCACCAGCTCTCCCGGCTTATCCGGCAGAAGCACGGATACAGTAAAGATCCGGTCCCGCTGAATCAGTCCGTGGCTGACCACCGAAGACATGGTGATCACATCCATGTTTCCTCCGCTTAAAATTGCCACCACCCGTTTATCCTTCACCGGCAGATGCTTCAAAGCCGCCACCGTCAAAAGTCCGGAATTTTCCACAATCATCTTGTGATTTTCCACCATATCCAGGAACGCCACAATCAGCTCGTCGTCCGACACTGTGATAATATCGTCCAGATTCTTCTGGAGATATGGAAAAATCAGATCTCCCGGCGTCTTCACCGCCGTACCGTCCGCGATGGTAGTAACCTTGGGAAGCGTCACCACATGGCCGGCTTCAAAGGACGCCTTCAGGCAGGCCGCCCCCTCCGGCTCCACGCCGATTACCTTGATATTCGGATTCAGCATCTTCGCCAGAGTGGAAACACCGGTGGCCAGGCCGCCGCCGCCCACAGGCACGAGAATATACTCCACCAGCGGAAGCTCCTTGACGATCTCCATGGCGATGGTGCCCTGTCCCGTGGCAACCGCCAGATCGTTAAAGGGATGCACAAAGGTATAACCCTCCTCCGCGGCCAGCTTTTCCGCGTACTCGCAGGCCTCGTCGTACACGTCCCCATGCAGGATCACCTCTGCCCCGTAGCTCTTTGTGCGGTTTACCTTAATCAGCGGCGTGGTGGTGGGCATCACGATTACCGCCTTCACCCCGTACTCCTTCGCGGCGTAGGCCACGCCCTGAGCATGATTTCCTGCAGAAGCCGTAATCAGGCCTTTTTCCCGTTCTTCCGGCGTCAGGGTGCTGATCTTATAGTGCGCCCCCCGGACCTTATAGGCTCCGGTCACCTGCATATTCTCCGGTTTCAGATACACCCGGTTCCCCGCCTGTTCTGACAGATACTGGCTGTAAACCAGCTTCGTCTCCTGCGTTACCTTTTTGACGTTCTCCGCCGCCTCTTCAAAAGCCTCCAGTGTCAGCATTTCTTAATCCTCTTTTCTCTATATAGTTCATGTCCTGTAACGGTTCAGCCTTGCCGAGCCGCTACCATACTCTAATGTCACAGCGATTCGCAGGCAGCTCCTACTCTGCTTTCGGCTGCACGTCAAACAGCGCGTTCACAAACTCATCCGCGTTAAACTTCTGCAGATCATCGATACTCTCTCCGACGCCGATGTATTTCACCGGAATCCCCAGCTCCTTGTGAATGGCCACCGCGATGCCGCCCTTTGCCGTGCCGTCCAGCTTCGTCAGGATAATGCCTGTGATGTTGGCCACCTCCGCGAACTGTCTCGCCTGAGCCAGGGCGTTCTGGCCCGTGGTCCCGTCCAGGACCACCAGCGTCTCCCGGTAGGCTTCCGGATACTCCCGGTCAATGATCCGGTTAATCTTTCCAAGCTCTGCCATCAGATTCTTTTTATTGTGCAGACGGCCTGCCGTGTCGCAGAGCAGAACGTCCGCGTGCCGGGCCTTTGCGGCCGCGATGGCGTCATATACTACCGAAGCGGGATCGGACCCTTCCTGGCCGCCCACCATCTCCACGCCGGCCCGCTTCGCCCACTCGGAAAGCTGCTCTCCCGCAGCCGCCCGGAAGGTATCCGCGGCGGCCAGCACTACCTTTTTCCCCTGGTCGGTCAGTTTTCCGGCCAGTTTTCCGATGCTGGTGGTTTTCCCGACGCCGTTGACGCCGATCACCAGTACCACGGATCTGCGGTTTTCGAATTCATAGGCCGTCTCTCCCACGTCCATCTGGGCTTTGATGCTGTCGATCAAAAGCTGCTTGCACTGGGAGGGCTCTTTGATATTCTGTTCCTTTACCTTTTCCTTCAGGTCCTCAATGATCGAGGTAGTGGCATTGATGCCAAGATCGCCCATGACCAGGATTTCCTCAATCTCCTCATAGAAGTCCTCGTCAATGCTGGAAAAGTTTTTGAAAATCGAATCGATTCCCGTAACAATGCTGTTCCTGGTCTTGGTAAGTCCTTCCACCAGGCGTTTAAAAAAGCCTTTTTTCTCTGACATAATCCTCACTCCTCCAGATCATTTTCGATCAGATTTACCGATACAAGGGCCGAGACGCCTTTCTCCTGCATGGTAATGCCGTACAGCCGGTCGGCCACCGCCATCGTCCCCCGTCTATGTGTTATAATAATAAATTGTGTATTTTTTGTCAACTTATGAAGATAATTGGCGTATCTGGATACATTGGACTCATCCAGAGCGGCCTCAATCTCATCCAGCAGACAGAAGGGGGAGGGCTTCAGGTTCTGGATCGCGAAGAGCAGGGCAATGGCCGTGAGGGCCTTTTCCCCGCCGGAGAGCTGCATCATGTTCTGAAGCTTTTTTCCGGGGGGCTGAGAGATGATGCGGATACCCGCCTCCAGAATGTCCTCATCCTCCACAAGTTCCAGGCTTCCCTGCCCTCCGCCGAAAAGCTGCTTGAACACCTTGTCAAACTCCCGCTGGATCTGCGCGAATTTCTCGGAGAACTGCCGGCGCATTCCCTCGTCAAGCTCCCGGATGATCTCTTCCAGAGCCTTCTGGGCCTCCAGCAGGTCCGTCTGCTGTCCGTTTAAGAATTCATGGCGCTGGGAAAGCTCCCGGTAATCCTCAATGGCGTTTACATTGACGTTTCCCAGCCCCCGGATCTGATTTTTCAAATCCTGAATGCCTTTTCGCAGAACCGGCGCTTCCTGCTTCTCTTTGGTGTCCATCTGGGCGGCCGCGGCGGCTGTGAGTTCATATTCCTCCCACATATAGCTGATTTTCGCTTCCCGCTCTTCCTCAGCCTTCTCCTTCTGGCTGTTTAACCGGAAGGTCTCTTTATCCAGCAGGCTCATCCGCTCCGAGAGTTCCTCCCGCTTGGCAAAAAACGCTTTGTGGGTGCCTGACAGCTCTTCCTTGGACTTTTTGAGTTCTTCCATATGGACGGCCGTTTCCCGGCGCAGGCTTTCCTGCTCCTCCATGGCCTGCCTAAGACTCCGGATTTCCTCCTGCTTTTTCAGGACTTCCGTTCCGCCCTCTGCCAATCCTTCCCGCAGGCTCTCCTCTTCCCGCGAAAGTTCCTCCGCCTCCCTGGAAATCCGATCCAGGTTCTGGGACAGAAATTCTTCCTTCTGCCGGAAGCCGGCTGCCTTCAGGTTCAGCTTTTCCGTCAGACGGCTCTGCCTGTCGGCAGCCTCCTTCTCTCCGTTCAGGTTTCCCTGAAGGCGTTCCACGTTTTCCTCGATCTGCTTTTCCTGATTTTGGGATTCCTCCATCTCGGCGTTGATGGCGTTGATCTCGCCGCGGATCTGCCGCATCTGCTCTTCGATGTCCTCCGCCTCTCTTTTCAGGCCGCTGCTTCCGCTTCTGGCCTCCTCGGCCCTGGCTTTCACCTGGCCGATCTCCACCTTCAGCGTATTCTGGCGGATATATTCCTGCTGCAGGCGCCCGTTGATTTCCACGATTTTATCCCGGAACTCATTCCGTTCCCGGCGCTTCTGCTCGATCTGCTCCCGTACCTCGGCCAGATCCTTCTCTAAAAGCTTCACGCTGGCAGACAGTTCTTCGATCTCTCGGCGCCTTCCCAAAAGGTTTCCGCTGTTTTTAAAGGCGCCGCCCGTCATGGAGCCGCCGGGGCTTAACAATTCCCCTTCCAGGGTCACAATCCGCATGGTATAGCGGAATTTCCTGGCTATGGCAATGGCGTGGTCGATGTTGTCCACCACCAGGGTTCTTCCCAGAAGATAGCTTACCAGCACGGAAAAACGCTCCCCGGCCCGCACCAGGCTGCTGGCGGGGCCAATGGCTCCCGGCTCCCCCTGGGCCCGCTCCACTCCGGAACCTTCCCGGACGGTCAGGCTGGTTAAAGGCAGGAAGGTTGCCCGGCCGTAGCGCCCCTGCTTCAAAAAGGCAATCATGCGCTTGGCCGTATCTTCATCCTCTGTGACAATATTCTGGATGCTTCCGCCAAGGGCCGTCTCGATGGCGGTCTCGTACTGCTTGTCAGTCTGAATCAGATCCGCCACTACGCCCAGAAGGCCCTTTTCTTTATTTTTCTGCTCCATAACCCGGCGGATACTGTTTCCGTAGCCATCGTAGCGCTCGGTGATATTGCGCAGGGATTCCAGGCGGGACGCCTCCCGGTGATAAGCGGTCTGTCCGGTCTCCTGGCTGCGGTTCAGCTCATAGAGTTCCTGGCGCAGGCGCTCTGTCTCCTGTTCGTAGCCCGCGGCCTCCGCGGACAGGGCCTCCACGCGCTGTCCGGTTTCCGCGTAGTCCCCCTCCAGCTTCGCCAGCGTTTCCTGCTGCTGCCCTTCCTCGCTCTTCATCTTCAGAAGCTTCTGGTTCAGCTCCGCTCTGCGGATCTGGGTCTGCTCCATCATGGTATCGTACCGCTGAATCCGTCCCTTGATGGACGCTCTCCGGTTCAGGAGGGCAATCATTTCATTTTTCTGGCTTTCAATCTCCTGCTCCAGATGGGAAATCGCCGCGCTGATGGCATCCGCCTCCGTCTGGGCTTCTTCCTGTTCCTTTTTGCTGCCTTCCAGCTCCTTTTTCAGCTCCGAAAGCTCCTGGCCCGCCTTCTCCTTCTGGACGCTCCGTTCCTTTAAGTCCTTCTCCACGGCAGCCAGACGGTTCTTCAGGTGTTCCTCGTTCATCCTGGCTGTGTTGATCTGTTCTCCGAGAATACCGATCTGGCCTTCCATCTGCCAGCTCTCCAAAAGGCTCGCGGACTCTTTTTCCCTTTCTTTATCCAGCTCCCTGGTAATGCCTTCAATGCGGCTTTCCAGCTTGTCGTAGGTTTCCCGCGCCTCTTCAAAGGCGCGCTTCGTCTCTTCCATATCCCGGCCGGCTGTGGAAAGCTTTTCTTCCAGCTCGCCAAGACGCGCCTTCGCCTCCTGCATATCCGCCAGAAACAGGCTCACATCCAGGCGCTTCAGCTCTTCCTGAAGCTTTAAATACTGCCGGGCTGTCTCCGCCTGGCGTTCCAGGGGGCCAAGCTGTCTGGTCAGCTCGCTTAAAATATCGTTTACCCGGACAAGATTGGCCTGCTCATCCTCCAGCTTTTTTACCGCGGCGGCCTTCCGGCGCTTAAACTTCACAATGCCGGCAGCTTCGTCAAACAGCTCTCTGCGCTCCTCCGGCTTGCCGCTTAAAATCTTGTCGATCTGACCCTGGCCAATGATGGAATACCCCTCTTTTCCGATACCCGTATCGTAAAACAGCTCGTTGATGTCCTTTAGACGGCAGGCGTTTCCGTTAATCAGGTACTCGCTCTCCCCGGAGCGGTACACCCGCCTGGTCACCGTCACCTCCGGATAATCCACCGGCAGCTTTTTGTCCGCGTTGTCCAGGGTAATGGCCACAGACGCAAAGCCCAACGCCTTACGGTTCTCCGTGCCGGAAAAGATAACGTCCTGCATGCTGGCGCCTCGAAGCTGTTTCGCGCTCTGCTCGCCCAGAACCCAGCGCACCGCGTCGCCTACGTTGCTCTTTCCGCTGCCATTGGGGCCTACGATCCCGGTGATTCCCGGATGAAACTGAAACACGATTTTATTCGCGAAGGACTTAAAGCCCTGTACTTCAATGCTCTTTAGGTACATGCCCCACCTGTATTCCCTTTCCGTTCAGTTTTAAAATGGTCTGGTAAGCCGCCTCCTGCTCCGCAGCCTTCTTGGTTCTTCCATGTCCCCGGCCCTCCATCTTTCCGCCGATCAGCAGATCCACCACAAAGCGTTTATTATGATCCGGACCCTCCTCTCCGATCAGATGATAGGAAATCTCCGCTCCTTTGCGGTCCCGCTGGACAATTTCCTGCAGTATAGTCTTGCTATCATAAAAGAGCTTTTTATGTTCAATATCCGTCATAATAAACCGATGGACAAACTCTTTTGCGTTAGCAAAACCACCATCCAGATAGATCGCACCGATCAGCGCCTCCATGGCGTCCGAGACAATAGAGTCTCTTCCTCTGCCCCCTGTGCGCTCCTCACCCTTTCCCAGGTGCAGGTAGGTTCCCAGATTCAGCTCTCTGGCGCACAGCGCCAGGGTTGGCTCGCAGACAATGCTGGCCCGCAGCTTCGTCAGGTCTCCCTCCGGCATGTCCGGGTACTCCCGAAACAAAAATTCACTGCTGATCACCTCTAAAACGGCATCTCCCAAAAATTCCAGTCTCTCATTGTCTTTCATATGCTGGGACCGGTGCTCATTGGCATAGGAGCTGTGCGTCATAGCCTGGCGAAGCAGCTGTTTATTCTGGAAGCTGTAGCCGCAGGCCGTCTCCAGCTCATGTAAGTCTTTCATACTTTCCTCCTTTTGGCACTCCGCAACCATTCGGCAGCGCAGAACGGTTGCGCGCAACACAGCGCAGACCCGGATCGTACTATTATAGGAATCTATAATTACGGAAAGGGTGCTGCGCCGCAACACCCTTTTTGATCGGTCTGACCGTTTCCGCTCACATATCCGCAGAAACGCTTCGCGGATTCCTTGAAAATTCGCTTCGCAAATGGAATCCGCTAATACCCGGATCACGTTTCCGCGCCGCATCTATCATATGTCCGCGCTGCCGTGATCTGCAACAAGTAATCCCTCATGCCGGGATCACCTAGTTTAACGCATTCTTTATCTGCTCTACGGCGTCTCCCACGGATACAATCTTTTCCGCCTCTTCATTGGGGATCTCAATATCAAACTCTTCCTCGATTCCCATAATGATCTGGAAAACATCCAGGGAATCCGCTCCCAGGTCGTCTACAAAGGTCGTCTCCATGGTGATCTCGTCTGCATCCACATTCAATACCTCTGCAATAATCTGCTGTAATTTCTCAAATTCCATAGCTTTCTTCAATCCTCTCTCTTTTCTTAGTCGTTCTGCTCTGTAATGCGCTCCCGGATCTTTTCATTGATCCGCTCCTGCTTAAAGGATACGCACTGAATAACAGAATTTTTGATTTCTTTGGCAGTCGAACTGCCATGGGATTTTACAACCAGGCCGTTTAAGCCCAGTAGAGGTGCTCCGCCATACTCGCTGGCATCAAAGGACTTGAGCGTCTGTTTCAGCGCTGGCTTGATCAGCAGAGCGCCAACCTTTGACCGCAGGGAGGACATAAGACCTTTTTTAATCATGCTCATAAACACCGACCCGGTGCCTTCATAAAGCTTCAGAATTACATTGCCCACAAAAGCCTCGCAGACAATTACATCACAAACTCCCTGTGGAATCTCTCTGGCCTCCACACTGCCGATAAAATTAATGTCCTTGCACTCCTTCAGCAGCGGAAACGTTTCTTTTACCAGGGCATTTCCCTTTTCCTCTTCCGCGCCGATGTTCACAATACCAACTCTGGGATTCTTAACGCCCACAACGCTTTCCATATAAATGGAACCCATCCGGGCAAACTGAAGCAGATGGCCGGGCCTGGCGTCCACATTGGCCCCGCAGTCAACCAGGAGAGAAACCCCGGTCTTTGTGGGAATCAAAGGCGCCAGCGGCGGTCTCTCCACTCCCTTGATCCTTCCTACCAGCACCTGGCCGCCCACCAGGATCGCCCCTGTGCTTCCGGAGGATACAAAGGCATCCGCCTCGCCTTTTTTCACAAGGCCCATTCCAACCACAATCGAAGAATCCTTTTTCTTTCGTATGGCATTTACAGGAGGCTCGGCCGTCTCGATCACCTCACTGGTGTGGACAATCTCGACCTGATCCCGGGGCCAGGTATATTTTTGCAGCTCCCGTTCGATGTCCTCCTTCCGGCCGGTAAAAATCACTTTGATATCCGGCCTGGAATTAACCGCCTCAACAGCTCCCTTCACGATTTCTGCCGGCGCGTTGTCTCCGCCCATGGCATCCACAACCACCCTGACCTGTTCCTGCATATTCCTTCCTCCTTGTACATCTATAGTTACTATACTAAACATCCCTGTAAAAATCAACAAAAAAATTGTAACAGTTCAGCCCTGCTGAACCGTCACATGTAAAATCCATTTAAAATCGCCTGCGGCGATGGGATTTTGCACTCCCAAATCACGTTCTTACGGTCCGCGCAGCATGTGCGCAGATCTGGGCTGAACTGTTACAAAAATAGCGTAACGTATTCTTCCCTGAAAATCCGCCTCGCGAATGAAATTCTGTTATTTTTCATATAGAAAAGCACCCCGTATCAGGGGGTGCTTCATACGCGGACCGGATTATTTCTCATCCATCGCAATAATCTCTCTCTTATTATAAGTACCGCAGTTCTTGCAGACTCTGTGGGACAGGGTCAGCTCGCCGCACTTGCTGCACTTTACAAGATTCACGGCTCCCATCTTCCAGTTTGCTCTTCTCTTGTCTCTTCTTCCCTTGGAAGATTTATTCTTAGGACAGATTGACATAGTTACACCTCCTTAAATTTGCTAAAAACATCACGGATTTTTGCCATTCTCGGATCCAAATCTGTGGTGTCACAGTCGCAAGCCCCCAGGTTTAAATCAGCGCCGCATTTACTGCAGATTCCTTTGCAGTCCTCACGGCAAAGCACCTTAGCCGGCCAGTTCATCAATATCTCGCCATAGACAAGCTTATCCACATCCAGGCTGCATCCGTCTACATAGTTATGCTCGTCAAGCGCCCGGGCGGCCTCTTCGGCAGAGACATTCATGTCCAGTTCCCTCTCAAAGGCCAGATGGAACTCCTGGCTGACTTCCTTGAGGCAGCGGTCACAGGGAATCTGAATAACCAGATCTGTCTGTCCGCTAAGGAACAGCTTTCGCCTTCCTTCATGTTTGATGTGAAGTGTAACGGGTGACTTGCTTATAATGGGAAAGCTCCCAAGCCGGGATGAAAAAACATCCATATCAATGCTGGCTTTTGTCTCCCAAATTTTTCCATCTACTTGTAAAACATCTGTCAGATCAATCAGCATAGTAATCTCTCCCATACATACCTTCGCTATTATACCCAAGACTGTCCGTACTTGTCAACCTCTTTTTTATTTTTTTGTAAAGTTCTTTTACTTTACAAGTCTCTGTCTTACAGAAACTCCTCCGGCTTCTCCGCCTCCCGCTCTTCCCACGTTTCCAATGAGGACGCGCCGGACAGATCGGCGCCCTCCTGATAGTTTTCTACGGTTACTGTGTATTCGCTGCTGCCTTCCACATAGACCGTGCCGTCGATTCCCTGAATCGTTACGGTATTTCCCGTCTCATCCAGCACCGCACCCTCGCAGAAAAGCGAAGTCAGCGTACTGTCCCCCGTCACCGTCCACTGGGAATCCGCGTCAATATACAGACTGCAGTAACCGTCTCCGCCCTCTCCTGCGAACGTTTCATCGTTCAGAACGGCTCCCGTCAAGGCGCTTCCGTCTGTGATATAAAAGTCCAGACAACTGATGCTGTCCCATATAACATTTCCTTCCATTTCCTGGTTTACAGCCGTAAACAGGCAGTCCGCTCCATTACTGCCCGCGCTTCCCCAGCCTCGCGTATTTTCATTTCCCGTGCAGCGCAGGAAGAAATCATTTTCATCGGCATATACAAACTCCACATCCGACAGCGTAATGGTGCTCTCTGTATTCGTCGTGTAGAACATACCGCCGTTTTTCGCCGTAATCGTTCCCCCGGACGCCTGAAATGTGCTGTTTCCGACGGTGGAATCGCCGGACATGCTCTGATACAGAATAATGTTCCATGTGCAGTCATTCTGCTCCTGATCACTCATATTCCCAGTCAGGTCACAGTCAAAAAGAAAAACCGAATTCAGTCCCTCAATACAGACTGCCTCAGAGCCGTTTGCCGTAAGCTCGGCCCCGTTCACGGTTATGTCCGCGGTGGAATAAACCGCCGGAGAGCCAACGCCGTTGGACGTATAGGAGCCTCCGTCTACCACCATGGTTCCGCTGCCCCGGTCACTTCGGATGGCCGCTGAGGATTCCCCATCCGTGTTCACCGTCAAATCCCAGGCGTACAGTGTGCCGCCGCCTGCCACATGAATGCCTCCCGAAGTATCCTGCGCTGTGGAAATCCCGAGGTCCCTGGCATAGATGGTGCCGCTTCCGTAAGCAAAGAGGCCGGCTCCTCCCGCCGCGTTGGTCGTCACCGTTCCTCCGTCCAGCAACGCGGTCCCATCATCCATCGCCAGCACCGCCGCCCCGACTCCGTAAAAGCTGGACGCGTCACCTCCGGCGCTGTCTGACGATTCCCTGACAATCTCCATATCCTCAAGCAAAACGCTGGCGCTGTTGGAAACCAGCACCGCGTTTTCATCCGTTCCGGACGAATCGATGCTTTCCCCTGAAACCTCTGTGCTCTCCGTATATTCCGCTGCTGCCGTATACGTTACATCCTCGGCATCCGCCCCGCCTGGACCGCCCCCTGCCCCGTCAGGACCGCCCGCCTGACCTTCTTCCCGGCTGCCCGGGCTGTCAAAGCCACCTTGGCCGCCCATAGTAATGACCGTTACGCTGGCCGCGGATCCGTCCTCCGCAAAGGTTATCCGCACGGTATCCCCCTGGGAGATATCCTCCAGATGAATCTCTTCGCTTTCCTCTGCGCCGCCGTTCTCCGGAAGTTCCGGCGGCTGCCCATCCGAATTTTCTTCGGGTTTTGGCAAAATTTCTGTGCTTAAGCCCCCCGTCTCCTCCTCCGTTCCGTCCTCTGCCGTATCAGCCCCTTCCGTCATTTCACTCTCCAACGACTCGATTTCACTGTCTTCCCCGCCCGGTTCCGGTTCATTTCCGTTTCCGGGATTTGACGCTCCGCCTCCCATACGCTGCCTCGTCAAAACAGTATCCTCCGTTACGGTAATTTCCACAGTTTCTCCGGTAAGGGTAAGCATAGACGGCGCTTCTTCTGTTTCAAAATCTTCTGATTCCGCATGCTCCCCTTCTTCCGATTCCGGCGGCTCCTGTCCGTTTTCGCCTCCCTGGTTCAAAGTCCCCTGCTCAATCGTAATGCCGCTTTCCCCTACTGCCGTAACCTCACCATACACAAACTCCTGTTCCTCAGCTTCTTCCGAAATGACGCTTTCCTCTTCCGCAGCATGTTCCTCCTCGTCAGATACTTCCGTTTCCTGTACGCTTTCCGTTTGCGTCTCCTGCTCCTGCGCTTGTACCGCGGCAGACGAAAACGCGGAACATAATGCCAATCCGAATGCCAATGCCAGATATTTATTTTTCATAAATAGAGTTTTCCTTTCTTAAATAATATCACAAGGCTGTTATATCCGCATTTCCTTAACTGAAGCTTAAAGGACACAGAAAATTAACAAAGAACATTATGCCGTCAAATCTGCGGCTATCCACATCCACCTGCCGGCAGGCGTTGTCCAAACCTCACGATAGGTCGCAACAGCAGCAGGCGGCCAGTATGGAATATCCTCATTTCCTCTGGTCTGCACACCGACGGGAATTTCTCCTACCGTTTCCCCTAAAAGCGCAGTGTACTGGCTGCTGTAGTTTTCTCCCTCTCCGTAAATCAGCGACTGTCTGAACGGATTTTTTCCCAAAATCCAATATAGCTGCTCTCCTGCAATATCCAAAAGCTCCCGATCCTGAAAATAACCCCCAATCACTGATGCCGCTTTTCCCATAGACAACATAATGGCGGAATTTCCACGGAAAGAAAACCATACCGGAAACATTCTTATATAATAGCCTTCGCCCAAAGCAATTCCGTTTTTCAGTTGGCAAACATAATCTGCCTTCCTTGAAAAAAAGTCTGTCTGCGGATGCAATACTTCGAAAACCCCCTGATTTTCCGCCTCAGAAATATGATAAACACCAGCCGGAAGCATTCCATAAGGGCTGGAAAATGAAGCCAGATATTTCAAATAAGCTCCGTGAAGGTTCAGCGCGCTTTCCCACGCTTTCCTTCCCCGGCAGTCTGCGCACGCTTCGCAGACCTCACGCAGCGCCACAGCAAACAGATAATCTCTGGACTGATGCGAAAAATGGACAATTACCTTTTTTGTCTCGTCATGGTAAAAATATCCGCCCGCAGGGCCGCCATCCCCCTGTTCCTGGCACTTCACCAGAAGATCCGCGTATCTCACCGCCGCGTCCCGATATATTTCCTTCCCTGTATAACGATACAGCCTGGCGGCTGCCCACGCGGCTGCCGCATAGTACTGCGACTTGCCGGCATTGGAGGTATGCTCTTCCATATGCGGTTGCTCCACCCCCACTCTGTTGAAGCGTTCCTGTGCGAACGCGAAATCCTCCTCCGCGGTTTTCCGGCATTTCCAGGCCAGCTCCGGGTCCAGCTTTCGGAAAGCCTCCGAGGCCCCCGCTTCCACCGCGGCAAAAAGGAAATTCTCCAGGCTGCGGTTGTTTACATCCGCATGCCAATCGTCCATATTTCCCTGGATGCCATCCGTCCAGCGCCGGATAGAGGCGTTCGCAGCCCGGTATCCGTCCCCAAATCGCATCCGCAGAATAAAATCCAGTCCCCAGTTAGCTTCTTCCATCATTCTGAGACGAAGCATGGAATCCTTCGTTTTCATAGCCGCGGACAGCAGTCCTTCCAGAACCTCTGCCGTCTGTACTGTCTGCTGAGACACATCGGCCGCGTCATGCCAGCCTCCGGAAAAGGAAAGCTTCTTCCCCTTATGTTCCGCCAGGACATCCTGATGGCAAGTTCCGTGGCAGCACGGAACCGGATACCCGCAGCGCTCGCAATACAGAAAATTCGTCAGTTTCCACAAGGCCGTATCAAACACATCAAAGGCGATCACAAAAGGTTCTGTGACGATTTTCCCCGCCTGAATCCGATAGCGTCCCGTTTCCGTAAAAGGTGTAAAATCCGCTGTTTTCAGGGGATTAAACGGATGTCCGGCCTCTTCTAGCCTGCCTTCATACACGGTTTCCATTGAATCTGCCCTCACAAGGGAAAACTTCTCCGCGTCGGTATTTAAAACCGCCGTTTTCCTTCCATTCGGCAAATAGCCTGTAGTTGCGTAGGAAATCGAGTTGTCCGCGCACTTCCACCCGTGAACTACATTTGGCTCCACCTGCTGAATACAGATATCAGAAAGAACAAAGCGCAGATGATCTCCCGTGGCCACGTCCTTTCCATAGCGGTGAATTTCAAATGACAGTTCTGTTATACGATCATGGGGAAGCGAGTCGATTTCCCATTCACACTCATTCCATTGGTAATTGACCAAATTCATTGCGTGAAACCCTTCTCTGGAATAGGTATCCGGCAGTTTTTCTGCTCCATCATTGACAAAGCCCACCCGGATAATCGGGCTGCGCAAACCCTCGCATTCCGGTTTTATTCGAAAAAAGATGCGGTTTCCACGGGGCGGCTCTCTGTCCGAAATGCGAAGCCTGGCAATATAGCTTCCAAAAGTAGCATATGCGCCGGCAGCGGCATCCATGGCCCGGGTTTCTGTGCCAGGCCACCGGTCCGCCCTGGACCAGGTATGCAGATGGAGCTCCCCGCCTTTTTCTGCCCAGACTTCCCCGTCTCCTTCAAAGCTCCAATTTTCCATCGACTTTCCATCCCACAAAGGAGAAGAAAATTCGACTTTCTTATTTTTATTTTTCTTCTCCAGGCTCTTTCCTTCCTCTTTTAAAGGATAATGCACATAGAAAGATTCCTGAAGCTGCTTTTGAAATTCCCTGTTCATATTTTTCCTTTCCGCTTTTACTTTGTCTGCATATCCAAAAAGGCTGCCGCATACGTCACTACGCTACGGCAGCCTGGTGTTTTCCTTAAAAATTACCGTTCTTCGGCCTGCAGATTCTCCTTCAATTCAAAAATTGCTTCTGTCTCTACCGGTATATTTCCCGGCAGAACGTTGACTCCAATCGCGGAGCGGGCCGGCACCTTCTCCTGACCGAAAAGCTGTGCCAGCAGCTCGCTCCCCCCATTTGCCACCGCAGGCTGCTCGGTAAAGCTATCGTCGCTGGCTACGAACACGAGGGTTTTCACCGCTTTTTCTACTTTATTCAAATCGCCTACTTCCTGCTGAAGAGCTGCCAATACGTTCAGCATAGAATTTCTTGCCAGTCGCTTTCCTTCTTCTGCAGTGTACTCTTTGCCGAGCTTCCCGCTGGCTGTTTCCGTTCCGATTACCGGACCGCAGCCGGATACATAAATCAAATTGCCGTTAAAGCGTTGGCAGGCATTGTATACGCCTCCCTTTGGCGCCGGTTTTGGCAGTTTCACATTAAGTTCCTTCATTTTTTCATAAATATCCATAAAAGTTCGCCCTTTCGTTTAAAGATTTGTAAATCGCATTCTTACGGTCTGCGCAGCACACGCGCAAACCGCAGCTGAACCGTTTCAAAAATTTCCGGTTTCTTCCCCCCTGGCCCAGCGGGCAATCCGCATAGGGTCGCCCTGCCACTGCCGCTCTTTTCCCCAGGAGGTTGTACCGGGACGTTCTGCGAATTGAATTTTTATCACAGGAAACAGCGGTTCGCCCGCATCCTCCGGCAATCCGCCAATGTACAGGGTTGTTCCCTTCTGTTCCACTGTCAGACGTTCTTTTCTTCCCATGAGAACCGCTTCTGCAGCCCTGGATGTCATATCCGGAAGCCGCAGAACGGGACTGCCGTTCCAAATAGAAAAAATCAGATACAGATTGTTTCCCTTCATTGTCTGGTAACCGCAGGTGGCGAACTCTGTCAGATCGCCTCCGTCTGTTCCATAGATTGCTTCTCCATAGGTATTCAGCCATTTTCCTACTGCCAAGGCCCGTTCCGTAAATTCTTCCGGAAGTGTCCCGTCCGGCTTTGGCCCTACATTCAGGATCATATTGCCGCCCTTCGATACGCTTTCGCATAAGAGCTTCAGAATCTCGTCGCTGCTTTTGTACCGCTCATTCTTCGTATATCCCCACCAGCGCCAAGTGGAGGTCTGGCAGGATTCCCACATCCGGTCCTGTGGAAATACGTTCTGCTCCGGCGTTCCAAAGTCCCCTTCATCCTCCAGTCCGCCGAATTTGTCGATCTCTTCCTGATTTCCCCGAAAGCCCAGACGGTTATTAATAAGGATATCCGGCTGAAGAGTACGGATATGAGCGACAATCTCTTCGGTTCCGATTTCATCCCCGTATCTTGGCCAGGTACCGTCAAAAAACAGATAATCGATCTTTCCGTAATTCGTCATCAGTTCGTCTAACTGTTCCCAGATCATCCGCTTCACTTTTTCAAAACCCTCCGGGTTCTTTCCGGGGCCTTCATAGTAAACCGGCTGCCGCCAGTCGCACCAGGAGTAGTACAATCCCACCCGAAGACCGCGTTTCCTCACCGCCTCCGTATATTCCCGCACAAGATCCCTGCCCGCCGTCTGTACCATACTGTTATAATCCGTCGTTTTCGTATTCCACAGACAATAGCCGTCATGGTGTCTTGTGGTAAGGCACGCGTATTGGAATCCGGCTCTGGCAAATACGTCCGCCCAGGCGTCTGCGTCAAAGTTTTTCGGATTCCATTGCCTGGCATTTTCTTCGTATTCCCGCTGGTTCAAATGTTCCCGGAACAAAACCTGTTCGCCGCGCTCATACCGGGCATACGGCCCCCAATGAATAAAAACGCCATACTTTGCGTCCCGGAACCACTGGAATTTTTCCGGGACTTTACAAAAATCGCTCATTTGAACTCTCTCCTCTCTTTATCCTTTCACAGCTCCCACCGCCACGCCTTCCAGGAAGTACTTCTGCATCGAGAAAAACAGGAGGATCACCGGCAGCGCGGAAATTGTGGCTCCGGCCATCATCGGTACAAAATAAATTTGTCAACATTTTCCACTTCAGAAATAAACCTTTTGTTTTATCGCGATTCAACAATTTGTTTATATTCTATCTATAACACACTTTCCGCGTTCTGTCAACCTCTTTTTCCTTTTCTTTTCCGCGCCGTCACCGGCCAGACTGCCTTTTGTTTTCCCCCGGCCACAACACAGATCTCATCGTAGAGCGCGGTAGTTGGACAGATATGCCAGGGAATCACATACAGAACCGTACCAATTTCCGGCCGTTCCTTCTCATAACCCGGTTCCATGCGAAACGTCCAGTGCTCCTCGCTCTGGAACGCCTCGCAGGCGTGGGGACACGACACCAGACAGCCGCGCTTCCCCTGCTCCGCTGAAATCGCTTTGTATCCCGCGTCCAGCGTAAAATATCCTTCTTTCGGATGACTGATCACCCTGGTCATTACCGCCGCGCCCGGAACATAGGGCAGATCCGGGAACTGCTCCCGGTAGCCTGCATCATAAACAAAAATGGTTCCCGGCGAAAAATAGGCCTCCTTCATCATTCCGGCATAGCATGGGAAACTGGGGCTTCCGCCCATCACCGCCGTCTCGAAGGAAAATCCGTCCGCCGTCAGAGCCTGTTTACTCTTCCAAACCCATTCCGCCGTCTTTTCCGTCTGCCGCAGCCGCTGGGAAAACTCCTTTTCATGGCGTTCCCCGTCATAGCAGTGCAGACCTTTTACCGAAATCCCCGGTATCCGGCTTGCTTTTTTGTAAAATTCCAAAACCGCGTCCATAGGAACGCCGGTCCGGTTCATTCCCGTATTTACATCCACCAGGAAAGGGATCTCCCTGCCGTATTTCCGTCCTGTTTCCCCCAGGGCCGCAAGCTGACCCAGATCATCCCCCAGCGCCCAGAAGGTCTGTTCCGGATACCTGCATGTCAGTTTCACATACTCTCCGATATTCGGTCCCACCAGGGGATAAGCCAGCAAAATATGCCGGGCTCCGGCATTTGCGGCCATCTCCGCCTCGGCCAGTGTCGCGCATTTAAAGCGCTCGATTCCAAAATTTTCCAGCATCCGGACAAGATCCGGAGATTTGTGTGTTTTTATATGGGGCCAAAGCCTTTTTGCCCCGCCCGCTTCCAAAACCGCCCGTCTGGTGTTTTCCGCAAGGATCTCCTCGTAATAGACCAGCGCAGGCGATAAAACCCTCTCTTCTCCCTCAAAATGATAACTCCATTCCATAGCCGCACCTCCATACTCTTACTTGTTCTTACGCCGCAAACAGCAGGCGTTTCGAGTCCGCTTCGCGAAGCCGGATCTCCTGGCCCCCAGCCACGCGGCAAGCGCATGGTTCGGGTGTGATATGCTGCTCTATTATACAATATTTTTTTAATCCCTTCAATGAGAATTGACAATTTGTTTAGTCAGTGATAAAATTTTTTTAACAAAATTTTTGTACTGAAAGGAGTCTTCTGCCCCATGAATGAAATTCTATTAAAGGGAGGCCAAATTTATGATGGTACGGGGCGTAAGCCCTACACTGCCGATCTTCTGATTCGCGGCGACCGCATCGCGAAAATCGGCCGGGATTTGGCTGTCTCAGGCAGCGCCGTTTCTTTTAACCTGGACGGACTTTCCGTCACGCCCGGTTTTATCGATATTCACCGGCACTGTGACAAAGAGCCGCTTCTCCCCAAAAACGAGAACAGGCCAGGCTACGGAAGCGTCCTGCTGCGTCAGGGCATTACCTCTGTTGTCACCGGAAACTGCGGCATTTCCATGTACCCTTTAAACCCTGATTCATCCGCCGCCGACCAGATGCGAAGCTATTATGCGCCTGTTCTCGGCGATATCGCCCCATTTAAAAAGATTGTGAATTATGAAGCTTATCTGAAAGACCTTGGAAAAGTTTCCCTGCCCGTCAATACGGGATCTATGATCGGCATGGGCGCTGTCCGAATTGCCGTAAAGGGCTTCTCCGATGCCCCCTTTACCCTCCGGGAGATCCGGCAATGCCAGGAAATCATTTCGACGGCTCTGTCCCAGGGAGCCTTGGGCGTATCCATCGGTCTTATGTATCTCCCGGAATGCTGGGAAACCCCGGAAGAACTGGGAGAAATCTTAAAACCGTTGGGTCGGAAGGGCCGTATTCTCACCACACATATAAGGGGCGAAGGCGACAGTCTCGTAAAAAGCATCGAAGAGGTCCTGAAGATTGCCGAAATCGCGGGATGCCGCCTGGAAATCAGTCACTTTAAATCCTGCGGCATCCGCAACTGGGGAACCACACTGCGAAAAGCCATTCGTCTGATTGAGGACGCCCGCTCTGCCGGCCAGGATGTTTCCTGCGACTTTTATCCGTATAACTGCGGTTCTACGACCCTTATGTCTCTGGTTCCCCCGCAGTTTGTAAACGGCGATATCCGGCAGGCGCTCCAAAAGCTTCAGACAGAGACGGGCCTCCGGGAATTTCGGTCACTCCTTGGCCAGACCTTTCCGGACTGGGACAACTATGCTGTTTCTCTTGGTCTGGACCGTGTCGTTCTCTCCGCGGTCTCCTGTGAGGAAAACCGTCCTCTGCTTGGCCAGAACATCACGCAGATCGCCAGGACACGCTGTCAAGGGGACGAAGCGGCAGCACTGGCAGAGCTTTTGGTCAGTGAAAACGGCGCCGCGGCGGCAATTATCCAGAGCATGGATGCGGCAGATGTGGATACCGTAGCCGTCCTGCCCTACAGCCTTTTGATTTCCGACGCGATCTACGCGGATACCGACTGCCCGCACCCGAGGATGTTCGGCGCGTTTCCTCACTTTCTCCATGATTTTTCCGTAAAAAGGAAGCTGCTTCCCCTCTCCAAGGCGATTGCGAAAATGACAAAAATGCCCGCTCTCCGCATGGGAATCCAGGAAAGAGGAGAAATCAAAGAGGGGTATTTCGCCGATCTGAATGTCTTTGACCCGGATCATTTTTGTGATCACGCGGATTATACCGCTCCCCTGGAGCTGGCTTCCGGTCTGGACTACTGCTTTGTCAACGGAAAACTAACCGTCCGGAACGACTGCGTTCTGTCGGAAGAGAACGGCCTGCTGCTCAAAGCCTGACCTGCGCAGGAAACAAAAGCGCAAAAAATGCGTCTTGATCAGAGGAAAGACCTCTTTTCAAGACGCATGACTCTTATGTATTTTCCCCGTTCGCTTCATTCAGGTAATTATAGATGCTGTAGCGGGAAAGCCCCAGGTAATGCGCAAGCTTCTCCGCGGACTTTTTAATCAGGAAGAATCCTCTTTTATCCAAGAGGTGCACAATGGAAACCTTTTCCTCCTTGGTCAGCCGTTTGATATCCTTTCCGGTTGCCAGAACCGCTTCCTGCATCATCTGCTCCAAAAGCTCATCGATGTTTCCTACAAAAAACTCCTTAGACTTCTCCGGCTGTTCTCCGGGCTCCGTTGTCATGGCATGAAGGAGATTTTCGCATTTCACCAGCTCTGTAATATCCATGTTGATACACATGCTGCCGTTTACTTTTCCGTATTCGTCACGAAAATATTTGCTGGAGGAGCGCAGAATTTTTCCATTCGGAATCGTATTGATATAACCGTACTGGTCATTTGGCGCAACCGATCCCTTTAAGATCTCAAGTCCCGCATTCGTTCCTCCGTCTCCCACTTTTCTGCCTGTGACATGTCCATTCCATATGGCCACAATCGTTTTATTATAGGGCAGTGTCAAATCATGGAGAACCACTTCGCAGTTTTCCCCAAACTGCATCGCTATACATTTCGCTATATCCGAAAGCAGGTTCAGGTTATCGCTTACATATCCCATAAAAACGCTCCCTTGTATTCTTCAATAATTTCCCGGAAACGCCGCCCTTGCACACAATCCGTACCCTCAGCAGCAAGTCTGGCGGACATTCCAGTCAGACTTAATGTACCATCGATTAAATAATTTGTCAAGAAGTTTCAATTTTTTGTTGAAGCACAAGGTAACAGTTCAGCCCAGGTCTGCCCACATGCTGCGCGGACCGTAAGAACGTGATTCAGGAGTGCAAAATCCCATCGCCGAAGGCGATTTTAAATGGATTTTGCATGTAACGGTTCAGCAAGGCGGAACTGTTTATTTACAACCCCGGAAAACTATGTTACCATAAAACAGACGGCAGCTGTTCATTCTTTAAGTAACGGTTCAGCCCTGCTGAACCGCTGCGTCCTTTTGGCAGCTGCAGGCATCACCATATAAAAGGAGTGTTCACCATGAACCAGCTAAACATACCGGAAACCTATCATTCCGATCTGAATCTTCACGACACTCAGGTAGCCATCAAAGTAGTGAAGGATTTCTTCCAGTCCGAGCTGACGCGCCGGCTGAATCTGCTCCGGGTTTCCGCCCCGCTGTTCGTTACCCCGCAGTCCGGATTAAACGATAACCTCAACGGCGTGGAGCGCCCCGTAACCTTTGGCATCCGCGAGCAAAACGAAGCCCAGGCGGAAATCGTCCATTCTCTGGCAAAATGGAAACGGTTTGCCCTGAAAAAGTACGGTTTTTCCTACGGCGAAGGACTTTATACCGACATGAACGCCATCCGTCGGGACGAGGAAACCGACAACATCCATTCGATTTACGTGGATCAGTGGGATTGGGAAAAAATTATCAAAAAAGAGGAGCGAAACAGGGAAACCCTGGAAGCCGTGGTACGTCAGGTTTACAAGGCTCTGAAAAAAACAGAAAAATACATGTCCATCCAGTACGACTATATAACGGAAATTCTTCCTCCGGACATCTGTTTTGTCACCTCTCAGGAGCTTGAAGACCGGATGCCGGATAAAACGCCCAAGGAGCGCGAGTACGCCATCGCAAAAGAAAAGGGCGCCGTCTTTATTATGCAGATCGGCGGCCTGCTGGCTTCCGGCATTCCCCATGACGGCCGCGCACCGGACTACGATGACTGGTCCTTAAACGGAGACATTATCGTATATTATCCGGTTCTGGACATTGCTCTGGAGCTTTCTTCTATGGGAATCCGCGTGGACGAGGAGGCGCTTCTGCGTCAGCTTAATTTGGCCGGGTGTCCGGAACGGGCCCAGCTTCCTTTCCAAAAAGCGATTCTGGACCGTGCCCTTCCCTACACCATCGGAGGCGGCATCGGCCAGTCCCGTATCTGTATGTTCTATTTAAGAAAGGCCCACATCGGAGAAGTGCAGGTTTCCCTCTGGCCGGAGGAAATTCAAAAACAGGCCCAGGAACGCGGACTCGCGCTTCTATAGTCAGTCAAATAATACCCCGATACAAAATCGGGGTATTGTTATTTTTTCTATATTTTACAGCTTTTTAATCCGCTCAATGGCAGCCTTCGTGTTCTCGCAGCTTCCAAAAGCCGTCAGCCGGAAGTATCCCTCCCCGCTGGGTCCAAAACCAGAGCCTGGCGTTCCAACCACGTTCGCCTTCTCCAGAAGGTAATCAAAGAACTGCCAGGAATCCATATGATCCGGTGTTTTCAGCCAGATATACGGCGCGTTTACGCCGCCAAATACCGTATAGCCAGACTCCTTTAATCCCTCATAGATAATCCTGGCATTGTTCATATAATAAGCCACCTGCTTCTTTAACTGCTTCTTTCCTTCCTCGGAATATACAGCCTCTCCGGCTCTCTGAATAATATACGGAGCTCCGTTGTACTTGGTTCCATGGCGTCTTGCCCAGAGAGAATGAAGGGCTACCTCCCCGCATTTAAGATCCTTCGGAACTACTGTGTAGCCCAGCCGCGTGCCGGTAAAGCCCGCGTTCTTTGAAAAGCTGTGCAGCTCAATGGCACAAGTTCTGGCTCCCTGGCATTCGTAAACGCTGTGAGGCACATTTTCCTCGGAAATATACGCCTCATACGCCGCGTCATAGATAATCACCGCGCCAACCCGGTTGGCGTAATCCACCCATACCTGGAGCTGATCCTTGGTGATGGTAGTTCCGGTGGGATTATTCGGGAAGCACAAGTAAATAAGATCCGGCGTCTCCTTTGGCAGCTCCGGCGTAAAGTTGTTTTCCGCCGTACAGGGCATGTAAATCACATTGCTCCAGGTCTCGGCGGCTGGATCATAGGTTCCGGTCCTGCCGGCCATTACATTGGAGTCCACATAGACCGGATATACCGGATCGCACACCGCGATTTTGTTGTCCACGCTGAAAATTTCCTGAATATTTGAAGAATCGCACTTGGCGCCGTCGGACACAAAGATCTCATCCGGCCGGATATCGCAGCCTCTGTCCTGGTAATCATTCTTCGCGATGGCATTGCGCAGAAATTCATAGCCCAGATCCGGAGCATAGCCGTGGAAGGTTTCCGCGTGTCCCATCTCGTCCACCGCTTTGTGCAGAGCGTCGATGATCACCGGCGCAAGCGGCTGGGTTACGTCGCCGATCCCCAGACGGATAATGGACGCATCGGGATGGGCCTCACTGAAAGCCGCAACCTTCTTCGCGATTGTAGAAAACAGATAGCTGCCGGGCAGCTTGAGGTAATTGTCGTTAATCTTAAACATGTTCTTCTTCTCCTTCTAAATATATTTCACCCTCGAAAACCGTAGTCGCCGGACCGGTCATATAGACCTGATTTTCCTCTCTGTCCCAGAAAATGTCCAAATCACCTCCCAGCAGCCGCACCCGAACCTCCGGGCCCGTATATCCGTTCAAGGCGCTGGCCACCGCGGCGGCGCAGGCGCCAGTGCCGCAAGCCATGGTCTCCCCGGAGCCCCGCTCCCAGACGCGCATCTGAATCGTACGGTCATCCAGCACACGGATAAACTCCGTGTTGATCCTGTCCGGGAACCAAGGATGACGCTCGAACTTTGGCCCGATTTTTTCCAGATCCAGCGTATCTACATCCTCCGTAAAGATTACCCCATGAGGATTTCCCATGGACAGCACCGTAATTTTCCATTCCCGGTCCGCAGCCTGGATGGACTCGTTGATTACCCGATCCTTCTCGGAAAGCACCGGGATTTTCTTTGGCTCAAAAACAGGGTTTCCCATATTTACCTTCACCTGGGTCACCCTGTGATTCTCCACTGTCAAATCCAGATATTTCACACCGCTTCGGGTATCTACGCTGATCCGCGTCTTATCTGTGAGTCCGTAATCGTAAACGTACTTGGCTACGCAGCGGATCCCATTCCCGCACATGGCTCCCCGGGAGCCGTCGGCGTTGTACATATCCATCTCAAAATCCGCCTTCTCTGACGGCTTTATCAGAATCAGGCCATCGGACCCAATCCCGAAATGCCTATCGCTGACAAGCCTGGCCGTCTCTTCCGGATTTCTGATCGTTTCCGCAAACCCATTTACATAAACATAGTCATTGCCAATGCCGTGCATTTTTGTAAATTTCAAAGCAGACTCTCCTTTCCCTTGGCGGAGCTTCTTCTCCGCCGCAGCATAAGCGTATTATAGCACACCGTCCGTGGCTTTTCCAGAAAAAGGATTTCCGATAAAGCAGTTGTATTAAAACTTCATCAGACTGAATACCATTTTCGCGGACTCCACCATGGAATTTCCGCTGTCCATACTGCACTTCTGAATATACCGGTGCGCCTCATCCTCTGTCATATGATTACGCTCCATAAGAAGCTGCTTCGCTTTTTCGATGATCCGTTTATCTTCCAAAGAACGTTCCTTCGGCTTTGCCTTCTGCTTCCGCTTCTTTCGCAGATGGGCCGCTGTCATCATCTCCAAAGTATTCACCAGATCGTGTACCTTCAGCGGAAGCGGCAGACTTACAATATCTCTGCTCACCCCCATTCCCAGCACAGTGTCCGAAGCGGCCAGCAGCATCTCAAAGGAGGGCGGAAGACACTCATGCAGCTCCGTATAAAGCATATCCGAAAATTTATAGCCGCATACAATGATGCCATCCGTAAGCCGGTCCGCCGCCTGAAGGGCCTGGGCGCCGCTTGTGCATACGCCAGCCACACTGTAACCGTTGCGGATCAGGAGATTTCGAACACTTTTGGCATTTTCCAAATTTGGAAAAACGACGATTACATTTACCATTGTCCAACCTCCTGTCTAAACGATTCCAGCGCGTCAAAAATCTTCCTTTCCACGCTCAAATACGGTACAAATACTGATCAATTTCCCATTGGGAAACCTGACGGCTGTACTCCGTCCATTCCATCCTTTTTGCTTCCAGATAATTTTTCGCGAACCGGCTGCCCAGAACATCCATCAAAAGCGGGTCCTTTTCCAGCTCGTTCAGCGCCTCCCAGAGATTCCCCGGCAGAGACTCAATATGCAGCTCTTCCTTCTGAGCTTCCGTCATATGGAAAATGTTCTGGTCAACCGCTGCCGGCGGATCGATCTGATTGCGGATGCCGGCCAGCCCGGCCGCCAGGCAGACCGCCAACGTCAGGTAGGGATTGCACGCCGGATCCGGGCATCGCAGCTCAATCCTGGTATTCTCTCCTCTGGTGGCAGGAATCCGGATCAGCGGGCTTCGGTTTGTAGCCGACCAGGCAATATAAACCGGTGCCTCAAACCCCGGAACCAGCCGTTTATAAGAATTCACGAGAGGATTCGTGATGGCCGCCATTCCCTTGACATGCTTCATCAAACCTCCGATAAACCAGTACGCCTCCCGGCTGAGTCCCAGAGGGTCCCGGCTGTCCGCAAAGGCATTTTCACCATCTCGGAACAAGGACATATTTGTGTGCATTCCGGAACCGTTAATGCCGGACTTTGGTTTCGGCATAAATGTAGCGTGGAGACCATGCCGTTTCGCGATGGTTTTCACCGCCAGCTTAAAGGTCATAATATTATCCGCCGTATTCAGCGCCTCGTCATAAAGAAAATCGATCTCATGCTGTCCCGGAGAAACCTCGTGGTGCGATTCTTCAATAGTAAATCCCATTTCCTCCAGAGTCAGAACCATATCCCGGCGGGCATTTTCCCCCAGGTCAACCGGCCCCACATCGAAATAGCCGGCCTTTTCATGGGTAACGGTGGTCGGCTGCCCGTCGTCATCTGTGTGATAGAGGAAAAATTCACACTCTGGCCCCACATGGAAGGTATATCCCATTTCCTCTGCCTGGGAGAGAACCGTTTTCAGAATATGCCTGGGGTCTCCCTCAAAGGGCTGCCCGTTCGGCCGGTACACATCGCAGATCAAACGCGCCACCTTTCCCTGCTGAGGCCGCCACGGAAAAATAGCCAGCGTATTCAGATCCGGATACAGATACATATCCGACTCCTCTATTCGTACATAGCCGTCTATACAGGAACCGTCGAACATGCACCGGTTATCCAGGGCCTTCTCCAGCTGGCTGGACGTTATCGCCACATTTTTAAAAGTGCCGAACATATCCGTAAACTGAAGCCGTATAAATTCCACATCCTCCTCCTGAACAAGGCGCAGTATTTCTTCCTTCTTATAATTCATACCAATCTCCATTCCGCTGCCGCCGCAGGCAGCACCCTTTCCGATTATTTTCGCTTCTTTTGCTTTTCCCGGCAAGTCCTGTCCCCTGCTTGTCTTTTCGCGCAATGAAACAGGGAGCTTCCCGATTCGGTTAAAAAACAGAAAAAGCGCACTGATCCTTTCAGAGCGCCTTTGCCTGTAAACAGCATACCAGCCGTTTTTCATTTTGTCAATATCAAATCACGCGAAAATCTATCAGGAGGCAAGAGTTAACCAACGCCGGACCCTTGCCTCCTGAATCATGTTCCTACAGTCCGCACAGATATGCGCAGACCCGGACGGAACAGTTACCTTTTTTTCTTTCTTCCAGCCACAATCACAACGCCGATTACCACAGCAGCCACAATAAGGAGTACCACAAAGAGTATGATCTGCGTATTGTCGCCAGTCTGGACACTTCCTGTAGTCGTAGCGCTTCCTGCTGTTCCATTTTCAGACACCTGGAAGGTTACTTCTTTTACATCATACTCACCGCTGGACTGCCAGCCGTTATTGTAGGTCTGCTTCTGGAAATTCACCCGCAGGGTGAAAGTTCCGGCATTCGCCATCTGGAATGTCACGGAATACGGCGCGCTTCCAAAGGAATTTTCTGTCTTTCCGATTACCCAGGTAGTCGGAACATAGCGGACATCTCCGTTAATGGGGCTGGTATTGGACATTCCCGCTCCATTCGCCTCAAAGGTAATGTTTCTGCGAATGCCGTAAACCAGCTCTGAAGAAATACCTGTAATCGTATTGTCAGACGCGTTTCCAACAATATTCAGACGCTGTACCGTTTCTTTCTCCTGGGCGCCGCACCTTGTACAAGTACGTGTCCGCTCTCCTGTGCTGCTGGTGGTGGGCTCTGTTGTCACAACCCAATCACCGAAGCTGTGGCCCAGGGCTTCGCCCCTCGTCTCTTTGCATCTGCTGCAGGTTTCCGGATTCGTACAGGTAGCCTCCGTCCAATCATGGCCTAAAGCCTCTCCTCTCGTCTCTTTGCATCTGGCGCATGTCTCCGGTTCAGTACAAGTGGCATCTGTCCAATTATGGCCAAGGGCCTCTCCTCTCGTCTCTCCACATCTGCTGCATGTCTCCGGCTCCGTACAGGTAGCTTCCATCCAGTCATGGCCCAAAGCCTCTCCCTTTGTTGCTCCGCATCTCGTACACGTCTGCGGCTCCGTGCAGGTGGCGTCTGCCCAGTCGTGACCCAAAGCCTCTCCCCGCGTCGCTCCGCACCTCGCACACGTCTGAGGCTCCGTGCAGGTGGCGTCTGTCCAGTCATGGCCTAAAGCCTTTCCCTGCGTCGCTCCGCACCTCGCACACGTCTGCGGCTCCGTGCAGGTGGCGTCTGTCCAGTCATGG
>DVIQ01000018.1 GCA_018711185.1 Candidatus Limivivens intestinipullorum | reverse complement strand
CAAACTTCTCTTTACCTCCGCTATATAAGCAGTATGTACCTTGAAGCCATATTTAGCTTCTATGTATTCCTTTATCATTTTGTAGGTAACTCGCTCTTTCGGCTTGTACGCCTCGGCTCTTTTAGCGATATAATCAAGCGGCACTTTACCCTCTCCCTTGCCAAACTCCACTTTTACGCTGATTGTGCTGTCAGGTTTTTTGTGGGAAAGCAGTACAACCGTCTCCACATGCCCCGTCCCCGGAAACATATCCACTCCCCCAACTCTCTCCACAAAATACCCATTCTCCCGAAACACCGCCAAATCCCGCGCCAGGCTGCTCGGCTTACAGGATATGTACACCATCTTATCCACTTGATAACGCAAAATCTTTTCCAGCGCCTTCGGATGAACCCCGTCCCGCGGCGGATCGAGAATAATCATGTCCGGCTTTTCTTCGATCTCATCGATCACTTTCAAAACATCCCCCGCGATAAACTCGCAGTTATCCAGCCCATTCAGCCGGGCGTTCTCTTTTGCGGCCGCAACGGCCTCTTCCACGATCTCCACGCCCACCACTTTCTTTGCCACCGGTGCCAGGATCTGAGCGATGGTTCCGGTACCGCTGTAGAGGTCAAAAATTGTCTGATTTCTGGTACTGCCCACGTAGTCCCGAACCTTGCTGTAGAGTACCTCCGCTCCCAGGGAATTGGTCTGAAAGAAGGAAAACGGCGTGATCTTAAAGGAAAGACCAAGGAGCTCCTCGAAGAAGAAGCTGCGGCCCCAGAGAACTTCCGTGCCATGATCCTGAAGAACATCCGCCACGCTGTCGTTCTGCGTATGGAGGATTCCGGTCAGGGAGCCTTCCAAAGGCAGGGATCGCAGCGCCTCTGTAAACGCGTTTTTCTGTTCCTGCGTAAAGGGTAGTTGGCCGGTGGTCACCAGATCCACAAGGATTTCGCCGGTTTTGGCCGCTTTTCTGACCAGGAGATGGCGCAGGAAGCCTTCGTGGCGCACTTTGTGGTAATAGGGCCAGCCCTGGCCGCGGCAGAAGTTCAGGACACAGGATAAAATTTTCTGGAAATCTCCGTCTACGATTCTGCACTGGTCTGTGGTGACGATGTCGTAAAAGCTGCCGCGCTTGTGAAGGCCAAGCTGCAGAGGGCCGTCCTTGATTTCATCGCCAAAGGAGAATTCCATTTTGTTGCGGTAGGCGAACTGCCTTGGGCTTGGCAAGATCGGCTCAAAGGCTTCTTCCGGATATTGGCCGGAAAGCAGCGCCTTGATCTGTCTTTCCTTCAGCCGGAGCTGGCGGTCGTAGGGCAAGCTCTGCCAGGTACAGCCGCCGCAGGCCGAAAAATGCGGGCAGGGCGAAGGGATCTCCCATTCGGAGGGTTCCAGGACTTCCAGAAGACGCCCTTCGTATTTTCCTTTTCTCACCTTATTAACTGCAAAACGAATGCTCTGGCCGGGAACGGTGTTTTTTACGATTACTTTTTCTCCCTGGGACAGGATGACGCCTTTGTTTGGAAACAGGACGTCGCATACCTTTCCTTCCAGAATCGTTCCTTTCTTTATACTCATCTTGATCCCCCTGTTCTGTGGTTTTTATCGGAATACCCAAAAACAGGCAGGTGTCTTTGAATACGACATCTGCCTGTCCGGTCCTTAGTTTTTTCTGTAAGCGGACGCTTACGTTTTATAAAACGCTGTCTGCAAAGAAACTGCTGTGGGAAATTATTCTTCCTCCGCTGTCTCCTCTGCGCTCTTTGCGGTGTCTTCGGACTCTGCTTTTTCCTTCTTTTCCGGCGCGCTCTCTTCGTCGTCATCAAAATAGTCGTCGAAGTCATCGTCAAAATCGTCCTCGAAGTCTTCCAGATAATCCGGCGTAAAATAACGGTATACCGCGTACGCAATGGCCGCCACAGCCGCTACGGCACCGATAATTGCAAGAATCCACAACACAGTATTTTTCTGCTTTTCGTCTTCTTTTTTCTGAAGGTTAACCAATAATTCTTCCAATCTGTTCATAGGTGCACATCCTTTCTTATTTTTGCTTCGTAACTGTTTCCCGGCTTCGCAGCCATCCGGATACCTTCCCGCTTCTCTGACGGCCTGGCCCTTAACCCGGCTTTTCCGCGATATATGCGTATCGCCCTGACAGGCCCGGCTTGCTCCCGCCGGAGGCGGCTGCAAACTTCCTTTTCCGAAAACGTTCAGGTGCAGCGGCATCCAAAGTCCGTCTTCTGCGAAACTGCCCTCTCATCGCCTTCCGCAGAATACCTCTGCGCGCGGTACCCATGAAACAGTTACCGGAATTTCTCCCGAAATCCCATTCCCCCGAATAGCCTGGGGAACCGTTCTCTCGAAGTATAGTATATCACTAAACGGCAAATTTTACTATATAAATATGATTAATTTTTCTTTAACGGCAATCGTTGTAACCGTTCAGCCGCAGTCTGCGCGCATGCCGGTCAAACCATGAAAAAGTGATTCAGGAGTACAAAAATTTTCCTATTCCTCCACCTTTTTCAGCTTGGCGAAGCCGGCGAACATTTTCTTTACCCCGTATTTTTCGAAATCCACCGTCACCTCGAAATCCCGGCCGCCGTCGGCGATTTGCTGAACAACGCCTTTTCCGAATTTAATGTGCGTTACTGTATCGCCCTCCGCATAGTCCAGCTTGTCCTGTTTCGTCACCTTGAACTGGCTCATGTCAAAGGCCTTGCTCTGGAAAATTTCCTTCGCCTGCGCGAAATGGCTGATGGGCTTGGGAAGGGGCTCCTGTTTTTCTTCCTTCTTGGGCTTCAGCACATTTCCGTAGGTGAGCAGTTCTTTGGGAATCTCTTCCAGGAACATGGAGGCCCGGTGGTATTGGGTTTCTCCCCGGTTCATCCGCTGTCTCGCGCAGGTGAGGACCAGATGGCGCCTGGCCCGGGTGATTCCCACGTAGCAAAGACGGCGTTCCTCCTCCAGGTCTCCGGGATCCTCTGAGGAAATGGTCATGTAGCTTGGGAAAAGCCCGTCCTCCATTCCCGGCATGTATACATAGGGGAATTCCAGACCCTTGGCGCAGTGGAGAGTCATCAGCAGAACCCGGTCTCCGCCTTCGTCCATGCTGTCAATGTCCGCCACCAGGGCCACCTCCTCCAGGAAGCCAGACAGGCTGGGCTCCTGGGCGCTGTCGTCGTAGTCGCGGGCCTTGGAAATCAATTCGTTGATGTTTTCGATACGGTTCTGGGCGTCCTCGGTTCCTTCTGCTTCCAGTTCCCGGACATAGCCGGTCTGTTCGATGATCTGCTCTAAGAGCTCCCGGACAGAGAGAAATTCCGCCTGGCTTCGCAGAGTCTGGATGAAGGTGACAAAAGGCTTCAGCTTCACCGCGCCTCTTCCCAGGGTTTGAATCTGATCCGCGATGCGCAGGGCCTCATAGAAGCTGATCTCGTGATCCAGGGCATAATCCTGTACCCTGGCCAGCGTGGTGGCGCCGATTCCGCGCTTGGGCACATTGATAATCCGGCGTACTGCCAGATCGTCGCTGGCGTTGTCCACGGTTTTCAGGTAAGCCAGGAGGTCTTTGATCTCCCGGCGGGCGTAGAAATTTACGCCGCCGATGATCTTATAGGGAACGTTAGCCATCAGAAATTTTTCCTCAAACAGGCGGGACTGGGCGTTGGTACGGTACAAAACCGCGCAGTCCTGATACGCGCACTCTCCGTCCCGCACCCGCTTCGCGATATCTCCGGCAATGTACTCCGCTTCGTCGTAGCCGGTCATAAAATGGTGAAATTCCACCTTATCCCCCTCGCCGTTGGCGGTCCAGAGACGTTTTTCCTTCCGCTCGGAGTTATTGCTGATGACACTATTGGCCGCGTCCAGGATGTACTGGGTGGACCGGTAGTTCTGCTCCAGCTTGATCACTTTGGCATCCGTAAAGATTTCCTCAAAGCTCAGGATGTTGTGGATATTCGCTCCCCGGAACTTATAGATGGACTGGTCGTCGTCGCCCACCACGCAGAGATTCCGGTATTTTCTCGCCAGAAGATCCAGAAGCTTAAACTGCGCCGTGTTCGTGTCCTGATACTCGTCCACCAGAATATAGCGGAAGCGCTCCTGGTAGCTGTCCAGCACATCCTGGTTTGTCTGAAAGAGTTCTACGGTCTTCATGAGCAGATCGTCAAAATCCAGGGCGTTGTTGCTTTTGAGCACCCGCTGGTACTCAAGATACGCGTCGGCAATCCGTCTTTTTGCGTAATCCCCGCGGAAACGCTGTTCGTATTCCTCCGGGCCTGTGAGCTCGTTTTTCGCGGCGGAGATAGCCGCGAGGATCGCCCGCTCTTTATAAATCTTTGTATCGATTTCCAGCCGCTTGCAGACGTCCTTCATAACGGATTTCTGATCGTCTGTGTCGTAGATGACAAAGTGATTGTCGTAGCCCAGGCGGTCTATGTAGCGCCGCAGAATCCGCACGCAGGTGGCATGAAACGTGGCCACCCAGACGCTTCCGGCCTGATTCTGCACAAGCTTGTCCACCCTCTCCCGCATTTCCTGGGCTGCCTTATTTGTAAACGTAATCGCCAGTATATTCCAGGGATTCACACCTTTCTCGTCGATCAGATACGCGATTCTGTGGGTCAGTACCCTGGTTTTTCCGGAGCCCGCTCCGGCCAGAATCAGAAGCGGTCCTTCTGTGCAGTAAACCGCCTGGCGCTGCATTTCATTCAGTGTGTCGTAGATACTCAATTCGGATCCTTCCTTTTCTTCGTAATTGCGTCCCGAAAGCAGCGGCTTCGCAGGGCCAAACCGCTGCTTTCGGCGGACGCTTTCTTGCATTATAGCACACCGGGCGCTTTCGTAAAAGCTTTATCTGCAAAAAAAGCTTGTCATCTAGTATTTAAAACTATATAATGTAATGGAGGTGAAACAAATGACAATCAATCCAGACGATATGATAAACAGCATTATGGAGAGCATTTCCCGCATTGATTATATAAAGCCCCAGGACATTCCGGGGATTGACCTGTATATGGATCAGGTGACTACGTTTATGAACAGCCGCCTCGCCTCCTCTAAGCGCAGGGAGGACGACAAAATCCTTACCAAAACCATGATCAATAATTATGCGAAAAACAACCTGCTGCCGCCCCCTGTAAAAAAGAAATATTCTAGGGAGCATATGCTGCTGCTGATTTTTATTTATTATTTTAAAAACATTCTGTCCATCACGGACATACAGGCGCTCTTAAATCCGCTGACGGAAAAATACTTCAAAAATAATCCGGAAATTACCATTGAAGATATCTATAACGAAGTTTTTCGGCTTGAAAAAACACAGGTGGATCTTTTACAGAAGGACGTCCAGGACAAGTTTCTCCGTTCCAGAGAAACGTTTCTGGACACCCCGGAAGAGGAGCGGGAATTTCTGCAGATGTTTTCCTTTATCTGTCTTTTAAGCTTTGACGTATATGTGAAAAAGCAGCTCATCGAAAAGCTGGTGGACAATCTCTGTCCCTCCGGGAAAAAATAAATTTTCCAAAAAATAAGCAAGGGATCAGACCCCTTGCCCGTATCTGCTGTCGGCCATTCTTTTTTGCCGCTTCGCGGTTTGCTCCTCCGCCCTGCTGCCGCTTTTGCCTGCCGCAGACGGATTCCCTGCAGCCTTTTCCTGCAGATGAAATCCGTCTGTGGCTGTGCCTGCACACAGCTCTTTTACTTTTCCATCCGGCGAAATACCATCTCATACCCGTCGTTTCCGTAATTCAGGGAACGGTTCACACGGCTTATGGTCGCGGTAGACGCGCCGGTTTTTTCCGCGATTTCCAGGTAGGTTTTCCGGTCTCTCAGCATTTTGGCCACTTCAAATCTCTGTGAGAGGGACAAAAGCTCATTTACCGTACACACATCCTGAAAGAAAAGATAACATTCTTCCTTACTCTGCAGGCTCAGAATCGCTTCAAAAAGCTGATCCACTGCCTCAGTTCTGACATTTTTACTCATACGCCACCCCTTTATATGTTTTTAGTAACGGCTTCGTGCGCCGTGTATCTGCCGTGCCGCCGCCGAAAGTGCTTCTGCCGTGTCGGCGGATATTCGCAAGATCCACGGGCATACGACCGCTTCGCTGCCTGTTCATAACCACATCGTCCTGTAAATTTATCGGGACTCTGCCGCTTTTCTATTTTAACACAGTAAAATTTCGCTGTAAAGAAGTTTCTTGCCGGCCGTTTCCGTTCGGCAACCGTTCAGCCCTGCTGAACCGTTACTCCCGGGCAGCAGCGCAGCCCGGGGCCGCGCAAGCCAAATCCCACCGGAAAGCCGTCACCGAAAGCGGTTTATAAACTTTTTGTATTCTGCCACTGACCGGTTTACCACCAGCTCCTCCGGGAAATGCATCTCCTCCAGAAGCGGATCCAGAAAGCAGTGGTTTCCCACATCCTCCTGGGTATGTGCGTCGGAATCCAGGATCACCGGCACCTGATATTCCATGCAGTATTTCAGCATGACCACATCATTTGGAAGGGGATCTTTCCTGGCGCCCAGCGGATGGAGAGAATTGTTGTTCAGCTCCAGCAGTACGTGAAACTCCTTCGCTGCCTGCACCAGAGCCAGATAATCCAGTGGGTACCGGCTGTCATCCGGGTGTCCGGCAATGTTGACCCAGGGATTTTTCATGGCCTCGATAAAGGCGTGGGTATTTTCCTGCCTTGACCCCGCCTTCAGGCACGGCGTATGCATACTCGCCACAACCACATCCATCTTTTCCAAAAGCTCCTGTTTCATGTCCAGGCTGCCGTTCAGATCCATAATGTTTACTTCCGCTCCGTGCATAACCTCGATCCCGTACATCTCTCTCGGGAGAATGCGCATGTTCTGAAAATAGTATTCGTGGCAGGTTCCCGGCATCCGCATGGAATGCTCGGTGATGCCCAAAAGCTCCAGTCCCTTGTCCGACGCCGCTTTTGCCATCTCATGCAGGGTGCTGTACGCATGGCCGCTGGCAATGGTGTGGGTATGGGAATCCAGTACATATTTCATCGTTTTTCCTTCTTTCTGCTGTCTTTCGCCGCGTTTCACAGCAGGCGCAAACGCCTGCCGCCCGGGCATCCTTCCTTGTGTGATCCGGGCCGGCCGTCTCAGGCCCTTGGCCCGCTTATACTGCTTTTATTATACTTGCAGTAAGCAAAAAAGTAAAGCGAAACGCCTGGCAGCGATCCGGGCCGGGTAACCGTTCAGAAAATCCCATCGCCGCAGGTGATTTTAAATGCATTTACCCTGTCGCCATCCCGGGGCAGTAAGCATATGATAAATACGGATATTGATTTAACCGGGAGGTTCCATGAAGAAAAGGTGTATTTTTGCTTTGGGGACGGCGGGCTGCCTTGCCGCCGCGGGTCTTGCGGCGGCTGCCCAGACTGAGACAAAAGAACTGACAAAAGTGACGCTGAATGAGGTGGCGCATTCGATTTTCTATGCTCCCCAGTACGCGGCCTATGAGCTTGGATATTTTGAGGAGGAGGGGATTCTCCTGGATCTCGTCACCGGCTTTGGCGCAGACAAGACCATGACTGCCGTGATCTCCGGGGAAGCTGACATCGGCTTTATGGGCAGCGAGGCCTCCATCTACGCCTACAGTGAAGGGGCCCAGGATTATGTGGTGAATTTCGCCCAGCTCACCCAGCGCGCCGGAAATTTCCTTGTGGCCAGGGAACCCGTGGAGGACTTCCAGTGGAGCGATCTTGTCGGCGCGGATGTTCTGGGCGGTCGAAAAGGTGTCTGCCGCAAATCCATGTAACCTTTCAACGGTTTTCTGCTCCGGGCTTTCTCACTGGTCAAACGATAGCGGATCGGTCTCCTTCTCAAGCTCAATCGTAATTTCATCGATCTGCAGGCCGCTCTGGGCAAAGTAAAGCCGGATGTAATTGTTGGGATTCATAAAGTGTCCAAGGCTGCGGGTGATCTCCGTCCACTGGCCCTTGGTTCCATTCAGCGTAACGGTGGAAACCAAGGTGCCGTTGACATATATGGTAACGGGAATCTGGGCAATCTCCGACGCGTCCGCCTTTACTCGCATGCGTATCGTGTAGAGGCCCTGCTTTTCCGTCCGGATTCCGTAAAGCTTTGATTTTCCGGAAGAAGTATCCACGTCTTTTCCGTCCAGGGTAAGCCTGTCCGTCATGGGAAGAAATTCCAGGTCAAAATCCACCTTGTCCTCTTCCTGCATCTGTTCGCAGGCCTCCTGCTCCTCCCGGCTCATCCGCCCAAGGCTGCGCTCCATAACCGGAGAGCGCATGAGCGTCTTCAGGATATTTACCGCGCTTCGCTGGAGGGCGCCCCGCTTCAGTGTCCCCTTTTCCAGACTCTCCGCCAGATTATCCTTATTGCTGTTCTCTTCCGGATTCTGGCAGACCATATAAACATCGTTCTGGCAGCGGACCATTGCCGCGGTATTGGAAACGGAAGCGGGTTTTCCTTCCTCGTTCATATCCGCCCACCAGTCTGTCATAACCATACCGTCAAAGTGCCACTCATCCCGCAAAATCACGTTAAGCAGATCATAATTGCTGGCAGTCCATAGACCGTTTACGGCTCCGTAGGTGGTCATAATGGAATAAGCCCCTGCCTCCTTTACCGCGATCTCGAAGCCCTTCAGGTAGAGCTCCCTGAGAGCCCGCTCCGATACGATGGAATTGTAGGTTCTCCGGTTCCGTTCCCGGTTATTGGCGGCAAAGTGCTTGAGGGTGCCGGTGACCCCGTACGCGTGCATTCCCTTTAACTGGGCCGCGGCTATTTTTCCGGTGAGAAAGGGATCTTCGGAAAAATATTCGAAGTTCCTTCCGTTCAGGGGATTCCGGTGAAGATTCATCCCAGGCCCCAGAAGGGTATCGATCCGGTTCTTTCGAAGCTCCGCTCCTTCCATCTCATAAAGGCGGCAGATCAGCTCCTCATTGAAGGAACATGCCAGGCAGGTTCCGTTGGGAAGACTGAAGGCATAGGTACCGCAGTCCATACGGATTCCGGACGGGCCGTCAGCGCAGCATCCACAGGGAATCCCCAGTTCCTTCAGCCCCTTGCTGACACCGCCAAAGGCGGCGGCCGTACCCGGCGTCACTTTAGGGGAACACATCCCTTCGCCCCGGACAATGCAGCACAAATCTTCGTCGCTTAACTGGGCCACAAACGCTTCCATGGAAACCTTTCCGTCATAAACGTCTCCCAGAGTATAGCCCTGCTTACCGGTATAAGGAATTTCCGGAAGCTTCTGGCCGTCGATCCGGTCGGCAAGGGAATAGGCGCGCAGCGGCACGTCCTCCCATCCCGGCACGATTTTCCCCCGGGCGTCGGTCTTTGGCTTCATTCTCTGAAACGCCTGTGTGGGCGCCAGCGCCTGCACGCACTCCTGAACCACCAGAAGCTCTTCCAGTTCAAAGCTTCCGGCAAGGGCAGCGCTTTGCACGTCCGTACCGATATAAAATTCATACGTTCCGGCCTCCAAAACATAGCAGGACTTGTGTCCCGTCGCTCCGCTGTCGTCATAGGAAGCCAGAAGGCGGTCGGAAACCTCCAGGGTAAGCTCCTGGGATTCTCCCGGTTCCAGACATCTGGTCTTCCCAAAAGCGGTCAGACTGCGGGCGGGCTTTCCAAGACTCCCCTGGGGAGCTTTTGCGTACACCTGCACGACTTCCTTTCCGGCCCGCTCTCCCGTATTTGTGACGCGAACGCGAAACGCGCAGGAATCTTCCCCGTACTCCGCTTCAACGCATTTCACTTCAAAGGAAGTATAGGAAAGGCCGTACCCAAAGGGATACTGAACACAGTCCTTCGCGAAAGTTTCAAAGTAGCGGTAGCCCACATAGATATCTTCCGCGTAAAAATCCTCGTGTTCTCCGTTAAAATACGGGGTAGACGGATAATCTTCAATGGAGCGGGCAATGGTGTCGGAAAGCTTTCCGCAGGGGGAGACTCTGCCTGTCAGCACATCCGCCGCGGCGTTTCCCCCTTCCATGCCTCCCTGCCATACATAGAGTACCGCGTCCGGCCGGCATGCATCCACCCAGTTCATATCGATGATATTGCCCACGTTCAGCACAACGATGACTCTGTCGAAGGCTTCCCGGACTTTCTTCAGCATATCAGTTTCTGTTTCCGTCAGAAGATAGCTTCCCGGAGCGTTCCCCGCATCCCGGTCCTCCCCTGCGGTTCTTCCGATAATCACCAGCGCGGCGTCGGAAACCGCCGCGGCCTGCCTGGCCGTCTCTTCGGAAAGGGGCATCTCCTCCTGGCTCCAGGGCTCCTGGCCCCATCCTGCGCCGTGGTCAAAGGGATGGTCCAAAAGCCATTCCCGGTAAACCTTTTCCAGTTCTTCGTTGATAGAAAGTTCCTTTTCCTCCTTCAACGCTTCCAGAATACCGGTTACATATCTGGTGTTTACCATACCCCCTGAACCGGTTCCGCTTTTATAGTAAGCGAACTGACTTCTTCCGAACACAGAAATCCGCTCTCCCGCCCGCAGGGGAAGGGCTTCTTTCTCATTTTTCAGCAAAACGGCTCCCTCGGCGGCCGCCTGTCTGGCCAGACGCGCGTATTTTTTCCAGTCGATCACATATCTGTTTTTCATGGTCTCTTTTCTCCTTCATTCCTGGGCAGCTGCCAGCCCTTTTCCGCTGCTCCATCCTTTTTCCGGGAATGGCTCCCGTCCAAAAGTCCCGGTTTTCCTCTCAATCACCGGACAGCCGTGCGGCGTCTTTTTCTTGTGGTCGCGCAGTACAGCGCGATTAGGGGCTGAACTGCTACAAATATAACACTATTTCGGCAAAAAGGAAATGGCTTTTTGCAGTTACGGTTCAGGAAGGCTGAACTGTAACCCGCCAGGCGGAACCGCAATCCGGAATAGAAACCATCCCCTCTGTCATAAAATACTCCAAATGAATTGCCGCCGTTTTCTCCGGAATACGGCAAAAGAGGTGAAAACCATAAAAAGACCAGCCTATTTTCTCTGGAAAAGTGATTTCCCCACAGAAGCGGAATTTGACTGCGCGAAAAATTTTCTTGGAAATCTTGGCTTCCGGGTCTCCGCCTACCTGGACGGGCCAAAGGAGACAAACATTCACCAGGGCCTGAAAGCCCTGCTCAAAAACCACCGGAAGCAAAGCGCTTCATGAAACTTCCTTTTAAGCCCATGGAAAAGGACGCATCATGAACGCGGGATATGTCCGTCTTTCCAGAGACGACGACAGGTGCAATTACGTGTCCATCGAAAATCAAAAGCTGATTATCCGGCAGTTCGCGGCGGACCGGGGCGTTGTCATCCACCGGTGGTATGAGGACGACGGCGTTTCCGGCTATCTGTTTGACAGACCGGGCTTCGGACGGCTCATGGAGGATCTGGATAAGGACATTGACACGGTATACGTCAAGGATTTTTCCAGGCTTGGCAGGCACAACGCCAAGGTTCTTCTGCTTCTGGATGAATTTCAGGAACGCGGAAAGCGTCTGATTGTCATCGACGATAATTATGACTCTCAGAATTCCAGCGACGATACCATCGGGATCAAAACATGGTTCAATGAGCGCTATGTAAAAGACACCAGCAAAAAAATCCGGCGGGCCCTCGCCGCCCGGCAAAAGGAAGGGACGCTGATCACCCGGCCTCCCTTCGGATACCGCAGAGACGCGGCAAACAACCATCTTCTGGAAATCGTTCCGGAGGAGGCGGCGTACATCAGGCAGATTTTTGCTCTCTATCTTTCCGGTTTCGGTTACCGCAAAATCGCCGTCTATCTGACCGATCAGCACGTTCCAACCCCTTCCATGGCACAGCATGCCCGGGAGCTGGCCACGGGGCGCGTAACCAAAAGACCCGTCGCCGAAGCCTGGTCCGAGAGCATGGTGCGGGAGCTTCTGGAAAATGATTTTTATACCGGTACCCTCAGACTGCGCAAACGGGCCAGAACCACCGTCCACGGCAGGGACCGGCGCGTGCCGGACAGTGAACAGTACGTTTTTGAAAAGCATCATCCGGCCATCATTGAGCAATCCGATTTTTCCCTGGTGCAGGAGCTGAAGAGAAAACGGAGCCGCAGCGCTTACCGGGGCAGCCCCGGACCGATCGAAGCCGGAGCGCCCAGCCCTTTTGGGAGCTGTCTTTTCTGCCAGGACTGCGGCCGCCGCCTGACGCCCATCCGGCGCAAAACGGCGGACGCGGAGCGGAAATATTATATCTGCGCCGCCTACAACGCAAAAGGCAGACGCGGCTGTGAAAAAGCCCACCTGATTGAGGAATCGGATTTAGCGGAAGCTGTGCTGCAGTATCTTCGCCTTTGCCGGGCCGGGCTGGAAAAGGAAATTGCGGCTTACCAGGCAGAGAATTTTGAGGAAAATCAAAAAGCGGCACAGGAAGCCAAAAAGGCGCTGGGCTTTGCAGCGGAGCAAAAAGAGGCGCAGTTAAAACTTCTTTTCCAACAGAAGCTTCGGGATTTATCTGCCGCCCCGGAAAACCGCGCGCTCATCGACGAGGCCTACGAAGGTCTGCAGCGGGATCTGCTGGCGCAGCTTGCCGGCCTGAGGCAGCGGCTGAGCGAATCCGCCGCTTTAGAAGCGGCCCCTTTGGAAAGCGCGCCTGAAAACGCCCTGGACGCGCTGGACCGGCTGATTGCCAAAGGCAAGCTGGACCGGCGGGATGTGGAACAAATCATTGAGCGCATTGACGTGGATAAAAATGGGGTTCCGGAGATTACCTTAAAATACGGCATATCCCACCTCCTCCGCTTTTCTCCGGCGTCAGAGCTGAACCGGCAGACCCATGCCGTCCTTGCCCTTGTCATGGAGCGGATCCTTCGTGAGAAGCGGGAATATACCTCCGCGAAATATCTCTTGGAGGGTCTGGCCGCCCTGGGCTTTCCGCATACCCGGAAAAGCCTGCTGCCTTATCTTGAACTGCTGAAAGCCATGGGCGTCCTGGAGGACACCCAAAATCCGCGAAAGCCTTATGCCATTGTGAAAACAAAGGCCGAAATCGCCGCTTTGGCGGATGGGTTATGCCCCGCTTCCATTTTGGCGGCCTGCTTTTCGGGCGACGGGTTACATGGTTCCGGGGCAGACAGGCGGCATGCCTCAGATGGTCTTTGAGTATATTCTGAAGCAGAACGGCATTGACCCTGAGACGGACGTGAATATCAATCAGAGCATTGATTTCGGTTCTACGGCCGCAGCGTTTTCCGGAGGGCAGGGGGATTTTTCCGTAGAATTTGAACCCGCTGCCACCTCCCTGGAAGCCGAAGGCGCAGGCTTCGTGGTCGCCTCTCTCGGCGTGGATTCCGGCTACGTGCCCTACACGGCCTATTCCGCGAAAAAGAGCCTCCTGGAAGAATCGCCGGAACTGATCCAGGGCTTTACAAACGCCCTGCAGAAGGGAATGGAATACGTTCAGACCCACTCGCCGGAGGAGATCGCAAAAGTCATCGCTCCCCAGTTTCCGGAGACGGATCTGGAAACCATCACAACCATTGTCAAACGGTACTACGACCAGGATACCTGGAAGGACAATTTGATTTTTGAGGAGGAAAGTTTTGATCTTCTCCAGGATATTCTGGAAGAAGCCGGGGAGCTGGATGAGCGGGTACCCTATGAGGATCTGGTGAATACAGACTTCGCCCGGGCCGCATTTGAAAAGGGGTCTTAACCGCCGGGCAAACGGTTTCCCCATCAGCGCTCGTTAGGAAATTCTTAAGAAAATGTCAAGGATTTCGTCCCATGCCGGTTCTTGCTTTATGCTATGATCGGCAGTATACAGGGCAGAACAGGCCCTGGCTTGCAAGAATGGAAGGAGACGGAAAAACCATGGCGACAATACTGGTTGTAGACGACGAACAGTCCATCACGGATCTGGTGGAACTGTACCTGAAAAACGAGAATTATACGGTGCATAAATTCTATAACGGGAACGATGCCCTGGAATGCATCCGGACGACGCCTTTGGATCTGGCGATTCTGGATATTATGCTGCCGGACATAAACGGCCTGACTCTGTGCCGGAAAATACGGGAATCCCATACCTTTCCCATCATTATGCTCACGGCAAAGGACGGGGAAACGGATCAGATCACCGGGCTGACTCTGGGGGCGGACGACTATATTACAAAACCCTTCCGCCCCCTGGAGCTGGTGGCCCGGGTGAAAGCCCAGCTTCGCCGGGCAGGAAGCTACAATGTATTTCTCCAGAAAAAAGAGGATTCTGTCATTGTCATCCGGGGACTTACGCTGAATATTCAGAGCCATCAGTGCTTTTTAAACGAGCGCCCCCTCTCCCTGACCCCGACGGAATTTGAAATCCTGCGGATTCTCTGTGAAAACAAAGGGCGAGTGGTGAGCTCCGAGGAGCTTTTTCTCCAGGTCTGGAAGGAAAAATACTATGAAAATTCCTGTAATACGGTTATGGTCCACATCCGGCATCTCCGGGCCAAGATGAAGGATCCCGCGGACCGTCCCAAGTATATCAAAACGGTATGGGGAGTGGGGTATAAAATCGATGAATAAAGTAAAACTTTCCGCTATTTTCCGGGTTTTCCTGGCTACAATGGTTTTCTGCATCATTGTGGTCTTTCTCTTTGACACCCGTTTTAACGGGCTGATTCCGGACTGGTTTGTGAAAAATTTCGTATGGCAGCAGTCCAGTCTGGAGGACGGCTATATAAACAGCGGTATTTACTGGCCAAAGCTTAAAAATTTTCTGATCTTCTTCTTTTTCCTTTTCTCTGTGGCGCTGGTGTGCGTGGTGTGGTTTGCCTGCGCCGCCTACGGAAAATACAAAAGCAGGGAAACCGTCTCCCGCCTTACCGCGGAAATCCAGAGCTATCTGGAGGATTCCTCGGCGGACCTGGATGTGTTTTCCCAGGAATTTCTGTCCGTGAGCCTGCTGATCAGCCGGCTGCGCAGCCGCGCCGCCGAAAAGGAGAAGCTGCTGGAGCAGGAAACCAGCCGGAAAAACGACCTGATTACTTATCTGGCCCACGATCTGAAGACGCCCCTGGCCTCTGTCATCGGGTATCTCTGTCTGTTGACGGAAAATCCGGACCTTCCGGAGTCTCTGAAAGAAAAATACACGGAAATCGCTCTGGACAAGACTTACCGTCTGGAGCAGCTCATCAACGAATTTTTTGAAATCACCCGCTACAGTCTCCACTCCATTGTGGTCAATCCTGAAAAAATTCATCTGAAAACTATGCTTTTGCAGATTGCCGACGAATTTTATCCGATTCTTGAGGCAGATGGCAAAACCATCTCCGTGGACGCCCCCGCGGATCTGATCCTTGTGGGAGACGCGGACAAGCTGGCCAGGGTTTTCAACAATATCTTGAAAAACGCGGCCGCCTACAGCTATGAGCATACCCCGATTCATATCCGAGCTTACCAGCGGGACGGCTGGACGATCATTACCTTTGTAAACCAGGGAACGCCCATCCCACCCCATCAGTTGGAAACGATTTTCGAAAAATTCTATCGGCTGGATACGGCGCGCTCCAGCAAAACCGGCGGTTCCGGGCTGGGTCTGGCCATAGCGAAGGAAATCGTAACGGCTCACCACGGCACAATCCTGGCCGCAAGCGACGCGGAAAACACGGTATTTACCATCAGGCTTCCGAATCCGCCGCAGCCGGTTCAGCCGTCCTGAACGGCTGCAGTCAGCCCCTCCTCATACTGCCCTTCCCATACTGAGAAGCCTTCTCGCAACGGCCCTCCTCATTCACGATTTCGCAAGAGAATCTTAATGAAATCTCCCCCGGATGAACATTTCTTTTCTTCCTCTCTCCGGTAGAATAACAGCAGCCTGGACAGCTCCGGTTCTTTTGAAAAGCCAAACCGGCTGCTGTCCATCCGGCGCGGCGGCGCACAGGCGCCCCGCATGACCAGAAAGGGGAATGTTTATGAGCAGACCAACCATCGCCGTCCTTTTCGGCGGCCAATCCAGTGAACACGAAATCTCTCTTCAATCCGCGGCAGCGGTAATCCGCCAGATAAGTCCGGATAAATACCATGTCATCTGCCTTGGCATAACCAGGCAGGGGCATTGGCTCCTCTTTGAAGGGACACCAGAGGAAATCGAAGACGGAAGCTGGGAAAGGGGCCGGTGTACCCCTTGTATTCTCTCGCCGGACGCTAAAAACCGGGGCCTGATCTGTTTGGGACCAGAGGGGCCAAAGCCCATTGCCCTGGACGCCGCTTTTCCCATACTTCACGGAAAAAACGGGGAGGACGGAACCGTCCAGGGTCTCTTGGAGCTGGCCCGGATTCCCTGTATCGGCTGCGGCCTTCTCTCCTCCGCCCTGTGCATGGACAAGCTTCTCTCCCATAAACTTGCCGCTCAGGCCGGCATAAGGGTCCCCAGGGCCGTCTGCGTTGAAAAGGAAAGCGCACAGATTTCCGAAATTGCGGCCCTTTTAAGGGAGCAAAATCTGACGCCGCCTCTGTTTGTGAAGCCGCTGCGGGCAGGCTCCTCCTTTGGCATATCCAAAATCGAAAGTCTGGAGGAATTGTCCGGCGCCCTTGGGATGGCCTTTTCCTATGACCGGGAGGCTTTGATCGAGGAAGCCGTGCCGGGTTTTGAGGTGGGCTGCGCCGTTTTGGGCGCCAGGGACCTGTTTTTCGGGGAAGTGGATGAAATCGAACTCTCCGGCGGGTTCTTCGACTTTACGGAAAAGTACACCCTGAAGACCTCGCGCATCCACATGCCGGCCAGAATTTCCGCGGAAACCGCGAGCCGCATCCGGGAAACCGCCGCGGTCCTTTACCGGCTCTTCTCCTGTTCCGGCTTTGCCAGGGTCGATCTGTTTCTGACCCCGGAGGGGGAAATTGTTTTCAACGAAATCAACACCATCCCGGGCTTTACCTCCCACAGCCGGTACCCGAACATGATGAAAGGGGCGGGGCTTTCCTTTTCCCAACTGGTGGACCGCATTCTGGAAGAGGCCCTGGCTGAAAAAAAGGCCGGCCGGGCATGACCCACGGCAAACGATTTTGAGGAGGATTATCTTTCATATGAATACGTTTTATCTTCAGCTTGTAAACGCGGACAATCCGGTCCGCATGGTTCCTGAGTCGGACGCGCTCCTGCCCGCCCATCCGTCCTGCCCGGATATTCTTCTGGAACGCCGCGCCGCTCTGGCCCTTGGGGCTCTGCTGACGCGCCTTCGGGCTTTTCGTTCCATCGTGCTCGTCAGCGGAATGCGCACCATGGCGGAGCAGCAGGCCATCTGGGATTCTTCCATGAAAGAACACGGGGAGGATTATACCAGAAAATTTGTCGCCCTCCCCGGCTGCAGCGAGCACCAGACCGGCCTGGCTGTGGATCTGGCCGAAAACAGGCCGGACATTGACTTCATCTGTCCCAAGTTTCCCGACACCGGGATTTTTCGGGAATTTCGTCTTCTTGCTCCGGATTACGGTTTCATCCAGCGCTATCCCGCCGGAAAGGAAACCGTCACCGGCATCGCCTGGGAGCCCTGGCATTTCCGCTATGTGGGCGCGCCCCATGCCCGGATCATCACGGAACAGGGACTGGTTCTGGAGGAATATCTTCGCCTAGTCGAAAAGGCTGCCTCATGAGGGCCTCAAAAACGGAAGGACAGCGCCGGACGGCAGCAAAATGCTCCGCCGTCCCGGACGCAGGAAAGCGCATGGATTCCCTGGACTGGTTCCGGCTGCCCGCGGCCCTTCTGGTGACCGCTATCCATACCTCGCCTTTGTCTTCCGTCAGTCCCCAGGCAGATTTCTGGCTCACCCGCGTCCTGGCGCGAATTGCCGTTCCCTTCTTTTTTATGGTGAGCGGCTTCTTCCTTCCGGATTCCTTTGCGAAGCTGCGAAAGCAGGAAAAAAAGCTGTTTTTCCTCTACGCGCTTTCCATCGTCCTGTATCTGCCCCTGAACCTTTACGCAGGGCAGCTTTCGGGAATAACGGCCGGCGCTTTTCTCAAACAGCTCTTTTTCGACGGAACCTTTTACCACCTGTGGTATCTTCCGGCTGTCATGGAGGGAATGCTTCTGGTATGGCTCCTTAAAAAAGCGCTGCCCCTTTCCGGGTGCCTGGCGGTCACCGGCCTGCTCTTCCTTGCGGGTCTTGGAGGCGACAGCTGGTACGGACTGGTTTCCCGGCTTCCCGGGGCACAAGCTTTCTATGAAGCCGTATTTTCCTTCAGCAGCTATACCAGAAACGGCCTGTTTTTCGCCCCCTTCTTTCTCTGCCTGGGGCTAAGCCTCTCCCGATGGCAGGCTTTTACCTCAAAGAACCCCGACGACAGCACGGCGCTGTCCTCCCGCCCACGCTCTGAAAATGGCGTTTTCACAATGTCTGCCCACAGCAGCAGCCCGAACGGCGACTTACCAGCGCCCACTGGTGCGCACGCAAAAAGCGGCGGCAGGTCAATGCCCCTTGGTGCGCACGCCCTGGCGCTGGCCGTTTTTCTCCTGGCCATGAGCGTCGAAGCCGTCTGGCTGCATTCCATGGGCTGCTGCCGTCACGACAGCATGTACCTGTTTTTGCCGCCTGTTATGGTTTCTCTGTTCTCTCTGCTGTGCCGGCTGCCATCAAAGGCATGCCCGCCGGCCCTGCCCGCCATCGCCCTGAGCGTCTACCTGCTGCACCCCTGGGTGATTGTACTGGTCCGGGGCTTCGCCGGACTTACCGGTACAGAGCAAATTCTGGTAAATCAAAGTCTGCCGCACTATGCGGCAGTGGCCGCCGGTTCCTGTTTTTTGGGAATCCTTGCGGTACGCGCCCTTCGCGGCAGACGGGAGTAAAAAAATATGAAAACTGCGAAAGAAACAAATTTCACAAAAGAAGAATTGCTTTTTCCGAACCGCCCGGAGACTGCCCGGGCATGGATTGTCACAGATCCCGCGGCCCTTGCCCACAATCTCTCTGTTCTGCGCTCTCTCCTTTCGCCGGACTGCCGGATTATGGCTGTGGTAAAGGCGAACGCCTACGGACACGGGGATCTGGAAACGGCCCGCCGTCTGTCCGGCCTTGGAGTTGACAGTTTTGCCGTGGCCACCCTTGACGAGGCCGTCCGGCTCAGAAAGGCCAAAATTTCCGGGGAAATCCTGATTCTGGGCTTTACGCCGGCCCCTCTGGCCCCGGTTCTCTCAAAATACCATCTCAGTCAGACCGTGGTAAGCCTGTCCCACGCCAGGTCCTTCTGCCAGTCCAGTTCTCCTGTCCGGGTTCACGTGGCCGTGGATACCGGAATGCACCGGCTGGGGATTCCCGTCCAGGATACCGATGGCGTCTGTCAGGCGCTATCCATGCCCTGGCTGCAGATTGCCGGCATGTTTACGCATCTTTGCGCCGCAGACAGTCCGCTTCCGGATGACCGGGTCTTTACTCTGGAACAGATTCACTCTTTTCAGAAACTGTCGCAGCGAATCCGGGCCCGGGGACTTCCCGTCCCTCCCCTGCACTATCAGAGCAGTTACGGCATTTTAAATTATCCGCTGGAAAAACCAAAGGCCGCCTGGGCCCGTCCCGGCATCCTTCTGTACGGCTGCCTCAGTGAAAACGCGGATGAAAAAAGACAGAACCTTTCTCTTCGTCCGGTTCTGTCCCTCTTCGCGCGGGTCGTATGCGTCCGTGCCGTCAGCGCCCTGGAAACCGTAGGCTACGGGCGTACCTATCGGGCTCCCTCTCCCAGGAAAATCGCCGTTCTCTCCATCGGCTACGCCGACGGGATTCCCCGTTCTCTCTCCGGAAAGGGATACGTGCTTCTCCACGGGAAAAAGGCTCCTGTGGCGGGCCGAATCTGCATGGACCAGATGACGGTGGACGTCACCGGCATACCGGAGACCGCCTGCGGGGATACTGCCGTCCTGATCGGCCAAAGCGGGAACCGGCGGATCCTGGCCGAAGACCTGGCCGGCTGGGCCGGAACCATCACCAACGAACTTTTAAGCCGTCTGGGGCCCAGGCTTCCCCGGCTTTCTGCCGAAAAGGGCTGTTCGGAGACTTTCCCGTAACCGTTCTTACGGTCTGCACGCATACTGCGCAGACCGCAAGAACGTGATTCAGAAGCGCCCCCAGGGATCAGTAGTGCCCCCAGGCCTTCTTTAAAAGCGCCGCTGCCTGCCGTATCTCCTCGGTCTCCATATTCGCGTACCCCAGTATCACCGTGGGTACACCGTCCTTTGGCATTTCTCCCGTATAGAACGCGGACAGCCCGTAAACCCGGACTCCCTCCTTCGCGGCGAGACGGATAGCCTCCTCCTCCCCCAGTCCTCCAGTAAAGGACACCAGAAGGTGGACGCCGGCGTTTTCCCCGCGGATTTCCGTCCGGGGGATTTCCCGAAGCCCCTCCAGAAGGGCATCGTGACGGCTCCGGTACAAGGCGCGCATCTTGTTCAGATGCCGCTCATAGTAGCCCTCCCGCAGAAAACCAGCCACAATCATCTGATCCACCCTGGATACCGTGGAGGCAAAGGCCGTTCCCCTCTCCCGGTAAATCGCCAGAAGCCTGGGCGGCAGCACCATATAACTGACGCGGATGGCCGGGGCAATGGATTTGGAAAAGGTTCCAAGGTAGATGACTCTCCCGTTCCGGTCAAAGCCCTGGAGGGAGGGAATCGGCTTTCCCCGGTAACGAAATTCACTGTCATAATCGTCCTCTATGATAAAGCGGTCCGGCTCTTCCTCCGCCCAGTGCAAAAGACGCATCCGCCGTTTCATGGGCATCACGGTTCCCAGCGGGTACTGGTGGGACGGCATCACATAGGCCACATCCGCCCCGCTCTCCAGGAGGGCTTCCACCTGCATCCCCTCCTGATCCATGCTCACCGCCCGCATGTCGTTTCCCAGGGTCTGCAGCGCCCGAAAGGCTCTGCGGTACGTGGGATTTTCCATGGCGATCCGCCGGCTTTGTCCCCACAGAGCGCACAGAAGCATCAAAAGATAATCCGTACCGGCTCCGATGATCACCTGCTCCGGCTTACAGGAAACGCCTCTGGCCTGGTGAAGATAAGCGGCAATGGCCTGCTGCAGGATTTCCTCCCCCTGGGGCGCTCCCAGCATAAACAGTTCCTTGTTGTCATCCATAAGCACCTGTCTGGAAAGCTTCCGCCAGGCGTTAAAGGGAAAGCTTCCCAGATCCACGCCGTTTGGCGAAAAGTCATACCGGAACCGGGGCTTCTCTTCTTTTTTCCCCTCCGAAATCCGCCCTTCTTCTGTCTGAATACGGCAGATTCCGTCCAATTGGCTTACAAAATAGCCCCTGCAGGGGATGGATTCAATGTATCCCTCTGACAGGAGCTGTCCGTAGGCCATGTCCACCGTGGAGCGGCTCACCTGCAGATGCAGGGAGAGCTTCCTGGTGGAGGGCAGCTTTTCCCCGGAGGGAAGTCTGCCTCTTTGAATTTCTTCTTTTATAAACTGGTAAATCTGTTCGTACAGAGGCCTGTCCGATTTTACGTCCAGCTCCATGGTCAAATCATTCATATCCTTATCCTCTGCCAGGGGCAGCGTCCCGCATCTTAGTCCTGCTTTGGCAGCTTAAAAGAACTCTTCAGGGACACGATCCGGTTAAATACCAGGGCGTCCGGCTTCGAATCGTGGGAGTCCACACAGAAAAAGCCCTGGCGCACAAACTGGAAACTGTCATAGGCCTTGGCTTTGGCAAAGGCCGGCTCCAGCTGGCAGTTTTCCAGAACCGTCAGAGAATTCGGGTTCAGGTTCATGCTTCCGTCCTCTTCATTGTAAACGCCCTTTTCCTCATCGATCAGATTCTCGTACAGGCGCACTGTGGCCGGGATCGCCGTCTTTGCGGCTACCCAGTGGATGGTTCCCTTTACTTTTCTTCCCGTAAAGCCGCTTCCGCTCTTCGTCTCCGGATCGTAAGTACAGTGAATCTCCGTCACTTTGCCGTTTTCATCCTTTTTAAAGTCCACACACTTTACGAAGTACGCGCCCATAAGACGGACCTCATTTCCCGGAAACAGCCGGAAATACTTCTTAGGCGGATTCTCCATGAAATCCTCCCGGTCGATGTAAAGCTCTCTTCCAAAGGGAACCTTCCTCTTTCCGAGGGCCTCATTTTCCAGGTTGTTCTCGATTTCCAGCTCCTCCATCTGATCTTCCGGGTAGTTGTCGATGATAAGCTTCACCGGATCCAGAACCGCCATCATGCGGGGACGCTTCAGCTTTAAATCCTCCCGGATGCAGTATTCCAGCATGGCGTAATCCGCCACAGACTGGGCCTTGCTGACGCCGCACAGCTCCACGAACTGCTTGATGGACTCCGGCGTATAGCCGCGTCTGCGCAGAGCCGCGATGGAAACCAGTCTGGGGTCGTCCCAGCCGTCCACGCTGCCGTCCTCCACCAGCTTTTTGATGTAGCGCTTTCCGGTAACCACATTCTTTAAGTACAGCTTCGCGAACTCGATCTGCTTGGGGGGATTCTCGTACTCCAGCTCCCGTACAACCCAGTCGTAGAGGGGTCTGTGATCCTCAAACTCCAGGGTGCAGATGGAATGGGTGATTCCCTCGATGGCATCCTCGATGGGATGGGCGAAATCGTACATGGGATAGATGCACCACTTGTCCCCGGTATTGTGATGGGTCAGATGGGCCACACGGTAAATCACCGGATCCCGCATGTTGATGTTCGGAGAGGCCATGTCGATTTTGGCCCGCAGCACCTTCTCGCCGTCCTTGTACACCCCGTCCCGCATCTCCTGGAACAGGCGAAGATTCTCCTCCACACTGCGGTCCCGGTACGGGCTGTTCTTTCCCGGCTCCGTCAGGGTTCCGCGGTATTCGCGGATCTCCTCCGCGGACAGGTCGCACACAAAGGCCTTTCCCTTTTTAATCAGCTTTACGGCAGCCTCATACATCTGCTCAAAATAATCGGACGCGAAAAACAGCCGATCCTCCCAATCGGCTCCCAGCCAGCGGATGTCCTCCAGAATAGACTCCACAAACTCCGTCTTTTCCTTCGTGGGATTCGTGTCGTCAAAACGCATATTGAACTTTCCGTGATACTCCTGGGCCAGCCCGTAATTCAGCAGAATGGACTTGGCATGGCCGATATGAAGGTAGCCGTTGGGCTCCGGCGGGAAACGGGTGTGTACGGTGGTACAGCGTCCCTCCGCTAGATCTTTGTCGATAATCTGTTCAATAAAATTTCTGGAAACGATTTCTTTCTCCATGACTGCCTCCTACTGTATTTTATTCCCGCGAGCAGCGAGCCAATGGCAGGTCTGCCGCGGAGTTTTAGTCGGTTCATCTTACCACAAAAATTCAAAAAACACAAGACAGGTCAATTAAATCCCACGAACTTCCGGACAATTTTGTAGGCTGCCACGGACATCTGTCTTCCGCCCTTACCCGGCAGGTTCATAGCGCGGCCCAGAAGGCCCGTGCGGATTTTCAGATACAGCTTCCGGTCCTTGGCCTTCAGATATCTCCAAAGCTCCTGCTTTTTCTCAAAGTTTTCCTCCGTGCCGGAGCGCAGCAGCATAATCGAGGAAACCGTCATGATAATGTCCAGATAGCTGGTCATATAGTCCCGGAGCCGCTTTTCGTTCAGCCTCTTTCCCGCCAGGGTGTCGATCATGATCTTGTTTACCTTGATCTGCTGATCAATGCGTCGGATCATAACCTCCTCATTGACGGACTGGTCGTCCCGCCCGATAAAATAATGATAGAATACCTTATCCAGGTAATACATCTTCTTCACATAGGGCAGCGGCTGGAACACAAAAAGATTGTCCACATAGAAGGTGTGCTTTGGCAGCTCCAGACCGCATTCCCGCAAAAGATTCGTCCGGTAGATAACAGAATGCATGAGAATGTAATGGCCCTTGCGCATATTCTTCATATCCGGCCAGCAAAAGACCTCTTCCTTTGGCAGGGCTGAGCGGTACTGCATGACCTTCTTTCTGCGGGCCCCTACTTTATCATAGACGAAATTGCTGATAAACATATCCACCGTTTCAGGTCCCTTTAAGAGCTCCTTCAGGGTCTCCACGATCTCCTTCAGTATCTGGGAGTCCACCCAGTCGTCGCTGTCCACTACCTTGAAGTAAATGCCGGCGGCATTGCGGATACCGGTGTTCACAGCCTCCCCGTGTCCGCCGTTTTCCTGATGTATGGCCTTTACAATGGTGGGGTATCTGGCCGCGTAGCGGTCGGCGATCTCGGCGGTCTTGTCCGAGGAGCCATCGTCCACAATCAGGATCTCAACATCCTCGCCGCCCGGCAGAATTGACTCAATGCATTTCTTCATATAATCCTGCGAATTGTAGCAGGGTATGGTTACCGTTAATATTTTCATACTCTTCTCTCCATTATCGAAACCTTATAAACCTTTCCGCATCTGCGGGTCAGTTAATCGTAACGGTTCAGCATGGCTGAACTGCTGCAGTTACTCTGCCGTCCCGCTGTGTCACCGGAACCGTTCTTGTCCCAGGCGGACGTTCAGATATTCCATATAGGCCGCGAACGCCGCGGGCACCGGATACTCCCTTTCTGTCCGTTCCGGTTCCACAAACAGGAAATCCTCTTTTATCTTTTCTCTCTGTACATCAATCAGAACGGCATAGCCAGTCATATGCCATTCCACATGGCTGAAAATATGCTTCGCCTCGGGAAGCGGCTGAATACTCAGAGCTTTCAGCCCCCAGGACTCCACCTTTTCCAGGGCCTGGCCGCGGTCAAGCCTTCCCAAAAGATTCGGCAGCTCATAAAGGCCCGCCAGAAGTCCCTTCTCCGGCCTTTTATGAATGGCCGCCCGCTGTCCGTCGCTGATGACAAACACCGTTCGCTCCTGAACCTTTCTGGGCTTTTTCGACGCTTTTACCGGGAGACGGCTGGTCAGGCCCCGCATTCGTCCAAGACACAGATTCCCAAGGGGACACTCCCCGCATTTCGCGGGTCCGTTTGGCACGCATACAATGGCGCCAAGCTCCATCAGCGCCTGGTTAAAATCCCCCGGACGATCCTTTGGCAGAATCTTTCGCACTTCTTCCTCCACCCGCCGTTTCACGGAAGCTTTCAGGACATCTCCCTCATCCGCCGTTACTCTGGCGATCACCCGAAGAACATTTCCGTCCACAGCCGGCACAGGAATCCCGCAGGCGATGGACGCCACCGCGCCTGCGGTATAGGGTCCGATTCCCGGAAGAGCCAGGATTTTCTCATAATCCCGCGGAAAAACTCCGTTGTACTCCTCTGCCAGGATTTTCGCCGCCGCCTGCAGATTTCTGGCGCGGTTGTAATATCCAAGCCCCTCCCACAGCTTCAAAAGCTGTTCCTGGGGACAGGCTGCCAGGGCGAAAACATCCGGAAGAGCTTTCAGAAAGCGTTCGTAAAAAGGCCGCACCGCCTCCACCCTGGTCTGCTGCAGCATAATCTCTGAAATCCACACCCGGTAGGCATCCGGGTTCTCCCGCCAGGGAAGAATCCGCGCGTTCCGGTCAAACCAGGAAAGCAGCGGCTCTCTGATCCTCTCAAGCTCCATGGCATTCCTCTTTTCTTTCGTTTCCAATCTCCCCAAGGTCCACCGGGATCTCTCTGTCGATTATCATGGAGTCCTCGGTCACCAGGCAGTCCATGGCCAGGATCCGTACTCCTGCCCTTTTCGCCTCCCGCAGGGCTTCGCCAAACTGAGGCTGGGTTCTGTCGTTTGGTATCATACGGTGTACACCTTTCATCTGAATCACAAACAGAATCCAGGCGTCATATCCCTCCCGCAGACTCTCCGTAAGCTCCCGGATATGGCGCAGGCCCCGCTCTGTGGGCGCGTCCGGGAACATAGCGGTGCCCTCTTCCTCAAGGGTAACTCCCTTTACCTCCAGAAAGCCCTTTTCCCGCGCCCCTTCCAGATAAAAGTCAAAGCGGGAACCGCGGTATTTCACTTCCGGCCGGACCGCCAGCGGATTCGCGAAAAGACCTCCGGCCCGCAGCCATTCTCCTGCCGCCCGGTTCGGCGCCTGGGAATCCATATTTACCAGACGGCCGCCCTTTTTTACAGCAATCAGATCATACTTTGTCTTACGCTTCTGTCCGGTACCAGGGCAAAGCCATACCTCCGTCCCCGGTATCAGGAGCTCCGCGCATCTTCCCGTATTCTTGACATGGCAGATTTCTTCCCGGGCTTCCAGAAGAACACTGGCCGTAAATCGGTTGGGTCTGGACAGGAAGACTGCCTTTTCCACTCTTTCGTACTTCATAAAACCTCACCGGTAAAAACAGATCACCGGAAAACCGGCGTAAATATTCTGATACATGGTGGCCGCTGCCTGCATGGGAAGGTTGATGCAGCCGTGGGACCCTCCGGTGATATAAAGATTCCCTCCAAAGCTTCCCCGCCAGGGCGCGTCATGGAAACCGATACCGCCGTTAAAGGGCATCCAGTAGGTGACCGGCTCCTCATAGGAATCCCCCGGCGTAGTGCTCGTCAGCACATAGGGGGACACCTTGTAGTACAGGGAATACGTTCCGCCGGGAGTCATCCTGCCCTCCTTGGTCATATCGCCGGAGACAAAGTCGGATTCTACCACAAGCTGGTAGTCCACGTACATCCACAGATGCTGTTTTGTAAGATCCACTTCCACATAGCTTCCGCCCAGGTCGCAGTTGTCGTAACTGGCCGCTCTCTGGGCATACAGCGGCTCCCTGCTCACCCTTTCTCCCGCCGCAAGCTCCTGGGAAAGCTGGGCCGCTTCCGCCGCCTGGTCGATCTGCCATCCGTAGCTTCCGCCGCTCACATCCACATACGTGCCGTCACTGGTCTTAAAATGGCGGCTTTTATTATACGTGTCGTGCTCCGCCGCCAGCTCGGCCACATACTGGGTCACCTTTGTCTGATCCAGAGTAACGTTTCCTTCCTCATCGTAAGAGAGCCAGTCCTTCACCGTGGTACCGTTCAGAACCTCCACCTCATCCCCAAACGTATACTCGACGCGGGCATCCGTATACGTTTTCAGGTTTTTGTAAAGCTTCTGAAGCGTCTCGTCCGTACTGCGGACCGCCGGCTCCACGTAGCAGCCCTGTTCTTCCAGGGAAACGCCGCGGGCTCCAGCCTGTATGACGTTTTTCATCAGCGCCTCCAGCTTTTCCCCATCGATCTGGGTTCCTTCCTCTTCTTTAACAAGCTGGTAGGTTCCTCCGGAGAATTCCACTCTGGCATCCTCCGGAGGCTCCATATCCTGCATACAGTCCAGAGACGCCAAAGCGTCTTTCAGCTTTTCCTCGTCGTAGGCAGTGCTTGATTCAAAGGAATACTCGTAGGACTTAAAAAAACTCAGCGGCCACTCGAAGGCCCCTTGATTTACTTTAAACAGCTCCACCTCGTTTCTGGAGACATAGCGGTAATCGATATCATCGGCATCGATGTACTCCTTTCCGCCTCCCCTTACCGCGATCTCAATGGAATAATTTTCCACATCCCTGGCGATGCGCTTGTCCACCTCCTCAACGGTACAGTAGGAGACGTCTGTACCGTTGATCACCGTATTCGGAAGAAACTTATCCTGAAAATAGATCATGCCCCCCACATAGACGATGGACACCGCCGCAACCAGGACGCCTGCTGTCACCAGCAGACCGCCAAGCCACCGGGATCTTCCTTTTCCGGGACGGATATCCTTCCCTGCGGCCCTTCTGGCCTGGCGCTCTGCCATTCGTTTTTCCCGCCGCTTCCTTGCTTTCGCTTCCCGGCGGCTGTCTTTTCTCTCTGACCGGGAAGTCCTGCCTTCACAGGGTTTCCGGTCCCTTCTTGTTTGTTTCCTTTTATCTTCTATATCCCAAAGCGTAATCTCTTTCATGCTCCCACCCACTCCGGCCTTTTACTGCCTTTCGCTATTCGCTAAAAGGCTTTTCCTGGTAAATTCCTGTCTATCATATCATTTTCCACTGGGCATAAAAAGGCCCTTTCCCAATACTTAAAAGATATTAATAAAAATTTAATAAAGTACCGGAGCATCCTCTGGCCGCCGCATTTCCAGGATTCGCTTTCGACAAAATAATTATACAGTTTTTCACAAAAAACGAAACACTTTTTTTCAAAATCTTAAATTTTTTCAAGCCGGTATACGCCTCTGTGGACTGCGCAGAGCCAGCCGTTTTTTATCCGGATCCAGATATCTCCATCCGGTTTTCGAAAAACCTCCAGGGCTTCCACAACATTGCCTTTTTTCAGCTTTACCCGGCTGCCGGACAGTTTGACAACTTTCCTCTTTGCTGAAGCCGTCAGATCCTTGTATTTCCTATAGCCTCCGGAGGGTTCCGTGCGGATATAGTTATCCACAAGCAGCCGGTACCTGCCTCCCGGAACAAAGGATTCATCAGGGCCGGCATAAACCCGTCCGTCCGCGCTGCAGCAGCCTTTCGCAATGGCCTCCCCAAGTTCTCCGGTGTGATCGATGATCCACTGGGCCAGCTTCGGGTTATCATGGAATTCGCACTCCAGGTAAACGCAGACGCCCCGACTGTTATTAATTTCATACAGGTTTGTCACAGCCCGGACGCCGTCGTCCGCCCCCGGCGTCACAGCCGCCACGGACCGGTACACGCCTTGTACGTATTTGTTGTCCACAGAGGCGGGATACGCGAAGACCACAGTCCCGTCTCCTCCGCCCGCGTTCGTATGGATAGGCATGTGAACATCCGCTCCCCAAGCGTTTGACTGGGCCGTCCGCTGCTGGTATGTGGTACCTTCCGCTCCGATCATGACCTCATAGCCGTTTCGTTCAAGATCCGCCCCAGCCGCTTGCGCGATTTTTCTGCAGACCACGGCCTCATTCGTGTTTCCTGCGCTGTACAGGTTGCCCGTCTGATCCGACGGGCTGAGATAAATCTTCATATTTTTCTCCGTTTTCTATTTTCGTTTTTAAGATATCACGGCAGATCAGACGGTAAGCGTTGTCATCCAGGTGGAATACCCGTATTGTCTGAGAATCTTCTCCATCTCAGCCGCCTCATCCATCGTATCCCAGGCACCCACCCGGACGCGGAAAACGTCTCCTTCCTGAGAAATCCATGCGGGAAATCCCTGCCCCACCAGGGCGAACAGCATCTCAAAGGCATTTTTCCGGTTCTGAAAAGCGCCGGTCTGAATGCTGTATATTTTCGCCTCCCCGGTTTCCTCATGGGAATCTTCCTGCATATGGGTATCCTGAATCGTATTCAGGATGCCATCAGCGATTGCCTGGGCCATTTCCTGAAAACGGCTGTCAAAAATCTCATTGTCCGCGTCGCTGTTGATAAAGCCCGCTTCCACCAGAACCGCCGGCATCCTCGTTCTGCGAAGAACCACCAACCCGGGCCGCTCCTCCACGCCAAGATTTCGAAATCCCACTTTTTCTAACTCTTTGTTGATATTTTCAGCCATCTCCGCCCTTACGCCGGAGTTCTCGTAGACCAGTGTCTCTACCCCGGAATACTGTCCCGGTACCGCGCCGGAGTTTCGATGAATCGATACGAAAAAGTCCCCCAGAGATTCATTTGCGATCCGTGCCTTTTCAATGGGCTGCTGGTAAATGTCCTCTGTTCTGGTATAGATCACATCCACGCCGTTGTTCTGCAGAATTTCCCCCACTGCCAGGGCCAGATCCAGATTGTCATCCTTTTCCAGCCGGTTTTCATAAACGGCTCCGCTGTCCCTGCCGCCGTGTCCGGCATCAATCACTACGGTTTTCGGCATAAAAAAGCCTCCTGCTTCATTCTCTATAGAATATGCAGGAGGTTTCGTTTCAGTCACTTTAGCATAGCTTGCAGAGCCGGGCGAACCCTGAGCGCCAGCCAGCCTGCCAGAACAATTTTTACCGCGTCGCCGGGCAGGAAGGGCAGCACACAGCTTACAAGACTTGTCCTGATATCCAGACCGGTCACGGCCATAAACCATACGGTTCCAAGGGCATAACAGGCAGCGCATCCAAGCGCCATGGCGGCGCACATTTTCCCAAAGGAAGCGCCCCATTTCCGGCAGAGCAGTCCATCCAGACCCGCGCAGAGTATGTATCCCACCGCGTAGCCGCCTGTCCTGCCAAACAGCGCGCCCAGGCCGCCGGAAAATCCCGCCAGTACCGGTACGCCTACTGCCGCCAGCAGAATATAGACGGCCTGACTGACCGATCCATACTTCGGTCCCAAAAGGATACCGGAAAGATGAACCGAAAAAAGGGCCAGATTAATGGGAATCATCGGCAGCGGGATCTGAATCTGGCTGCAGACGGCTGTGACCGCAGCCATCAGCGCGCACAGCGCTCCCAAGAGAATCCCTGGCCGGGTATTTTTTACAGAAACATGGTTTGACATAGACTCCATTCTATTCTCCTTTCAGATCTACATCCCTTTAGGCGTTTGCGAAACGCCAGACCCCGCATAAATACGGGATTCTTTTTTTGACAAAATAAAACAACTCCTCACTGATTTATGGTAAAATTGAGATGTCCAGTAACAATTAACCATATCCACCAGTAAAG
>DVIQ01000017.1 GCA_018711185.1 Candidatus Limivivens intestinipullorum | reverse complement strand
GTAACAGTTCAGCCCAGGTCTGCGCACAAGCTGCGCGGACCGTAAGAACGTGATTCAGGAGTGCAAAATCCCATCGCCGCAGGCGATTTCAGATGGATTTTGCAAGTAACGGTTCAGAACGGTTCAGCAGGGCTGAACCGTTACGAAAATTGCGAAAGCTGTCCTTGGGACAGCGGAAAGGATTTTATGGACATACCGTTTAGGAAGCCCGATCTGGCGGATCGGGAGATCATAAACCGCTTCCTTGCGAAGCAGAACACCCGGAGCTGTGAATATACCTTCGCGAATATTTACCTCTGGTCCCGTCATTACCCGGTGGAGTATGCCGTGGTGGAGGATATGGCGGTTTTCAAGACAAGAGACGAGGAGAATGTGTTTGCCTTCCCGATGGGAGATGAGAAGAATCTAAGAGCCTGTGTGGACGCCTTGACCGGCTGGTGCCGGGAGAGGGAGATCCCCCTGCGGTTTCACAGTATTACCGAAGAGCAGTTCGCCATGCTGGACGCGGCATATCCCGGAAGATTCCAGGTGGAATATGACCGGGACGCGGCGGACTATGTGTATGAGCGGGAGAAGCTGGCAGCCCTTTCGGGGAAAAAATATCACGGAAAGAAAAATCATGTGAATAAGTTTATCCGTTTGTATCCCGACTGGTCCTATGAGCCCATTGCGCCGGAAAATGTGGAAGAGTGCTTCCAAATGGCGCTCATGTGGCGCAGGGCCAACGGCTGTGAGGAGGATCCGGAGAAAAACGACGAGATGTGCGTTACCTTAAACGCGCTTCGGCTGTTTTCGGAACTTCATCTGCAGGGGGGACTGCTCAGGGCAGGCGGCCGGATCGTGGCTTTTTCCATCGGGGAGCCGGTGTCCGGCGATACCTTTGTGGTGCATATCGAGAAGGCGCTGTCCGAGGTAGAGGGAGCCTATACGATGATTAATCAGCAGTTTGTGATCCATGAAACGGAAGGATTCCAGTATGTGAACCGGGAGGACGACACGGGAGACCCCGGCCTTCGAAAGGCAAAGGAATCATACCGTCCGGTTTTTCTGGTGCAGAAGGGAACCGTCACCGAACGGGACGCCGCGTCCGCGGCGCCGGTGAAAGGCAGAGGGTGTCCTGAGGCAGGCGGAAAAGCATGCCCTTTGGGAGGCGCAAACCCTGCGGAAACCTGTCCCGTGTATAAAAACAGCGGCAATGAAGACAATGGAAGGACTGCGTAAACATAAGGAGAAATGAAGATGAGAAACTGGGAGAAAAATATCCGGCAGGTGGTGCCCTATGTGCCGGGAGAACAGCCCAACCAGTTGGGCATGATAAAGCTGAATACCAATGAGAACCCGTATCCGCCCTCGCCGCGGGTACAGGAGACTTTAAAAAATATGGACGCGGCGTGTCTGCGGCTGTATCCGGACCCCGGCTGCGGGCTTCTGACCCGTGGGCTGGCGGACCGGTACGGGCTGGATGAGGATGAGGTTTTCGTGGGTGTGGGCTCTGATGACGTGCTGGCGATGTGCTTCCTGACGTTTTTTAATTCCGAGAGGCCTGTGTTTTTCCCGGATATTACCTACTCTTTTTATGATGTCTGGGCGGATCTCTTTCGGATTCCCTATGAACGTCAGCCCCTGGATGAGAGCTTTCGAATTGTAAAGGAGGACTATTACCGGCCAAACGGAGGCGTGGTGTTCCCGAATCCAAACGCCCCCACCGGGATGCTTCAGTCTTTGGAGGATATGGAGGACATCATCCGTCATAACCGGGATGTGATCGTGATTATCGATGAAGCGTACATTGATTTCGGCGGAAAATCGGCTGTGGAGCTGATTCACAAATACGACAACCTGCTGGTGGTGCAGACCTTTTCCAAGTCCCGCTCCATGGCGGGAGCCCGGATCGGATATGCCTTTGGAAACCGCGTACTTATCAAATATCTGAATGATGTGAAATATTCGTTTAACTCCTACACCATGAATACCCCGGCCCTGGCGCTGGGAAAGGCCGCTTTGGAGGACGAGCTGTACTTCCGGGACTGCTGCGCGAAAATTATCGCCACCAGGGAGCGCATGAAGCGGGAGCTTTTGGCTCTGGGATTTTCCTTTGGGGATTCAAAGGCGAATTTCCTGTTTGTGACCCATGAGCGGATTGCTGCCAGGGAGCTGTACGAGGCCCTGAAGATCAAGAAAATTTACGTCCGTTACTTTAATAAGCCGCGGATTGACAATTACCTGCGCATCACCATAGGAACGGATCAGGAGATGGACGCGCTGCTGGATTTCCTTAGAACTTATGTAAAGGAAGGCTGAAAAGATGGACGCGTACACGAGCTTCGCGGAAGTTTACGACTTGTTTATGGACAATGTGCCCTATGAGGAATGGTGTGATTACGTATGCTCCCTGCTGGGGAAAGAGGGAATCCGGGACGGGCTTTTGCTTGATCTGGGCTGCGGTACCGGAAGTCTCACCAGGCTGCTGGCCGGAAAAGGCTATGACTGCATTGGGGTGGATTTGTCGGCGGATATGCTGGAGATCGCGGCCGAAAAGCAGGCGGCGGACGGAACCGGCATCCTTTATCTGCAGCAGGATATGCGCAGCTTTGAGCTTTATGGGACGGTTCGGGCGGCGGTGAGTATCTGCGATTCCATGAATTATATTCTGGAAGAGGAGGATCTTCTCCAGGTGTTCCGGCTGGTAAACAATTACCTGGATCCCGGCGGGGTTTTTGTGTTTGATCTGAACACACCATACAAATACCGGGAGCTTCTGGGGGACAATGTCTTCGCGGAAAGCCGGGAGGAGGGCGGATTTATCTGGGAAAACTGTTTCTATGAGGAGGAGCAGGTGAATGAATACGATCTGACCCTTTTTGTCCGGGAAAAGGACAATCTTTACCGGAGGTACCGGGAGACCCATCTTCAGAGAGCCTGGGAGCCGGAAACGGTAAAGAAGCTGATCCGGCGCGCGGGGATGGAGCTTGTGGCGGTGTATGACGCCTTCACGAGAAATCCGCCGGAGCCGGAAAGCGAACGGATTTATATGATTGCCAGAGAGAAAGGAAAACAAAGATGACCGATTATATTGTGCGGGCTACGGCGGCGGGCAGCCAGATCCGGGCCTTTGCCGCCACTACAAGAGAGCTTGTGGAGACGGCCAGACAGGCCCATAACACCAGTCCGGTGGCCACCGCGGCCCTTGGAAGGCTGCTGACGGGAGGCGCTATGATGGGCGTGATGATGAAGGGGGAGGAGGATATCCTTACCATTCAGGTAAGAGGAGACGGCCCGATTGGGGGCATCACCGTTACGGCGGATGCCAAAGGAAACGTAAAGGGATACGTGAATAACCCGGAGGTCTGGCTTCCGGCAAACAGCAGAGGAAAGCTGGATGTGGGCAAAGCCGTGGGACATGGTTCTCTGTCCGTGATCAAGGATATGGGCCTGAAGGAGCCTTATGTTGGGCAGACCGAACTCCAGACCGGCGAAATTGCCGAAGACCTTACCTACTATTTCGCGGCTTCGGAGCAGGTGCCCTCCTCTGTGGGCCTTGGGGTTCTGATGGAGAAAAACAATACGGTAAAGCAGGCAGGCGGTTTCCTGATTCAGCTTATGCCTTTTACAGATGAAGCGGTGATTGAGACCCTGGAAAAACGGCTGGCGGAAATCCCCCCGGTGACAACGATGCTGGATGAGGGCCTGACGCCGGAGCAGATCCTGGAAAAGCTGTTTGAAGGGATGGATATGGAGATCAATGAAACCATGCCGGCCAGGTTTTTCTGCAACTGCTCTAAGGAGCGGGTTTCCAGGGCGCTGATCAGTGTGGGCCGGGGAGAGCTTGCCGACATGATTCACGAGGGAAAGGAAATCGAGGTAAACTGCCATTTCTGCGGGAAAAACTATACCTTTTCCGTGGAGGAGCTGAAAGAGCTTTTGCGAAAGAGCAAATAGGAGGAAGCCATGCGGGATGGATTTATCAAAACGGCGGTGATGACGCCGAAAATTAAGGTGGCGGACTGCGTTTACAATGCCGGTCAGATCTGCCAGGAGCTGGAAGCAGCTTTGGCAGCCGGAGCGAAGATCATCGTGTTTCCGGAGCTGAGCGTGACCGGATACACCTGTGGAGACTTGTTCTGGCAGGAAACCCTGCTGGAAGCGGCCAGGGAAGGGCTTTTGAAGGTCATGGAATCCACGAAGGGCCAGGAGGCCCTGGTGTTCGCGGGCCTGCCCTGGGAAAAGGACGGAAAGCTCTACAATGCGGCGGCGGTTCTCTGGGACGGAAAGCTTCTTGGGCTGGTGCCGAAGCGCTTTCTTCCCAATTACTCCGAGTTTTATGAGGCAAGGCACTTTACGCCGGGAAATGAAAAGCCGGATATGGTGGAATTTCACGGGAAGCAGGTTCCCTTTGGGTCCAAGCTTCTGTTTTCCTGCCCGGATATGCCGGGACTGTGCGTGGCCGCGGAAATCTGCGAGGATCTCTGGGCGCCGAATCCTCCAAGCACGAATCACGCCCTGGCCGGAGCTACGGTGATCGCGAATCTCTCCGCCAGCGACGAGGCCACCGGGAAGGACATCTACCGGAGACGGCTTGTGGAGAGCCAGTCCGCGAGGCTGGTCTGCGGGTATTTGTACGCCAGCGCCGGAGACGGAGAATCCACCACGGACCTGGTGTTCGGCGGCCACAACCTCATCGCGGAGAACGGCACGCTTTTGAAGGAGTCCCCCAGGTTTACCAATGAGCCGGCCTTTGCGGAACTGGATATCCGTCGGCTTTTGGCGGAGCGCAGGCGGATGACCACCTTTGTGCCGGCAAAGGACGAGGAGTACCGGGTGATTCCTTTCCGGCTGACGCCCGGCCCCACAGAGCTTACCAGGTACTTTGATCCGGCCCCCTTCGTGCCGTCCGGCCGGGAGGACCGGGAACACCGTTGTGAGGAGATTCTCTCCATCCAGGCCATGGGCCTGAAAAAACGCCTGGAGCATACCGGCTGCCAGAGCGCCGTGGTGGGAATTTCCGGAGGACTGGATTCTACCCTGGCCCTTCTTGTGACGGCCAGAGCCTTTGACCTGCAGAAGATTCCCAGGGAAAAGATCACGGCGGTGACGATGCCGGGCTTTGGCACCACGGACCGGACGTATTTCAACGCCTGCGAGCTTACCAGAAGGCTGGGGGCAACCCTGCGGGAGGTGAGCATCCGGGACGCGGTAAACATCCATTTCCGGGATATCGGACACGATCCCCAGGCGCGGGACGTGACGTATGAGAATTCCCAGGCAAGGGAGCGGACTCAGATTCTTATGGATATTGCGAACCAGTCCGGCGGACTGGTGATCGGCACCGGGGATATGTCAGAGTTGGCTCTGGGATGGGCCACCTATAACGGAGACCATATGTCCATGTACGGGGTGAACGCTTCGGTCCCGAAAACGCTGGTGCGCCATCTGGTGCGCTACTACGCGGATACCTGCAAAGACGAGAAGCTTGCGTCGGTGCTTGCGGACGTGCTGGACACGCCGGTAAGCCCGGAGCTTCTTCCTCCCAAGGACGGGGAGATCTCCCAGAAAACAGAGGACCTGGTAGGGCCCTATGAGCTCCACGATTTTTTCTTATATTATGTACTGCGCTTCGGCTTTGATCCAGGAAAGCTTTTCCGGGTAGCGAAGCTTGCCTTCGCGGGGGTTTACACAGCGGATACGATTTTGAAATGGCTGAAGACGTTTTACCGGCGCTTTTTCGCTCAACAGTTTAAGCGGTCCTGCCTGCCGGATGGCCCAAAGGTGGGATCGGTGGCAGTCTCCCCAAGGGGGGATCTGCGCATGCCAAGCGACGCCTGCGCGCAGATCTGGCTGGAAAGGCTGGAAAATATGTGAGCGGCCGGAAGACGGGCGGCGGCTTAGCATAGCTGAACGGTTATTTATGAAGACAGGAGGGTAACTTTATTATGGGTATTGATAAGACAAAAGAATTGATACAGGAGGGCGGCGTGGTCTTAGGGATCGAGTTTGGCTCCACAAGAATCAAGGGGGTTCTGATCGACGGGGAGAATCAGGTAATCGCTTCCGGAAGCTATGACTGGGAGAACCGTTTGGAAAATAACATCTGGACCTACAGCCTGGAGGATATATGGAAGGGGCTTCAGGGCTGCTACCGGGATATGACAAGGGATGTGATGGAAAAATACGGCGTTCCGGTAACGCGTCTGGCAGCCATCGGCTTCAGCGGCATGATGCACGGCTATATGGCCTTTGATGAGAAGGGCGAGCTTCTGGTGCCTTTCCGTACCTGGAGAAACACCATCACGGAGGAGGCATCGGAGAAGCTCACCGAGCTGTTCTCCTATCACATTCCCCAGAGATGGAGCATCGCGCATCTGTACCAGGCGATTTTAAACGGAGAAGAGCATGTAAAGGACGTGCGCTTTTTTACGACTCTGGCGGGGTATATCCACTGGAAGCTCTCCGGGGAAAAGGTTCTGGGCGTGGGAGAGGCTTCCGGCATGTTCCCCATCGATGTCCGGGAGTGCGCGTTCAACAAAGAAATGATCCGTCTCTTTGACGAGGCGGTGGCCGAAAAGGGATATCCCTGGAAATTGGAAGCGCTGCTTCCGAAGGTGCTCAGAGCAGGCGAGACGGCCGGGACGCTGACCTGCGAAGGGGCAAAGCTTCTGGACCCCACCGGCACCCTTCAGGCCGGGATTCCTCTGTGTCCGCCGGAGGGCGACGCGGGAACCGGAATGGCCGCCACCAACAGCGTGGCGAAGAGAACAGGAAATGTCTCTGCCGGAACCTCGGTGTTTGCCATGGTGGTTCTGGAAAAGGAGCTCGCGAAGGTGCATCCGGAGATCGACCTGGTGACCACGCCCTCCGGGGATCTGGTGGCCATGGTACACTGCAACAACTGCACTTCGGATTTGAACGCCTGGGTAGGACTCTTTAAGGAGTTCGCGGAAGCCTTCGGGGTGGAGGCGGATACGTCGAAGCTGTTCTCCGTCCTGTACAACAAGGCCCTGGAAGGGGATAAGGACTGCGGCGGCCTGATGGCGTACAATTATTTTTCCGGGGAGCACATCACAGGCTTTGAGGAGGGGCGTCCCCTGTTCGTGAGAACGCCGGACAGCCGGTTTTCTCTGGCGAATTTCATGAGAGTGCATCTGTATACGGCTCTGGGCGCGTTAAAAACCGGGCTGGATATTCTGATTAAAGAGGAGGGCGTGGAAATTGACTGCCTTCTGGGACATGGCGGCTTGTTCAAGACAAAGGGCGTAGGCCAGAAGATTATGGCCGGGGCTGTGAACGTTCCGGTGGCGGTTATGGAGACCGCAGGAGAGGGCGGCGCCTGGGGAATCGCTCTGCTGGCCCGGTTTATGATTGACAGGAAAGAGGGTGAATCTCTGGCTTCCTGGCTGGATAACCGGGTATTTGCCGGAAACAGCGGCGTGAAGGTGGAGCCGGACCCGGAGGATGTAAAGGGCTTTGACGCCTTTATCAAGAGATATACCGCGTGCCTGCCCATCGAGCGGGCGGCGGTGGATACCCTGAACTGAGAGGAGTGTTTGCGATGCTGGAAGCGTTAAAAAAACAGGTTTACGAGGCGAATATGGAGCTGCCCAAATACGGGCTAGTGACGTTTACCTGGGGAAATGTCAGCGGAATTGACCGCGAATCCGGCCTTTTTGTGATCAAGCCCAGCGGAGTGGAGTATGATAAGCTCACGCCGGAGGACATGGTGGTCATGAATCTGAACGGAGAAAAAGTGGAGGGAAAGTATAAGCCCTCCTCGGATACGCCCACCCATCTGGAGCTTTACCGGGCTTTCCCGAAGATCGGGGGGATTGTCCATACCCATTCTCCGTGGGCCACGAGCTGGGCCCAGGCGGGACGGGGCATTCCCTGCTACGGTACAACCCACGCGGATTATATTTACGGGGAGGTTCCCTGCCTGCGCTGCCTTACAAAGGAAGAGATTGACGGAGCTTATGAGAAGAACACCGGGCTTCTGATTGTGGATTACTTTAAAGACCGGGATTATGAGGCGGTTCCCGCGGTTCTCTGCAAGAATCACGGTCCCTTTACCTGGGGTAAGGACGCCCATGAGGCGGTGCATAACGCCGTTGTCCTGGAAGAGGTGGCCAAAATGGCGGCCCGCTGCGAGCGGATCAATCCCCAGGTTCAGCCGGCGCCCCAGGAGCTCCAGGACAAGCACTATTACCGGAAGCACGGAGCCAACGCGTATTATGGGCAATAACCGGGAAAGGCGGCATGTCCGCGGCTGTCATGCCGCGCGTGCAAAGCAGGGGAGCATGAGGCACAGGTTACTGTGCCTCTACGGTGCCCTCTGCCTTTTCCAGGGCCTCTGACACAGCGTTTACCAATACCTGGGAGGTGTACTGGCTGCCCTCCGGACAGGTGAGTCCTTCCAGAGACTGGGTTTCGCAGATCTGAGAGGCGATATGTTCCATAGCAGGTTCCACTAAGGGATACATGGTCAGGACAGCTTCGTCCAGATTCACCAGACGCACGCCGTTTATCTGATCGGCGTCCACCGTAACCTCAACGTCCACGGTATGACCGCCCATGGATACGGGAGTGGTGTAAACGCCAGGTTTGTATTTCGAGCTGGCAATGGGCCTGGCGCCGGTATCCGATGAGCCGTCGGACTGGGGGCGGAACATCAGAAACAGCAGCACGACCAGGGTGATGGCCAGGGCAGCGAAAATGCCGGTGTAGATCAGTTCTCTTTTCCGCAGTACAACAATTCTTGTCTTGTTGCCCATTTTGCTTCTCCCCGTCTTTTTTACCATTCTATGATCGGCCCGGAAAAATATTCCCCAAATAAAATTTACAGTTACTATTTACAGCAGCCGCAAACACTTGCTGTTTGCGGCGTAAGAAAATGATTCAGGCGTGAGCGGATTCC
>DVIQ01000016.1 GCA_018711185.1 Candidatus Limivivens intestinipullorum | reverse complement strand
ATGAATTTGCTGTTTGAGAAGGAAACCCAGTCCGGCGGAACCGGGATGATGGAATATGACGCCTACCTGGGCGGCAAGTACGTCTACTCCTTTCTGGACCAGAATCTCGCCCGTTTGATCCGGCTGCGGGAGGCGTTCCAAGCTCAGGCGAATTCCTTTGAAATCCTGTGTTTCCCGGAACAGCGCTGTTTGCTTGAGGAATATCTTGGTCACCATGTTCCTTTCAAATTTCTGGACATGAAAATGGTGGAGGAGGCATTGGAAATGGAGGAATGACATTGCCGGACAAATATAAAAAACCGATTTTGATCGCTGCCATCATTCTGGGATTGGCAGCGCTTCTTTATTTGGGAGGAGTGATGGCGCAGATTTTTACAAATTACACGGTCTGGATGGACAGCGGCGGCCTGACCGGACAGCAGGTTATGGAGCCGGTTCGGTTTAGTCCCGGGATATGTTTTGTGCAGGCGTTTACTCCTAATGGGCTGAAGGGGATGCTGCTTCTGCTCGCCGCGGGAGCAGCAATTTCAGGGGCAGTCCTTTATCATCTGAAAAAAGGAAACAAAGATTATGATGAACGCGGGTTCCGGATCCTGAAAGACGGCACCTACGGGACGGCATCCTGGATGAGTGAAAAAGAGATGGAAGAGGTTTTGGAGATTTCTCCCATTGAAAAGGCGGAAGGCACGATCCTGGGCGAGTACCAGGGGAAGGCCGTCTGTATGCCAAAGGACACCAGGCTCAACCGGCATTTTGCTGTTTTCGGCGCGTCCGGCACCATGAAGTCACGGGCAATTATCCGCAACGCACTGTTTCAGGCCATTGCCCGCGAAGAATCCGTCATCATTACCGACAGCAAGGCGGAGTTGTACGCCGATACTTCCGAGCTTTACCGCAAGCATGGGTACGAAGTGAAGGTGTTTAATTTAGTGAACCCGGCTCATGGGGATTCCTGGAACTGCATGTCAGACTTAAACGGCGATACCCTAATGGTGCAGGTGCTTACCAATGTCATTATCGGCAACACCAGTACCGGCAAGGGAGATCACTTTTGGGACAACGGCGAAAGCAACCTGCTGAAAGCTCTGATCCTGTTGGTGGATCAGGATAAAAGCCGGAATCCGGAGGCAAAACATCTTCCGGCGGTCTACCAGCTGCTGACGCAAAACGATACATCGCGGCTTTTGGCCATTTTTGATCATCTGCCGGCAGAACATCCAGCCAGAGGGCCCTACAGCCTTTTTGCCCAATCCAGCAGCGATACAGTCCGTTCCGGGATTATTCTGGGCCTTGGCACCCGGCTGCAGGTGCTCCAAAATGAGGCGGTACAGCGGATAACCAGCCGGTCAGACATTGATCTGACGGCTCCGGCCAAACACAAATGCGCTTACTACATTGTTTTGAGCGATCAGGACGCGACCATGGCGTTTCTGTCGTCCCTTTTCTTTTCCTGTCTGTTTATCAAGCTGACCCGATATGCGGATTCCCGGCCAAACGGCCGCTGCGATGTGCCGGTGAACTTAATCCTGGACGAATTCAACAACATCGGCAAGTTGGGGGCAGCGCCGGACGGCTCGGATTTCTGCCGTGCCCTCAGCACCATCCGTTCCCGGGACATCCGGGTCATGCTGGCGGTACAAAGCCTGGGTCAGCTTCAAAACCGGTATCCCAATAACCTGTGGTCCGAAATCGTTGGAAACTGTGACATCCAGCTGATGCTGGGATGCACCGACGACCTTACCGCAGAATACTTTTCAGCCCGCAGCGGAGACATCAGCATTGAGGTAAAATCCACCATGACGGTCCGGAAAACCATGGCAGTCGTCCAGGTCATCCCACAGTATCGCCAAACGGAAGGACACGGGAAACGGCGGCTGATGACTCCGGATGAGGTGCTCCGGCTGCCCAATGAAGAGATGCTCTGCATTATCCGCGGGCACAACATCATAAAGCTGAAAAAGCTGGATTACACCAAACATCCCATGTCAGTGGAAATATCCAAAACAACCATTATGGATTATATGCCGGCGGCGCCGCCAATCGAGCAGCCACAAAAAACGCAAACAGCTCAAAATACTGAGGAGGATAAGCCGAAGCCGGCCCCGGCAACCCGGAAAACAACTCTTTACAGCTCAGCAAAGCCGCCGGATAAATTTTAGTTAAAGGAGGATTTTCGTATGGAACTCAATCACGAAGAAATGATGCAAGAGGAATTGGAGCAGTCGGCTTTGGATGAAATCCCATCCGATGAAGAACAGGCTGTCCCAGATCCAATACCGGATCCGTCTGCGGAAAAGGAACCGGAGCCAGATGAAAATGAGGAAACCGAAGCAGAACAGGAGACAGAATCCGAACCGGAACCGGCAGGATCAGAAGCCCCAGAACCTGTTCAGCGTCCCAGAAGGAGAAGGCAGGCCCGCGCGGCTAATGCGCCGGTGCTGGCCATTGGGGACCGATTGACTGTGGAAACAGCGGCAGAAAAAGCTCGAAGCGACTTGCTGGACCTGGTAGAATCCATGAAAACCCAGAGGATTCTCACCGGTACCATTCAGGGTGTGGAACAGGCAGGTTCCCGTTCCCTGGCTGTCCTTTATCATGGCGATTTCAAAATCATTATTCCGGCAGACCAGGCTGTCCTCCTCGTAGAGGACAGGCAGGGACGTTCTCCGGAGGAAATCCTTTCTGACACCCTGAACAAACGGCTGGGGGCGGAAATAGATTACATCATCAAAGGCATTGACCAGGAATCCGGGATTGCCGTTGGCAGCCGTTTGGAAGCTATGGAAATAAAGCGGCGGCAATACTATTTTGGCAGGGATCGGGATGGAAATAACCTGATTTATGAAGGAGTTTGCGCGGAAGCACGGATTGTATCTGTGATCCGGGCAGGCATTTTTGCGGATCTCTTTGGGTTGGAAGTTTATATTCCTCTCCGGGAACTGAGCTACCAGAGGCTCATGGACGCTGGGGTACAGTATCAGACCGGACAGCGTGTCCTGGTAAAGATCCTCAAGCTTGACCGGAGCGACCGCAGCCATATTCAGGTGACAGCCTCCGTCAAGCAAGCTGGTGAAAATCCTTATGAAAAGGCGTTAAAGCGGTATTCGGTCGGAAACCGGTATGTGGGAACGGTCAGTATGGTAGATACCACAGGGGTTTTCGTCGCGCTGGACGGTGGGATCGACTGTTTATGCAGTTATCCCAAACGGGGGCGTCCGCCCAGAGGTTCCCGCGTTACCGTGCGGATTTTGGGGATCAATCATGAAAGCAACCGAATTTGGGGAGCAATCACCCATATTGCGGCGGCCAGATAGGAGGTATTATGAGTATTTGGAGTAAAGAAGAACAAGACCGGCGCCAGCAGATTGCCAATGATACCCGGCGAATGATCCGAAACAGCGTCCAGGTGGAAGACGAGGATGAGACGTCATTAACGGCTCAGTACAATGATTACTATATGCAGATTTCCTTCTCGCCGCTGCATCCGCTGTTGGTTATCTGCTTTGCCAGAGCAATGACTTTTTCCGGAGATTGGAAGAAACTGAACCAGCTGAATCTCAGCAGCGTTTTGGGGAGCCATGTGTTTAACGCGGATGTCGGAGGCTATTCATACCGCGCGACCCTATGGCTGGATCAAGTGCTGACGCCGGAACGATTCTTTGAAATTCTGAACCGGTGTATGGAGGAGGCAGCCCGCGGGTATAGCTTTCTGCAAACAAATAACGGATCGTTTTTAGAGAAAGAGCGTTTGTAAACTTTTTTGTGATGAGTAATTCCTCTTGAAATTATGACATAATTATGGTATTATTATGCTGTGAAAGGGGAGGAGTATATGGCACGCATAATTCCGATTAAAGATTTAAAAGATACTGCAGCCATCTCACAAATGTGTAATGAATCGACAGAGCCGGTATATATCACAAAGAATGGATACGGCGATATGGTCATTATGAGCATGAAAGTCTATGAAGAGAAAATGCGATTGCTGGATATGTATGAAAAATTGGCAGAGGCGGAAAATGAAATCCGCGATGGGAAAACGATGGATGCTCGTCAAACACTGAAAGAACTGAGGACCAAGCATGGACTTTAATGTAGAAATCACTTCGCTTGCCAATCAGGACTTAGAGGATATTCTCGACTATATCGGCAGGGAATTGGATAATCCATCGGCAGCTTCCAGCTTTTTGAGTGAAGTAGATACATGTTATGCCAACTTGGAAAAAATGCCGTTTATGTACAACTTTTGCCAAAACGCAAGACTTATGGCACTGGGCTATCGCAAGGTGGTTATAAAAAACTATATAATGATCTATCGAGTTGAGGAAACTACACATACCGTCTACATACTGCGTTTTTTCTATGGCAGGCGTGATTACGAAAAGTTGATCTGAATTGTACAATCAGAAGCCAAGAAGACAGCCAAACTTTGGTTGTTTTCTTTGTTCGAATAACAGAGGCTACGAAATACAGCACACGCCTTATTATCGTTTATAGACCGTCCATGAAAATGGGCGGTTATTTTTTATGCCAAGAAAGGAAGATTGCCATGACTCGAAAGACCCGCCGCGGGATCGCTGCGGCATTGATGGCAGCGTTTCTAGTGGCTGCAGCCCCGGCTGTCTGTGCAGAGGACAGCCCGCAGCCGGAAGTGTCCATCATCGACATTACCGAAGATACGATGCCGGAACCATCCGGAGAGCACCTCCCCACCAAAATCTGGACAGAGGAAGAAGATGGAACCCGCCTGCTGAAAAAGACTTTTGTGGTGGATGCCGGCGTTTCCCCTTCCGAATTGATGGAAGGCAGTATCACCCGCCGGGG
>DVIQ01000118.1 GCA_018711185.1 Candidatus Limivivens intestinipullorum | reverse complement strand
ATTGCTGCAAGAAAGAGTTTACCATATCAACCCGGCAGTCACACCGTTATCCGAAAACACCGCACCGATCAAGCCGAAACCGTCACACCGTCTGAAGCGAAATCTTCACACCGTTCGGCCGAATATTGCATCTCAGAGATAATTCAAGGTTGGCTCAGCGTTATCTTAAGGTCGGGGTGATATGCTTACATCATCACGAAAGGAGGCATTCACTCATGAACAGTTATGTTATCGAAACCCGCGGCCTTACCAAAACATACGGAGAAGTAAACAGCGTGTCCAACCTGTCCATCCATGTGAAAAAAGGACGTGTCTACGGCCTGCTGGGCCGCAACGGCGCCGGCAAAACCACCACCATGCGGATGCTGCTGGGCCTTACGGCTCCTTCTTCCGGCGAAGTGAAGATCTGGGGCAGGCCGCTTCGCGGCAACGAAAAGAAAATCCTGCCCCGCATCGGCTCTCTGATTGAATCGCCGGGTTTTTATCCGAATCTGACAGGAACGGAAAACCTTCGGATTTTTGCCGACCTGCGGGGCCTAAAAGGCACCAGATTTATCAAAGACGCTCTGGAAGTCGTCAATCTGCCATACCGGGACAAAAAACTGTTTTCCCAATACTCCCTGGGCATGAAGCAGCGTCTTGCCATCGCTCTGGCCGTGATGCACAACCCGGAGCTTTTGATTCTGGATGAGCCGATCAACGGCCTTGACCCCATTGGCATTGCAGAGATGCGCGGCTTTATCCGGGAGCTGTGCGATTCCACCGGAAAAACCATACTGATCTCCAGCCACATCCTGTCGGAGATCGCCCTGCTTGCCGACGACATCGGGATCATCGACCACGGCGTTTTGCTGGAAGAAGAAAGCCTTGAGGAACTGGAAGCGAAGAATGGAAAGTATATCCGTTTTACCGTTTCCAATGCGCCGACGGCCGCCAGGCTGCTTGAGAGCAGGCTGGGCGTTCAGAACGTTCAGGTGGATAGCGCCAACGGGCTGACGGTCCGCAGTCCCCGCCTGGACGCCGGAGAAGCGGTCCGGCTGTTTGTGGAGGCGGGACTGTCCGTGTCCGACGCACATCTGTATGAAGACACTCTGGAGGATTATTTCAAACAGGTCACGGGAGGTGAGGGAATTGCTTAAGCTTTTACGCTGTGAATTTGCCAAACTGAAACGCAGGCCCCTGTTCTTCGCCGCAGTGGCAATTTCGGCCCTGCTCCCGCTGGGATGCGCGCTGTTTCTGCCGGAGATGAGGGAGTTTTCAGACGGTGCGGAAGCGGTGGACCGCCTGATGTCCGCCCTGTTTCAGCTGAGCGCGTACCTGCTTCTCATGCCCGCCGTGATCGTGCTCGCATCCAATCTGCTTTTTGAAGAACAGGACAACGATACCCTGAAGAATCTGATGACAGTCCCCGTGGGCAAACCGGAGCTGGCCCTGGCGAAGATGGTGCTGCTGTTTCTGTTTTCCGTCGCTTTTATGGCTGTCGGCGGCCTGGTCAATCTGGCCATCGTGCTGGCATCCGGACTGGAGCCGACAGGCTTCTGGAAGCTGTTCTGGGTGGGAATCGGCCAGGGGATCATGATGTGGGCCGGGGCGCTGCCATGCGTTCTTCTGGTGGTGCTTTTAAACCGCAGTTACATTATTTCCGTAATCATCACCTTTTTCTATACGACGGTCAACTATATTTTCGGCACCAACGACTTTTTTCTCATGCAGCCGTTCGGATTCAATCCGGGGACACTGCTGCCCGGGCCGCTGACCTTCCGCTGGTTCTTCCAGTACCTTGATACCTCAGACCCCGGCGCGCAGATGGCGGAGCTGCTGGAACGGATCAGCCCCTATTTTGTGACGACTCCCCAGGCATTTCTGATTGTTATCCTGGAGTCGGCGGTGTTTTTGACTTTAATCTCACTGGTCTATAAGCGCCAGAGCTGTTAGGAGGTATAAACTATGTGGAGTATTCTGAAAGGGGAATGGCGCAAGATAAGGCGCTGCCAGATTCTGCTGGTCGGCATCGTGGCTCTGGCACTCTGCCCCGTTGTGCAATATGGCAGCCAGCTGATCATCAATCCGGAAAACCGTGATCCCGACTATAATTTTGTCACTCTGTTTTCCAGCGTAATCTGGGGAAATACGCAGGTTTTCCTTCCGCTCTCTCTTGTCATGACCGGCGGCTGGATGATTGACCGCGAGCACACGAACGATACCATGAAAAATCTGCTGACGGTTCCGGTCTCTTACCCCGGACTGCTGGGAGGGAAGCTGATCGTCACCATCTGGCTGTCCCTGATGTTTGGAGCTTACAGCGTGGCCGTCACGGTTCTGACAGGCACGATTGCCGGTCTGGACGGTCTTTCCGCCGCCGTCCTGTTACGGCAGGGCGCGCAGGTGATTGCGGCCGCTTTCAATACCTGCCTGGTCTGCATGCCGATGATTCTGATTTTCGGCCAGCTGCGGGGAGCTTATCTTGGCGGTTCCCTTCTGACATTTTTCCTGGGGTACTGCATTCTTTTTTTCAAGAGCGGCTTCCTTCTGTCCGCATACCCGTTTTCCGCGGCGCTGATCCTCGCCGGATTCGACATGCAGGATTATAACGGCGCCACGCAGGCCCCCAGCATCTTACTGTCGCTTGCAGGCATCGCGGCGGTTCTCGTTCTGACGGCGGCGGTTCTGCTGCTTTCGCATCCCACCAGCCAGGCGGGAAAAACAAAAAAGAAAAAAGGAAGGAAAAGGCGCGGCAGGCAGCGCGCTTAAGGAGGAAAATCGATCATGAAGACAAGCAAAACAATCAGAAAAATCATAAGTTTCACCTGTGCGCTGCTCTGCGCCTGCAGCTTATCCGGCTGCTCAACGGCCATGCAGTCTCTGGCGGACGGAACGGACGCCATTTTGAGCGGACTGGCGGATGGCACCGATATTGTGATGAACGGACTGGCGGATGGCACCAGCCAGATGCTTGATTCCTTAACAGAAATGAACGACGGCAAGCTGAAAGACCATCTTCTGGAAGCCTATGGGGCGCTCCTGGATGAAGCGGGTTCCACCGCGCTGACGCCGGAAGGCAGATTGAAAGGCCGCCTGGAAAAAGGCGGGGATAATTATACGGGTTCCTATGAAGCGGACTATTCGGACTTTACGGGAACAGAGCTTCTGTTCGGCGGCACCACCCTGGAACGCGAGGGCGGCAGCGCCCTGAACATCACGTGCACGCTTTCCCTTGAAAACGGCAGCGCCGCAGTTTTTCTCCGCTTCGGCTCAGATGATCCCGTGGTTCTTCTCTCTGAAAGCGGTGCTTACACCGGCACTGTGGAGGTGAACGGCGCAAGCACCTATATCGGCATATGGGGCGAGCATGCGGACGGAAGCGTATCCATTGAAATCGAATGACCACCATATCGGTTTCTCCATACGGCAGATGAACAGCAGGCCCGGAAGGATGGGGCATTTCCGATGCCCTGTCCTGTTGCTTATAATGAACAGATAATGACAGATATACGCAAGGCGATGACAGCTTCAGGAACTGGTTTTGCCCCACTGGAAATTCTCTGTTCCTGCGCCAATTTCAAAATGGTATTTTGCAATGCCCAAATCAATTCTACTGTAAAATCCCATTCCCGCCTTAGCCGACACGGTATTGCCATCCAGCGTCATCCAAAACAAGTTGAATGTGCAGGCCGCTTTCCCCGTTGCACTGCGCAATCAAAGCGGATAACTTTTCTTTTACTTCACCTTCTATCGGTTTGTTTGTATAAGACCGTACCGAATGCCGGTTACGCATCGCCTGTAATAAGTCCATATAAATCTCCTTTTCGAAGGGCGTATCCTTACCCGAACGGGAAATATGCAGCTTAATCATTGTCACCACTCCTGTCTGGAACATATTTCATAAACTCACGCACATCGCTGAACAAAGTGATCAATGCACTAAGCTGGCCGGCTTCAGGGTCCAAATAATAGTAGATGCAGGTTCCTTCTTTTCTGCTTTTGACGATTCCTGCATCTCTCAGAATCTGCATATGGTGCGATACTGCCGGCCGGGAAAGACTTGTTTGCTTAGCGATATCGATCACACGATGTCCTCCGCATTCGTTTTGAAGCATGACACAGATCAGATGTTGCCTCGTCTCATCTCCGATTGCGGTCAAAACTTTATGGCACGCCTTGAACTCCCGTTCCAGACGCATGACATCTTCTATCGTATTTGGCATTTCCTCATCTCCGTCTGTTTAAGTTCCTGAACACATATTATAGCACGTCTTTGGAAAGATAACGCATCCGTAAAGAAAATCGAGATGGTTCAGATGCCCCGAAGATTACCGAAATACAATATAACAATAAAGCGTATTGCTTTTCCCGAATAGACAATCTTTTACGATTACCAAATCTTTGATACGGACTTGTGAAATTGTGGCAGGCCTGCCTTCTTAATACATTACCCTTCGCTGCGCGAATCACTCACTGGCAGCCATTCTACGGAGTCATCCACCGGATAATTTCATGACAGTTTAGCCACCCACGCCAGAACTGAATGGTCACAAATTTTTATTTTTTCATTTCTCCATGTATCTGATAGTTTTTGAACAGAAAATGCGTTACCAAAATTCCATAAGCCATCCATGCAATATTTGCTTGCTAACTGCTTTATTCCAGCGGCAAAAATATCGTCAAAACACTCGAATTTTGAAATATGAAACAGAAGTCTGTAAAGGACATTTATATCTATGTTGGAAAACTCCCTTAACTTAACGCCTGCATAATGAATTGTCACATCATCACTATATAACCAATTCAAATACTTCTCCTGAACACCTTTATCTATTTGCCTGGAAAGATTTGCAAATAATTCAATTAAGTATACCGAATTCAAACCAATATAGCTTCCGTGAATTTGACAGCCAACTAATTTTTCAGAAATGGTATTTGTACTATACGAATCATATTCTTTCCCTTTGAATGCCTCATTTAAAATTTCCAACCACTTTTCACAATTCTTTAAATAGGCTTTATCTTCCGATGTAAAATTTGACAGCTTTGAAATAATAAATATGGGCT
>DVIQ01000117.1 GCA_018711185.1 Candidatus Limivivens intestinipullorum | reverse complement strand
CAGATATCCCTATCTGCTTTGTTTTCATGTCTCAAAATCCTGTTATCCGCATCCACCTCCTGAAAATCCGGTCATACAGGATCTTTACCTCGCTGGAATCAATCTTGCAAACCTGTTTCGCAATTGCCTACCTTCAGCTTAGCATAGAATAGAGCGGTTCGCAATGTATATTTCCATCCGGCGGATTATTCCGGCAGATTTGTGCCGGTTTTGTTTACCCTGATTTGCCCGGCCATCCTATACACCAGTTTCCCTCTCTTCCGCGCGCTTCAGCTCTCTGGAAGCGCTCCAGAATAAAAACAAGCAGAAATGCAGCAGTCCTGTTGCCAGATACCAAAACCGGATTGGAAGCAAGCCGCTGAAAACAGTGGCTACAGCAAGCCCCAGCGGCACAGTCATATTGTCCAATGTCATCAGCACCGAATAAACGCGACCGTGATATTCTTTTGGAATCTTAGTCTGATAAAAGGCATCCAGTCCGGCGTTTCCTATTGCCAAAAATATTCCGCTTACAAACATACAAAGAATCAAAAGTAGAAATCCTTCCGGTTTCAGGAACGCCACCATTCCATAGGCGATCCCGACGCCGCCCCAGCCGATCGCACTGGTCTTCAGATGGCGCCTGCAGCCTCCCCATATTCCCATGACCACGCCGCCGACAATCATTCCAAGCCCTGTAGCTGCCGTAACCCATGAAAGCTCCAGGGCTCCTCCGTGAAAAACCGTAGTAATCATCAAGGATTTCAGAGATTCTGCCGGGCCGATGCAGAAATTCGCCAGCGTGCAAGTTCCAACCACAAAAAGTACGCTCTTCGTATTCCATACATAACGCAGTCCATCCGCCGTCTCTTTGAATAGCGTATGCTTTTTCTGCTCTCCTCCCTCAGACGCATCCGGGACACTGGCAGCTGCCAGGGTCGCTACCGCTACCGCCGCCGTCACCACATCGATACACAGCACAGCCCCAATGTCAAACAGTTCAATCACCATCGCTCCGGCCACAGGCGCCACGATATTCATTGCCCCGGAGAGAATCCGGTTTAGTCCGCCGATGCGGGCAAGCTGAGAAGCGGGAACCAAAAGCGCCGTTGCCGATTTCATGGCTGGCTGATGGAACATGCTTCCCAATGACCGCAGCAGCAGCGCACCCATCACCAAAAAGACGGTCATTGCGTTTCTATGGTATGCGAAGAGCAGTCCAAGCGTAAGAAACGCAATCGCACCGTCCGCCAGAATCATTACTCTCTTACGGTTCACACGGTCAATCAGCGTCCCGGCAAAAGGTCCTAAAAGCATACGAGGCAGCAGCGTCAGCAGACTGCTTATCGTTAAAACTCTCTGAGAACCCGTAGTCTCTGTAAGCCACCAGATTAGCGCGAAGTCCACAAGACTTGATCCAAACAGAGAGAATGCCTGCCCTGTCCAGATCGTAAAAAATTTCGCTTTCCAGCTTTTCATAATTTCCTTGTTCCTCTTCTATAACAACACAAAAATATCTGCTTCTTCCAGGACATTACTGCCGGGGCTGGCCGCCGCGGATATGCTCCCATGCCTCCGGATCAAATTCCCGGTCTTTATAGTAAAACTTCCGGTCCGCCTCTGTAATGCCGCGGATTACCCGGCAGGGATTTCCCGCCGCGATCACCCAGTCCGGAATATCCTTCGTCACTACGCTTCCGGCGCCGATCACCGTATTGCTCCCGATATGCACGCCCGGAAGAATCACCGTATTTCCGCCGATCCACACATTGTCGCCGATGGTCACTCCGACTCCGTATTCATACATGCTGTTTCTGGAATCCGGATGCACCGGATGGCCCGCCGTATAGATGGCCACATTCGGCGCCATCTGGCAGTTGTCTCCGATGATGACCTTCGCCACATCGATGATTGTGCAGTTATAATTCGCGAAAAAGTTTTTCCCCACCTCGATATGGGAGCCGTAATCGCAGTAAAACGGCGGATTCAAAAATGCGTTTTCAGATTTTCCAAACAGCTCTTTTACGATCTTTCCAATCGCTTCAAAGTCCGAGCGGTCCACGGTATTCAGTGTCTGAAGGATTTTCCGGCATTTCTTCTGCTCCTCCATGACGGCTTCGTCGGAAATGTAGGCCATTTCCCGGTCTCTTCTCTCAATATTGTTCATACTTGATTCCTCCTCACTTTCTAAACCTTCATACGCCCGCGCGCCAGGGCGTACCGCAATCCCCAAAAGGGTCGGCGGGTGTATCCGGTATCCTGAATGTATGCCGCCTGTCCGGCGGCGTCCTTTTACAATTATGAAGTGCCCGCAGCAGGCGCCCCGGAGTCCTCCTGTACCGTCAGGTTCCGTACCCAGCGATATTTCCGGTAGTGGCGGTACACAGCAGGCAGCTTTATGATCTCGTCCAGATTCAGCAGGAAATAGACGGCCAGAACCGGAAGCCGCAGCACAAAGGCCGCCAGCATGCCCACCGGCACAATGACAATCCACATGGTCACTGCGTCGCAGAGCAGTCCGAAGCGGGTATCCCCGCCCGCGCAGAAAATTCCGGCCACCACCGTGGAATTCAGAGATTTCCCTACCAGATAATAGGCGCAGATCAAAAGCATGACCTGCAGATACTCCTTCGCCCGGGGTGTCAAAGTTCCCGCGAAACCCAGGATCAGCGGGCTGAAAACCAGCAGTACCAGCCCGGACAGCGCCCCTGCCCCCAGGGCAATCCGGCAGAGCCGGCCGCCGTATTCCTTTGCCCGTGAAAGGTCCCCTCTTCCCAGCTCATTGCCCACCAGAATCCCGCTTCCGCTTCCGATTCCCAGGCAGAAGCAGGCAATGATATTTTTTACGATATTCGCGATGGAGTTTGCCGCCACCGCGTCGCTTCCCAGATGCCCCATAATCACCGAAAACATGGTAAAACCGCAGCCCCATACCAGCTCATTGGCCAGAACCGGTCCCGTATAGCGGCAGAAATCCCGCTGAAGAACGCCTCCGCCATTCTTCAGCGCCGTCCAGCGGATGCATACCTCCTCTTTTTTCCGATTCTCCCAAAGCACGCAGAGCAGTTCCGCTGCCCTGGAAATCAAGGTGGCGATGGCCGCTCCGCGGATGCCGAGGCCCGGCATCCCAAACAAACCGAAAATCAGCACAGCGTTTAAGGCAATGTTCAGGAAAACCGCCACGGAACCATAAACCGTGCTGCGCAGCGTCCGTCCGCTGTTTTTCATGATGCACAGATAGATCTGGGAAATTCCCATGAACAGCCAGGACCAGCCCACGATTTTCAGATAAGGGATTCCAAGGCGTATCAAAACGGGGTCGTCGGTAAAAACGCGCATAATGCCGCCAGGTGCCAGAAGGGCGGCAAGAAAAAACGCAAGGGAGATCCCCATGGAAAACCGCAGTGCCACCGCCAGCACCTTCTCCACGGCCTCCGCGTCCTGCCTGCCCCAGTACTGGGCCGCCAGAATCGTCGTTCCAATGGTGAGAGCCGCGTAAAACAGATTCAGAACAAACTGCGCCTGGGTAGCCAGGGATACGGCAGAAAGAGCATCCTGATTCAAAAAGCCCAGCATCAGAGCGTCGGAGGCGCTGACCAGGGCCGTCATCAGATTCTGAACAGCAATGGGCAGCACCAAAGCAAACAGCTTTTTATAAAAAGCGCGGTTTTTCATCTCTTTCCTCCTCCATATGGCGCGGCGGCGGCGCCTGTGCTATAATGTCCAGTACCAGAAGCTGTCACTGTCCAGCCTTGTATTCGTTTTGCATTATAATCCGCAGAAGCTGCCTATGCTACCATAATTCTCCCTGTTTTTTATAACAATCGTACTCGGCGGATGTTTCTTCCCTCTTCGAAGCTTTATCCGGACAGCGCAAAGCAAAATTCGCGGTATAGCGTATAGAAAACTGGAGGTGGAATTTGATTTGATGTATCCGGAATATATGATGCAGGATGCCTCTGAGATTGTCCAGTACGACACTGCGGGCATTCCCCTTTACATTCGGGAAGCAAAGCTTTCCAGCTACCCGGATATGCAGGCTCTCTGCCACTGGCATGAGGATCTGGAATTTATCCGTATAAAAAGCGGGAAAATGAATTATTTTATAAACGGCAGAAAGCTTCTTCTGGAAAAGGACGACTGTCTTTTCGTAAATACCAGGCAGATGCACTACGGCAACTCCTTTGGCCGCCAGGAATGTGAATTTCTCTGCATTCTGTTCCATCCTCAGCTTTTTACCGGGAATCCGCTTCTCTATGAAACCTACATTCTTCCGGTTCTGGAAAACCGCAGCCTGGAGTGTCTTTCTTTTTCCGGCGCTTCCCCGGAAGGAATTTCCGTGCGCGGCTTTCTCGATCAAATCGCTGATCTGAAAAAGACGGCCCCTTACGGCTATGAGCTGGAAGTCGCAGGAATCATGAGCCTTTTATTTGCCGCCCTGCTGCGCCAGGATTCGGTCAGGCCAGCCTCCCTGCCAGGCCCAGGCTCTTTGGATCTGGAAGCGCAGAAAGCCATGGTTTCCTACGTTTACCGGCACTACAGCGAGAAACTCACCCTCTCCGACATTGCCTCGGCGGGAAACGTAGGTCGGAACAAGTGCTGCGCGATCTTTCGGCAGTATCTTGGACAGTCGCCCATTGATTTTTTAAACTCCTGCCGCCTGGAAATCAGCCGGGGACTGTTGGAGCGAACCCGTAAAAGCGTCACGGACATTGCTCTTGCCTGCGGCTTTAATCACCCCAGCTATTTTTCAAAGCTTTTTTACCGAAGCTATGGTCAGACACCCGGCGCGTACCGCCGCGGTTTCAGAGAAATCGTCCGGTGATTTCTCCGTCATGGAAACAGCCTGCGCCACTTTTCTGTCTTGGTGAGCAGAAGCTGCCGTAAACGGCTATGCGCAGCAACAATCGTTCCTTATATATTCATAAATTGTTCATATCTGTCTGCTAAAATAACGGGATGAATCGGGCTTTCCAGTCCGTCCTGACGCTTTTGGCGGCAGATGTGCGCCTGTCACGGGCGCATGCAGAATTTACAGAGGAACGAAAGGAGCTTCTGCATGCAGCGTCCAGAACACGAAGATTATATTTTTATTAATGAAATGATACGCAAAAAACCGTTTTACCGAAAGAAATGGTTTGGCAAACTTCTGTGGACCGCTTTCTTTGCCGTGCTGTTCGGCCTGATATCCGGCGTAACCTTTTTCGCGGTTCAGTCCCTTGCGGGGAAGCTTACAGGCGTTCCCAAGGAACCGGATGACATCGTTCTGCTTCCGGAGGAGACGGAAACCTCCTCCGATACGGAAACGGGTTCCGAGTCCGCTGACGCGGAGTCGGAAAGCGAAGCTGCCGAGGAAACTTTGGACACGCAGCTTGACATGAACGCTTATGGAGCGCTTTATGAAGAAATGTCCGCAGTTGCGGCGCAAGCGTCCGAATCCATTGTCACCGTCACAGGTTCTGTCAGTGACCTGAACCTCTTTAACGAAGTAGACGAGCGGCGAATCCAGAGTTCAGGCCTCGCGGTGGGGCAGGCCGGTTCTGATCTTTTCATTCTCACAGAAGCAAGGGTAACCGAAGACGCCGGCGAAATTACCGTAGCCTTTTCGGACGGTCAGACGGTCGAAGCGCAGATACATAAAACCGATTCCATTCTGGGCATGTCTTTAGTCCGTGTCGCGCAAAGTGACATCCCTGAAGATACCCCTGTTACCGTTGCGGATTTGAATTACTCTTCTTCCGCCGACGCGGGGACACCCGTTATCGCCGTAGGCAGCCCCCTGGGATACTCAGATTCCATGGCCTTTGGCATGATTACCTCTGTTATCTCTCTGGCAGTCACGGACGATCAATACACACTGCTGACCACAGACATGGCCGGAAGCTCCCAGGGCAGCGGAATTCTTCTGAACCTGCAGGGAGAGGTGATCGGCATCCTCGGCCAGCGCTTTTCCAGCGACGAGGGCCAGAGCGTCCTCACAGGCGTGGAAATCTCCTGCATCTATAAGGATATTATTGATATGATCAACGACACGCCCCTGGCCTACTTAGGGATCTGCGGACGGGACGTAAGCCAGAGCATTGCTCTGGAACTGGATATGCCCTTTGGCATGTTTATCCGGGAGGTAGCGGAGGGCTCTCCGGCCATGCTGGCCGGCGTACAGGGCGCGGATATTCTGACGGCCATTGATGGGGAAGCAGTGCGCTCCATCGCGGACTATGCCGCCCTTTTAAAGAAGCACAGTCCCGGTGACACCGTGGTACTGACCATTGAGAGAAAAAGTCTTGACCGATATGTCAGCCTGGATCTGACGATTACGCTCGCGGAACGGGAGTCCTAGATTTACCATAATTTTTTAAGGAAAGGAAATCATCATGAAATATATTGAGACACTGAGGGAGGGCGAAAAGGTTGGCGACATTTATCTCTGCAAATTCCGCCAGTCCGCTCTTACGAAAAACGGCAAGCCCTACGAAAACGTCATTCTGCAGGATAAGACCGGAACCATCGACGCGAAGATCTGGGATCCCGGCTCCGCCGGCATCAATGAGTTCGAGGCTTTGGATTACGTGGACGTGGTGGGGGATGTCACCAGCTTTCAGGGCGCTCTCCAGCTCAATATCAAACGAATACGAGTTGCCAGAGAGGGCGAATACGTTCCCGGCGACTATCTTCCCGTGAGCAGCCGGGATATCCAGGAGATGTACACGGAGCTTATGACCTATGCATCCAGCATTGAAAATCCCTATCTGAAGCGGCTCACCGACAGTTTTTTTGTGGAAAATCAAAACTTTATCCGGGCCTTTCAGGAGCACTCCGCCGCGAAAAGCGTCCATCACGGCTTTGTGGGCGGCCTTTTGGAGCATACGCTGGGCGTTGTCAAGCTCTGCGATTTCTTCGCCAGGCAGTACGGCTGTCTGAACCGGGATCTTTTGCTGACAGCCGCCCTCTTCCACGACATCGGGAAGATCAAGGAGCTCTCGGACTTTCCCGAAAACGATTATACGGATGACGGACAGCTTCTGGGCCATATCGTCATGGGCGTGGAGCTGGTAGGCATGGGAATTCGCCGTGTCCCGGATTTCCCCCGCAAGCTGGCCAGCGAACTGAAGCACTGTATTCTGGCCCATCACGGCGAGCTGGAGTACGGTTCCCCGAAAAAACCTGCTCTGCCGGAGGCTCTGGCCCTGAATTTCGCGGACAATGTGGACGCGAAAATGGAAACCTTCCGGGAGGCCTTAAACGCCTCCGGAAATTCCGGCGACTGGCTGGGCTATAACCGCTTTTTCGAGTCCAACATCCGCAAATCCACGGCCTGGCCTAAGGCGTGAGAAAGGATTGTTTATGAAAAAAGACGACCTGATTCAGGTGACAATCGAAGATATGAGCGCAGAAGGAGCCGGCATCGGAAAGATGGACGGCTTCCCTCTGTTTATAAAGGATGCCGTGATCGGCGACACGGTAGAAGCAAAAGTCATGAAGCTGAAGAAAAATTACGGCTTTGCCCGTCTGGTCAATGTACTCTCCCCTTCTCCTGATCGGGTGGAACCTCTCTGTCCCCAGGCACGCCGCTGCGGCGGCTGCCAGATCCAGGAGATGTCCTATCCTGCCCAGGCGCGCTTTAAAGAAAACAAGATTTTCAGCAATCTCCAGCGCATCGGCGGGTACGAGCCTGCTGTTCTGGAAGCCGCCAGGGAGCCGTTCCTTGCCATGGAAAATCCCTGGCGCTACCGGAACAAAGCCCAGTTTCCGGTCGGCCTCTCCAAAGACGGGCGCGTCATCGCCGGCTTCTACGCCGGCCGTACCCACAGCATTATCGAGAGCAGCCAATGCTTTCTCGGAAAAGAATGCAATGAGGAGATTCTCAGGATCCTTCTGGACTGGATGGAAGAATTTCATATTCCTCCCTACCGGGAGGAAACCGGAAAAGGCCTGGTGCGTCACATTCTGATCCGCTGCGGCTTCTCCTCGGGCCAGATTATGGTCTGCCTTGTTTTGAACGGCGAACGCCTGCCCCACGCCGAAGAGCTGGTTTCCCGCCTGACAAAGCTTCCGGGCATGACCAGCATCTGCCTGAACGTCAATCGCCAGCGCACCAACGTCATCCTTGGCCAGACGGTTCTTCCCCTCTGGGGCCAGACCTGGATTGAGGATTCCATCGGAGAGATCCGCTACCGCATCTCTCCCCTCTCCTTCTACCAGGTAAATCCCGTCCAGACCCGCCGCCTCTACGAAAAGGCCCTGGAATACGCCGCCCTCACCGGCTCTGAAACAGTCTGGGATCTCTACTGCGGAATCGGCACCATCTCCCTGTTCCTGGCCAGGAACGCCAGACAGGTCTGCGGCGTGGAGATCATCCCCGCCGCCATCCAGGACGCCAGGCAGAACGCCGCCTTAAACGGCATCACAAACGCCGCGTTTTTTGTGGGCCGGGCGGAAGAAGTCCTGCCGGAGCAGTACGCCAAAGGCGATGCCCGGGCCGACGTGATTGTGGTGGATCCGCCCCGGAAGGGCTGCGAAGAAAGCCTCCTGAATACCATCGCCCGGATGTGCCCGGAGCGGGTGGTGTACGTAAGCTGCGACAGCGCTACCCTGGCAAGGGATCTGAAGTACCTGCGGGAGCGGGGGTATGAGCTGAGGAAATGGTGCGGGGTGGATCAGTTTCCGATGACTGCGCATGTGGAGACGGTGGCGCTTTTGTCCCACAAATCCCCGGACAGTGTTATTAATGAAAAAATAACAGCTGAAACCGAGAATCACATATAAAATGGTACAGAAATATTCAGAAGATGAATTGTCACATTTGTTAGATTGTTTACTGGACTTTGCGTGTGATGAAAAAATGTTGGGATTGTATAAAAAAGTGTGTAGAAGATATTTGTATGTATATCCTGCTGTATTAAGTTTTATATCGAAGCATATCGGGATTTCATTAACGGATATTGCAAAATATCGAAATGAGGACGACCCGCGATTTGTGATTCAAAACTGGATGCGAAATAGAAATACGATTGAGTTTTTAGGCGTTTGGGAAGAACTGCATAATCCAAATTTTAACCGTGTGCAATTCGAGGCGGTTAAAAATGAAGCAGGTTTGAATCGTTTTGTCATGACGCCGACAAAGTAGATTACACAGATGAATGCCATTGGTATTGTTTCAAAAGCAGGACGCTACGGAGGAACATATGCCCATAGCGATATTGCTATGTCCTTTGCAACATGGATTTCTCCTGAATTCCAGTTATATATCATGAAAGATTACAGGAGATTAAAGACTGATGATCTGAATTGGAATTTGAACAGAGAGATTTCTAAGATGAACTACCCCGCAGCAGAGCTGCGGGGAATCAGACCCGGAGAGATTGAAGTATTTTGAGGTAATTAAAAAAATAACAAGCGTATCATTAAAACCAGTGGTACGCTTATTTTTACATATTTGTCTTTTCTCTGGCAAATATTTGATCGGGATAAAAAAATGGAGGAGCAGATCTATCTACTAAACTACCCAATTGATATAATTAGGAAGGTTCACTTTACTAATATTGACTTAAAGAGAAAAATCAAATACAATATAGTAAAGTACCTAATTATCGATTTAATTAGAGGCAGTTAAATAGAGGTGAAGATATGCTTCAGAATAAAGACATTGAGACTCTAAGAATGTTGTTTTGCAGTCATAATTATGTCATGACCACTGCTGAGCTTACAGCCGCAAAGTTATACTATGCTGATATAAAACAACTTTTAGACGAAGGATTGATCGAAAGAGTCAGGCGAGGTTACTATCACTGGACTCAGGACAATGGAGAAAGCGAAGTTGTCATTATCAATCGATTGTTTCCCGATGCTGTACTTTGTATGGAGACTGCCCTTTTCTATTATAGATACAGTGACAGAACTCCTGCTGAATGGAGCTTTGCAATAGATAAAAATGTCTCTAAGCGGCGAACAAAAATAGATTATCCATTTATAAAGGCATATCGTGTTGAATCAGAATTCGTTACTCTGGGCGAAACCAAAGGTGAAATTGACTGTCACGAAGTCCGTATTTATGATCGTGACCGTACAATATGCGATGTGCTGCGAAATAGAAACAAGATGGATAAAGAGACTTTTAATAAAGCAGTGCAAGGCTATGTAAAAGACACAAAAAAGAATATACCGAATCTTATGGAATATGCGAAAATTTTGCGTGTACAAAAAAAAGTCAAGGAATTGATAGGAGTATGGTTGTAATGGCGGATATAGCAGCGTCTGTTCTGGCAAAACTCAAAAATAAAGCGAAGGATGCCGGGATTAGTT
>DVIQ01000116.1 GCA_018711185.1 Candidatus Limivivens intestinipullorum | reverse complement strand
TTGCACATGCCGGTGAGCTTGTCGGCAACCTTCTTCGTGATATAGTCCGAAATTTTCTTTACAAAGCCGTCGTTCTGCAGTGCGCTTCTGGAGACGTTCAGCGGCAGATCCGGGCAGTCGATGACGCCCTTTAACAGCATCAGAAATTCCGGAATGACTTCTTTGATATTATCGGCAATAAATACCTGGTTGTTGTACAGCTTGATGGTTCCCTCGATGGAATCGTACTCTGTGTTGATCTTCGGGAAGTACAGAATACCTTTTAAGTTAAAGGGATAATCCATGTTCAGATGTATCCAGAACAGGGGCTCCCGGTAGTCCAGGAATACCTTTCGGTAAAATTCACGGTATTCTTCGTCGGTACAGTCATTGGGATGCTTATTCCAAAGAGGATGGGTATCGCTCAGAGAAACCGGACGCTTGTTGATCTTAACCCGGTCTCTGGCGGGAGAAACCTCGACGACTTCTTTTTCACCGTTTTCGTTTTCCTTCTCCTCGGTCTTTGCCTCTTCGTGGATGTGCTCAACCACCACGTCGTCCTCGGTGAGCTCACTCTCATCGATGGTCTCGTACTCCTGGCCCTTGGTGGCATCTGTCAGGAAGATCTCCACCGGCATGAAGGAGCAGTACTTTTCGATTACTTCTCTGGCACGGTATTCATTAGCGAACTCCAGGCTGTTTTCATTGAGGAACAGGGTGATCTCCGTACCGACAGAGGTCTTGCTGCCGCCACCGATGGTGTACTCGGAGCTTCCGTCACATTCCCAATGTACGGGAGCGGCGCCTTCCTTATAGGACAGCGTATCAATATGCACTTCGTCCGCAACCATGAAGGCAGAGTAAAAGCCAAGACCGAAGTGACCGATGATTTCATCCTCCGTGGTCTTGTCCTTGTATTTGTTCAGGAAGTCGGTAGCGCCGGAAAAAGCGATTTTGGTGATGTATTCTTCCACCTCTTCTTCGGTCATACCGATACCGTTGTCGATGAACTTCATGGTTTTATCCTTGGAGTTTACGATCACTTCGATTTTCGGACGGTACTTTTCCGGAAGGGTGTATTCACCCATGACTTCCAGTTTTTTCAGCTTTGTGATGGCATCGCAGCCGTTGGAGATCATCTCGCGGACGAAAATATCGTGGTCGGAATAAAGCCATTTTTTTATAATAGGAAACAGATTTTCACTGTCAATGGACAGACTGCCTTTTTTACTCATGCTAAAACACTCCTTTGAAATTTCTTTTTTAGGGTAAAGCACCTTCTGCTTACCTTTTTAGGATAGTTTAGTACAGGATTCCGGAAAAGTCAAGAAAAAATTAGCACTCATCTAAAACGAGTGCTAATAAAAGAAGCGTGTCTAGAAAGCGGGGGCCGCCGCTGCGAATACCCGTTTGTCCGGAATCACAGAGCCTCATATGGGATGCCCTGCCGCTTTAAAAAGAGGCCGGTTACCCGGTCCCAGGCAAGCTCCAAGGTCCGGTCCAGGGTAAAGAGCTTGAGGGAGGTCCCTGTGATACAGGTAAGGCCCTTTCCGTCATAGCGGATATTCAGATACAGGCCTTCAATGTCCTCTTCTGTGAGAGGAATACCGTTTTGGGAAAGGAGCCGTCCGGCATTTGCGTCGGAGAGGCGGAAAACAATTTTCATTTCCAAGGGAGATCGTTTCCCTTTTATAAGGGAAAAGCAGAAGGGACGCACCTGGCTCCACAGCGGATAGCTCTGAGGAGGCCGCTCGGAATCGGAGAAATATTCATTAAAAAAGTGTCCATCGATGGTGAAGGTGCAAAAAGTGGTGACAGCGGCCTGAGAGAGAAGAAAATGGTCGAAGGCCGAGTCGATCAGTAGCTTTTCCATAAAGCCTTTAATGTCCAGTATTTGAAACGCCTGCATAAATGCCTCCTGTAAGGGAACACAAAGGGGTGCCCCCGATGATAGTTCCATTATAGCTTTTTTTTTGAAAAAGGGAAGAGGAAAGTCTTTTCAAAGACAGAGGAATATGTTATTATAATGTAGTATTTAAAACTACGTCATGATTAGCCAAATACTTTACCGCAGACGGTGACGCGTCAAATCGGCGGCACTGTTGAGTGTAGACGTATTTGACCCTCGCGGCGTTCTACACTCCGTTTCGGTCGGTGCTAAACGTGTGCCACCGGCACACAGCACCGCAAAATGGACATGCAAGCATGTTCGCCTGGCTTGCTGCTGCGGGAATAAAGAGCGAGTACCGGCAGGAAAGCAGAGATTGCTGTTTTCAAAGAGTATGGCGCGTTAGAAAGAAAAAGTGGAGGTTCAGATGCTATGAGTTATAAAATCATTATCGACAGCTGCGGTGAGCTGTCTGATGAGATGAAGAAAAGTGGAGTCTATGTCAGTGTTCCATTGACGCTGATGGTAGAGGGAGAGTCGATTGTGGACGACGAGAGTTTTGATCAGGCCTCTTTTCTAAAAAAGGTGGCGGAAAGTCCAAACTGTCCCAAATCTTCCTGCCCCTCGCCGGAAAGATACCGGGAGGCTTTTGACTGCGGCGCCGACCGGGTCTATGCGGTGACACTTTCCGCGAACCTCAGCGGTTCCTATAACAGCGCGGTGCTGGGACAAAATATTTATCTGGAGGAGCGCCCGGACGCCAAGGTCTACGTGTTTAATTCCCGTTCCGCTTCCGTGGGAGAGACGCTTATCGGGCTGAAGATACAGGAGTGCGAAGAAAAAGGGATGGCTTTCGAGGAAGTTGTGGATACGGTGGAACGGTACATTGCCGGGCAGAATACCTGGTTTGTGCTGGAAAATCTGGACACGCTCCGGAAAAACGGACGCTTGAGCAAAGTAAAGGCCCTGGTGGCCACAGCTTTGAGGATTAAACCGGTGATGGCATCCACGCCGGAGGGGGAGATCACCCAGCTGGACCAGGCCCGCGGGATGAATAAGGCGCTGATCAAGATGGTGGACGCGATAGTAGAGAAGACAGAGCACCCGGAGAAAAAGACGCTGGCGATCTCCCACTGCAACTGCCCGGGGAGGGCGAAGATTGTCTATGACGCTCTGATGGAGAGGCTGCCGTTCCGTGACGCAGTGGTTCTGGACACGGCGGGTGTCAGCACCATGTACGCCAATGACGGCGGCATTATCGTAGTGGTATAAAGAAAAATAAAAAAATGCGTGAAAATTCCCGGAATATGGTGTATAATAATGGGACATGAGCAGCTTTTCACAGGTCCGCGCGCTGTGATGGATAAATGGCTGCGGAGAAATATTTGATTTAAGGAGAGAACATCATGAGCCAGGAAAAAGTAGACCGTTATAAAAAGGAAAAGGCGCACCGTGCCGAGACGATGAAGAAGCAGAAGCGCAATGCCAGACTGATGAAAGGGGCAGGTATTCTCGTAGCTGTCGTTCTTGTGGCATGGGTGGGATATTCTATATATGATCTTGTATACGAACCGCCGGTTTATACTTATTCCGTGGACACCACGGCTCTGGATACGTACCTTACGGACATGAACGCGGCAAATACGCTGACGGAAGAGGACACTGAGGCAGATACGGCGGCAGCGGAGGAGACGGAAGGCACAAGCGAAACGGCAGACGAGGAAACCGAAGCGGCAACGGAGGCGGCTTCGGAAGAAACCGAAGCGATGACTGAGATGGCTTCAGAGGATACCGAGGCGGAAAGCGAGACGGCTTCAGAGGATACTGAGGCGGAAAGCGAGACGGCTTCAGAGGATACCGAGGCGGAAAGCGAGACGGCTTCGGAGGATACCGAGGCGGAAAGCGAGACGGCTTCGGAGGATACTGAGGCGGAAAGCGAGACGGCTTCGGAAGAGACAGAGGAGTAAGCGGTGAATCTGCCGGAATGAGACGTTAATCGAACGAATTGCAGGAAGCCGCTTCGGGAACGGAGCCGGCAAAGAAACAGAGAACCGGGAACGGTCCGATAATGCTGCGGATGCCGCACCAACGACTTGAAAAAGCGGGGGTGCGGTTTTTCTGTGTTCCTGAGAAATTTGTCGCTTGCAAAGAGATATATCCCGATATATAATAAGCGTGGATTTGTTTCCTCTTTTGCGGAGGATTTCCATATAAAAGAAGTACAGTAACCGTTTGGCGGGTTCACGCATTTGCCGCGCGGACCGCAGACTAGAAAGTAGGGAACTCGAATGCTGAGAGTAGAACATTTAAGCTATGAGGTTTCTGAGGACAGAAGAAACCGGGAGATCGTTAAGGATGTCAGCTTTACGGTGGGAGACGGCGAGATGCTGGTGATCACCGGGCCAAACGGCGGCGGCAAATCGACGATTGCCAAGCTGCTGATGGGACTGGAAGAGGCTTCCGATGGAAGAATTTTTCTGGATGACCAGGAGCTGACAAATTTGAACGTAAACGAGAGGGCGCAGGCGGGCATTGGCTTTGCCTTCCAGCAGCCGCCAGCCTTTAAGGGGATGACGGTGGAGCGCTACCTTGGCCTGGCGGCGGGGGAGCCTCTGCCGGAAAAGGAATGCTGCCGGCTTTTAAGCGGCGTGGGACTCTGCGCAAAGGAATATCTCGGACGTGAGGTGGACGCTACCTTATCCGGCGGAGAGCGCAAACGGATCGAGATTGCCACGGTTTTGGCGAAGCCCCATAAGCTTTGTATTTTTGACGAGCCGGAGGCAGGCATTGACCTTTGGAGTTTTGCCACCCTGGTGGAGCAGTTTGAGAAGATTCATAAGGAAAAAAAGGAAAGCCTGATCCTGATTTCCCATCAGGAGCGGATTATCCGTATGGCGGACCGGATTATGGTAGTGCGGGATGGACAGATCGAGAGCATCGGCTCCAACGAGGAGATGATCCCCAGGCTGTTCCTGGATGAGCCGGGCTGCACTTGTCTTGAGGAGAAAGGAGAGGATGGCTGTGGAACTGGATTCCGTAACGAATGATGTCCTGAAGGTAATTGACAGCGAGGGTTTTAAGCAGGAAGGAGCCTATAATCTCCGGTCGAACGGAACGCCCCTCTGCCATGGAGACACGAAAAATATTAAAATCAAGCGAAAAGAGGACAGGCCCGGCATTGATGTCTATATCAGCGGGGAAACGCAAGGGGAGCAGGTGCATATCCCGGTGGTGATCACTGTGCCGGGAATTAACGATGTGGTTTACAATGACTTTTATGTGGAGGACGGGGCGGATGTGACCATCGTGGCCGGCTGCGGCATTCATAATGCCGGCTGTGACGAGAGCCGTCACGACGGCATCCACGCGTTCCATATCGGAAAGAATGCCACCGTGCGTTATGAGGAAAAGCATTACGGCACCGGCGGCGGAACAGGAGAGAAAATCTTAAATCCGGTGACGCAGATTTACCTGGGCGAGGGTTCCGTATTCTATCTGGATACAGCGCAGATCGGCGGCGTGGATTCCACAAAGAGACAGACTTTCGTGGAGCTGGGGATAAACGCAAGGCTCCAGGCAACGGAGCGCCTGCTGACTCATGATGACCAGACGGCGGATTCCGATATTCAGGTGGAAATGCTGGGGGAGGGAAGCTCCGCTCAGATCATTTCCCGTTCGGTCGCGAAAGGAAATTCCAGGCAGACCTTCCATCCCAGGGCAGTGGGAAAGGCTCTCTGCCATGCCCATATCCAGTGCGACTCCATTATTATGGACAAGGCCCATGTGTGCTCCATACCGGAGATCGACGCCGAGCATCTGGACGCGGCGATTATCCATGAGGCGGCCATCGGACGCATTAACAATGAGCAGCTTTTGAAACTGAGAACCTTCGGAATGACGGAGGAGGAAGCGGAAGCAGTCATTATCGAAAATTTCCTTAACTGACAGCCGGCGCAGGCGGGGGAGGCCGGCGGCACTGCGGGCAGAAAGCCTGTTTTGCCGCCGGCCTTTTACCATAAAAGTCTGAAGGCTTTGCATAGAAATTTCCGGCGATATGTCTGTCCGGGAGAAAGGGAGCAGCCGTGGAGAATAGAGAAGTCATAGAAAAAGAAACTGTCTGGTCAGCGATCGAAGCGCATCAGGGAGAAACCTTTTATACGAAAAAGGGCCTGCCTTTCGTGTACACGATACGGGGAGGAGAGATGTTCACGGAGCGCAGGGAGCGCTCGATTACCAGGAGCACCTTTGAGATCGCATTGGAGCGGATACGCCGGGAGCCGGAACGCATTAAGGGACCTAAGGCGCTGAATATGTACGGGGCGCCTTATGTATGGGCGGTTTTAAAGGGAATCGGGGCAATTTAGCGATTGTAACCGGTATTTTGTTGATTGTAAACCAAACAAGAAAAAGAGTTGACAATCAAAGAGAAACCATCTATAATCTTCTTCAGACAAGGGATGTAGTAGGCAATTGCGAAACAGGTTTGCAAGATTGATTCCAGCGAGGTAAAGATCCTGTATGACCGGATTTTCAGGAGGTGGATGCGGATAACAGGATTTTGAGACATGAAAACAAAGCAGATAGGGATATCTG
>DVIQ01000115.1 GCA_018711185.1 Candidatus Limivivens intestinipullorum | reverse complement strand
ATGCTGCTGGGGCTTTTGCAGAACCAGGACAGCTGGCTGGTAAAATCCAATGCAGAGACCGGGGAAGGCTACAGTGATATTTCTATCCAGACACCGGAGAGGATTGGGATCGTGATTGAGCTGAAGTACGCGGATGACGGAAATCTGGAGAAAGCATGTGCGGAGGCGCTTGGGCAGATTGAAGAGAAGAAGTATGCGGAAGGCCTGAAGCGCCGGAGTATGAAAAAACTCATCAAGTACGGGATCGCTTTTTATGAAAAGGAATGTATGGTCGTGATGGTGTAGCGGCTTTGGTGAAGATTCATACAGAAGAATCGGAGAAAAATTGCCCTCTGCAGGAGATTGGGATTGGCTTCTGCGGAGGGCGTGTTTTAGCTATTGAAGTTGTTGCTGTATATTACGCGTGAATAGACCATCGTTCACGGATAAATAGATCACTTGTCACGGAGTATTAGATCAGTGATCACGGAAACCAGATCAGTGTCTCTGTTACTGTTAGCTCCGTGTCTGCCCTATTATATATTTAAAGACCAAATCAAAAAGTGTCATGATATCATCTGGCGGACTAATGGAAAAATGCAGAAGATTACCACAGATGCAGTTTAGGAGCTGTTTCATACCGCCGATGATGGAAACCCTCTGTGAGAAACCCTTTATGACCTTATGACCATGCGGCCAAAGGAAAGGAGTGTGTGGAAGGTGAGAAAGAAACTTCCCATTGGAATTGAAAATTTTACTGCTGCTGTTTGTGAAGGAGACGAAACCTTTTTCTTATATCTTTACTTTTGCCATTATGTATTTTGTAGAAGCGGTAGTGATTGATCCGTCCATAAACTCCACTGGTTTGTGGGAAGTTACAGCCCTGACAGCGGCAGTTAGGATCGTGGGGTTCACATTTGTTGCGGCGATGATTGAGTTCTTTTTCCGGTTTATGGAGTCCTTTGAAAGCAATATGGGAAGAACGGAAGAGCAGCGAGAAGCTGTAATGGCATTTACACGAGGAAATATATTTAAGATTGTCTCATGGATGGCAAAAGCATATCATGCAGAACTCTGAAGACCCGAAAGCTGCGGATCACTGCAGGAGTGTACTCCACGGCGTTATCCCGCCAGATAGCAAAGCTTCATTCCGTACAATCTTGCCGAGCTGTCAATTAACGCGGAGAGGATACGTTTATACCGGGAACGGAAACGAAGCTGTGGGAACTATTTATGGCTTATAATAGAGCGGTGGAGCTGATGAAGGAGACCGGATCCGTGAATGGTCCGAAACAGCTTGGGACCTTCGGGGCAAGTTACTTGTATCCTGTGTTTGCGAGGATCGGAGTGATCCGTAAATTGACAGATAGAAATCAGCAGGAGGAAGGAAATGAACCTATTTCAGATTTGGACAACGCATAACAGACCATGGTCAGTTCGGGAAATTATCGTTTTCCTGATCATTCTGTTAGTCTGCTCCTTTTTTATCTTTCGGGCTGTGCGCTGGAAACGGTTAAAACTTCAGCAGGGCGCGGCGGTATTGACTCTGATTCTTTTTCTGGGAGTTGTGTTTGCTTCCACAGTGTTTACCAGGACACCGACCGTTCGGCGCTATGAATTAATTCCATTCTGGTCATGGTATGAGGTGATTGTAAACCACAGCCAGGGCCTGTTGATGGAAAATCTTTTGAATATGATTCTATTGTTCCCGGTAGGGATCTTACTGCCGATGATTCTGGACAGTCGGCTTCGGCCTTCCATGGTGTTCCTGATTGGGGTGGTCATCTCAGCAGCCATCGAACTAAGCCAGCTGATTTTTCAGCGTGGACTCTTTGAGTGGGACGATATGATCCATAACGGCCTCGGTTGTATGCTGGGATGTTTGGTTATGAATGCGGCTATGAAGAAGTGGAGGAGAAGACGCGGAAGAAACGGCTGAATGAAAACTTGATTCGCTGAGTTTTCTGCACTATAATGGATGTAGCGGGGAACCAGAAAAAGGGAGGGAGCGTATTTGAAATGTTCTGTACTTATAGAAAGTAGTTTGATTAGAAGCGAGGACGTTCGTATTTTGAACGATCAGAATTCAGATATCCACTATAGTCTTATAGAATCGAGTTTTGTATGGCTGCTTAGATGTGGTGTGATGAAAAATCCCCGTCAGGCCTTGCGGCTTGGCGGGGGAAATGCTTATTGCGATTGTGCGGCGGGAGATTTTTCCAATGTATCTTCGATGTAGCGGTTCAGAGACATATTGTGTGCTGTGGTGTAAATGACCAAACGTTTGTGAAGTTCCGGGGAAATACGGATATTAAAACTGCCTTTATATGCAACTTCGGGTGTTCGGCCCTCTGCTTCGCACGCTGACAAATAATCATCAACAGCGCCATGAAAATCATCAATGAGTTCTTTTGCGGTCTCGCCTTCATAAGAGATCAGGGAACGTATTCCCATAACTTTACCATAGAAGAGCCCATCTCCCTCAGAAAATTCAACGCTGCCAATGTAGCCTCTGTATTGGATTGTGTTATTCATATGAGTCCCTCCTGTTCTAAGACCTCTATTAGTTGTTTTATCTGATAGGCTTTCAGTTCTTTTTGCGGGTGAGGTTTGTGAAGCAAAATCGCTTCGTGTTCTTCGCTTATAAACATAACGCGGGAACCGCTGGTTTTGCCTTTATTTGAACGGATATAACTCAGATATCCTAGTAATGCTTCTGCTTCATCAAATGTAAAGTCTTTCGGCTTTGCCTTTAAACGTTGGATTAATTTTTCTTTTTGCCCCATAGTGTGCCCTCCTCAATTCATACTATACACAATGCAAAAAGAAAATGCAACTAAAAACAGTTGCAGGTTAGTAGAATTTTATCTCCGCATTTGAAGAACGTCACCCGAAGATCGTGATATAAGCCGGATCCTGTCAATTCGCAAAAAGCCGGAATTTCCCTGAGGCCGTCAGCCCGGAAGCCAGCGCGTACTCAAACATGTAGGAAGATCTTCTCGTATCCTTTCCGATCACAACCCTGCACTTTTTTCACTCTGTTCGCAGACCGTAATACCAGCCCAAAAACCGCCCGATCTTGTAGGCATGCTCCACGGTAAGTCCTTTATTGGCCTCGCCGCGGAAACCGTCTGTACCAAAATATTTTCCCATAATATACGACTCCTTTTTTCGATAGCATTTCCTTACTGCGAACATATGACCTTACAGAAAGGATAATTATTATATATTTTACCTCTAACCGTATAAGAATTCAATAAAATCTTTGCTGATGTACAAAATATGGGAATACTTCATCAGTAAGCAGGCGAATGAAAATGCAGGTTCCCGGAATAGAGAACCGCGTATGGAAATTTTCAATACCAGCGGAAATGACTTGATCCGACGCCTACTCAAGCAAGCAAACCAGACGACAAGAAACGATGTGGAGCAGCTGATGATTGTGATCAAACTGAAATACACGTATGACGGGAACCAGGAGAAAGCGTGCGCTGAGGCGCTGAAACAGATCAATATCCCATCTGATCCGAAAGATATGCGAGCTGCTGCCATATGAGAAGAAAATATTGAATTGATACCGGCCGGATACCCGGTTCGGCAAGGCTTAACTATAATGATCATAGGAAAGAAATCATGTAAATTACTTGTCCATACAGAAAATAAATGGTAGAATACAATAACGGTTTCGCTTGGCCTGCGCAGGTACCGTGCAGATCGTGAGAACATAATTCAAAATATAAAAAATGACAGTGTCTTTTCACAAAGGCACAGAGAATGAAACGGGAGGGATAAACGTGGTATTGTCTCCGGAGGATGGGCGGCTTTTTTATAAGCTGTTTCTGCCGCTGCTGGTTTATGTGGATGAGACCTATAAAATGCACAAAGATCTTCCGCGCATGGCATGGAATGGCGCGTTGGATATGAAAGAAGTCAAGGAGATTGCGAATCGATTGTGGGATGATGTCTCGCTGCTGGACAATTATGTGGCGGAGCAAAGGGATATGAGTCAGGAGGAGAAGGACATTCTGCTTAGCTGGAAAGGGCGGATTCGGGGAAAATTTGTGCTTCTGCGGCATTTACAGAGAGGGTCTGTATTTATTTCGGAGGAGAAAGAGGTATACCAGGTATTGGGAATCCAGTCGTCCTGGGAAGAATTGTTTCCGGAGGAAACGCTCCTGGTTTTTATGGAAGCGACGCTTCTTCCGTTCCGGGATGTCATTATATCGGATGGAGTTGTAATTCCGCGTCCGGTTCGAATCCCTGAAAGTGTGAAAGAGGAATGCCGGAGCATCTATCTGGCGGCCCGAAAATCGAAAACAATGCGAAGAACGCTTTAGCCTAAGTGGATTGTGAATATCCGCTTGACGGGCGAACGGATCAGAATATGGTCGGTTTGCGATGATAAGATCTGGTGCGCGTCCGCTTTCAGGCTTACGTTTACCAGCGTCAGAAATCAGCGGGAGCTCCAGGCGTATCTTCGGAAGTCATTCATTTGACTTTCCATCCGGCATGAGTCCATATTGAAGAAGCAGACATTGCACTACTTCCGACGGCGGCGCGTTGTTTACCGGAAATTTGTTTGTAATCTTTGCAAAAGAACGCTTATAATAAGTGATGTCTTTTTTGATTTCACGCAGGTAATAGGAGCGATGGGCATCCCGATAGGCATCGTCTTTGTAAACATGATCATTTTCATCACTGAATATAAGATGGCTAAATATATTTTCCGGAGTATCCTGTAGTTCAATGGCCAGTACGCCATCGCGTGTCAAATATTTGTTGAAGCACCGGGAATAATACATCGGCGTAACCGCAATCACTTTATTCTGCGAACGTGAAAGAAGATTATCCAGGATGTTTTCCCGGATTTTATCTCGTTCGTAATAAGATATCGTGTTGACAAATTCTTCCAGCGTCATATGGCAATATAATTTTGTTTCCTCATCGAGATCGTAGAATTTATATCCGAGCTCCGCAGCAAGCAGCTGTCCAACAGTCGTTTTCCCAACATTGGATATGCCGAAGAGCAGAATGCTCTTTGCTGCTGGTATCTGATTTTCCATATTCATCATTACTGTGCCTCCTGAGTTGCCTTGGACGGGAGCTTGCCTGCCTCAGGAGGATTGCAAGTCCCGTCTGAGAATCTGCTGTTCCGTTATGAACAAGCGGCTTCTCGGATTGCGCTTATTTTGTTATCTTCCATAAAATTTTCCAATGCTTCCTGCGTCTTGGTCCCCACAACGCCGTCGGCAGTTCCGCAGTCGTATCCTTTTTGATTTAACACATCCTGAACAATCTTAATAAGATCTTTTGACAGGGATACGCTTGTCCCGCTGCTCAGTTTAATGCTCAGGCCGCTTGTTGAGATAACGCCGGACGTACTGTCGGAGGCGGTATTGGCGGATATCGACGAAGAAGCATCCGGTACGGATGCCGCGGCAGCGGTATTAGCGGAGGGAGCGTAGATTCGGAGTAGCTATTCCTCATACTCCAATTCGTTTTCTTCACACCACTCGATTGCTTTTTTCCTGTATTCAGATTCTTGGTACTCGTACCATTGGCTGTCCACACCGAGCTGGCAGATGGTATCATGAAAACGCCGGAAGGCGCCTTTTCCACGGATTGCTCTTTCGAGTCTGCTTTGGGCAGGCTCCGGAAGGGAGTAAACAAACTCCTCCATCATATCATATTCCCGGATGTCGAAGGAGGTCGGCAGCCGATAGAAACCGTGCTCATCCAGTTGAGAAGCAACTTCTTCAATTTCATCGGGACTCATCATCATATCGCTGATCCACACGAGTTCTCCGGTTTCGGCGTCAATAAAATTTTCGGTGTATTGGTCCGCCGTTTCCATGGCCAAAATGATATCTGATAGTTTTACTTTTAATTTCTCGCCCATTTTATTTTCTCCTTTTCTGGTTAGTATAGCGGAACATTTCTCCTATCGCCGAAGGCTGAATAAACACGACTTCCACCGGATTGTTGATCCTTGGCACCTTTGCGGTATTCGCGAGTCCTCTGCTGATGACCAGATGACCGCCCCCTGGCCCGTCATGTATGCCGGAGGTGAGCGCGGGCCACAGTCCCTGCCCAGGGGCGAAAAGGCCTTCCATCCGCCTCGTTCTGGGCGACCAATAGCGCCATTGGCCTCCGTGGGCATGACCGCTGAGAACCAGTTCCACTTGATCCGGGATCAGGCGGAAGTACTCCGGATGATGACTGAGCAGAATATGGTAGCCGGGAACGGCGGCGAAATTGGTTAACCATGCGGTATCCGGTATGCGTTCGGATGCCGTAGTGATGCCCTTCGCTCCGCTGAGGGATGTTTCCCTTGGGTAACGCTCTGTGTTTCTTTCGGAATCCGGGAGGTTTGCTTTAAAGCGCCGGTAGTCATTGACGTAGGCGGAAGACAGACCGCCGATTACAATTTTGTCCTTCCCGAAAGGAAGACAGGTAAACGTATTGTCCAGCAGCGTCACGCCTGCGGAGCGAATAAGATGAAGATCCTCGTCACATAGAAGATATTCATGGTTGCCCAGAGAAAAATAGGTCGGCGCAATGTCCGTGCAGGCTTTCAGAAAAGGAAGGACATTCGTCTGGGCTTGTACAATAAGAGGTTCCTTGGCTTTGCTCAGGCACGATTCTGAGCTTGCATCGGTATTCGGTCTTGAACCATAGATAACATCTCCCGCGATGGCAATGATGTCAGGGTTATAAGCACGAACAGAAGCAATGGCGGGCCGACAGTCCTTATTATGGAGATCTGTCAGCAGGGCGAGCCTGAGAGGGCAGCCATGGATTGGGTATATAGTCTCAACCATAAGAAAGTTTCCTTTTTATTAAAGCTCTCTGTCGCCTCTGGTCAAAAACTGCAGGTAGCTGACGGCAAGGCGGCGCTGGTTGGGGTTGGCCTGGCGAAACATGTCTAAAAGCACGCGTTCGTCCTGGGTGATCTGGTCCGGGGCGTTTGCCTGGCGGTGTTCGCTTTGGCAGAGAATATAGTCGATACTGGCATTCAGCTTTTGAGACAGCTTTATGAGGACTGCCGGGGTAGGATCGTGCTTGTTCTTTTCGTAAGCGCTGATGGTTTCCTGAGATACGCCGATTTGCGCGCCTAAGACGATTTGCGTGAGATTTTGTTCTTTTCTAAGTTCTTGAATTCGATTTTTCATGAGAGAATGGCTTCCTTTTTTGGTGGAGATCGCGGTTTGGAACAGTTCCAGTATGCGAGACGTTGATTTGAATATTGTGTTTAGTTTATCATGTATTTTCAAATTCGACAACTTCTATTTCATCGAATAGCCGCAGGTATAATCATTGACATGAAAAATCGCAAAGTTTATAATGAGGGAAAGAAGCGAACAGGAACTGAGGACTATTTTTCGTAACGGTTCGGCAGAGCTGAACGGTTGCCATTTTTCAGGAGGAGGGGTTCCGTATGAAAAGAAAGAGATTCCGGATGCTGCCGTTTATCTGTCTGCTGCTTTTGATCGGCGCAGGTTTGTTCCGGCCGATGGATTCCGCGGCGGCGTCCGCCGTGCCAAAGCCCAGGCTGCAGGACTGTGATGCGATGGCGTATAATGCAGTGGGCGTTTTGGTGAAGTACAGCAATGCAGACCGGTATACCTGTGAAATCTACCGTTCCACGAAGAAGGTAGGCGGCTATAAGAAAATAGGCACAATAAAAACCAGCGGAGTCACCTGGTACACATCCAACGGACTTACCTATTCCCTGGATTCCAAAGGGCGGGCGGCCTGTTTCCGGTCCGGGAATGAGTTTATTTACGTAGATTATAAGGCGTCTTTTAACAAGACCTATTATTATAAGGTGCGCCTGCGGAACAGCTCGAATAAGGCCGGCAGTTTTTCGCAGATACGCTCCGCCAAGGCAAAATTAAACGCTGTGGAAATCAATTCCGTTTACGCTACTTCCGATCAGAAGGTGAAGCTGAGCTGGAATGAAGTATCCGGCGCCCAGGGGTACGTGATCTACCGGAAATACAATGGCAAGTGGAAGGCGCTCCGCACCGTTTCCAAGAATACAACGTCCTACACGGACAGTTCCGTAAAATCCGGGAAGACCTACAGCTACCGGGTGCGGCCATACCGCAAATCCGGATCAAAACGGATTACCGGACCGGTGGGGGAAACCTTCCGGGTTTCCATTAAAACGCCAACTGTGAAGGGAGAGTACGGCAGCGGCTCGGTTTACGGCCCCTCCCTGACGGTTTCCCAGTTAACGGAAGTAAGGCGGGTGGTTCAGTCTTTTAAAACGAATTTCATCAAGAGCGGAATGAGCGATTATGAAAAAGTAAAGGCTGCCCACGATTATCTCTGCGCCAACTGCACTTACGCCTATGGCGGATGGCAGTACAATGGGGCAAACACCGCCTGGGGCGCGCTGGTCTACGGAGAAGCCCAGTGCTCCGGATATGCCCGGGCCATGAAAGCGCTGTGCGACGCCATGGGCATTCCCTGCTATTATGTCCATGCCAACGCCCAGTCCGCGAACCCGAGCCACCAGTGGAATCAGGTAAAGGTAGGCGGGAAATGGTATATTGTGGACGTGCAGGGAGACGACAGCGGGGATATCTTCGGCATGGGAATTTCCTACAATTACTTCCTGGTCAGCGCCGATACCTACCGGGCTCTGACCGGAATGCGGTGGGATACCGCCGGATTGCCTTCCTGTAAAAAGGATTATTAGAAAGATACTTTTGGAGAATCGCTATGAACCTTTTCGACAAACTACCGGCCGGCTTTTTTAACTGCCTGGCCAGCGGGAGCAGCAATCGGGTCTATTCCGATTGCCTGCTCCTTATTTATCATGAATATGACCGGGAGATTACCTATCGGATTGACCGGAACCGGGTGCGGGACGCGGTGGCGGTGTACCTGCTGGAAAACCATGTGCGCTCTCTGGGGGACGACGGGGAGGAGGACGGCAGCTGCAGCCAGATGGCAAACGCGGTGATCCGCAGGTTTTGCTCCAAAGAGGTGGGGTGGCTTGAGGAGGAGACGGACGACGCCACCTATGAGAAGTACATTATGATGACGGAGCAGGGCGTGCTGCTGGCGGAATTTCTTCAGCAGATGATGAAGCCGGAGCGGGAGGAATTTTCCAGCTATATTTTTCAGATTTACAATATTCTGCACAATCCCGGACAGTGGGAGGAGGAGCCATATGTGAACGGTCTGCGGGCAGTGTACCGGAACGCGAAGCAGCTTTCCAAGGCTCTGAAGCGGTTGGCCACGTTTATTAAAAAGATTATTGAGCGGATGCTGCAGGAGGGTTCTTTGGAGAGCCTGACGGAGAACATTCTGGAGTATTGCCAGGGGGATTTTATCCGGGAGTATTCCAGGCTGACAAAGCAGCAGAACATTCATATTTACCGGTCGTATATCCGCGCGGAGCTGGAAGGGATGCGAAACGATCCGGCGCTGTTTGCGCGCATCGCGGAGGGCTGCTGCCGGGAGGAGGAGCTGGACGCGGAAGCGGGAAGAGAGCGGGTGCTGGACATGCTTCAGACCATGCTGCAGTTTTTCTCAGAGGATTACGACCAGCTCATGCGGGATATTAAGCATAAAATTACGGTGTATCTGCAGATTGCCATAGGGCGCGCGCGGTTTCTGAAGAACCGGGGCGGCGACGCCCGGGGGAATGTGGAGCGCGCGATCCGGATTCTGACGGAGGAGATGGATACCTTAGGCTGGAAGGAGGCGCTGCCTGATAAGCTGGGGCCGCTGTTTCTGCTGGAAAACAATGAGTTTCTGGATCTGGATTCTCTGCGGTATCCCCGCAGGACGCCGGGCATTCAAAAGGCGGACTGCGTGGAGCTGGAGGAGATGACCGAGGAAGATTTGGAGCGGACCAGGGCGGCCCATGAGCGGGAAGCCCAGAACCCCTATTCCAAGGATAAGATGCAGGAGTACCTGCGGCAGGTGATGGGAGACCGGACGGAGATTTCCAGCGAGGAGCTTCCCATGGAGAGCAGGCGGGATCTGCTCTGCGCCCTTTCGGCGGTGGCCTACGGAGAGGAAAACGGCTACCTTGTCCAGGCCAAAGAGGGGTATGTGGAGACGGAGGATCTGCTGCTTCGCCGGTTTACCATTGAGAAGGAGAAAAAGGAATGGAAATAGAAGAATTCTGGAACAATTATACCTCTTCCGAGCGGGAGCTGTTTCAAAAGAGCTGCCGCAGGCTGCTGAAGCAGACTTTTATTGTCCGGGATAAGGATGAGGAAAGCAAGCGGGCGTATTTTTTCGTATCAAAGAATCTGGAGCCTTTTTCTGCCTATCTGGGATACATTGGCTTTGATGTGACGGCAGACCGGGAAAACGGTGTGGTGATGCTGCGAAACTGCCGGGATATGGGGGAGAGCGGAAAGCTTCAGATCAACCATGTGACTTTGAAAAAGTTAGAGAGCGTGGTGCTCTGCTGTCTGTGGATTCTGTATACGGACCGGGTGCGTGCCGGAAGCCTTTCGAAGAATATCGTCATTTCCATGACGGATCTGCGCTTTGAACTGGAAAAATACAAGATAAAGGATCAGGTCGACAAAAGTACCATGACGGGAATCCTGTCGCTGCTTTCCAGGTACCAGCTTCTGCAGGTGATCGGGAAGGTGGGGGACGAGGACTGCCGGATCTGCATGTATCCGTCCATGCAGTTCGCGCTGGACGCGGAGGAATTTCAGAAATTTGCGGAAGACGCCCAGCGGCGCATGCGGCCGGAGGGCGAGGAGGACGCCAGGGCGGATGAGGAAGAATCGGAAGATGCGTCCTGGGATGAGGATAACCAGGAAGAGCCGGGAGGCGCGGACTGGGAGGACGGCGCGGAGGAGGATGTATGACGAAGACAGAGATTTACCGGAAATCAGCCACCCGGCTGCTTTTAATCCAATGGTCCCGGTTTCAGTGGGTCACCATAAAACTTGAGGGCTCTACTTTGATTACCGGGGTGAATGGCATCGGGAAATCGACGGTTCTGGATGCCATGACGTACCTTTTGACGGGAAACACGCAGTTTAACAAGGCGGCGAAGGACCGGGATCGGACGGTGCTCGGCTATGTGCGGGGAGATACGAAGAGCAACGGGGCGGAGCGCTATCTGCGCCGGGATCAGGTGATCAGCTACGTTGCCATGGAGTTTGACGATCCCATTGCCGGGAGGCCCCTGGTGGCGGCGGTGTGCATTGAGTCCCCAAACGAGACGGCAAGACCGGTAAGCAGTTGGTTCGTGTGCCCAGGGACTTCGATTGATGAGATTAATTTTGCCCGAAGGGACGGGCGTATGCTGCGGGTGACGCCCAGGAGCGAGCTGACGGTCCGGGGAGAGCGGCTGAAATCCGCCGCTTTTCTGGGAAGGGACCGGGGAACGGAGCAGATTCTCCGGGCCCTGGGCCTTCGCTGCCCGGTGTCCCAGTACCGCTCCAAGCTGCTGAAAATGATGGCCTTTAACCCGGAAAACAACATTGACCAGTTTATTCAGGACTGTGTTTTGGAGCCCGGAAAGGTGGAGTCTTTGCAGGAGCTTCGGGAGCAGAAGCGCCAGTTTGAGCGGATGCGGGAGATGTACGAGGGGCTCAGGCAGGGGAAAATCCAGCTGGAGGAGATTGAGCGGCGAAGCGCGGAATATGAGAACAAAAAGCGGAGCCTTCAGATCCGGGAGCTGATGCTTTCCTATCAGGAGCTTCGCGGCCGGCAGGAGGAGGAGCGTACCCTGCGCAGCCGGGAGGAGACCCTTGGAGAGCGGTTAAAGGAGCTGAACGACCGGCATGCCGAGCTTGGGCGGCTTCAGACAGAGGCCCAGGAACGTCTGAGGGCGGCCGAGAGCAATGACCTGTTCCGGGGAATGCGAAGCAGTCTGGACGCCTTGAAGCGGCAGATCGATACGGCGGAGGAGGAGATCCGCCGGCGTGAGGAGCGTCTGGCAGAGGTTTTGCGGCTTCAGAAGGATGTAAAGGAACTGCTGGCTCTCCTTGGGGACGCCCTGCCGGTTTCCGGGGAGGAGCTGGCGTGCCTTGCGGACCTGGCGGGCAGGGAGCATTCCCAGGAAGCGAAAAGCGCGGCTTTTAAGGCACTGGGGGAGCGGGCCGGGAATCTGGACAGCCTGTATGAGCGAAGCAAGATTCATCTGCAGGACGCCATCCGGGAACGGGAAAAGACCATCGGGGAGCTGGCGGAGAAAATCCGGCGGCTGGAGGCGAATATCCTGGTGTTCCCTCCGGAGATTGAAAAGGCAAGAGACCGGATCCGGGAAGGGCTTAAGGCCCGGGGGATTCACACGGACGTTCACATCTTCGCGGAGCTGGTTCAGGAGATTACGGACCCTGCCTGGCGCAGAGCGATCGAGACATTCCTTGGAAGAAAGCGCTTTTATATCATTGTGGACGGGGCGTACTGCCGGACGGCCATGGAGATTTTAAAGGAGCAGAAGCTGTACGCGGGAAATGTGGTGATTACCGACAAGCTGCCCCAAACGGAGGAGGCAAAGGGCTCCGCGGCGGAGATTCTGCGGATTCCAAATGTGTACGCCAGAAGATACGCCAATTATCTGTTAAACGGCATTCATCTGTGCGAGGATCTGGATGAGCTGCGGGAATATCCAAAGGGCGGTTTGACCAGGGAAGGGATGCTTGCCAAAAGCTTTGCGGCGTCTGTGATGGATATGACGAAAACGGAGCTGTGCCTGGGAGAGGATGCCGTCCGCTGCCAGCTTGCCCAGGCGAAGGAGGATAAGGAGACCCAGGAAGAGCTCCAAAGAGGAGACCGCCGGGAATTGGACGGTGTTTTGAAACGGCGAAAGGCCATTGGCCGCATCGACTGGGACGGCAGCCGCTATGACTTCGGGGCGGCCGCGCGTCTGGAAGAGACACGGGAGCGGAAGAAGAAGCTTGAGGAGGACGAGAGAGAAATCCGGGAAAACCCAGATTTCACGGCGGTTTTGAAGGAGCAGGCCGCGGCGAAGGACCAGGCGGAGGAGGCGAACCGGCGGCTTGCCCGGAACAGCCAGGATATGGGCGCCTGCGAAAGCCTGGCCGAGGAGTGCGGGCGGCAGCGCAAGGAGCTGAGCGGTCTTCTGTACCAGCGCCAGCGGGAATTTGAAGAGGGCTGTGAAAAGAATCCGGAGCTGAAGGAGCCTATGCTGGAGGAATATCAGCGGCTTCTGGCGAAAAAGAAGGATAATACGGTGAAGGTGATTACGCCGAAAACCGTAGAGAATCTTAAGGGAGAGCTTCGGGAGTGCGAGAAACGGGTGGAGGACGCCCAGCTTCAGTACTGCAGAATCACCGGGACGGACGTAAACCGCAGAGGCGTGGGGTACATCCGGTATTACCGGGAGGAGTACCGGGATCTGGCCCACGTAAAGATCGAGGAGGCCCAGCAGAAGCTCCAGAAACAGGCGGAACGCCTGGAAAGCGCGTTTATGAACGACTTTGTGGCGGAGATCGATGAGGCGGTCCGGGAGGCGAAGCGGGAGATGGAAGCCATTAACCGGGAGCTTCGGCAGATTCCCTTCGGCAATGACACGTACCGCTTTGTGATGCGGGAAAAGCCGGACCGGGCCATTTTCTTCCGGATCTGCAAAAAGCTGGAAAACTATATGAACTCGCCGGAGGTTTACATGAATTCCGGACGGGAGGACGAGGAGATGGAGCACGACATCCGGGAATTCATGGGGATCATCCTGGAGGAACAGGATGAGCTGGAATATACGGATTACCGGAGATATTTCTCGTACGATATGGAAATTTCCAGCCGGCAGGGGAAAACGGAGGTTCTGGCGGATCTGTCCAAAAAGCAGGGTTCCGCCAGCAACGGGGAAAAGCAGACGCCCTACTTTATTATTCTGGCGGCGAGCCTGCTTCAGTGTTATCCGAGAAACGCCTGCTGTGCCCGTCTCGCGTTCATCGACGAGGCCTTTTCGGCTCTGTCCAGGGAACGGATCGAGCAGATGGTAAAATATTTTGAGGAGAATCAGTTCCAGGTCTTTTACGCGGCGCCGCCGGAAAAGATCAGCAGCATCGGCGCGTTTATCCACTCCACCGTAAGTCTGGTGGAAACGGGACGGTATACCAACGCGGTGGAAGGGCTGGTGAAGGGATGACGGAAATCCAGAGGCAGATTCTGTCCCTTCTGCTGGACAAATATGAGAGAAGCCGGGCCTATGCCGGGGAAAACCTTGGGCCTTACAGGGGGTACGTGAAGCCAAGGGAGGTATTTCCGGAATATGATTCGGACTACGCGGATATGGACCGGATCCGGGACTTTGAGGGGCAGCTTGGGGAGCTGGAAAGAGCCGGGCTGGTTTCGGTAAAGCGCCAGAATCAGGAAATTTCCAAGATTGCGCCGGTGCTGGCGCGGCTGGAAGACTATTATGGGATTTTGGGGCGCACTTCGAAGAGGACGATGCAGAGCCGGCTTCTGGAAACTTACCGGGAAATGGCGGAAACCAGGCTCTTTGGGGCGTTTGGGCGGGAACAGTGCCGGCGCATTCAGGAGAATCGAAAGCCTGAGTACGATCAGGAAAAGGCGGAGGATCTTCTGGCGGCGTGCCGTTTTTTGGAGACCAATGAAGAAGACGTTCTGGAACGGGAGCTTTCCATTGCCGTGTTCGGGGACAGCAAGCGCTGGGAGAACCATTGCCGAAAGGCGGTCTGCGGTGTTCTGCAAAGATACGGGGACTATGACAAGCTTCTGGACGGCATAGAGGAGGAACGGGAGCGGGATGCCGTGCTTTTGGAGGAATTTCATGTGTTCCCGAATCCGGCTTACGTGTACCTCAAAGGAGACGTGGTCCTTCGCTGGGAGGATTCCCAGACGCTGCGTCTTTCCGCGAAGCGCCCCATGGCCCTTTCCCTTGAGGCGTTAAAGGGTCTGGAGGAAATCCGGATTGCGGGGCATACCGTTATGACGGTGGAAAATCTCACTTCTTTTCACCGGATACAGAGGCCGGGAACCTTCTTTGTGTATCTCGCGGGATACCACAGCCGGATCAAACAGAAGCTGCTCGCCGCCGCGGCCAGGGACAATCCCGGTCTTGAGTGGCTGCATTTCGGGGATATTGACCCGGATGGTTTCTGCATCGCGGAGCATCTGAAACGCTGTACGGGAATTCCTTTTGCACTGTACCGTATGGGGATCGCGGAGCTTTTGACGTACCGGGATTATACAAAGCCATTGGAGGAAAATGACCGGAAGAAGGCGAAAGGGCTTCTGGAAAGAGGCGTATGCCGGGAGACGGTGGAATATATGATGGAGCATGACTGCAAGCTGGAGCAGGAGATTGTGAGCTGGCAGGAGGCAGGTTTTGCGGGACAGAAAGTGCCGCGCGCTTAAGGAAAGACTCAGGCGCGCGGCACTGTTTTAATATTCGTTCAGGAGTATGGCCTCTCCGGAACCGATTTCCATCTGATAGGTCTGCATGGGGCCGCGCTGGTAGCCGGTGCGCCAGCCGACACTTGCCGAGCTGTCCTGGGTGATGGTAGTCAGGGTAAAGTAGACGGTATCTTCCACAACGTCCAGAGAGGACAGGAAGGATTCCCCGGTTTCCGAGTGGGTTCCCAGATCCGGATAGCCGAGCTGGGCGGCCAGAGCGGCAGGGATGAGCTCCGTATACTGTCCGCTGTCATCCAGAAGGCTCCATACGCTGCCGTCCAGACAGATGCCGTCGCCGACACTGGAAAGCCGGAAATCGGCCGGAAGATCTTCGCCGGTTTCCAGATTCAGACCATACACATCTTCGGCGACCCAGGAATCCCAGAAGCCCGCGTTGGAATAGCCGTCTCCGCAGTAATAGTAAAGAATCTCACCTGCTTCGGTATCGGCAATGTAAATCTTCGGGAAGTTTACCTGACGTTCGCCATAGGGGTCCACCAGCGTATCGATGCCGCCGTCGAAGCTTATCCGGTAAACGCCGCCGCCGTTAAAGAAATTTCCGGTGCCGCCGTAACAGCCGCAGGTAAAATAAATGCCGTCGTCCCGTACCAGCGCGCTGCCGACAGAGGGCAGACCAAGTTCGGGGGAGGGAAGCGTCACGGAGCCGAGCGATACGGTATCCAGTCCGTCCAGACGGACGCGGTACAGCTCCATGCCGCCCTCGAAGGCAATGGCGTAATAAAGATGGATGCCGTTTATACCGATGAGACTGGAACCGGCGGGGGCAAGCTCTGTCCGGGTATTGCCGGAAGTTATGGCGAAAAGGCCTCCTTCGTAATTTGTGGCGATCACGGTTTCCTGCTCAGTGGAAACGGCGAGAAGATCGGTTTCCGCCAGGTCCTCTGCCGGTGTGCCGTCCAGACCGCATACACCCCAGGAATAATTGCCCTTTTCATAGAAAATACCGTCTCCGCAGATGTACAGAGGGCCGCTTCCGCTGTCCTTTAAGAGGACGGTTTCCGTGCCGTCGGCGGCGCGGCAGACGAGCTCGCTTTGGACTTCCGGGACCGGATCAAAGCCGCCGAGAATACCGGTTTGAGCAAAACTGCCGGGGGCGAAGCGCCAGTAGTAGGTATTGTCCAGGTAGCGGACGAAATTTCCGCCGTTGTTCTGCACCTGGGTGACCTCCCGGTGGCACTGACAGGACTGCCAGGTGGCCTTTTGCGCCAGAATCTGATAGGTGGCGGCGATTTCATCGCTTACGGTATACTTAAAAATATACCCCAGAGGCGCGGTGGCCAGGGACTGGTAATAGCCAATGGCACAGTCGCAGGCGGCTATTTGGATTTCCCGGTAAATCTGAAACGCCTGGTCGAAGGCCGAGGAGGAAGGCAGATCTTTGGCGTCCAGAAGGGACGCTTCGGAATCCTTCAGGACGTTCCAGGCATGAACGGCCAGGGTGCCGGAGCAGATCAGCATTTCTCCGTAGTAGGCCGTATCATCGCAGTTGGTGATGAGATTCGCGGTGGTGACGCCGCCTACAAGACCCTGACGGATTGCCTCTCCAAGACTCCAGGTTTTTAAGTATTTGTCCAGAGCTTCGCTTCCAAGGCCAATGCCGTATTTGAGGGTATTTCCGGTTCCGGATTTCAGAAGCTCTTCTGCCAGGGCAGTTACCAGATCCGCATCCGCGGTTTCGATCCGGGAGAGGATATCCTGAATGGATTTCGCGAGAAGCTGGCTTTCCTCGTCTTTGGAAGCGGCGGCGGAGGCAGCGATCTGTTCCCATACACCGCGCCACTCCTGAGAGGCGTTTGTGCAGGCGCTGTAGAGAAGATACGCGTCCACAGCGTCGGAAAAGGTTTCGGCGCCCACGGAGGCGGCGCCTTCGGCTATTTTTACGCCCAAAAGCTCCGCCTTGATATAATCCTGATCTTCTTTCAGAAAATCGCTGCTGATTTTGTCTTTAACCTCTTTTAAGCCGTCCTGATAGAGGGTTTGCATCTCTTCCGGATCGGTTCCCTGGAAATTTTGAATCGTGATGAGCACCTGGTCAATCCGGTTCGCGATCTCTTCGGCCTTGCCAAGGCTGTCCTCTGAAATTTGTCCTGTCAGCTCGCCGGTGTCCTCTAAAATTTCTTTGATCTTGTTCAGACAGTCTTTTGCTGCCGTCAGATAAGAGGCGCTGTAATCGGCCAGAAAGCTTTTCTGGGAGGCGGAGTTCTGCATCAGGCTGGATACCAGAAGGTCGTACTTGTTGGTGAGTTTGAGCGTATTTGTCAGCCCTTCGTCCACGGTCCCGTTTCCAAGAAGGATAAAGAAAGAGGAGAGCTGGTCCCATGTCCGGTTGGCCGCGTTCAGCCCGGCTTCCTGGTAAGCCAGGGAAATGAGCCCGGCAAAGCTGCCGGCAGTCTCCTGAATGGACTGATACTCGCCGCTTTCCACGAAATCCAGGTGCTGCCGGATATAATCTTCCTCGTAAGAGGAAGGCTCTTCCGTTTCCGCGACCTGGGCCGCGTTCACCGAAAGGGAGAGAGACCCGGCGGGGGCGTTTATCCCTGCGAGAAAAGCCAGGGCCAGGGCCGCGGCGCGTGTTCGTCTGCCTTTTTTCATACTTATACACATCCTTTCCCTCAACTGTAATGGATACTTTCAGTATAACAGAATCCCCTGTATAAACGCAATGAAAGAAACTTGGCGGCGGACGTTTATGGCAGCGCGCGGACCGGACGGAACGGCTTGTCCTTCCTAATTTGCCGCAAAGGAGAGGATAAAGGGCAGACCTCGGCTGCGTGTGGCGGGCCGATAAAAACATTTATATAAATATTTACATAAGCGTTTTTGTGGAAACCGCAGAGACGGTTATGTTGTATAGATAATTCAAAAAAATCTATGCAGAATCGCTAAAAAGCCAGGTGGAAAATTGTGCTAAACAGGAAAAATACGGAAGTATATAAATTATTATTGAAAATATATTTAAATATTTATATAATCAATTTATAAAAACATATCGGAATAGAAAAGGAGGACATTATGGCAAAGGCAAAGATTAAAATTGGCTACGCTCCCACCAGAAGAAGTATTTTCAGCGCGCCGGACGCGGTAAAGTACCGCGGACTTACGGCCAAAAGGCTGACGGAGCTGGGGATTGATTTTGTGGATATTACGGACATTAACGAAGAAGGGCTTCTGTACAATGACGAGGACCGGATCAAGATCGCGGAGAAGTTTAAGGCGGAGAAGATCGACGGCCTGTTTCTGCCCCACTGTAATTTCGGCACGGAGTTCGAGTGCGCCAGACTGGCGAAGGATCTGAACGTGCCGGTGCTGCTTTGGGGACCTCTGGACGAGCGGCCGGAGCCCAACGGCGTGCGCCTGCGGGATACCCAGTGCGGTCTGTTCGCTACCGGAAAGGTTCTGCGCAGATTTCAGATTCCCTTTACCTATATGACCAACTGCCGGCTGGAGGACCCGGTGTTTGAGCGGGGCCTGCGGGATTTCCTGGCGGTCTGCAACGTGGTGAAAACCTTCCGGAACATGCGGATTCTGCAGATTTCCACCCGTCCCTTTGAGTTCTGGTCAACCATGTGCAACGAGGGCGAGCTTCTGGAGAAGTTTAATATCCAGCTTTCCCCGATTCCCATGCCGGAGCTGACGGATGCCGTGAAGGCAGCCAAGGAAGAGGGAACCGAGGTGGCTCAGGTCATGGATTACTGCAGACAGAACATGGAAATCTGCATTAAAGACAATGAGCTGGAAAATGTGGCGGCCCTGAAGGTTGCCATGAAGAGACTGGCGGAGAAATACGGATGTCAGGCCATTGCCATCCAGTGCTGGAACCAGCTTCAGAGCGAGATCGGCATTATGCCCTGCGCGGCCAACGCCCTGCTGAATGAAGAGGGGATTCCGGTGGTCTGCGAGACGGATATTCACGGAGCCATCACCGCCCTTCTGGTGGAGGCGGCAGGCATGGGAGAGATCCGCAGCTTCTTCGCGGACTGGACCATCCGCCATCCGGATATTCCAAACGGCGAGCTTCTGCAGCACTGCGGACCCTGGCCTATTTCCGTGGCAAGGGAGACGCCGAAGATCACCTATCCGCTGGCTTTTGACCATCCGGGAAGCATCACCGCGGAGGCGAAGCACGGAGAGGTTACCCTCTGCCGCTTTGACGGGGACAACGGCGAGTATTCCATGCTTCTTGGAACGGCCAAGGGTGTGGACGGCCCCAAGGGTATGGGAACGTATCTGTGGGTAGAGGTGGAGAACATCAAGCGCCTGGAAGCGAAGATTGTGGAAGGACCGTACATCCATCACTGCGTGGGACTTCATAAGAACGTGGTGCCGGTGCTGTACGAGGCATGCAAATATATGGGCATTAAACCGGACCTGTATGATCCCATTGAAGAAGACGTTAAGGCATATTTAAGAGGAGAGTGATCTCATGGAAAATTTAAAAGCGAAGGCCTATGAGCTGAGAGAAGATGTCATTAAAATGATCGTAGAGGGAAAGGGCGGCCATATCGGCGGCGATATGAGCGTGATGGACATTCTGGTGACCCTGTATTTTGACCAGATGAACATCAGCCCGGAGAACATGGACGATCCGAACCGTGACCGGTTTGTCATGAGCAAGGGCCACTCCGTGGAAGCGCTGTACGCGGTTCTGGCGGCCAAGGGCTTTTTCCCCATTGAGAAGGTAATCAAGGAGTTTTCCAAGTTCGGCTCTCCGTTTATCGGCCATCCGAACAACAAACTGCCGGGCATTGAGATGAATTCCGGTTCTCTGGGACACGGCCTGCCGGTGTGCGTAGGCATGGCCCTGGCCGGAAAGATGAATGGCCAGGATTACCGGGTATACACGGTTATGGGCGACGGCGAGCTGGCGGAGGGTTCCGTCTGGGAAGGCGCCATGGCGGCCTCCCAGTATAAGCTGGACAATCTCTGCGCCGTTGTGGACCGGAACCGTCTCCAGATTTCCGGCTGCACAGAGGACGTGATGCACCACGACGATCTGGGAGCCAGATTTGAGAGCTTTGGCTGGTATGTGATCAGTACGGACGGAAACGATATTCACGCCCTTCATGAGGCCTTTGAGGAAGCTAAGCGGCTGAAAGGCAAGCCCACCGTGGTGATCGCCAATACAACCAAGGGCTGCGGCTCACCGGTAATGGAAAATAAGGCGAACTGGCATCACAAGGTGCCTTCCGCCGAAGAATACGAACAGATCATGAAAGACCTGGAAGCCAGAAAGGAGGCTGCTCTCCATGAATAAAATACCAAACCGCCAGGCCATCTGCGATGTGCTGATGGAGAAGGCCAAAACCGATAAAGACATTGTTGTGCTGTGCAGCGATTCCAGAGGAAGCGCGTCTTTGACGCCCTTTGCCGACACCTATCCGGAGCAGTTCGTGGAGGTGGGAATCGCGGAGCAGGATCTGGTGAGTATTTCCGCCGGTCTAGCCAAGTGCGGAAAGAAGGCTTTCGCCGCTTCCCCGGCCTGCTTTTTATCCACCAGAAGCTATGAGCAGGCGAAAATCGATGTGGCGTATTCCAATACCAACGTAACCCTCATCGGCATCAGCGGCGGCATCAGCTACGGCGCCCTGGGCATGAGCCATCATTCCGCCCAGGATATTGCCGCCATGGCCGCGATTCCGAACATGCGGGTTTATCTGCCAAGCGACCGTTTCCAGACAAGGCATCTGATGGAGGCCCTTCTCCAGGATGAGAAGCCGGCTTATGTGCGCGTGGGAAGAAATCCGGTGGAGGACATTTATACAGAGGAAAACTGTCCTTTTGCCATGGATCAGGCCACGGTTCTTCGGGAAGGCACGGATGTGGCGATTATCGCTTGTGGCGAGATGGTGAAGCCGGCCTATGACGCGGCGAAGCTTCTGGAAGAGAAAGGCATCAGCGCCACGGTGCTGGATATGTACTGTGTAAAGCCTCTGGACGAGGCGGCGGTGATCAAGGCTGCCGAAAAGGCGAAGGCTGTGATTACCGTGGAGGAGCACGCGCCCTTTGGCGGCCTTGGCTCCATGGTGGCCCAGGTGGTGTCCAGAGAGTGCCCAAGAAAGGTGATCAATCTGGCCCTTCCGGACGCGCCGGTGATTACGGGAACCTCCAGGGAAGTGTTTGATTATTATGGACTGAACGCGGAGGGAATCGCGAAAAAAGCGGAGGAGCTTGTATAACGGAGTGGGTGAAATGAAGCGTTACGTTTTGGGAATTGATCAGAGTACCCAGGGTACGAAAGCGTTGCTGTTCGACCGGGAAGGGGCCCTGCTGTGCAGGACGGATCTTCCCCACGAGCAGATCATTGACGAGCGGGGCTGGGTGGAGCACAACCCCGACGAGATTTATAAAAATACGATTCAGGCGGTAAAAAATCTGGTGGAGAAGGCGGGGATCGACAAGGAAGAGATTGCCGTACTTGGCATCAGCAATCAGAGAGAGACGGCCATGGTCTGGGACCGCAAGACGGGGCTTCCGGTTTATAATGCCGTAGTCTGGCAGTGCGCCAGAGGCGAAAAAATCTGTGAGCGCCTGGCCCAGGATCCCGCGGTTCCGGAAATGGTGCGCCAGCGCACAGGGCTGCAGCTCTCCCCGTACTTTTCAGCGGCAAAGATCGCCTGGGTGCTGGAAAATGTTGAGGGAGCCAGGGAGAAAAACGAGGCCGGAACGCTGGGATGCGGAACCATGGACAGCTGGCTGGTCTATAAGCTCACTAAAGGGGAGCGGTTCCAGACGGATTATTCCAATGCGTCCAGAACGCAGCTCTTTAATATCCGGACCCTTTCCTGGGATCCGGACATCTGCCGGCTGTTCGGGGTGAATCCGGACTGCCTGGCACAGGTGACGGATTCCGACGGGGATTTCGGCGTCACGGATTTTGAGGGCTTTCTGGATACGCCCATTCCCATTTGCGGCGTGCTTGGGGATTCTCACGGCGCCCTGTTCGGCCAGGGGTGTCTGGAAAAGGGAATGATTAAAACTACCTACGGCACGGGGTCTTCCATTATGATGAACATTGGGGACACGCCGGTGTTCAGCGACCTTGGCGTCGTGACGTCTCTGGCCTGGTCCATGGGCGGGAAGGTAAATTATGTCCTGGAGGGAAATATTAACTACACGGGAGCCGTGATTACCTGGCTTCAGAAGGATCTGAAGCTCATCGAGAGCGCCGGGGAGACGGAGAGTCTGGCGAAAAGCGCCAACCCGGCGGACAAGACGTATCTGGTTCCCGCGTTTACCGGGCTGGGAGCCCCTTACTGGGACAGCAATGCCACAGCGGTGATCTGCGGGATTACAAGGACCACAGGCCAGGCGGAGGTGGTGCGGGCAGGACTGGACTGCATTGCCTACCAGATCACGGACATTGTCCGGGCCATGAGCCAGGCTTCCGGGATTCCCATTGCGGAGCTTCGGGTGGACGGAGGCCCCACCAGAAACGGGTATCTGATGCAGTTCCAGAGCGATATGCTGGGGATTCCCGTGCAGATCCCGGACGCGGAGGAGCTCTCCGGAATCGGAGCCGCCTACGCGGCAGGGCTTTCCGCGGGAATCTACGACAAAGAGATTTTCGGGCGCATGAAGCGCCGGGCCTATCAGCCTGAGATGGAAGCGGCGGTTCGCGAGGAGAAATACGCGGGCTGGAAAAAAGCGGTGGGAATGGTGCTGACAAAGTCCGCCGCCGAATAGACGGCATACATTCAGGGATGCCAAGTTACGCCCGCTACTGCGGGCGTACGCAGGTTTGCTCAGATAACGGGGGTGGAAGGATATGAAGGTAAGTATCAAAAAAATCAGTGAGGTAACCGGATTTTCCCCGGCTACGGTATCCAACGCCCTGAATTATAAGCGGGGGGTCAACAAAGACACGGCCGCGAAGATTTTCCGGGCAGCCTCGGAGCTTGGCTACCTGGAAGACAACCGGATTACGAAAGTGAAGTTCGCGATCTACAAGAAGACCGGAGCCATTGTGGACGATACTCCTTTTTTTCCGCTGCTGATCGACGGCGCGGAGAAGGAGTGCCGCTCCTGCGGCATGGAGATGAGCGTCTGCACCCTGGACAGCCGGGAAGAAAACTATGAGGAGCAGGTCCGGTGGCTGATTCACGACAAGTCTTCGGCGGTGATCCTGCTGGGAACGGAGCTGACGGAGGAGGCTTTGGAGCTCTACCGGGGCGCTTCCTGCCCCATGCTTCTGCTGGATTACTGGTCCGCGGACATGAGCTTTAACGGCGTTCTGATCAACAACGCGGATTCCGCCAGGATGGCCACAGAGTATCTTCTGAGCCGGGGGCACCGCAGCATCGGTTATCTGCGGGGAAACTTCCGGATCAAGGCTTTCCGTTCCCGGGCGGTGGGCTATCAGGTGGCCATGAGCAAGGCGGGCCTGACCCCGGAAAAGGAATACATGGTGTCCCTTGGCACCACCATGAACGGGGCTTACCGGGATATGAAGGAATACCTGGCGGGAAAACCGAAGCTTCCAACCGCGTATTTCGCCGACAATGACATGATTGCCCTGGGCGCCATGAAGGCTTTGACGGAAGCGGGAATCCGCATTCCGGAGGACGTGTCCGTCATCGGTTTTGACGACCTTTCCTTTTCGGCCATTGTCTCTCCGGGGCTTACGACGCTGCGGGTATCCAAGCAGGATATGGGAAGGGCAGCTGTGCGCCGTCTCAGGGAGATCATCGAGGGAGATGAGTCAAAACTGAAAATTCAGATCTGCACGCAGTTCGTGGAGCGGGGCAGCGTGCTGGATCTGACCGTATGCGGCGGTTCGGCAGGGCCGGACGGCGGCGACCAGATCAGAAAGGAGGGGTCAGAATGAAGGTACTCAATTTCGGTTCCCTGAATCTGGACTATACGTATTCGGTGGACCATATGGTGCGGCCGGGAGAGACGCTGGCCAGCAGCAAAATGCAGGTGTTCTGCGGAGGCAAAGGGCTGAATCAGTCCGCCGCCATGGCGAAAGCGGGGGTGCAAGTCTTTCACGCCGGGCTGATCGGGGAAGACGGGCAGCCCCTTTTGGACATGTGCCGGGAAAGCGGCGTGGATACCACGTATATCCGCCGGGGCGAAGGAAGGGGCGGCCATACGATTATACAGGTGGACAAAAACGCCCAGAACTGCATTCTCCTGTACGGGGGGACAAACCGGCAGATTACCAGGGAATTCGCGGACGAGGTTCTGGAAAATTTCGTGGAAGGGGATCTTCTGGTTCTCCAAAACGAGATCAATGAGCTGGACTATATCATTGACCGGGCTTATGAACGGAAAATGCGGATTATTCTGAATCCGTCTCCCTACGACAGCGCCTTGGACGCCTGCGATATGACGAAGATTTCGGTGTTTCTGCTGAACGAAATCGAGGGAGAGCAGATGACCGGGGAGAAGGAGCCGGACAACATCCTGGCGGTTATGAAGGAGCGGTATCCGAAAGCCCAGACGGTGCTGACATTGGGAACCGAGGGAGCGGTTTACCAGTACGGGGATACGGTGATCCGCCAGCCGGCTTTCCTGGTGGAAGCCGTGGACACCACGGCAGCAGGGGATACCTTTACCGGCTACTTTGTGGCGGGACTTCTGGAGGGGCGGCCCATGGAGCAGATCCTCAGGCGCTGCGCCATGGCTTCCGCCATCTGCGTTTCCAGGCCGGGAGCCACCGCGGCGGTGCCCACGCCGGATGAGGTGGAGGCAAATCTGCGCTGCCGGTCAGCGCGCGGTATTTAACAAACTTTACGATAAAATGATTGAATACGATGTGAAAATTGTGTTATACTGACAACAGCGTTACTGTTTACGGCCCTTGGGGCGGTAAACAGCGCACAGCAGTCGTCGGTTGAAGGTGAAAGCGGCGCGCAAGGTTAAGAGCAGCCTTTGCCGCGCTGCCGGACGCGTGTATTTTTTTATTTCAGGAGGAAATGAACATGAAATTTTTTATCGACACAGCAAAGGTGGAAGATATTAAAAAAGCCAATGATATGGGCGTAATCTGCGGCGTGACCACGAATCCGTCCCTGATCGCGAAAGAGGGAAGAGACTTCGTGGAGGTTATCAAGGAGATCGCTTCCATCGTGGACGGCCCCATCAGCGGCGAGGTAAAGGCAACCACCACGGACGCGGAAGGGATGATTGCCGAGGGACGCGAGATTGCGAAAATCCATCCGAACATGGTTGTCAAAATTCCCATGACCGCTGAAGGCCTGAAGGCTACCAAGGTTCTTTCGTCCGAGGGCATCAAGACGAACGTTACCCTGATCTTTTCCGCGAACCAGGCGCTTCTGGCAGCCAGAGCAGGCGCTACATACGTTTCGCCGTTTTTGGGCCGTCTGGATGATATTTCCACAAGAGGAACGGATCTGATCCGTGAGATCGCCGACATCTTCGCGGTGGCAGGGATTGAGACGGAGATTATCGCGGCCAGCGTGCGCAACCCCATCCATGTGACAGACTGCGCTCTGGCGGGAGCGGACATCGCCACGGTTCCCTACTCTGTAATCGAGCAGATGATCAAGCACCCGCTGACCGACGCAGGCATCGTGAAATTCCAGAATGACTATAAGGCGGTATTCGGAGAGTAAACCTGCATACGCCCGCGGGGCAGATGTACCACCATCCCGAAAAAGTCCGGCGGGCGTACTTGGCATCCCTGAATGCATGCCGCCTATCCGGCGGCGGGGGTTCAGAGTAAACCTGCCGGAGGCGGCTTCAAAAACTGCGTGTATGACGCGTCAGGAGAGGAAAAGAATGAATAAATTAGAACTTCAGAAAACGGCCAATGAGATCCGCAAGGGCATTATCACTGCGGTTCACAGCGCGAAGGCCGGGCATCCGGGCGGTTCTCTTTCCGCCACGGAGGCGTTTACCTATCTGTACTTTGAAGAGATGAACATCGACCCGGCGGACCCCAAAAAGGCGGACCGCGACCGTTTTGTTTTGTCAAAGGGACATACGGCTCCGGGCCTTTATTCTACACTGGCCCACAGGGGATATTTCCCGGTGGAGGATTTAAAGACCCTCCGTCATCTGGGCTCTTATCTCCAGGGACATCCGGATATGAAGCATATCCCAGGCGTGGATATGTCCAGCGGTTCTCTGGGACAGGGGATTTCCGCGGCTGTAGGCATGGCTCTTTCCGCCAAGCTCAGCAATGAATCCTACCGGGTGTACACCCTTCTGGGAGACGGCGAGATCGAGGAGGGCCAGGTCTGGGAGGCTTCCATGTTCGCGGGAGCCAGGAAGCTTGACAACCTGGTGGTGATCGTGGACAACAACGGCCTGCAGATCGACGGACGCATCGAGGACGTCTGCAGCCCGTATCCCATCGATAAGAAATTCGAGGCCTTCAATTTCCACGTAATCAACGTGGCCGACGGCAACGATTTTGACCAGTTGAAAGCGGCCTTTGACGAGGCGAGACAGACCAAGGGCATGCCCACGGCGATTATCATGCATACCCTGAAGGGCAAGGGCGTATCCTACATGGAAGGCTCCGTGGACTGGCACGGAAAGGCGCCCAACGACGAGCAGTACGCTGTCGCCATGGCAGAACTGGAGAAGGCAGGTGAAGCATTATGTCAGAAGTAAAGAAGATCGCCACGAGAGAGAGCTATGGAAACGCTCTGGTAGAGCTGGGAAAGAAATATGAGAATCTGGTGGTGCTGGATGCGGACCTGGCTGCTGCCACCAAGACCGGAACCTTTAAAAAGGTCTTCCCGGAAAGACACATCGACTGCGGAATCGCGGAGTGCAACATGGCCGGAATCGCCGCCGGACTGGCGGCCACCGGAAAGATTCCGTTTATGAGCTCCTTTGCCATGTTCGCCGCCGGCCGCGCCTTTGAGCAGGTGCGCAATTCCATCGGCTATCCGCATCTGAACGTAAAGATCGGCGCGACCCACGCGGGCATTTCCGTGGGCGAGGACGGCGCGACCCATCAGTGCAACGAGGATATGGCCCTGATGAGAGCCATTCCGGGCATGGTTGTGATCAATCCCTCCGACGATGTGGAGGCAAGAGCCGCCGTAGCCGCCGCCGTGGAGTACGAAGGCCCGGTATACCTGCGCTTTGGCCGTCTGGCGGTTCCGGTAATCAATGACCGTCCGGACTATAAGTTTGAGATGGGCAAGGGCGTGGTTTTAAGAGAAGGAAAGGATCTGACCATCGTGGCCTCCGGCCTTCCGGTGGCAGCCAGCCTGGAAGCGGCAGAGATGCTGGAAAAGGACGGCATTTCCGCCAAGGTAATCAACATCCATACCGTAAAGCCCCTGGATGAGGACCTCATCGCCGCTGCCGCGAAAGAAACCGGCAGGGTTGTGACGGTGGAAGAGCATTCGGTGATCGGCGGTCTTGGAAGCGCGGTGTGCGACTGCCTCTGCGCAAAGGCGCCGGTTCCGGTTCGCAAGATCGGTATTCAGGATGTATTCGGAGAATCCGGTCCCGCAGCGGAGCTGCTGAAGAAATACGGACTGGATGCCCAGGGCATTTACAGCCAGATTAAGGATTTCCTGAAATAAAAGGAAGCTGCCGCGAAGGATCAAAAGAGCCGGATCGCGGCAGCTTTTTTTGAAGGATACACCGGGAAGACGGCTTAGGAAAAGGAGGTAAAGGGTATGGCCCGTGACGCGTATGCCCGGAGAAAGCGCCGGGAAAAAAGCGGACAGCGCCAGGAATTTTATGACTGCATACGGGACGTTCTGGAACACCCCGCGGTACAGTCCATGAAGCGGTATCCCCATCACGGAGATACAAACTGTTTCCGGCACTGTTTAAATGTTGCTTATTACAATTATGAAATCTGTAAAATCCTGGGGCTGGACGCGGCAGCGGCGGCCAGAGCAGGAATGCTCCATGATCTGTTTTTGTACGACTGGCATACCCATGCCAGAAAAACGGGCCAGCGTTTTCACGGCTTTACCCATCCGGCGGCGGCGCTGCGCAATGCGGAGCGGTACTTCACGCTGTCGGATCTGGAGCGGGATATTATTCAGAAGCATATGTGGCCCTTGACCATTATCCCGCCGAAATATCCGGAGAGCTATGTGATCTGTATGACGGATAAATACTGCGGAGCCATGGAGGTGGCTGCGGGGTATTCCAGACGACTTCCAAAGCTGCCATTGGGCTACCGGAGCATGTACCGGATGGCGGCCAGGCTGCTTCCGCATCCGCATCGGCGCGACTAAGACAGGGATGCCGCCGCCTCGGCCAGGTAGTTTTCGCAGGCCAGGAGGATTCCCTGGATAATGGGCTCTGCCAGAGGGATGACCGCGGAGAGGCGGGTGGTCTGGAGGGTGATGTGGGAGAAGGGGCCGGAGGCCGCCGTAATGCCGGTGATGGCGATGTCTCCCGCGCATTCCAACGTTTTATTGACGCCGGCTCCGGGGGAGAGACTTCCCCGGCTGATAGTGATATACCCCAGATGTTCCCTGACTCCCAGGGATGCGTCTACGGCCACCACGGGATTTTCCGGGTGCCGCAGGCGGATGTGTTCCAGGGTAGATTTCAGATTCAGGGCATGAACCGGAGCTTCCAGGGTTCCGTATACAGCGGTGCAAAACCCTTTCTCCCAGGCCGTTTTCAGACGGCTTCCGATAATGGGCCCCAGGCTGTCTCCGGTAACCCGGTCGCTTCCGATGCACAGAAAAACCGGCGGATGAGGAGAATGCCGGAGCATTTCTTTGAGATGGCAGGCCAGAACTTCGGCCGCCGCCTGTTCTTTTGAGTTGATATAATATAATTCTTCCATTTCCGAAGAGTTCATACTGCTTTCCTTTCCTTTATAAATCCCAATTGCCGCTGAACCGCAGTTATGAATGACGATAGTTTTGCCAGGCGGAACCGCCGCCCTCTGCGAAGCTTACCGCGCCATTTTCTTGCGGCCAGCGCAGCAGGCGCGGGGCCGCCGGATAGTTATAGTTTATCCCTGAATCGGGGAAAGTATTCAACCGTTCCGCAGGGCTGCGCCAGGTGTTCAGCCGTACAAAAAATGTCGGAAAACTTTTCAAATGTGCGCCATGGATTGCTAAATTTTGCGGGACAACTGTGCTAGTATGTTTCGTGAAAGCTGCCGGAACAGAGTCCCGCCTGGGTCGCTGCCCGCGGGGGGAAAGGCTCCTTGCTGAGAAACGGGGCGAACAGACGGTATACGGGAAAATACCGGCGGACGACGGCAGGAAATCGCAGAATGAAAAGGGGTATGAATGTATGGTTTACAGGGGTAATGAACCAGACACCGGGGAAATGAGGCTGCCGAGAAATATCCGGCAGATCGGAGAGAGCGCAGGAGATACCCGCGTATATCTTGAGGATTACGCGGTGACCTATCTGCATCAGATAAAAGCGGCGGTTTTGCTGGGAGAAATCAGGCAGAACGGCCGCTTTACCTGCTATTTCGTAAGCGGGGCCATTGAGGTGAAGGACATTGGTTTCCCGGACGAAATCTGGGAACCGGTATTTCAGGAGGCAAAGGAGTACTTTGACGGAAGGGAGATCATCGGCTGGTACGGCCGCACTTCGCTGGAAACATGGAAGATTCCCGAGGAGATGGAGCGCATTTATTACCGCTATTTCCGGGAACAGGATCCGGTTCTGGTGCTGTACGATGAGGATGAGGAAGAAGAAGCGGTTTTTCTGGCAGAGAACGGAACCCTTGTAAAGCAGAGGGGATTTTACATTTACTATGACAAAAATAAAATGATGCAGGATTACATGGTGTGGAAAAATACCGGAAAGTCCGTAGAAAAGGAAATGCAGGTCAGTGACAGCGCGATCCGCAGCTTTCGGCGGATCATTGAAAAAAAGAGCGTTCAAAAAGGCCAGCGCAGGGAGACAGAGATGCTGGCAGCTGCCATGGATGGCAAAACGGAGGAGAAAAACGGTGTAACGCTGCCCGGGGCTTTCGACGGGGCAGAGATCCGGCTGCCGGGAGTCGGAGAGAAGGAGGAGAGCCGGCAGCTTTCGGCCGGCGAAAATCCAGGGGGACGGGAAAAACAGAGAGGTCAGAGTCTACCCGGGAATAAGGTCATAGAAGCAGCCCAGGCCGCGGCGGATGAGGCGGAGGAACGCGAAGAAAGCGGCGAAACCGGGTCCTGGAGGGATATTGTGCAGGCGGCAAAAGCCCGCGAAGGTACGAAGAAACAAAAGACGGCGGAAGAGGAGAGCGGAAAGCCAGCGGCGATGGCCGGCGAAGAACGGGCAGAAGGAAAACGTTTCGGGGAAAAATTAAAAGCGCTGTATAAAAAAGAGAGTACACAGGGAGAACCTCAAAAGAAAGGCAACGGCGCGCCGAATACCGGGAGGCTGGTGTATGGAGCAGGAGCGTTTCTTATGCTCTCGGTTTTTGCCATTGGCATTACTGTGATTCAAAACTATGACAAAATGCGCTCGATGGAAGAAGCTATGCAGGAGACGCAGTCCGGCCAGGTTTCCATTCAGGTTTCCGCTCCCGCGGGAAATCTGGAGACGGAGGCAGAATCCCAGAGCGGAATCAGCCTGGAAATACAGGAGACAGACAGTGCCGCGGGAACGGACAATGCGGCGGCAGGGGAGACGCAGGCGCTGGATACGATCAGTAATGAAATGCTGCCCTCTGGGGATGCCATATCGGATGACCAGAGCGCGGAGACGAATGCGGGAGCGGAGAGCGGCGGCACGCTGTCAGAGGGGCAGAGTGTGGGCGCCAGCGCGGGAGCGGCAGCCGCGGACGAAGCGGCGTCCGATGAGCAGAGCGCGGAGGCGAATGCCGGGACAGCGGCGGATGGCACATTGGCGGACGGGCAGGCGGCGGACGAGACAGGAAGCGCGGATTCCAGGGAAGCGGCATCCCACGCGATACGCGCGGAATATGTGATTAAGGAAGGGGATACACTGGCAGACGTATGCGAAATGTACTACGGTTCTCTGGATATGATCGAGCGCATCTGCGAAGAAAACGGGATCGAAGATCCCAATCAGATTTTACCCGGACAAAAAATAGTGCTTCCATAGACAGTTTTTTTTCTCTGTGCTATACTGGTACTGTTTCAGAAAACAAATTACGAAAGAGAAGGGCTATGAATAAGATAAAGGAATTTTTCCGGAAACTGGGAGAGACCCTGACTGCCAAAAAGGGCGCCATTAACGATTTCCGGATTTACCAGAAGATGAAGCACAGAAAACGGCTCGTGGTTATCGGGGCCGCGGCGGTTTTTCTTCTTGCGGCGGCTCTGGTGATCTACTTTCGGGTGGAGACCGGGTACTTTGTACTAAGCGGGAGCGATCAGGCGGATATTTCCGGAACCGTTTATGAAAAATTCGGCAGCGGTCTGCTCAAATACAGCGCGGACGGCGTGTCCTATGTGACGCCTTCCGGCGACACCACATGGAGTACCACTTATACTATGCAGGCGGTTCTGGCTGACGTTGGGGAAGAGGCGGCCGCTTTGGCGGAAAGGCAGGGAACGCAGGTTTACTTGTTTAACCTAGAGGGGATGATCGGGCAGTTCGAGACGACCCTTCCGATTTCGGATGTGTCCGTGGCGGAGCAGGGCGTTGTGGCCGTGACATTGGAGGACGGCGATGTTACCTGGGTAAATTATTACGACACCGAGGGAAACGAAATCGCCACAGACCGGACTACAATCGATAATTCCGGTTATCCTATAGACATGGACTTATCACCGGACGGCCTGAAGATCATGGTTTCCTATCTCCAGGCCACACAGGGAAGCATGCGGACCGAAGTCGCTTTTTATAATTTTGACTCTGTAGGACAGTCCGAGGTCAACAACCTGGTGAGCAGCTATACGTATGAAAACGCCGTGGTTCCGGAAGTATTCTTCCTAAGCGAGTCGGTTTCCGCCGCGGTGCGAAGCGACGGCTTTTCCGTTTACCGGGGAACGCAGATTCCGGAAGAAACGGCCAGCGTTTCCTTTGAGGAGGAGATTCTGACCGCGTTTCATGACAGCTCTCACTTGGGATTTGTGTTTCAGAGCGACCGGGAAGATTACCGGTACCGGATTGAGCTCTATAATCTCAGCGGGAACCGGATAATGCGAAAATATATAAACCTGGAGTATACGGGAATTCGTCTTCAGAATGGAAACGTCATTGTCTGCAATGACCAGGGATTCGAGGTTTACGGAACCGGAGGAAGGCATAAGGCATCGGTGACCTATGAGAAACCGGTAAATGATGTGATCTGTATCAATATTTTTGGTCAGTACTTTGTATCGACAACCGAAGGGGCTGAGCTGATACAGGTCAGATAAGGTCTTACGCTTCTTCTTGCGCCGCAAACAACAGGCGTTTGCGGCTGCTGTGAAAAGCACTCCTGAATCACGTTCTTACGGTCCGCGCAGCATGTGCGCAGACCTGGGCTGAACGGTTATCAGGAATGGCATTACGCCTACGAGGAGGACTATGGATATTAATTTACTTGCGATTATTGTAATTCTTGTGATACTGCTTTATATGGTCAGGGGCTTCCGGAGGGGCTTTATTAAAACCTTTGCCTCCATCGCGGTGTTCGCCCTGACCTGTGTGCTGGTTTACTTTGCGGCGCCCTATATCCGGGATTTTATCCGGGAGGAGACGCCGGTATACGAATACCTGGTGGACAGCAGCCAGAGCCTTGTGGGAATGCCGGATGAGGAGGAGATGACCCAGGAGGAGCAGGCTGATTATATCGAGGGGCTGGAGCTGCCGGAAATCCTAAAGCGGCAGATGGTTGATGGAAATACCGCGGAAAATTACGCATCCATGGCGGTGAATAATTTCCGGGAATACCTGGCCGGCTCTATAGCGGACGTGATTTTAACGATCCTGGTGTATGTGGCCGGATTTCTGCTGATCCGGCTGGTGCTGGGAATCCTGATCAGCGCGCTGGATATTCTGTCCAGGCTTCCGGTGCTCCATGGAATTAATAAAATCCTGGGCCTGGGCCTTGGACTGGTTCAGGGTGTTTTCGTGGTGTGGATTCTGTTTCTGGTGATTACCATTTTCGCCGGAACTCAGGGCGGGTTCCAGCTTTTGCGGATGATCGAAGAAAACGACATCCTGCGAGAATTGTATGACGCGAATGTGCTGCTGAATTTGCTGCTTTGAGAGAAAACAGACCGAATTATCTTCTTACGCCGCAAACAGCAAGTGTTTGCGGCTACTGTGAATAGTAAGTGTGCCCAGCAGACTACAGCTGGAAGGTAAAATTGAGCTTGTTATCGGTAACCAGCTCCCCTGTCTGGCCCTCGAGAAAATGAAAATAGCCGTCGGAACCATACTGTTTCATCCAGAAATCAACGGAATCTTTTATGCGGAGGAGGCAGAGAATGGGGTTGCGATAATACTGCCGGAGAAAAGCGCGGTCTTCAAGATCCGCGCCGGCTTTTGTCATAGCGTCGGCCAGTTCCTGGTTGGTAAAAGGGTCTGTCGCCATCAGCATGGCATATTCCAGACGTCCGTTATCCGGATTTCGGAAAGATTCGGTGGAAAACGTTTCCCCCGTATACCGCTCTTTGAGACGAAATAAGGCCAGGGCAATCGCTTCCTGAAGGCGTCTGCTGTTGGAAGCCGGATTTTCACGGTGAACTTTCAGAAGGTTGCTTTCAATGGTAAAGAGAAGAAGCGAATACATGTCCTCCTTACCCTTTTGGATTTTTCCAAACTCATTTGCCATTTGGCTGAATATTTTTTCGAATTGATATTGCTGCATTGGCGTATACTCCTTTGTATTTATATCCGCGGGCAATGAGCCAAGCGGACATGACGGCATGTCCATTTGGCGATTGCCGCGAGCCCCCTCGCAGCTTGCTGCGGGGGGCTGAGATCAGTGCTCTCCGAAGAGCGCTTTGGCCTTTTCCATTCGCTCCGCCACCGGCACGCCGAAGGGACAGCGGGTCTCGCAGCCTTTGCAGCCGATGCAGTCCGCCGCCGTCTTTTCCAGGGCAAAATAATGGGAGCGGACCGAGGCCGGAACGGTGGGCTGCATGGCGGCCAGGTCATAGAGCTTATTGACCATGGCGATGTCGATATTCTCAGGACATGGCTTGCAGTGGCCGCAGTAGGTGCACTGTCCCCGGTAAGCGTGCCGGGGCGCCTTCGCCAGAATGGTGGCGTAGTCCTTCTGCTCTTCTGAGGCCGTTTCGTAGGAGACGGCTTCTCTTATTTGCTCCGGCGTCTCCAGACCGGTGAGAATGCTGGCCACAGCAGGTCTGGTGAGGGCGTAGTGGATGCACTGAACCGGCGTCAGGGCGACACCGAAGGGAGAGGTCTTTTCATTGAACAGCCGCCCTCCGGCAAAGCCTTTCATGACCGTGATTCCCACATCCTTCTCCTCGCAGAGCCGGTACAGCTTCGCCCTGGTGGCGTCGATGCCGGCCAGGGACGCGTCGTACTCCTCCGCGAAATAGTCGTTCAGATCCTCGCTGGCGGGCAGCAGGTCAAAGGCGGGATTAATACTGAACAGAATCATTTCTACCAGCCCCATTTCCACCGCCTTTATGGCAACCTTCGGGTTATGGGTGCTCATGCCGATATGGCGGATCACGCCTTTTTCCTTTAATTCCTTCACATACGCGTAGAAGGGCCCCTCTGCGATCTGGTCAAGCTCCCCTTCCTGGTCCACGTAGTGAATCATTCCAAGATCGATGTAGTCTGTTCCAAGACGGTCCAGCAGATCCTGGAATGCGGCTTTTACCTTAGGCAGGTTCCGTGTGCGGACATACTGCCCGTTTTCCCAGACAGAGCCCAGATGCCCCTGGATAATCCAGCGGCTGCGGGAATTCTTAATGGCCGCGCCGATATTGGAGCGCACGTTCGGCTCCGACATCCAGCAGTCCAGAATATTGATGCCGTTCTTTGCGCAAAAATCAATGATTTCCTTACATTCAGCGGTATTGTGCCGCTCCAGCCATTCGGCGCCAAGGCCGATCTCACTGACCATCAGTTCTGTTTTTCCAAGCCTTCGATAATTCATGTGAAAACCTCCTAATACAAATAGACAGGCATGCCTGCGCGGCTTCGCGATGGAAGGCGGGCAGCGTTCGCGCCTGGACATTTCCGCCTCTTCGCCGGTTTTTGCGGCAGAATGGCTGCCGCAGGAGAGGGCGCGGGCGGGATGCTGCTTTTATTATGGGGCGGGAGAGGGAGGTTGTCAATAGGAGAGAAGATCTGCAGCTTCTTGTTTGTAAAGATCAATGGAGGCTTGAATGATGGAGTTTTCCGGCATTCCTTCACTGAGATTGCAGATTTGAGGTTCCTTATCTTTGGTAAGAGAGATGCAGGTCACTTCCCCGGGATGTTTTAACGCAATCAAAAACAGCTTTTTGATCACAAAATATGAATGGGTAGAAATAAACACCTGAATGCCCATCTCATGGGAAATATAAGAAATCATATCGAGAAACTCGCAGATTGCATCGGGATGCAGGGCAGCTTCCAATTCGTCTATAAACAACACAGATTCCTTATTTACATACCCATTGGCCAGTAAACGATCCATAATAGAGATTTTTTTGACGCCTTCTGATGTGACGCCAATGGAAAATCTCTGATTGGCTTCATTTTTATAGTACCACTTTCCGCTGTTGTCATCATAATCTACTTTGCCATTGATAACCGTTTTCAGTTCTTTTCGCGCTTCTGAAAAAACTTTATAGTTTTTTCCTTTAGAAGGCGCAATTCGAAGGGCTTTTACTAAATCGTAGTAAGTATCATCAAACCCGAAAGATTTATCAATTTCCCGCGACTTCAGAATAACAGAAAAAAGTGAAAGCACTTCTTTCGCCGGAATAAAGACCGAATTGCCTTCTTTTTGTGCTTCCGGGGCAGTAACACTGCCAACTTTTGTACTGGCACTTTGGGAAAACTGATATTCCAGAAGATTTTGCTCATGGTTGTTTCCAGTTTAAAACGCAAGGATTCACTTGCGGATCGGTTTACAATGTCCCCCAATTTATCGACCTGAAATGTCCAGCGGAGCTTTTCGGAAAGGATTTCGTTCATAGATCGAACATCGTCTCCCCGTTTATAGTCCTCCATAGAGCGAATGGCGGAATACAACGCTTTTAATAAAAAAGTTTTGCCTGTTGCGTTTTCACCGATAATGAGATTGATGTTAGAAAAATCAGAACACTGAAATGACGGGATATTTCCATAGTTTTCTAACTCAACAGCTTGGATTTTAAAAGCCATCGTTTATTCCTCGCTTTCATTTATACTATCGTTTTGATTCGATGCCTATCGTGCATCATCGCAAATGGACTGTGTAGACTGGTATTTCGTATTTTTTAGTATATCATATTTTTTACGCGAGCAGCGGGAAAATTTACAAGAAAGTTTTTCTTTCTCAGGCGTAAAATACGGGTATAATATCCCTATAAAAGCAAATGCGACAGGAGAATGAAGATGCGAAAAGTGGTTTTATTTCCGCGAGCAACGAGCCAAGCGGACATGCTTGCATGTCCATTTGACTTATCGCTATGAGCCTTGACGGGTATATTGCTGACAGGAACGGCAAAGTGGACTGGCTCATGGGGCAGGACAAAGCGCAAAGAGAGCAGGAATATCAGGAGTATGCCGCCGAACAGGAGGAACGTATTGCCCAGCTGGAGGCGCAGATCGATGAGCTGTACGGAAGATAGAAAGATACCTTTGTCATTTGAATAAAAGGAATCCCGGCCTGCGGTTTTATCCGATTGAACGGATGGCTGCGGACTGGGATTTTTTGGTTTAATTAGGAAACTTCGTTCCCTATTAAACAAAACGCTCCGCGGGATGCGCGCTCGCGCGAAGTGGATGGCTGTCGCTAAAGCGGCCGCGCTCGGCGCGAAAATTCCGCTTGCGGAACTTTTGGTTTCCATGAAAAAGAGACAAAGCTTTTCTTCCCCAGACGAAAAAAGACTGGTATAATGTGTTTAACCGAGAAGGACCGAGTTTCAGCAGAGGATACGGCAGCAGGGTCCTGCCAGAAAGGGAGGGACAATCCATGAGCTATGAGAAGGTAAGCAAATATATGAGTCTGATTTTACGGCACCATCCGGAAACCATCGGAATTTCGCTGGACGAGCACGGCTGGGCGGATGTGGAGGAGCTGATTGCGGGAATTGCCAGGACAAATGAGTTCAGCCGGGAAATACTGGAAGAGATCGTGCGCACAGACGCGAAGCAGCGGTACGCGTTTAACGCGGATAAGACGAAGATACGCGCCAGCCAGGGGCATTCGATTCCGGTGGATTTGGAATTGAAGGCGGTGGAGCCGCCGGAAATGCTTTGGCATGGAACGGCGGAAAAGTACGTGGCTTCTATAGAGCAGACGGGGCTGCGCCCCGGAAGCAGGCGGTATGTACACTTGTCCAGGGATAGGGAGACTGCGAGAACGGTGGGGAGCCGCCATGGCAGGCCGGTGATTTACCGGGTAAAGAGCGGGGAAATGTACCGGAAGGGTTTTCGGTTTTACTGCTCGGAGAACGGCGTCTGGCTGACGATTCTGGTGCCGCCGGAGTATTTGCAGAAAGAGAACGCTTAGAGTATAGAGGAAAACCGGACGGGCAGTATGCTCGGTCACGGTTCTTAAAACGGAGCGCTGGTTTAAAAGGGAGGCAAAGATGACGATGAAGATTGCGGTACTTTCCGATACCCACGGGCTGCTGCGGCCGGAGGTACAGACCGTGATAAGGGACTGCGACGCGGTGATTCACGCGGGGGATATAGATTCTGAAAAGATTTTGGATGAAATAGAAAAAGAGAAGAAAACGGACGCTCCGTTTTTTGCGGTGCGCGGAAACTGTGATGGGGAGTGGGCAAAAAAGCTTCCCCTCTCCGAGAAATTTTCCCTGGGCGGATGGAATTTTTACCTGACGCACCGTAAAAAGGATGTGCCGGAGGACTTGGGAGACCGCCAGGTTATTGTGTTTGGACATTCTCATAAATTTTCTGAAAAGGTGAAAGACGGACGGCTATGGCTGAATCCGGGAAGCTGCGGAAAACGGAGGTTTCGGGATGAGATCACCATGGCGGTGCTTTGCCTGGAAGAGACGGAATGGACGGTGAAGCGGCTGGATGTTTCCCGGGGATCGGAGGAACCGGGGACTGGGAGAAACGAAACAGCTGAGATTCCATCGGAGGATCTGCTAAAGAGGATTGAAAAGATTTTAAAGAAAATGGATAAGGGACAGCAGGTGTCGAGAATTGCTGCGGATCTGGGACTGGATGAGGCGTTTGTAGCCCAGATTTGCCGGATTCGCGTGACGCATCCGGGAGTGACGGCCCACGGAATTCTGGATAAGGTGGAGGTAAACCGTACCGGCAGATAAAGAGAATGATCCATGGGAAAACGGATATTCTATACAAGAGGCGCACAGATTTTCCGGGCGCGCAGATGGAAGCAAACTTCCGCAAAAACAGTATCGGAGGCATTCTCAAGTGACAGAAAAGAAGTATACCTTTCAGGCAGTGATAAAAAAGGTGCCGGATTTGGATGGCGCATATGTAGAAATTCCCTTTGATGTGAAAAAAGTGTTTGGCAGAGGACGTGTGAAGGTCAATGCAACCTTTGATGGCTATCCTTATCAGGGGAGCCTGGTTCGGATGGGGACACCGGGACACATTCTCGGAATACGCAAGGATATACGGCAGGCAATCGGGAAGCAGCCGGGAGATACGGTTCAGGTGACAGTCCAGCCTTGCTGAACTGTTACGGAAAGACAGAATGATAAAAAGTGCTTGCTTATGTCTTTTGTGTGTGCTATGATGTGAAAAATGATTGTTTCGCAGGACTGCGGACAAAGAAAAGGGAGGTGGCTTGATGTCGGCTATTCGCTGATTATAAGGACGATAAAGTTTTTCTCATCGAAAATCGCGATGAGTTTTTGTTGTACCTATTTGCGGATAGATTCATCAGGCTGGCTTTGCTTTTCAGTTACAGCAGGCAGTAAAACGGATTGTGTATATCCGTTTCATTGTTTGATAAGTCGGATATGAATAAAGGGAACTGTTCATCAGGTTCGCGGTAAAGAAATCTCTGCGCAGACCATCGACACGGCTTAGAGCCGCGGAGATCGGGCAAAGATCTGCTTTGCGCGGCCGGGGCGCGGACTTGGTTCGCTGCTTTTGAAATGGATTGTGGAACAGTTTACAGGAAATAGGTATACGGATAACTCAGCGTAATGGGTTATCCGTTTTTTATATGGTAAATCAGGATTACGATTCACAGCAGCCGCAAGCACATGCTTGCGGTACACATGCTTGCGGTGTAAGAAGATGATTGACATGAACAGTAACAAATCAGACAAGATGCGCGGCATATCCGCTTGACAATTCAGGAGAATAAAGATGAACAGAACGAAACAAAGGGTTTGTCCCAACTGCGGATGGATATTTTCAGCAGAGGGCCGGATGGGAGAACGGGAACATTGTCCAAACTGTTTGTCCGGTATTCATAAAGAAGACCGGGAGGGCTGCGAATGCGGCGGAATTTTAGAGCCGGTTGGAATCTGGGTAAAGGCAGATGAGAAGTGGGAGATTATCCAGAGATGTAATTTTTGCGGAGAAATGCAGACCTCGCCCATGGAAGAAAACGACAGCATAATCAAAGCGCTTTCCATCGCGTCAAAGCCTTTGTCGCAGCCGCCGTTTCCAATCGAGCGGCTGGAGGAACTGACAAGAATGATGGGAGGCAGCGGTAGAACAGGAGGAGACAACAATGAACCGAGAAAATAAACGAAGAAAATACGATAAGAAATATTTCAGAACACATCCATGTACGGATTCCTTTACCTGTAAAGTATGCGGGTGGCCGGTGGTTTCCGCCGGCGCCGGCAGCAATCACAGAAACCACTGTCCAAATTGCCTTTACAGCATTCATTTAGACGAGGAGCCGGGAGACCGGGCTTCAGATTGTCATGGGCGTATGGAGCCCATCGGCGTCTGGGTTCGGAAAAATGGTGAGTGGGCAATTATCCACAGATGTACCCGCTGCGGAAAAATCAGCTCGAACCGCACGGCTGCCGATGATAATCCCATGAAGCTTATGGCCCTTGCCATACGGCCTTTTGGCAGTCCAATGATTTCTGCCTCTTCTGTTCGGAGAATGACGCTTTGCATGGAGGACAGAGAGCGATGAGGTTTTTCTGCCGGGCGTGCAGAAACCTATTCTGTAACTGTTTGCAAAAGCGGTTTCTGTCAGTATAATAGAATGAAAAGAATGAGACGATCAGGAGGGAAGATTATGACGGATTCTATTTGTGGAATAAACTGTGGGAAATGTCCATTTCAAAGCAGCTGTTGCGGCTGCTCGAAAACGAACGGAAGACCCTTTGGAAAGGATTGCATCGTGGCATTGAAGTTACGAAAGGGAGAAAAGGCATATTGCGCGTTTAAAGAGAAATTGATTGCGGCTTTCAATGAGCTGCATATTCTGGATATGGACAAGGTCACGGACCTGAATGCCCTGAAAGGCTCCTTTATCAATTTGCCTTATAAAATGCCGGGAGGCCAGATGGTAAAGATCTGGGACGACGACAGGATTTATCTGGGAAATCAGTTACATAAGAAAAACAGTGACCGGTGCTACGGAATTGCGGCGGATGAAAGGTATCTGATGGTATGCGAGTACGGGAAGGATGGCGCGGACGCGGAGCTTGTAGTGTTTTGCCGGTGGAATTAGCAGGCAGGCGCAAATATCTGCTGTTTGCGGTATGAGAAGCGAATTTTGGCATGGGCAGTAACAGGGAGCCGCGAACGCGTGATAACAGTTCAGCCCTGCTGAACTGTTATAGCGCGTGACAAAAAATCAAAAAAACTGTTGACATTCTTCCTATAAAGGTGTATAGTATCCCCTGTCGCCAAGAAAGTTGATTAAATGATAGAAACAATTCGATCAATTAAAACAATTCAAATTTCTTCTTTCAAAAAAACTTTTGAAAAAGATGAAAAAAATGGTTGACACACATCGAAAGATGTGATAAAGTATAAAAGCTGTCGCAAAGACAGAGGTTACAAAAACCAAAAGAACCTTGATAACTGAACAGTGACATATCCTTGAAAATTCATGAAGTAAATTTTGTGAAACAAACCTAACAGTAAACAGGATAGATTAGCCAAGTGTTGATCTTGCCTGGAAAA
>DVIQ01000114.1 GCA_018711185.1 Candidatus Limivivens intestinipullorum | reverse complement strand
TCCTTGCAGGCGGAAAGAATGGTCCCCAGCAGATACTTGATGAACGGAAGCACATCTTCGGTGCCTTCATGCCATCCGAGCTGCGCCTGGCCCAGGGCATCATAATAAAGGTCCTTATTTTTTGCGATCTTGGCCTCCAGCGAGATATACTTGCCCACATAAAACCCACTGCGGTAGAGCAGCAATGTGGTCAGCAGCCGGCTCATTCTGCCGTTTCCATCATTGAAGGGGTGAATGCAGAGAAAGTCGTGGATGAACACAGGAATGACGATCAGTGGCTCCACTTCCATGTTCCCAATGACCCGGTTGTACTCCTCGCAGATCCTGTCCAGGGCCTCCGGCGTTTCATAGGGAGCCAGTGGCGTAAACAAGGTCTCCACATGGCCGTCGGGATAGGTTGCGCTGATGTAGTTCTGCACGCTTTTGGTCCTGCCCGCCATGGGATTGTTCATGTGGCTGTAAAGGATCTTGTGGAGCTGCAGGATATAGTTCTGGGTGATGGGGATGGCATCGAAGTTCTCGTGAATAAGGTTCAGCACATCTCGGTAACCCGCTATTTCCTGCTCGTCCCGGTTTCTCGGCGTCGTTTTCTCCTCCACAAGCTGCCGAATACGGGTGTTTGTGGTCACAATGCCTTCAATGGCATTGGATGCCTCGGTGCTCTGCACCTTTGCGATTTCCACCAGCTTTTCTAATTCCTCTGGCCGCTGTTTCAGATACAGTTCCTGCTTTCCGGCTTCTTTATAGATTGCCGCGACCAGACCCAAGATCTCCGAGTCCCATTTCTGTTCTCGGAACGCGGAGTAATTGAATGCACGCATACCCTTACGCCCTCCTTAATTTCCTTAAATTTTACCATAGAATAAGGGAAAGTTCAACTTCAGGAAAAAACTACCAGTCTGCGCGCATGCTGCGCGGGCCGTAAGAATAGGATTCAGAAACCTTTCTGAATTTGCATCTGCTGTAAACTTACGTTATAATTTACTTAACCGCAAGAGGTTTTTATGAACACGCAAATATCCCTTTTAAAATGAATCTGCTGCCAGACGACAAGATTGCCGCCTGAAGGCAGTTGGCGAACCCCCTGACAAATGAAAGGATTATCTATATGATTTTATGGAAAACGATATACTGGAGCGCCAAATACGAGAAGGCCCGTCTCTCTTCCCCTTCCAGAGCGGAGCTTCTCGCTCTGCAGGCCAAAGCGGCGAAGGACAGCCCATGGCTTGCCCTTCCTTTTGCCGTCATGATTAACACCCGCTATGACGGCAAAGCTGCTTACCCGTCCATCCTCCCCCAGTGGGAGAGCTGCCGGGAGCCGGAGGCTCCCTGGGCCCTTCTGGCCCTGGCGAATACGCTGGAACAGATGGATATCGCGGTCTATGAACACTGGCGCGCCCTCTCGGATCTTCTTGGGCAGCGTGCGGCATCCTTTGCCGCGCAGTCTCCCATGGCAAATACCGCCGCTCACCTTCCCGCCGGGGATGCTGCTTTTATCACGGATGAGGCAGCCGTCTCCCTGGACGATTTTTCTTCCCCGGACGGGCTTTTGGCAGGTCTGGCTCTTTTAAAGGCCTGCCATCTGGAGGCCCTTCCCTGCCGCCCCTTTGCCCGAACCGGCCATAATCTGTTCCTCGCGGCGCGGCCTGCGCTGTCCACAGCGCAGGCCCGATACGCCAAAATTCCCGCGCCAGGCGCAGATGCCTGCCCAAACCCTGGTCACGGTCAAAATACGGACGAAGCAACTCTGCGCGGCCGCGCCGCTGCCATCTGGGCGGAGCTTTTTAAGCTCTGGGGCGACGAGCTCCTGCTGCCCCCCATTTCCCGCTGTCCAGAAAGCGGCAGGGCTCCCGCAGTACCTGCTTCCGGCTGCACCGAAAAAGGCTGCATTCCCGCAGCATCAACTCCCGGCGGCTCCGAAAACACCCTCACCCTCCTGCACAAAACTCCCCGCAGCCTGGTTTTCGAGCTGCCGGGCGACGCGCTTTACGACACGGAGGAATACGAAATCCGGGTAAACGGAACCTTTCTGCGCAAAGACAGCCGCATGGTGGCCGTTCTCCACGGCCTGCTTCCGGACACGGTTCAGGAAATCCGGCTGAGCCGGAAGGGAAAGCCCGACCTGACGCTCACCGCAAAGACCGAACCGGAAACCGTCACCTTAAACGTCCGCCGTTTCGGTGCCAGAGGGGACGGAGCGGCCGACGACACCGGAGCCATCCAGGCTGCCATTTTAAGCTGTCCGCCCGGCGGCAGGGTCTATATTCCCAGGGGCGTATACCGCATCCGGAATCTGTTTTTAAAAAGCAATCTGGTGCTGGAAATCGGCCGGGGCGCCGTTCTCCAGGGCTTCCAGAGCCGGGACGCCTTTCCCGTCCTTCCGGGACGCACCCCCTGCTTTGACGGATCTGAGGGCTTTTGCGCCTCCGGGGAATACCTTCTGGGCGTCTGGGAGGGAAATCCCCTGGACAGCATGGCTTCCCTCCTTGCCGGCATCGACCTGGAAAACCTGGTGATCTGCGGGGAGGGCGTCATCGACGGAGGCGGCTGCTTCGGAACCTGGTGGAGAAATCCCCAAAACACCTGCCGCCCCTTCCGCCCCCGGATGCTGTATCTCGTCCGCTGCCGCAATGTCACCGTCCAGGGAATCCGGATTCAAAATTCCCCGTCCTGGAACCTGCACCCCTTCTTCTGCGACAAAATCCGCTTCTACGGCATTGAGCTGGCAAGCCCCGGAAATTCCCAGAACACCGACGGCATTGACCCGGAATCCTGCCAGGATGTAGAAATCGCCGGGGTTCATTTCAGCGTGGGGGACGACTGCATCGCCATAAAATCCGGAAAAATCTACCTGGGCCGCGCTTATAAACGGCCTTCAAAGAATATCCGCGTCCGCCACTGTCTCATGGAAAAAGGCCACGGAGCCGTCACCATCGGCAGCGAAATCGCCGGAGGCGTCTATGACGTCTCCGTATCCAAATGCCTCTTTCTGGACACAGACCGGGGCCTTCGGATCAAAACCCGCCGGGGACGGGGCGCACTCTGCGTGGTGGACGGCATTTCCATTGACCGCATTTCCATGGACCGGGTAAAAGCTCCCTTTGTAGTAAACTGCTTCTACTTCTGTGATCCGGACGGCATGTCGGACTATGTGGCCTCTAAGGAGCCCCTTCCCGCGGATGAGCGGACCCCGGAAATTTGCCGGCTTTCCTTCACAAACATCCGCTGCCGAAACGCTCACTGGTCAGGGGTTTATCTCTACGGCCTGCCGGAGCGAAAAATCCGGGAGGCGCACCTGGAAAACATCGATATTTTCTTTGCCCCGGACGCCGAATGGGGCACCCCCGCCATGATGCGGGACTGCCCCAAAGTCTGCCGGCTTGGTATCCTGGCAGAAAATATTGAAAAACTACGCATGAAAAACGTCCGGATCGACGGAAAAGAAATTTCTACAGATTCGTATACCCCATAAGGGATTCGTCCACGGCTTTTGCCGCCTCTCTTCCTTCCCTCATGGCCCATACTACCAGGGACTGTCCTCTGTGCATATCTCCGGCGGTAAACACGCCGGGCACAGAGGTCTGGTATTTTCCGGGCTCCGTCTTTACATTGGTCCGCCCGTCCAGCTCCACCTGAAACGCCTCGGTCACATACTTCTGGGAGCCCAGAAATCCCGCGGCGATCAGTACCAGATCCACGTCGATGGTCTCCTCGCTTCCTTCCACGGGAACCATCATGGTTCTTCCCGTGGCCTCGTCCCGTTTGGGACTCAGCTTTACCAGTACCGCCTGACAGACCTCGCCGTTTTTGTTTGCCTTAAATTCCTTTACCGTGGTCTGGTAAACTCTGGGGTCCTTTCCAAACACGGCGATGGCCTCCTCCTGGCCGTAGTCTGTCTTGCAGACTCTGGGCCATTCAGGCCAGGGATTGTTCTCCGCCCGGGTATCCGGCGCCTTGGGCATCATCTCAAGCTGGATGACGCTGGCCGCCCCCAGACGGATGGAGGTTCCCACACAGTCGTTTCCGGTGTCTCCGCCGCCGATCACCATAACCTTCTTCCCCTTGGCGGGAATATACTTCTTATCCTCGAAGCTGGAGTCCAGCAGGCTCTTTGTGGTTGCCTTCAGGAAATCCACGGCGAAGTAAATCCCCTTGGCCTCCCTGCCGGGCACATTGATGTCTCTGGGGTTTGAAGCGCCGCAGCAGAGAACTACCCGGTCATAGTCCTTCAAAAGGCCCGCTGCCTTGATATCCTTTCCCACATCCGCGTTTACCACAAACTCAACGCCCTCCGCCTTCATGATCTCTACCCGGCGGTCGATGACCCATTTTTCCAGTTTCATGTTCGGGATTCCGTAGCGCAGAAGGCCGCCCACGCGGTCGCTGCGCTCGAACACCGTCACCTGATGCCCTCTTCTGTTAAGCTGCATGGCGGCCGCCAGGCCCGATGGCCCGCTTCCAACCACCGCCACCTTCTTTCCGGTTCTCGCCTTTGGCGGCATCGGCTTTACCAGCCCCGACGCAAAGGCGTTCTCAATAATCGCCCGTTCGTTTTCTTTTGTGGAAACCGGGTCGCCGTTTAAATTGCAGGTACAGGCCGCCTCGCACAGGGCCGGGCAGACCCTGGAAGTAAACTCCGGGAAACAGCTTGTCTTGGAGAGGCGCATATACGCCTCCTCCCAGTTTCCCGTATACACCAGATCATTCCACTCCGGCACCAGGTTATTCAAAGGACAGCCTGACGCCATGCCGTTAATCATCTTTCCGTACTGGCAGAAGGGGACGCCGCAGGCCATGCAGCGGGCGCCCTGAAGCTGCTGCTGCTCAAGGCTTAAAGGGATATGGAATTCATTGAAATTCTTGATTCTTTCCCTGGGCTTCACCGCTTCGCTGGTCTGTCTGTCATACTCCATAAATCCTGTTGGCTTTCCCATGTTTTTCCCTCCTATCCTCTTTTATTCGCGTAAAACGCCTCGATCTGCGCCTGCTCGCTGCTTAATCCCTTCTCCTCCATCTGGACGATGGACATAAGCATTTTCTTGTAGTCATGGGGAATGATTTTCTTGAATTTCGGCAGGTATTCCCCGAAATTCTCCAGAATCTTCTTGCCCTTCGCGGAATTTGTATAAGCCACATGGTCCTTGATCATTTCCTTGAGCTCAAGCACATCATACTTGTTCGTGATGGGTTCGATGGAAACCATGGCCTTGTTCACCTTTGTGTACAGATCCCGGTCCTCATCCAGCACGTAGGCGATTCCGCCGCTCATGCCCGCCGCGAAGTTTTTGCCCGTCTTGCCAAGGATTACCGCCCGGCCGCCGGTCATATACTCGCAGCCGTGATCGCCGACGCCCTCCACCACGGCGCTGGCACCGGAGTTTCTTACACAGAAGCGCTCGCCCGCCACGCCGTTGATGTAGGCTTTTCCGCTGGTGGCGCCGTAAAGGGCTACGTTTCCGATAATAATGTTCTCATCTTCTTTGTATTTAATCCCCTTGGGCGGATAAACGATAAGCTTTCCGCCGGAAAGGCCCTTGCCGAAATAGTCGTTGCTGTCGCCCACGAGCTCCAGAGTCAGCCCCTTTGGTATAAACGCGCCGAAGCTCTGGCCGCCGGCTCCGTTGCACTTTACAGTGTAGGTATCCTCTTCCAGAGAATCCCCGTAAAGCTTCGTAATCTCAGAGCCGAAAATCGTTCCGAAGGCCCGGTCCGTATTGCTCACATCGATCTCTATGCTGCGCTTCTGCTTGTTTGCCAGAGCCGTCTTCAGCTTTTTCACAAGCACCCTTTCATCCAGGGTCTTATCCAGCTGGAAGTCATAGGCCTGGGCCGGGTCAAAGGTCACCTTCTGGCCCTCTCCCGCGAAGGGATTGTTCAGGATGCTGCTTAAATCCACCCGATCGCCGTGTACGCTCTCGGTGGTCTCCTTTTTCTTCAGCAGATCGGAACGGCCAACCAGCTCATCCACGGTGCGGACACCAAGCTTCGCCATGTATTCCCGAAGTTCCTGGGCAATGAAGCGCATGAAGTTCACTACATACTCCGGCTTGCCCCGGAAGCGCTTGCGCAGCTCCGGATTCTGGGTGGCGACGCCCACCGGACAGGTATCCAGGTTGCAGACGCGCATCATCACGCAGCCCATGGTTACCAGAGGCGCCGTGGCAAAGCCAAACTCCTCTGCCCCCAGCATCGCCGCGATGGCCACATCCCGGCCGCTCATCAGCTTTCCGTCCGTCTCAATGCGCACCTTATTGCGCAGTCCGTTCATAATCAGTGTCTGGTGGGTCTCCGCCAGTCCCAGCTCCCAGGGAAGTCCCGCGTTATGGATGGAGCTTCTGGGGGCCGCCCCGGTTCCTCCGTCATAGCCGGAAATCAGAACCACCTGGGCTCCCGCCTTTGCGACGCCGGCCGCTACAGTTCCCACGCCCGCCTCAGAAACCAGCTTTACGGAGATTCTGGCGTCTTTGTTGGAGTTCTTCAGGTCGTAAATCAGCTGCGCCAGGTCCTCGATGGAGTAAATGTCGTGGTGCGGCGGCGGGGAGATCAGGCTGACGCCCGGTGTAGAGTGCCTGGTCTTGGCGATCCAGGGATAAACCTTGCCTGCCGGCAGATGGCCGCCCTCACCGGGCTTCGCGCCCTGGGCCATCTTAATCTGAATCTCCTTGGCGCTCACCAGATATCTGGATGTAACGCCAAATCGTCCGGAGGCCACCTGCTTAATGGCCGAGCAGCGGTTCAGCCCGTCCGGGCCGGGGGTGAGGCGCTCCAGGCTCTCGCCGCCCTCGCCGCTGTTGGACTTCCCGTGAAGGCTGTTCATGGCGATTGCCAGTGTCTCATGGGCCTCCTGGGAAATGGAGCCGTAGGACATGGCTCCGGTCTTAAACCGGGTCACGATGGAATCCACGCTCTCCACCTCGTCCAGGGGAACGCCCTGTTCCGGGTAATTAAAGTCCATCAGGCTTCGCAGATACCCGGTCTCCTCCTTGTCAACCAGCTCCGTGTACTGCTTAAACATCTTGTAGTCCCCCCGCTTGGTGGACTGCTGCAGCAGATGAATCGTCTGGGGATTGTACCGGTGATGCTCCCCGGCGCTGCGCATCTTATGGCGTCCGATGCTGTTCAGCGTCAGGTCCGTCTCAAGGCCCAGGGGATCAAAGGCCGCCGTGTGAAGCCGGTCCGTCTGCTTCGCGATGTCGTCCAGGGTGATGCCTCCTACGCGGCTCACGGTATTGGTAAAGTACCGGTCAATGACCTCCTTGCTGATGCCGATTGCCTCGAAAATCTGAGAACCCTGATAGGACTGCAGGGTGGAAATTCCCATCTTTGAGGCAATCTTTACGATGCCGTGAACCACCGCGTCCCGGTAGTCCTCCACCGCCGCGTAGTAATCCTTCTTGAGCATCCCGCAGTCCACCAGCTCCCGGATGGTCTCCAGCGCAAGATACGGGTTGATGGCGCTGGCGCCGTAGCCCAGAAGGGTGGCGAAATGGTGCACTTCTCTGGGCTCTCCGGATTCCAGTACCACGGAGATGGACGTCCGCTTCTTTGTCTTTACCAGATGCTGGTGCACCGCGGAAACCGCCAGCAGAGACGGGATCGGCACATGGTACTCGTCCAGTCCCCGGTCCGTGAGAATCACCACGTTGGCGCCTTCCCGGTAAATCCGGTCCACTTCCACAAACAGCCGCTCAATGGCCCGCTCCAGACTCGTGTTTTTATAGTAGGTAATGGGCACCTCCGCCACATGGAAGTCCCCGGTTTTCATATTTTTCAGCTTCAGCATGTCCGTATTCGTCAGAATCGGGCTGGAAAGCTTGATGACCTTACAGTTGTCCTCCTGTTCATCCAGAAGGTTCCCGTCCTCCCCGATGTAGGTGGTGGTGGAGGTGACAATCTCCTCCCGGATGGCGTCGATGGGCGGGTTCGTCACCTGAGCGAAGAGCTGCTTAAAGTAGTTAAACAGCGGCTGGGGCTCGTCCGACAGCACCGCCAGCGGCGTATCGATGCCCATGGCTCCGATGCCCTCCGTGCCGTTTAAAGCCATATTCCGGATGGAGGTGCGGTATTCCTCGTAAGTATAGCCGAACACCTTCTGAAGCCTGCTGCGCTCCTCCGGCGTATGCTCTTCCACCGGCTTGTTGGGGATCTTCATATCCTTCAGCTCCACCAGATGGCGGTCCAGCCATTCCCCGTAGGGCTGCCGGCGGGCGTAGCGCTCCTTCAGCTCATCGTCGTCGATCACCCGGCCCTGGATGGTGTCCACCAGCAGCATCTTTCCGGGATGCAGCCGTTCCTTCTGTACGATCTTGGTGGGATCGATGTCCATAACGCCCACCTCAGAGGAGAGAATCAGGTAGTTGTCGCTGGTAATGTAATACCTGGAAGGCCGCAGTCCGTTCCGGTCAAGAACCGCTCCCACGATATCTCCATCGCTGAACAAGATCGACGCCGGCCCGTCCCAGGGCTCCATCATGGTGGCGTAATACTGATAAAAGTCCTTCTTTGTCTGGCTCATGGTACGGTTATTGTCCCAGGGCTCCGGAATCGTGATCATAACGGCCAGAGGCAGCTCCATGCCGCTCATCACCAGAAATTCCAGGGTATTGTCAAGCATAGCCGAGTCCGAACCGGAGGTATCCACCACAGGAAGCACCTTGGTGAGCTGTCCCGCGAAATACCGGGTCGCCATGGTCTCCTCCCGGGCAAGCATCTTGTCCGCATTGCCCCGGATGGTGTTGATTTCTCCGTTGTGTACCAGAAAACGGTTCGGATGCGCCCGCTTCCAACTGGGATTCGTGTTTGTGCTGAACCTGGAATGCACGATGGCAATGGCCGACTCATAGTCCGCGTTCTGGAGATCCAGAAAAAACGTCCGAAGCTGCTTTACCAGGAACATGCCTTTGTAGACAATGGTCCGGCTGGACAGAGACACCACATAGGTATCGTCGTTGCTCTGCTCGAATACCCGGCGGGCAATGTAGAGCTTCCGGTCAAAGTCCAGACCGGCAGGCGTCTTGTCCGGCTTTTTGATAAAGGCCTGCATAATGCAGGGCATGCACTCCAGGGCCTTCTGTCCCAGCACCTGGGGAACCGTGGGCACCTGCCGCCAGCCAAGGAACTCCATGCCCTCCTTCTCCACGATAATCTCAAACATCTTTTTTGCCTGATTGCGCTTTAGCTCATCTTGTGGGAAAAAAAACATCCCGACGCCGTATTCTCTTTCTTTACCTAAAAAAATGCCGAGGGACTTACAGACTCTTGAGAAGAATTTATGCGATATCTGAAGCATAATTCCGACTCCGTCACCTGTTCGTCCTTCGGCATCTTTGCCTGCTCTGTGTTCCAGTTTTTCAACAATCTTCAGTGCGTTCTCCACGGTAGCGTGGGTTTTGATTCCCTTGATATTCACGATCGCGCCGATTCCGCAGTTGTCGTGTTCAAACTCCGGCCGGTACAGACCCATTTCCCGGTTTCCCGGCGATATTCTGTTTTTATCCATAATCCCATCCTTTCCGCTCGTCCGATTTCAAAATTCGAAGCTGCATGATGATGTTTCGCTACCGCTCAGCGCAGTTCCCGGCTAAGCAGTTACGCTGTTTCCTCTGCCATTTGCGCCGAGTACACATCTCAAAGACGTCTGTCTGCCGCGGCAGTACGATTCTGGGTTTTACTATACACCGAAATTTGCGGTCTGTAAAGTATTTCTTTTTCTCAAATTGTCAGATTATTAGATTTTATAGTTTTGTCATATATTTTGTTTGTATATTGTTTGTATTGTCTGCTTTCTATCATCAAAAAACCTCTTTACCCGCCTTCGGCGATGAGATCTTGCGCTCCTGCATCGCGTTTCTGGGGTCCGCCCGGTATCGTTCACAGGCCGTAAGAACGATCCTGATACCGATCCTGAACAGATTCCGCCCTGTTTCTTGTATCCTTGTCAAAAACAAACTATAATGATACTGATCTAACCGAATCAGGGATGTCTCTGCTTCTGCTGCGCGAGCTGTAAACAGGGGCTTCCTGTCCGTCTCAGAAGAGACACAGGCGTAATCACGTTCTTACGGTCTGCGCAGCATATGCGCATGCCTGGGCGGAACGGTTGCGCGCAGAACGCTTCTTCAGTGCGAAAACAAACAGGAGGAACACATGAAACATATTTTCTTTGTGGAAGACGATCTGAGTCTGATCAACGGGCTGTCCTTTGCCCTGAAAAAACAGGGCTATGAGGTCACCGTGGCCCGGACAGTCCTTGAAGCGAAAGCCTTATGGCGGGCAAACGAGTATGATCTCGTCATCCTTGACGTAGCGCTTCCCGACGGCTCCGGCTATGATTTATGCCGGGAAATCCGCAGGACCTCCAAGGTCCCCCTTGTCTTTCTCACAGCCGCCGATGAAGAAACAGACATGATTATGGGCCTGGACATCGGCGGCGACGATTACATTACAAAGCCCTTTAAGCTGGCCGTCTTTCTTTCGAAGGTCAATGCCCTTCTCCGCAGAAGCGGCGATTTTTGCCAGGCAGACGCCGAATTAAGCTCCAACCAGATACGTGTCCGGCTTCTGACCCAGGAGGTTTCCAAAAACGGTATCCCCGTCTCCCTGACAGCCGGCGAGTACAAGCTGCTGTGTCTGTTTATGGAAAACCCGGATATTGTCCTGTCCTCGGAGCAGATCCTTGGCCGTCTCTGGGACTGCGAGGAAAATTATATAAACGGCAATACGCTGACCGTCTATATACGCCGCCTCCGGGCCAAAATTGAAGACGATCCCGGAAATCCCCAAAAAATCGTCACCGTCCGTCGGATGGGCTATAAATGGGATACCGGAAAAGGAGGTGCGCTGTGAGCATGCTGGCCGACCGGAAAATCCGGCATCTTCTCGGACAGATCGCGGGAATCACCGGTATCTTTCTCCTGATCCTCGTCCTTCTGGCCGTTCTGAAATGCCCCGCGCTCTGTATGGCGGCAGTCTCTGCCGTTATGGCCGCCGCCATCCTTGCCGCCGTATATCGGTATTTTCGAGAGCAGGAAAAAATCCTGGAAAACGCCGCGGAAAAAATCCGGGAATACCTTTCCGGGAATCACGAAGCCCGCATTCCCTGCGACGACGAGGGCAGCCTGTGCCGGCTGTTCCATGAGGTCAATTCCCTGGCGGCCGTTTTAAATGCTCACGCGGAAAGCGAAGGGAGCGCCAAACGTTTTCTCAAGAATACCCTATCCGATATTTCCCATCAGTTCAAGACGCCCCTTGCCGCTTTGAATATCTACAACGGGCTTCTCCTGGAAGAAGCAGCAGATCTCCCGGAAATCCGGGAATTTGCCGCCCTCTCCGAACAGGAGCTGGACCGGATCGAAACCCTTGTGCAGAATCTTTTAAAAATCACAAAGCTGGACTCCGGAACCCTGGTCATGGAAAAAGCCATAGAAAATGTCTCTGAAATGATGGAGGCCATTGAAAAGCATTTCGCGTTCCAGGCCGACCGGGAAGGGAAAAACCTGTCCTTTTCCGGAGACGATACCGCCGTCCTCTTCTGCGACCGAAGCTGGATCATAGAAGCCATAAGCAATCTGGTCCAGAACGCCTTTGACCATACCAGGGAAGGGGACTCTATTCAACTCCGGTGGCAGGCTCTCCCCTTGGCCGTCCGGATTGTGGTGAAGGATACCGGAAGAGGCATTCACCCGGAAGACTTGTATTATATTTTCAAGCGGTTTTACCGCAGCCGTTTTTCAAAAGACACCCGCGGAATCGGCCTGGGACTTCCTCTGGCCAAGGCCATTGTGGAAGCCCACAGCGGCGCTATTGAGGTGGACAGCACCCTTGGCGCGGGCACTGCCTTTACAATCATCTTCCCGGAATCCGGGATTCCTACAAAATTGTAGGCTTTCTGTCACACCTCAGTAGGCTTCCCGTGTTACGCTTTCCACAGAAAAAAAGAAAAAAGAGGTGTTTTACATGAATTTGTTAGAAGTACAATCCGTTTCTAAAACCTACGGAAGCGGCGAAACCGCCGTACACGCGTTAAAGAACGCCGCTTTTTCCGTCCCCAAGGGAGAATTTGTGGCCGTTGTGGGCGAATCCGGCTCCGGCAAAAGCACTCTGCTGAATATGATCGGCGCCCTGGATACCCCCACCTCGGGCAAAGTATTCGTGGACGGAAAGGACATCTTTGCCATGAAAGAGCGCAGCCTCACCGTTTTTCGCCGCCGGAATATCGGTTTTATCTTTCAGAGTTTCAATCTGATTCCCGAGCTGACCGTGGAACAGAATATGATTTTCCCCCTTCTTCTGGATTACCGGAAGCCGGACAAAAACTATCTGGAGGAGCTGCTTTCCGTGCTTCATCTGACGGAGCGCCGGGGGCATCTGCCCAGCCAGCTTTCCGGCGGCCAGCAGCAGCGGGCGGCCATCGGACGCGCCCTGATCACCAGGCCGGCTCTGATTCTGGCGGATGAGCCCACCGGAAACCTGGATACCCAGAACACCAGCGAAGTCATTTCCCTGTTAAAAGAGGCTTCCAGACTGTATGAACAGACCATCATCATGATCACCCACAGTCCCGGCATTGCCCAGACAGCGGACCGGATTCTGCAGGTGTCCGACGGAGTGGTGACGGATTTTGGGAGGTGCCGCGAATGAAAAGTTATCTCAGCCTGATTCCCATTTCCGCCAGAGTCCGCCGCCAACAGAACCGCATGACGCTTCTGTGTATTTTCTTCGCGGTTTTTCTGGTGACAGCGGTGTTCAGCATGGCGGAAATGGGCGTCCGCATGGAACAGTCCAGACTTTCTGACAAGCAGAACGCGCTGACCTTTCAGGACATCCTTAACAGCGAAATGGGCCAGTCTCTCTTTCTGGCCGCCGCCGTGCTCTTTGTGCTGATTCTGATTGCCGGCGTTCTCATGATCTCCGGCAGCATCAACGCCAATGTGGCGCAGCGAACCCGTTTTTTCGGCATGATGCGCTGCATAAGCATGAGCCGCCGGCAGATTATCCGCTTTGTCCGGTTGGAAGCCTTAAACTGGTGCAAAACCGCCATCCCTGCCGGCGTGCTTCTCGGCATCCTTTCCTCCTGGGGCTTATGCGCCGCCCTCCGCTTTCTGGTCGGGGAGGAATTTACCTCCATTCCCCTGTTCGGCGTCAGCGCCGCAGGCATTGTAAGCGGCGTCGCCATGGGAACCGTCACCGTGATGCTGGCAGCCCGCTCCCCGGCCAGACGCGCCGCCAGGGTATCTCCCGTGACCGCGGTTTCCGGCAACGCGGACAGCGGCCGCACCGCCCTGCCCGAAAAAACGCGCCGGCACCCTTCTGCCGTGCTGCCGGAGGGGCTGCGAACCCGAAATCACGCGGTCCCCGCGCAGCGCCGGCATGGACGCTCCGTCTGCCCGGGCGTATTTCGAATCGAGCTGTTTCTGGGAATCCGCCACGCGCTGTCCGCCAGGAAAAATCTGATTCTGATGACCGGTTCCTTTGCCCTGAGCATCCTTCTGTTTCTGTGCTTTACCGTGCTGATCGATTTTGTGGGCTGCCTCATGCCCCAATCAGCCGCCGCCTCTGATATCGACATTTCCAGCGCCGACGGCACCAATTCCATTGACTCCGGCCTGGCCGGCGTGCTTGGCAGTATGGACGGCGTAAAGCACGTCTACGGCCGCAGAAGCGCCCTGGATCTTTCCGCCCAATTAAACAGCGGCGGAACACTTCTGTTCTGCACCGCCGATCTGGTTTCTTTTGACGATTTTGATCTGGAATGTCTGAAAAAGGACAGAGTCCTGAAGCGGGGCAGCGACCTGTCAAAGATATACGGAGACAGCGGCTGTGTTCTGGCCGCCTGGGACCCTTACAGCTCCTGGGAAATCGGAGACACCGTAAAAATCGGCGAAGAAGATCTGGAAATCGCGGGACTTCTGAACTATGACCCCTTCAGCAGCGACGGACTCACACACGGCAGCCTGACCCTGATCGCCTCCGGCGAAACCTTTGCGCGCCTGACGGGAACGACCGGCTATTCGCTCCTTATGATCCAGACCACAGTGGACGCCGATGACGAAGATGTGGCCGCGCTCCGGGCAGCGGCAGGCAGCGAATATACCTTTCAGGACAAGCGCGGCCAGCGCACCGCCGGCACGTATCTGGCCTTTGTCCTCTGCGTATACGCCTTCCTGGCCATTATCACCCTGGTTTCGGTGCTGAACATCATCAACAGCATCTCCATGAGCGTATCCTCCCGGATCTGCCAGTACGGCTCCATGCGGGCCGTGGGCATGGACAACCGCCAGCTGGCAGCGATGATCGCCGCGGAAGCCTTTACCTATGCCCTGGGCGGCTGCGCTCTTGGCTGTCTGATCGGCCTTCCCTTAAGTAAACTGCTTTACGGGCTGCTGATCACCGCCCACTTTCCCTACGCCGTCTGGCAGTTTCCCGCCGCTTCCCTGCTTCTGATCCTCGGCGTCATTTTCCTGGCAACCGCGGCGGCAGCCTGGCTTCCGACCCGGCGCGTGAAAAGGCTTTCCGTCACGGAAACCATTACTTTTCTATAATCAAAAATAAAAAATATTCCATTAATCCGGCACCAGAATTTTTTTGCTTAAAATGAGTTTCATCTGGTGGTTTACAAGTAAGCTCTGAAAGTGATTTCATACCGATACATTTTCCCCGTATCGGTATGATTCTATTTCACTTCCCAATGGCCAAAACGTTTTCCGCCGATACGTGCAATTTTTCCTCGCTCCGACAACTTCTTCATTGCTCGCTGTACTGACGCTATCGATCTGCCCGTTTTTTGAGCTAATTGCTTTTGCTGGAGCTTATTGTTTTCCAACAAAAGTTTTAGAATTTGATCTTCCAAAACATCTTCTAAAACATCATCCAAAACATCATTTTGATGTTTTGAAATTTTGAGATCTTTCTTCCTCTGTTCCTCTGTCCATTGCTCCCGAAGATTTCTGTAAAAAACCACTACAAAATCATCTTTTTCCGTTCTAAATTCAACCTTGCATCCAGCCTTATCACATAGATCGTAACAGTTCAGCCTTGCTGAACCGTTACATGCGAAAATCCATTTGAAATCGCCTGGGGCGATGGGATTTTCGCACTCCTGAATCACGTTCTTACGGTCCGCGCAGCATGTGCGCAGACCTGGGCTGAACTGTTACCATAGATCCTTAATACGTTTAAGACCCGTCGCAAACGTCTCCATATCTTTCGAATAATAAAGAACGCCTGTGATAAGTTTATTTCTGCGAATGGCTTTTTTATTTCCGTCTAAAAATTCCTCCGGCGTATATCCGTAAATGTTGCTTTTACATCCGTTGCAAACTTCGCCATCTGGACATCGTTTGTTCTGCACAGACAAAAAAGAGCCGCACCCGCGTTCAAAAGATGTATGCCATCCTTCGCAAAAAGATCCAATTTCTCTAAAACCACTCTTGGATCATCAGACTTAAATTCAATTCTACCAACAGCCTTTGCTTTCACCAGATACGCTTCGAATGATGCCATGTCAATATTTTCTATCGTATAATCAGAAGGTCTATTCTCCCAGCTATACTTTTCTCCGCCTCTGGCTAACAGTAGCTCTGAATACATTTCCTGTGACATAACAAGATCTTCATCAGCCTGTCTGATGCGAGCAACATTGTGGGCAAGATAAGGCTGTTGATCTCCGGGAAAATAGCCGGCGTAATATGATTCTTTATCGCCTGGCTTACTTTACGCAGCGTCTCATCATTTATTGCCTGTCCAAGAACGTCTCCATTATTTCTAACGCCAAAATATAATTCTCCGGAACCATGCTTATTTAAAATAGCAACAATAGATGTAATGGCTTCTTTTAACTCGCCTGTTGTTTTTTTATATTCAATTTGTTCGGTTTCCATTCCGATATTTATCATTGAAACACCTACCTTGTATTTTCCTGATGTCAGGAAAGGCAAACTGTTCTCGTTATCCCAGCAAAAGCGCCGCCAGATTGGCCGCCATGTGGCAGAGCGCCGGGGCGGCCAGCCCTTTCTGGCGTTCGCAGAAAAGGTTCAGCAAAATCCCCATGGAAAACGCGTAGCAGAACTGAAGCAGATTTCCGTGGAAAATCCCAAAGGCCGCCGCTCCCAGAATCACCGCTGGCCATTTTGGAAGCATCCGCCGCAGATTTCCGTACAGCAGTCCCCGAAACACCAGCTCCTCCGCCAGGGGCGCCAAAAATCCGGAGCAGAGTAAAAGGGTGGGCCACCCGCTGGACAAAAGGCTTTCCTGGGCCGCGTTTGAAAGTCCCGCCGCCTGCTGCAGCCAATTCAGAAGCCAGGTAAAGACCTGGTTTCCCACAATCCCGGCTCCTGCCGCCGCTGCGAAAAGCCAGGGACTCTGCCCGGGCCCCACGGCCCGGCGCCACCCCGGCGCCTCTTCCTTCTTCCGAAATGCCGGCGAATCCGCTTCCCTGGAAAAGCACCAGTAAGCCGCCGGGATCACCAGAAGCGCCGTCAAAGCCGTCAGCGCCGCCGCGTCCAGGTAAGGGCCCGCCGCTGCCGCCGCAAGCCCGGAACACACATAGTACAGCGCAAGCGGATACGCGAGCCGCGCCAAAATCGCAATCATATCCATCCTTCCTTTCCAGGAGACAGCGAAATCGCCGCGCACGGCGCTTCCTGCCGTTTTTACCAGACTCCCTCATACTCCGCCGCCTGGGCTACGACCGTCACCTCGAAATCCGGCTTGTCCTCCAGATAACTCCACTCTTCGGGAACTTGTATGCCGTCGAAAACGGAAATAGCCTCCCCTTCGTTTGCCGCCTCCTGATAATAATAGCAGCTGTCCTCCGGATTTTTCTCCCACCCCGGCGCAAGGAAAATACCTTCCTCCAATTCCCGGCGCTGTCTGACGTCCAGGCCGGAAAATAAAATCCTCACCCTGAGACAGGCGGCCCCGGAGCCCTCCATAATCTCTATGGACGCGCTCCGGTCAATCACCTGACCGGGCTCCACCCACACCAGCCCGCTCTCGTCTGCCGGGCTCTCCCGGAGAACAACCTCCACGTCTCCCCAGGTATGTACATAAGAATAGCCCTCGCCCGACATAGAAAAAGCGCTGGCCATTCCCACCAGAACCAGACAGCTGAAAGCGAACTCTCCCGCTGCCCTGCGTCCCCTTCCTTTTCTTCGCCGTTTCCTCCTTCTCGTCATAATCCCCCGATACCTCCTGCAAGTTTTTCCTTCTTCTCTCCTTGCAGGACACTTCCTGTCGGAGCTGTACAGCATAAGCGCCGCGAAATATACGCGAAGCTCCTCCATCCCGCGGAATCGAAAAAGGGAGCGCCTGACAGCAGACACTCCCTATATTCTATGCGGTAAGCCGGTGAAATATGACGGAAACGCTTTCCTTGCTTACATACGCTCCGGAGCTGAGAATCCAAGCAGGTCAATGCTCTTCTCCAGCACGTCTCTGGTCAGCTTCAGGGTACCGATCCAGGACGCTCTCTGCGCCTCGTTTTCCTCGCTCAATATCCTGGTCTCATGGTAAAAGCTGTTGAAGTTATTGGCAAGCTCATAGACAAAGGCGCAGATCTTGTGAGGCGCCAGCTCCTCAAAGGCATTCTCGCAGGCAGCGTTAAACCTGGACAGCGTCAGCATCAGCGTTTTTTCGCTCTCGCCCGCCGGCGCTCCAATCACGGCCTCATCCGGATTTTGTCCCATTTCCCGGTATTTGTTCAGAATGGATTTAATCCGCACAATCGTGTACAGAATGTAGGGTCCGGTATTCCCCTCAAAGGATGTAAAGCGGTCCAGATCGAACACGTAATCCTTGGACGCCTGGTTGGAGAGATCTCCGTATTTGATGGCGGACAGACCCACCAGCTTCGCGGTCTTTCTGGCCTCCTCCGGGTCGATGGCGTGATTGTCCATAATTTTATGGTACATCTCCTCCTCGATATCCTGAAGGAGATACTCCAGACGCATCACGCCGCCCTCTCTGGTCTTGAATGGTTTGCCATCCTTCCCGTTCATGGTGCCGAAGCCCAGAAACGTCAGCTTCGTATCCTCCTCCACAAGGCCCGTCTTTCTGGCACAGCGGAACACCTGAATAAAGTGCATTTCCTGGCGCTTGTCCACCACGTAAAGGATCTCGTCCGGATGGTAGTCCCGCATCCGCTCCACAATCGTGGCCAGATCCGTCGTCGTATACAGAGAAGCGCCGTCGGATTTCAAAATCATGCAGGGCGGAACCTCCTTGGCGTCCGTCTCCTCCTTCACATCCACTACAAGAGCGCCCTGATCCTCATAGGCATACCCCTTTTCCTTTAAATATGACACCATCTCCGGAATATAAGGCTGAGCATCCGATTCGCCCTTCCACAGATCAAAGGTCACGTTCAGCTTCTCATAATTCTTTTTCAGATCCGTCACAGAAACATTCAGAATATGCTGCAGAATCGCCTGATATCCCCGGTGTCCGTGCTGAAGCAGATACGTGGCCTCCATGGCTTCCTGCCGGTAGTCCTCATGATCCTTGGAATAGGCGCTGGCCGCCGGATAGATCTCTTCCAGCTCGCTTATGGTAAAGGGCGCCTCCTTTGGATACTCTCCTGTATAACTCTCATCAAAATACGGCAAATCCGGCTTACGCCGCTTCAGCTCCGTGATGATCAGGCCCATCTGAAGACCCCAGTCGCCAAGATGCACGTCGCCGATGACCTCATGGCCCATAAATCTTCCCATGCGCTTGATGCTCTCTCCGATAATCGCGGAGCGCAGATGCCCTACGTGAAGGGGCTTCGCCACATTCGGGCCGCCGTAATCAATAATAATCTTTCTGGGATTCGCCGCCGGTTCCACAGACAGCCTCTGATCCGCCTGCATCTTTCGCAAATACTCTCCGAGAAACACCGCGTTCAGCTTCAGATTGATAAATCCCGGTCTTACCGCCTCAGCAGCCGCCAGAATACGGCTGTCCTGAAGCCGTGCCACCACATCCTCCGCAATCGCCAGGGGCGCTTTCTTATAGGTCTTCGCGGCCGCCAGCGCTCCGTTGCACTGATACTCGCACAAATCCGGCCGGTTCGACAAAGTCACTCCCGCAAAGCTTCCGTCATATCCCGCTTCTTCAAAAGCCTTTTTGACTTCGTCGGCAATAAAATCAAGAATCTTCTTCATGTTTCTGTTCCTTTCCTTTACTGTTCCGTATCCGTTCAGCCATGCTGAACCGTTACATATTCTTCATATTATATCCTTTTACCCAATGATTTTCAATGGACAATGTGCTATAATTTATTGGGAAGAGTAACGGTTCAGCCCTGCTGAACGGTTACCGGGAAGACGGCGTTGCGGTTCGCAGCCGCCAGTGTGAACAAATTTTCAACAAATCATCTCGTATCAAAGGAGGAAACTGCTTATGACACCAATGGAAGCTTTTTACGAAGCCGAATCGACTTCGATCATCAAGCACCTGGAACGGCGCGGCATGGAAGGCTATTATTGTCCCACCAGCGCGGAAGCCGTCTCCCTGGCCTGTTCTTTCATTCCCCCGGGCTCCACTGTTTCCTGGGGAGGCTCCGAAACCCTGATCCAATGTGGGATGCTGGATGCCGTAAAGAACGGCGATTATGAGGTCATTGACCGTGACAGCGCCTCCTCTCCCCAGGAGCGCAGTCAGCTCATGCACCAGGCTCTCAGCGCGGATTTCTTTCTCATGAGCTCCAACGCCGTCACAAAGGACGGACAGCTTGTGAATATTGACGGCAACGGAAACCGGGTGGCAGCTCTGATCTACGGGCCCGCCTGCGTTCTTCTCCTGGTCGGGATGAACAAGATCGTCCGGGACGTTCCGGAAGCCATAAGCAGGATCCATGAGCAGGCCGCGCCGCCCAATACCCTCAGATTGAATCTGAAAACTCCCTGCAGCGTCACCGGCGTCTGTGCCGACTGCACCTCCAAAGACTGCATCTGCGCTCAGACTGTCGTCACGCGCTTCAACCGTACCCCCGGCCGAATTAAAGTCATTCTGATCGGAGAAACTCTGGGATACTGACATGACAGCAAGCCGCATAGGGATGCAAAGCCGTCCGTTTGGCAACGGCTGCGGGACGCAAGGCCCCGCAGCTTGACGGTGCCGGACGCAAGGCCCGCAGCTTGGCGGCGCTGGGCGCAAGACCCGCAGCTTGACGGCGCTGGGCGTTTAATGATACAGCACGCGCATAAGCGTCAGGCCTCTGGCCGGCACAGTGTAGCCGGCCAGCTCCCGTTTTCCCGTCTCCAGAATTTCCAGCACGCTTTCCGGACTCCGCCTTCCCTGTCCGGCTTCAATCAGGGTTCCCGTTAAAATCCGCACCATATTGTATAAAAATCCGTTTCCCTGGTAAAGAATCCTCAATTCCCCATCCGCTTCCCGGATTTCGATGCGGTCCAGTCTTCGGACCGTGGACTTTTTCTTATTTCTTCCCGAACAAAATCCCCGGAAATCGTGCTCTCCCACCAGGTAATCCGCCGTCCTGCGCATGACTTCCGGATCCAGCCCAGTATCCAGCGGATAAATCTGCCGCCGCTCAAACACATTTTTTCTTCCCGGCAGGCCGATCCGGTAGCAGTAAACCTTCCCCGCCGCGTTCAGTCTGCTGTGGAACCGTTCCGCCGCCGCTTCTATGTCCGTTATCCCAATATCCTCCGGCAGATACCGGTTCATCTCCATCAGAAGCGCTTCTTCAAAACTCTTCGTATCCCCGTGCCATTTTACCCGCGCCAGCTCATCCGGTATATGCACGTTCGCGACCTGGCCCGCGGCATGGACGCCCGCGTCCGTCCTTCCGGCTCCATGAATTTCCAGATACGTTCCGAAAATCCGCTCCAAAACCGCTTCCAGCCGCCCTTGTATGGTGTTCGCCGTATTTCCCTGCCTCTGCCAGCCATCATACCGCGTGCCATCGTATTGTATTTGCATTTTTAAATTCATATTGTCTCCTCTTCGCATTTTCTGTATTCCGCCGGTTTATCCGAATTCCCAGATTTTTCTCCGCATAGTCTTTCCCGAATCAGGCAATGACTAAATCAGGCCGACGGCCCTATTCTGTCACGATTCTCAGTTTTCCGGCCCGCAAACAGCAGCATGTGCGCAGACCTGGGCTGAACTGTTACGCGCCGCAGACAGCAGGTGTCTGCGGCTGCCGTGAATCGTGACCATTTTTCATAAGGAGGTTTTTTATGGAAAAGAAAGCAAAAAACAACGCCAGAACAGTCTCTGACGTTGATCGCTATGACTATCTGGGAACTGCCTGTTCCGCCACAGACTTCACCGGACTGATCCCAGCCGGCATCACCGACGAAGCCCAGTTAGAAGCCTATCAGGCTCTGTACCCCGTAAATCCCCCGGCTGCGGTTCGCAAACCGCGCAGCCAGACCCGCGGCGACTGACTCTGCCTTTTCCCGGCGAGGCCGCTACAGCGTCTTCGCCCGCTCCGCGATGTGCGCGCGGAAGTTCAAAACCTTATGGGTGTATTCCTGATTCATCAGGGACGAATGGATCAGGAAATCCGCCGTAGCCCGGTTATTCGCCATAGGAATATCGTACACCTGGGCAATTCGAAGCAGCGCCTTCACATCCGGATCGTGGGGCTGGGCCGCCAGCGGATCAGAGAAAAAGATGATAAAGTCGATCACGCCCTCAACTACCTTTGCTCCGATCTGCTGGTCACCTCCCAGGGGGCCGCTGTTGTACCCCTTCACCGGAAGTCCTGTCCGCTCGGTAATCATCCGCGCCGTAGTCCCCGTTCCGCACAGGAAATGCTGCGCCAGAATCTCCTTATGCTCGTCGCACCAGTCGATCATCTCCGCCTTCTTCCCATCATGGGCAATCAAAGCAATGTTTTTCTGTTTTCCAATTACAAAATCCACATATTTGTCCGCCATGTTCTTTTCCTTTCCGGGCATAAACGCCGTCATAAATTTTCAGCAGCGATTCAGAAGATCCGAATCGTTACCGTTTTGTCCCAATCCCGTATAAAATCATTATAGCCAAAATCGTTTTTCTTTGCAACCTCATAGAAATTTTCAGATAAATTGCAGATAAGTTGCTTTTGTGTGCAATTTTAAAAAACGTGTTGACATATCCCTGCTCTTATGCTAAAGTATAGGACAGAGCGAAACAGTGTGAAAACACAAATCGCCAGGCTGCTGTGGCTCAGTCGGTAGAGCGTCGCATTGGTAGTGCGGAGGTCACGGGTCCGATTCCCGTCAGCAGCTTTTTCAAAAAGTCCCGTAGATTCGGGACTTTTTTCATTTTCAGGTATACTTTTCACCGCCCGTTTCCGGGCGGTTTTTTGGGTTTTCGCTTCCCGAATCTGCGGTTGTCGGAACGAAAAATACATGGTAAACTAAATACAGCATTTCAAACGAAAGGAATCGATTCTCTCATGAAAAACCGCATTCAGGAGCTTCGAAGAGAACAAAATCTCACACTGGACGCTCTCAGCGAACAGATCGGTGTCTCTCAGGAAACAATCCGCGCCTATGAAGCAGGTATCCAGGACCCTCCGCCGGAAATCCTTGTAAAGCTGGCTCAGAAGCTGAACGCCAGCATCGACTATATTTTCTGTCAAAGCGCATCCCGCAAGGCGGACAGTCCAAGCCGGTTCACCAATGAGGAGCTTCGGCTTCTGGACATGTTTCGCCAGTTCGACCCCAGCCAGCGCAGTCTGATCCTCGACTATTTGAAATCCCTGACTGACAGCGATGACGAGGCTTAATTCTCATCAAAACCGGACGCGCCTCATCCTTTACCCAGCGCCTCCGCCAGCTCCTTCCCCTCTCTCGTGCCTGCGAGCCCGCCTCTTCCGGTTTCTTTGAGGCTTTCATCCATCAGGTCGCCGACTTCCTTCATGGCGTCAATCACCTGATCCGGAGAAATTCTGCTTTTGATGCCGGCAAGGGCCATGTCCGCGGCGGACAGCGCAATCACTGCGCCGGCCACATTTCTTTTAACGCAGGGGATTTCCACAAGGCCGGCCACCGGGTCGCAGACCAGTCCCATCAGATTTTTCAGGGCCATGGCAGCGGCGTGGGTTATCTGTTCCCCGTCTCCGCCCTGGAGATGGACCATCGCGCCGGCAGCCATGGCGCTGGCTGTGCCGATTTCCGCCTGACAGCCGCCGGAGGCTCCCGCGATGCTGGCCCTGAGGGCGATTACCTGGCCGATTCCCGCCGCGGTGTACAGGGCCTCCAGAATTTTCTCTTCTTCCGTTTCCCTTTCCTTTGCGTAAGGCACCAGGACGGCAGGAAGGACGCCGCAGGCCCCAGCCGTGGGCGCTGCCACAATCCGCCGCATGCACGCGTTGGACTCGCCCATCTCAAGGGCGCCGGCGATTACCTTTCCTACAAAGGGACCGCAAAGGGTATCTCCTTTGGCCAGATATTCTTCCATTTGCCGTCCGGCGCCGCCCACAAATCCGCTGTTCGAACGGATGCTTCCATCGTAGCCCGCGGCCGCCTCTTTCATGGCATGCCAAAGGCTCTTCATTTGCTGAAAAGATTCCTCTCTGGAAACGTTCCTTTCATTCATATCATCGGAAAGCACGGTTTCCCAGAACGGGGTGTCGTTTTCCCGGCATGTTTCCAAAATTTCCTTTAAACTTCCAAATGCCACGGCTAGATTTCTCCTTCCACATTAATGTAAGTTACCTTGAGAATACCCTCCAGATGCTCCAGCCATTTCAGGGCTTCCTTTGGTATCGGCTGATCTGTCTCCACCACCATAACGGCGCGGCCGCCCCGCTTGTCCCGGTAAAGGGACATATTCGCGATATTCACCGATTTATGGGAAAGCATGGAGGTAACCTCCGCCACATGGCCCGGCTGGTCCATATTGTGGACAATCAGCGTAGGCATCTCGCAGGTACAATTTACGTCGATGCCGTCCAGCTTATTGACCATGATGCGCCCGCCGCCCAGGGAGGACGCCTGAACGGTCAGATCACGGCCATTCTCTCCAACTGCTTCGATCACCACCGAGTTGGGATGGGCCTCCCGAAGCTGGACGGTTTCAAAGGAAAAGGTCAGTCCGGCTTCCCGGGCATAGGCAAAGCTTTCCGGAATCCGCATATCATCCGGATGCATTCCCAGAAGCCCGGCTACCAGCGCGCGGTCTGTTCCATGCCCCCGCCCTGTGGCGTCGAAAGAACCATACATGCCAATGGAAGCCTTCACCGGACGCTCCGCAAGCAGCTTTCTCGTCATAAGGCCAATGCGCACCGCTCCCGCCGTATGGGAGCTGGACGGACCTACCATTACCGGTCCCAAAATCTCAAAAATATTCATCCTATCACTCTCCTGTCTCGCTTTCCTGCCCCTGGGTTTCAATTACCAGCACCGGATTTACTTCCGGCCGGCTGCCCTGTGTCTCTTCCGTCTCCCGGACTGTCTCCGCAGTCGGGGTCACAGGAATGCCGGTCCCGTTATGGGGCTGCCATGCCGCCAGCGCGATCACGGCCAGCAAAATAAAAATCAGCGCCGGAATCGCCACTGCCAGAATGGTCTCGGCCATTTTCTTATTTTTCATAGATATCCTCTTTGCTCCCCAAAAGTTTCTGCAGTATTGTTTTTTCTATTCTACCACATTTTCGGAAGTGTGAAAACAGTTACACGAGGATGTCCGCTTAGCTGGCTGCTCGCGGGAATAAAAAGCGCGGAGCAAAAAACTCCGCGCTTCCGAATCCTCTGTGAAATTACACTACAGTTCACCCTTGCTGAACCGTCGAGCCGCTTTACGCGGCGCTTACCAGGCTGTAAAAGCAATGCTCCATCCGGTACGCCGGTCGAAAAGACCGGAACAAACTTTATGCCGCAAACTCCACGGAATACCAGCGTCCCTCCCGGCATGCGTACAGCCGCAGGCCGGAACCCCTGCCGCTCAGGCGGCAGCCACAACTCTGTACAAAAAAAAAGACAACCTGTATTACCATTTCAAAACTTTGTATTTCATACTCACACATTTATCATTTTCTGCCGCCTGCCTTTGGGATGGACAGTCCCGCGGGAAATACCGGTCAGATACATTGCTTTCCATTTACCAAGTGTAATGTATAAAATCCCTTATTTCAAGATGTGCCAAATTTTGTGCCATACTTTCTTCTCATTTTGTCCCTTGAGTTCACTTGTCTCCTATAGTATAATAAAGAAAATGAATTCTGTCCATTCACGGCGTTTCTTTCCATGTCTCCGAATCCGAGGACTTTGTTCGCTAAATTGTGCCAGCTCCTGTGCAATATATATGTGTCTTCCCAGACGGACTGTCCATTGAGAGATATCGAAAAATCCGTAACCGTTCAGCCCAGGTCTGCGCACACGCTGCGCAGACCGTAAGAACGTGATTCAGGAGTGCGAAAATCCCATCACCGAAGGCGATTTCAAATGGATTTTCGCAGTTACGGTTCAGCCGGGCTGAACTGTAACAAAATCCCCCGAATGCCACAAAAGCAAAGGAGGTACTTATGTCCCGTCTCAGTGAACGCTGCCATGAATTTCTTGTGGAGAGCGGAAGCTCTGTCTACCAGCTCTCCAAAATTTCCGGTTTGGACCGCACGTCTCTCCACCGTCTGGTAACCGGCCAGCGGATACCCACCCTGGATTTTCTTATGCGCTTCTGCAGCGTGCTGAGCCTGAACGCAGCGGATATCCAGGAGCTTATGGAGCTCTTTGAGGAGGCGCGCTCCGGTCCCACCGCCTTTCGTAACAGGCAGCGGATTTTTCAGATCCTTGAAAATGTCGCCGATTTCGCAGAAACCCCGTTTCCTTTCTCGGAATCGGCGGTTTCCGCCAGTCCTTACGCGCTGCCCGCCTCCACCCAGACAATGATCCAGACAAAAATGCTGATTTTTCAGGCACTGGAAAACGCTTTTTCCAGTCAGGGCGCCTCTGAAGAAATCCTAACTAACCTTCCTCTTGGACGGATGGAATTTCTTCCGGTCATTTATCAGTTTCATAAAAAATACGGCAAAAAAGTGCGGCTCTGCCACCTGTTTTATTTTACCGCCAATCCCTCTCTTTCCGATTCCAGCAACCCGAATCTTGAGATTATTCGCTGGATTCTGCCGATGGCCCTGGCGGATTTTGACTCCTATGAGCCCTATTATATCTATACAAAATCAAGCAGCAATGATATGAAAATGCTCCTCTGGCCCTATTATCTGATTACCAGCCGGATTGTGATCGTGATTTCGGCTCATCTGGACTGCGCTGTGGTTCATCTGGACGCGGATACCAACCGGATTTACCGTCAGGAAATGCTGGATCTTCTGGCCCAGTCCAGGCCCCTGCGGATTCACACCCGTTCCTTTGAATCCTCATTAGACTTTTATCTGCAGGTCACCCAGGGAAACGGTCCTCTGTTGTCCACCCTGGAATATCAGCCGTGCGTAAGTCCCCTGATTTCCAAAGAACTCTACATCAGCCAGCTGCAAAAGGAAAATCTCAGTCAGACGGATCTTCCGCTCTTTGGAAAGCTTATGAACCTTAACCCGTTTATCCATGGGGAATCCAGCCATTATTTCACGATGCAGGGCCTTCGCAGTTTCTGCGAAACCGGCAGGATTCTGGGCCAGTTCGGAACCTATCTGGATCCGCTTTCCGCCGAAACGCGGCGGCAGGTTTTGAGCCGCTACATCAATGATCTGCGCAGGCACAGCCACTCCCGTATTATCCGCTCCTCCATCCGCCTGCCTGCCACACTGAACATTGAGCTTTACCGGAACAACTTCATTCTGTTTATCCTGTTCGAAAAGCATCAGCGCATACGCTTCGTCTCCATCTCCGAAGCCAGCCTGTATGAGGTTTTTCTGGACTTTTTTCAGGCCCTTGACGGACCCGCCTACAGCTACTCGGCAGAGGAAACTCTTGCCGCGCTGAAATCCACCCTTCAGTCCCTCTGATTTGACGCATCCTTAAATACGAATACCGGTATCGGAGGATTGTTTTTCCGATTCCGGTATTCGCTTGCGATGACCGTAAACCGTTCCGCGGGGAGCTCCTGAAGATACGCCAGAAGCCGTTCCTTCTCTTCAAATCCCGTATCTTTGCCGCTGTAAATGCACAGGCTCATAATGCCTCCCGGACGGAGGATTTCCAGCCCCTTCCGGACAGCCTCCTGGCTTGTCTCAGGTTTTGTGGCAATTCCGTGATCTCCGCCCGGAAGATACCCGAAATTAAAGCAGATCACATCCGCGCTTTCCTTTGGCGCATACCGGTCCATATGCTCGTGTCCGTCCAATATAAGCTTTGCCCGGCTCAAACAGCCCTCCCGTTCCAAAAGCTTTTCCGTATTTTCCAGGGCGGCAGGCTGGATGTCAAAAGCCAGAACTCTCCCTTTCTCTCCTGCCAGCCCGCAGAGAAAACAGGTGTCCTTTCCGTTTCCCATCGTCGCGTCAATATAAAATCCGCCTTTTACCGCAAAGGTCCTCAATATTTCATGATTCCACCGTGTTATCTGTATTCCCGCCATTTTTCTCCTCCTGACGTCTTCCCCGCAGCCCAAAAACGGCCAACCGTTACGAATACCCCGCTGCAGGCAGCGGGGTATTTCACTTTACCAAAGCTTTTCGTATATTTCGATAATGTCGTCCCTGGTTGGAACTCTTGGGTTGGTTGGCGTACACGTATCCGCCAGGGCCGCGTCCGCCATATCCGGAATCGCCTGGAAATATTCGCTGCGGCTGCACTTTCCGGTCTGAGAAATGGTCAGCGGAATGTCCATTTCCTTCAGCATAAACTGCACCCAGGCAACCAGGGCGCGGATTGTTGTGATCGTGTTAAAATTCTGAAGGCCGAGAACACGGGCAATGGTTTCGTATTTATGTACCTGTCTGGGATATTCCTTCTGGCTGCGGCTGTGCTTGTTAATGTAGCTGTTGTACTCGATAATATAGGGCAGCAGCATGGCGTTCGCCCTTCCGTGCGCAATGTGGAACTTCGCTCCGAGCTGGTGTGCCATACTGTGGTTGATGCCCAGGGAGGCCGCGTTAAAGGCGAGTCCAGCCAGACAGGAAGCCACGTGCATCTTCTTTCTGGCGTGGGTATCGTTTCCGTCAAGATATGCCCGCAGAAGGAACTGGCCGCAGATTTCAATGGCCTTTTCCGCCAGAGCCGCGGAAAACTCCGTGTTCTGTGTGCTGACATAGGACTCCAGGGCGTGCGTAAAAACATCCATGCCCGTATCGGCTGTAATCGCCGACGGTACGCTCCTGGTGAGGTCCGCGTCCAGAATCGCCTCTGTGGGAAGCAGACTTTCCGAGACAAGGGGATATTTCCGCTGCTCCTGGGGATCCGTAATAACGGAAAAAGAAGTAACCTCTGATCCTGTCCCGCTGGTGGTGGGTACCGCGATCAGCGCGATGTCCCCGGACGCGCCTGCCTTTTTCGCGAACTCCCGGATCGCCTTCGCGGAATCAATGGAGGAACCGCCTCCCACCGCCACGATCGCGTCCGGCTTATAGTCCAGAAGCGCCCGGATACCGGACACCACTTTGTCAACCGGCGGATCCGGCACAACGTCCTTATATACCATATATTCCTTATTTCCTTCGTCCAAACGGGAAGTGATCATCATAATCATACCGCTCTGAACAACATAAGGATCGGTAATGATCATAATTCTCCGGTACGGGATCTCTTTCAGGCGATCCAGCGCGTTATCTCCATAATAAATTTTTGTCCGTATGTCAAAACTATGCATATCCTTACCCCTTTATACATTCGTGAAACAAAGCTGTTGTTGCAGTTCACAGCTCTTCGCTCCGTGAACTGCAACCTCGCGGATTCATTGAAAATTCGCTTCGCGAATGGAATCCGCTCACGCCTGAATCATCTTCTTACGCCGCAAACAGCAGGTGTTTGCGGCTGCCGTTAATAGCAAAAAGATATTACCTTGTTTCATCATATCATATCGCCGCAGGCTTTACAAGACAAAAACAACAAAAAGCCAAATCAAACCACATAGCGCGGCACAGCCGAAGCCAGACCGCGCCCGTAAAGCTGCTATAAAAGATAAATAGGCAGTTCTGTATAAATCCCGTCTCTGGGTCCCGCCGGCTTTTTGGTGGATGCCTGGCCGCTTCCTGTCTTTTTCGCCGCTGTGCCCCGTTTCTTCGCGGATGTTCCCCGAACGCTTTCCGCCGTCTCAGAGGAACCTTCCTGCACGGCCTGTTTTGCCGCCGTCTTTCTCGCAGAAGTTTTCCGCCGGCCGGCCGGCTTCTTTTCTGCCTTTTCCGCTGTCTGTACTGTCCCTTCCGCTGTCTTTTTACTTTCGTTTTCCGCTGCTTCTTCTCTGATCTCCGTCATAAACTTTGTCCTCATTTCTGCTGAATCCAGCGGCGTCAGCACAGCGCTTTGCGCCCTGCCCGCATTCGCCGCCCTCAATATGCTTCCTTTACCTACCGCCAAGGCTCATTACCTCCTCCGCCAAAGCACGGTACTCTCCCGCGCTTCTGCTGCTTTTTTTGTACATTACCACCGGCGCGCTGTTGTCCTGGGACCACTCCACGGCGCTGTCCACCCGTATCACGGACTCAAATACATGGATACCGTCCATAGCCTTCAAGGTCTCCATCGTCTGTTTAAAATAATTCTTCCGCACATCAGCCTTTGTCACCGCAATCCCCATGACCTGAAGCGTTGGCGCGATATTTCTTACCTCCCCCAGGAACTCGAACATGTTTGCCAGTCCGAACATTCCCCAGGGGCTTGCCTCCACCGGAATTACCGCCTGGTCGGAAGCGCAGAGAATATTCATCACCCAGCCGCCCAGCGTGGGAGGGGCGTCAATCAAAATGTAATCATAAATCCCGGCTTCCCGTATGCTTTTCAGGCACTTTTGAAGAATCAGCTCTCGCTGCCATTTCGTAAAAAGATCATATTCAATGGAACTCATCAGCGTGGAAGAGGGTATCAGGTCCAGCTTTTCATAGGGCGTGGCGATCCGGTAATCCATCAGATCCTTCTGCTCCCGAATCGCGCGGTATAGGTTTTTCTCTCCCGCAGCCATTTCAAGCACTTTGTCCTCCGGGAAAAAGGACAGTGAAAGATTCAGCTGCATATCCCCGTCTACCAGAAGAACCCTCTTTCCCGCCAGGGCCATGGCTGCGCCCACATTGGAACAGGTGGTGGATTTTCCGCTGCCGCCTTTATTGTTTACGAAACAAATCGTCGTGGTTTTCATCTGCGCTACCTCGTTTTCTTTTCCGGCTTCTTCTCCGGCGCAAGAAGAATCACCCGGATCTTATTTTTTCCGAAAATGTCTGTAAGCCGTTCTGACACCCGCAGAGAAGCTTCGTTTCCCGGATGAATAAACAAATACAGCTTGTCAATGCCTGCCGTCCGGAACGCGTAGGAAGCGGAGGCCACGGCCGCCTCCGTGCCGTATCCCTGCCTCTGCCAGGGCCGTCCGATGAGATAGCCCAGCTCAAGTACCGGCTCTCCGCTCTCCGGATCCTGGGAATGTTCGAGGCCCGCGCGCCCAACCACCTGGCCGGACATGCGCTCCACAACCGTCCATAGGCCATAATTATACAGTCCGTAAACCTGCTTGATATAATGGGCCATATCCCTTCGCTCCTGTTCCCGGTCCTGGGGCATATCCGGTATATAATCCGTCATTCCCTCGCCCTGGTACAGCGAATAAAACTCATCCAAATCCTCCAGCACGCTTTCCCGCAGAATCAAGCGTTTTGTCACGGCTATCCTCCATGGGATTCCGCAATGGCGCTTCCACACAAGATTCAAAAATTCTCCATTCAGTTCATCCAGGTCCTGGGCTACCATATCCACCCCATAAAAGCGAAAGGGACCGTCCAGCGGCTCATAAGCCAGGCACGTGAGATCCCTGCCTCTGGCATATTCCGCTCCCTCCGGACTGTCCGTAATCACCAGACACGGCTCCTGGCGCCTGGAATAACCATCGGATTCCTCCCTGGTAAGCCCTTCGCAAAACTGCCAGCCTTCCCTGGCAAGCGTTTTCCACAACCCCTGTCCTACAGTCTGATCCTGCATTTTCCGTATCACTGTTTTCATAAGAGTATCCTCTCTGTTACTGCTCACAGCCGTACCCAGCAGCTTCGCGGCTGCTGTGAATAGTAACTTCTCTTTCCATCATAGCAAAAACAGGCGTTGACCGGGGGATGTCAGACTTTCGGCCGCTCCAGGCTCGCCTTTTCCAACGGGTAACACTTCCCTGTTTATATTGTATAAAACTTCCCCTTAGATTGCAAGGTTTTTGTTTATTTTCCTTGCAAGGCTTTCTGGTACATATTATAATAGAACCGTTACCCACGCAAGTCTTATCGAAAACACGAATTTCGGTTGCTATGACTTCAGAAAAAGAAAGGAATATAAAATGGCACAGAATCCAATCGTTACAATTACCATGCAAAACGGCGATGTCATGAAAGCGGAACTCTATCCGGACATCGCCCCCAATACCGTCAACAATTTCATCAGTCTCGTTAAAAAGGGCTTCTACGACGGTCTGATCTTCCACCGGGTCATCTCCGGCTTTATGATCCAGGGCGGGTGCCCGGACGGCACCGGAATGGGCGGCCCCGGCTACAGCATTAAGGGCGAATTCTCCCAGAACGGTTTCGCGAACCAGTTTAAACACACGCCGGGCGTACTCTCCATGGCGCGGGCAATGCACCCCGATTCCGCCGGCTCTCAGTTCTTCATCATGCACAAAGCCGCACCCCATCTGGACGGCGCTTACGCAGCCTTTGGCAAGATTACGGAGGGCATGGATGTGGTGGATAAGATCGCTCAGACAGATACGGACTACAGCGACCGTCCTCTGGCGCCTCAGGTCATCGCTTCCATGACAGTGGAAACTTTCGGAAAAGAATATCCCGAGCCGGAGAAATGCTGAACTGCTGGAGACGTTCAGCTCAGGCCTGCGCACATGCTGCGCAGATCTGAGAACATGATTTAAATGTGCAAAAAGAGCGCCGCGGCATCCCCCGCAAAGGAGCCGCGGCACTCTTTTTTCATACAGCGCTTATTCCGCAGTGTTTATTCTGCTTTCCCGTCGCAGCCCAGAACTTTCATCCTTCCTTTAACCAGCTCCGTAACCGCAGCCATCCCGACCTTTCCAAGAGCCTTAGGATCAAAGGTCTCCGGCTTTTCTTCCAAAAGCTTCTTCACCGCGGCCGTATAGGCTGCCCGCAGCTCCGTGGCAAAATTCACCTTGCAGATTCCTCGCTTTACGCAGTCGCTGACGTCCTCGTCCGAAAGCCCGGAAGCTCCGTGGAGAACCAGGGGAATATCCACCACTTTACGGATTTCGGAAAGACGCTCCTTGTCCAGCACAGGCGTTCCCACATAAAAACCGTGGGCCGTGCCGATGGCTACCGCCAGGGATGTGATCCCTGTGCGCTCCACAAACTCCTTCGCCTCCATAGGATCCGTGTTCGTGTCCGCTTCTGCCTCAAGATCGTCTTCCTTTCCGCCTACTTTTCCAAGCTCCGCTTCCACAGGAATACCGCAGGCTTTCGCCACATCCGCCACACGTTTGCTGACCGCCACATTCTCCTCAAAGGGCTCCTTTGAGCCATCGATCATCACAGAGGTATAGCCTGCCTTGATGGCCTGTACTGCCAGTTCGAAGCTGCTGCCGTGATCCAGATGAATACAAACCGGTACGCTTGCTTTCTCCGCCTCCGCGGCAGCCATGGCGGCATACATGGAAAGTCCGGCGTATTTTACGGTAGACGGCGTTGTCTGGAGCATCACAGGCGCTTTCAGCTCCTGGGCGGCCGCGATCACGGCTTTTACCATCTCCATGTTTTCCACATTGAACGCTCCCACGGCATATCCTCTCTTCTGAGCGTCTTCCAGCATCCATTTTGAAGTAACTAACGGCATATTCTCATCCTCCTGTACTGTACGCGGATTCGTTGAAATTCGCTTCGCGAATGGAATCCGCTCACGCCTGAAACAGTTTCTTTCATACCGCTATTATACGTCACGATTCTGCGTTTGTCTATAGAAAAGCGAAACGGTTCGTTGTCTTCCGGCAGCTGCGCGTTACTCCCCGGCTGCAGCTCTCAGCATGGCAATCTCTCCGGCCCAGCCCGCATCGTCGTTTGGCGTTTCCAGTACAAATGGAAGTCCCGCAAGCCTGGGATGTGCCGCCACACGTTTCAACGCCTCGGCCCCGATACAGCCCTCGCCGATTTTCGCGTGGCGGTCTTTTCTGCTTCCCTTTGGGTTCATGCTGTCGTTTATGTGTATCGCCTTCAGCCGGTCCAGACCGATTATCCGGTCAAATTCCTCTAAAACGCCGTCCAGATCCTCCACGATGTCATAGCCTGCGTCCCATATATGGCAGGTGTCCAGGCAGACGCCCATTTTCTCCGAAAGCTCTACTCGGTCTAAAATTTCTCTGAGTTCCGAAAAGCTTCCGCCTACCTCGGAGCCCTTTCCGGCCATGGTCTCCAGCAGAACGGTGGTACGCTGCTCCCGGCTCAGGCAAGCGTTTAAGAGCTCCGCGATCAGGGCGATTCCTTTTTCCGTTCCCTGTCCAACATGGCTTCCCGGATGAAAATTATAGTAATTTCCCGGAATGGCCTCCATCCGTTCCAGATCCTCCCGAAACGCGCGGAAGGCGAAATCCCGGACCTCCGGCTTCAGGCCGCAGGGGTTCAGCGTATAGGGCGCGTGGGCCACAAGCTTTCCAAAATGGCTCTCCCGGGCCATAATTTGAAATTTCTCCACATCCTCCGGGTTAATGGCTTTGGCGTTTCCTCCCCGGGGATTTCTTGTAAAAAAGGCAAAGGTGTCCGCTCCCAGTTTCCTGGCCTGTTTTCCCATGGCTTCATAGCCTTTGGCGGAGGAAATATGGCTCCCAATATAAATCATTACGTTTCTCCTTTTCAGTAAACCTGGATATCTTTCAGGATCACTTCGTCCCTGGCCGCCGTTATCTGAACCTGAAGCTCCGTCAAGAGCTCGTCCGTGTCGTTTAAAAGCGGATTCTGAAGGGCAAAGGGATCCTGGAGCTGACAGATCCGGCGGTTTCCGATACATGTACCCTGGAAGAGAGGATACTGTCCGCCGCTGGCAAACTTTGCCGTAATCCGGAAGCTTTCCACTCTCTGGCCCTGGGCTATGTCCTCTTGCAGAACCACATACTTTAATTCTTTCAGAGGCCGGCCCAGTTTCACGCGGTACACGGGCTGGGTAGGAGGCTGCCCTTTCATCTTTTCTGTCACAGAGGGAACCGCGCTGCCGAACTCCCTCCCAATCAGCTCGCCAAATTCCTTCAGGCGCTTCACGTCCCTTTCATCCAACAGGCCCTCCCTGGTGGGCGGAATGTTCAGGTTCAGGCAGGCATTGGCTCCCGTGCTGGTCAGATACGTCCGGAACAGCCGTTCCAAAGAATGGGGTTCCTCTTGGGGATGCCAGAACCATCCCGGACGGATGGACATGTCGATTTCCGAAGGAGCAAACACAAGTCCCTTGGAATAGAGAATATTCGGCATGGTTCCCAGCTCCTGCTCCGTATTATAAAGGTAGGACAGACTGCCCTGGGAGGCCATGGGACCGGGGCCTGTCTGAATTTTTCCGTAATGGCACAGTTCCGAGGGAACCACCGCCCATTCGGAATGGCGTGCCTGTCCGGCCTCGTTGCCGCACCAGCGGATATCCGGGCCGAAATCGTTAAAAATCACTGCCTCCGGCTGATATTTTCGAATCAACTCGAAATACCGCTCAAATTCATATGCCTGCTTTTTCCCATTCGGTCCTTCTCCGCAGGCGTTATCAAACCAAACATAAAAAATATCTCCGTACTCCGTCAGCAGCTCCGTAAGCTGGCTGCAGAAATATTCGTTGTATTCCGGGCTCCCGTAATATTTGGAATTTCGATCCCAGGGCGACAGGTAGAAGCCGAATTTTATTCCTCCCCGGCGGCAGGCCTCGGCGGCTTCCTTTACCACATCTCCCCGGAAAGGGCTGTTTTTTACGGAATGTTCCGTATACCTGGACGGCCACAGGCAGAAGCCGTCATGGTGTTTCGCTGTGAGAACCAGGCCTTTCATGCCCGCGGTCTTTATGGCCTCTACCCACTGGTCGCAATCCAGCTTTAAGGGGTTAAAAATTTCCGGGTTCTCCGTTCCGTCTCCCCATTCCCGGTCCGTGTAAGTATTCGGTCCAAAATGAATAAAAGCGTACATACCCATATCAAACCAGTTTTGTTGCTTTTGGGACGGCCTTACATGGGCCGCCTCCCGCAGAAAATCAATCATCCTTTCCTCCCTTTCTCTCGCAAACGCTTTCTTACGGTCCGCACAGCGCAGCGCGAGTCCAGTCTGAAAGTGTTTTTCACCTTCAGGCTTTTGTGTTACAATCTATTTAACAATACAACTTTTTTCGTGGAGGAGATCCCTATGAAAAAAATCATTTTCCTGGGCGACAGCATCACAGACGCGGGCCACCTCTGGGAACATCCGCCTTTGGGGCTGGGCTATGTGCGCCTTCTGTCCGGGCCGCTTTCCTCGCGCTGCCCGGATATTCGCATTCTCAATAAAGGGCAGGACGGCTTTACTGCCGCCCGTGTTCTTCAAACTCTGGCTGAAAACTGCCTGAACTACTCCCCGGATGCCGCAAGTCTGCTCATCGGCATAAACGATGTGGCTGCCGCCCAGAATACCGGCCTCTCCCTGAAGGCCGCGGGCTTTCGCGAATCCATCAGCGGGATTCTGGAAACACTGAAACACGCCGGGATTCCCCGGATCTTCTGCGCGGGCCCTTTTCTATTTCCAAGTCCGGCGGAGTACCTGAACTGGTTCCCAACGGTACAGGAGGCCGAAGACATTTTCCAGACTGAAGCGCTTCGCCTTGGACTTCCGTTTCTGTCTCTCCATGAACGTTTTAACCAAGCTGTCCTCTGCCGGCCTGTTTCCGAACTCTCCCCCGATGGCGTACATCTGACCCACAAAGGCCATGAGCTGCTGGCAAAATGGTGGGCAGAGACTTTTTTGAATGCTTTGCGCGATGGCCGTCATACTTAAAAAAAGCTGCTCACCTTTCTATAAGTGAGCAGCTTTTACAATCTATTAAACCAGCTCGATCAGAACTTCCATGGCAGCGTCACCGCGGCGCTGGCCGATCTTGGTGATTCTGGTGTAACCGCCGTTGCGGTTCGCATACTTCGGTGCGATCTCGCTGAACAGCTTATCTACCATATCCACCTCTTTGGTGTTCTTCTTCTTGCCTGCGTTTTCTGTAGATACTTCCTTAACCGGATACAGCACTTTCAGCATCTGTCTTCTGGCGTGCAGTCTGGACGGAGCGTCTTTCCTGATTTCCTTCTGAACCTCATCGTATACGGTGGTCTTCTTTCCGTCTACGACTTCCTTTACTCTCTTGCCGTCCTTGTCCTTGCGGGGAACCTTCGCGGTAATGGTAACGGTTTCGAAGTTATCTTTCTCTCTCACTGCCATAGCGATCAGGCCCTCGGCAACCTTGCGGATTTCCTTTGCCTTCTGCTCGGTGGTGCGAATCTTTCCATGATAAAGCAGAGCCGTAACCTGATTTCTGATCAGGGCCTTTCTCTGGCTTGCCGTTCTGCTAAGTTTTCTATAACCTGACATTTTCTAATCCTCCATTTGTGGAACACTCAGGAACGCGCTTCGGGCTTACTTCCAGAGTGCTTTTCTTCCATAAATTGTATGAATCCCAGCTATCATTCTCTACCGTTCAGCCTTGCTGATCCGCAACTGCAAAATCCATTTGCAATCGCCTTCGGCGATGGGATTATTCATCGCTGGGATTAAGCTGCAGTCCCAGCTCTTTCAGCTTGCCGAGAACTTCTTCCAGTGATTTCCTTCCCAGGTTCCGTACCTTCATCATGTCGTCGGATGTACGGTTGCACAGTTCCTCAACCGTATTGATGCCGGCGCGCTTTAAGCAGTTGTAAGAACGCACGGACAGTTCAAGCTCGTCAATGTTCATCTCAAGAACCTTTTCTTTTTCATTGTCCTCTTTCTCAATCATGACTTCCGCAGACTTCGCGTTCTCGGAAAGGTCAATGAAAAGGCTCAGGTGAGCGCTCAGAACCTTGGCCGCCAGGCTGACAGCCTCATCCGGAGCCAGTGTACCGTTCGTGTATACGTCCAGGGTCAGCTTATCATAGTCTGTCACCTGGCCCACACGGGTATTCTCCACCTTGAGATTTACACGCTCTACAGGGGTATAAATGGAATCCACGGCGATCACGCCGATGGGCATATCGTCTGTCTTGCCCTTTTCAGCGCTTACATAGCCTCTGCCCTTCGTGATGGTCAGCTCCATGTACAGCTTGCTGTCCGCGCCGCCGTTTAAGGTTGCGATCACCTGATCCGGATTCAGGATTTCGATATCCTGATCTGCCTGGATATCAGCTCCGGTTACAACACCCTCTCCCTCAAATTCAATGTAAGCCACCTTGGCCTCATTCGTTTCACTGGAATTTTTGATTGCCAGTGATTTGAGGTTCATAATAATCTCAGTGACATCTTCCTTCACACCCGGGATGGAACTGAATTCATGCAGAACTCCTTCGATCTTTACCTGGCTGACTGCGGCGCCGGGCAATGAGGAGAGCATGATTCTCCTAAGAGAATTTCCAAGAGTAGTGCCATAGCCTCTCTCCAGCGGTTCGCATACGAATCTGCCGTATTTCTTATCCTCTGAAATTTCAGCTATCTCAATTTTCGGTTTGTTGAAATCAAACACTATATTGCCCCTCCTTTTGGGTTTGCATGGTTGAGGGTAACGATCTCACCTTAATTATTTGGAATAATGCTCAACGATAAGCATCTCGTCCACCGGAACGTCGATGGCTTCTCTGGACGGAAGCTCTTTTACAAGGCCCTTCAGGTTCTCCTGATCTGCCTCAAGCCACTCCGGAACCAGTCTTGCGCCGGTAACTTCCAGGATATCTTTGTATCTCTGGCTTCCCTTTGCCTTCTCCTTGATCTCGATGGAATCGCCTGCCTTTACCAGGTAAGACGGAATATTTACGCACTTGCCGTTTACCAGCACATGCTTGTGGTCAACGATCTGTCTTGCTTCCTTTCTGGTTCTCGCGAATCCAAGACGGAAGATTACGTTGTCCAGTCTGGACTCCAGCATAACCATCAGGTTCGTACCGGTCATACCGGACATTTTCTCAGCCTTCTCATAGTAGTTGCGGAAGGGCTTCTCCAGAACGCCGTAGATGAATTTCGCTTTCTGCTTTTCGCGAAGCTGCATGCCGTACTCGCTCATCTTACGGTTCGCTCTCTTTAATTCTCTTGTAGACTTTTTATCAATACCCAGGTAGATGGGATCAAGACCCAGGGATCTGCATCTTTTAAGAACCGGAACTCTGTTGATTGCCATTTTCTATTTCCTCCTATTAGACTCTTCTGCGTTTTGGCGGGCGGCATCCATTGTGCGGAACCGGAGTTACGTCACGGATGCTGGTAACCTCAAGACCGCAAGCCTGCAGTGCGCGGATCGCAGCCTCACGTCCGGAACCCGGACCCTTTACCATAACGTCAACAGTCTTCAGACCATGAACCAGTGCTGCCTTTGTAGCAGTCTCAGCAGCCATCTGCGCTGCGTACGGAGTAGATTTCCTTGAACCTCTAAATCCCAGACCACCGGCACTTGCCCATGATAAAGCATTTCCCTCAGCATCCGTCAGGGTAACAATGGTGTTGTTGAAGGATGACTGAATATGTGCCTGTCCGCGTTCAACGTTTTTCTTAACGCGCTTTTTTGTCACTTTTTTCGCAACTTTTTTAGCCATTTTAAACTAACCTACTTTCTCAAATTCTCAACGACAGTTCTCATAGCTGTTTGCCGTACGGCGGATACGCCGGTACCGGACAGCCATGTTTCTTTTCTTATATTGTCTGCGCTCATCCGGCTAGGCCGGACAGAACAGCACCGGTTTATTTCTTCTTATTAGCAACCGTTCTCTTCGGGCCTTTTCTGGTTCTCGCGTTGGTCTTTGTCTTCTGACCACGAACCGGAAGTCCTTTACGATGACGGATACCTCTGTAGCAGCCGATTTCCTGAAGTCTCTTGATGTTCAGAGCGATCTCTCTTCTCAGATCACCTTCTACGGTGTGCTCTGCGTCGATTACGTCACGGATTCTGGCTACTTCCTCATCGGTCAGATCCCTTACACGGGTGTCCGGATTTACGTTCGCCTTTTCCAGGATCTTTCCTGCGCTTACTCTACCGATTCCGTAAATGTAGGTTAAGCCGATCTCTACACGTTTTTCTCTTGGTAAGTCTACACCAGCAATACGAGCCATGTAATTTTCCTCCATTTTCTGTAAGACAGCATCCATATGCAGCCCGTGCGAAGCACGTCTGAAATGTAGTGCATACAGCGCCTCTTATGATATTGTCCCAAATTGAGGCCGCGCAGGCCCTCTGCGCTGCCCAGCCGGACGTCAGATACACCGTCCGACCTTTCCGTATCGTCCCGGTATGCAGACAATACGGTATTTAAAGCAATATACGATGAATCGGTAAACGAATAAATCATATATTGTCATCAGTATGAACAACTCATCCGGGCGGTTCATACTGCAGCCGCATCAAAATTCGCACAAATCTTTCCAAAACAATTCCGCATCAGATTCCCGGCAGACTCGCTGCCTTTTCTGTGCGGTAATCAGCCCTGGCGCTGTTTGTGCTTCGGGTTCTCACAGATAATCCGGATACTTCCCTTTCTTTTAATGACTTTGCACTTTTCGCAAATCGGTTTAACAGATGATCTAACCTTCATGGGTAATCCTCCTTTCCTGATTTTGCGCCCTTTTGGGCATAATAAGGCACAAAAAATAAGCCTTCACAAAAAGTTCGACTCACATTATATCACCGTTTATTGGTAAATGCAAGCAGTTTTTGCGGGTTTTTCCGGGTTTTTTGTTACGCTCCGGCCTCCGGGGAAAAGGAAATATCCCGGCCGGCCTCTTCCTCCCGACTCAATTCCCGCTCTGCGAAAAGTTCTCTCACGGTCTCCCTGTATTCCGGAAGCTTCTGGGCCTTTTTGATTCTCTTGAGATATTTTTTGCTGTCCTTAAACAGATTTCCCATGTAGAACCACAGTTCTTTCATCTTAAATAAAACATTCCGGTCTCCTGAGAGAACGCCCTCGTATTCTTCGCAGAGGGCGTCGTGGAAAGCCAGCAGCCGGGGTTTATCCAGGCAGTCCGTTCCCCGGATTTCCCGAACCAGACATGGATTGCGAAGGAGGCCTCTTCCCAGCATCACATTTTCCGTCTGTGGAAACCGCTCCCGGAACCTTCCATACGCCGCCTTTGTAAACAGGTCGCCGTTGTAGCATACCGGCGCCCTGGACGCCTCCAAAGCCCAGGCAAAGGTATCCCAGTCCGGCGTATTTTTATAGAAGTCTTCCCGCACTCTTGGATGGATAATCAGCTCCTTTAAGGGATAGCGGTTATAGATTTCCAGTATGCGTCCGAATTCTTCCGGCTCGCTGACCCCGATCCTCGTTTTTATGGAAATCTCCAGCTCTGTTTTTTGGAAAATCTCATCCAGAAACGCGTCCAGCTCTTCCGGAACCCCCAGGAAACCGGCTCCCCTTTTCTTGGAAACCACGGTGCCGGAAGGGCAGCCCAGATTTAAATTCACTTCCCGGTAGCCATAGGCCGAAAGCCTCTCGCAGAGCTCCGCAAAGTCCGGGGCCCGGTTCGTGAGAATCTGAGGCACCAGCGTATAGCCGCGATTCTTTTCCGGCAATAAATCACGCATTTCTCTGGAAGCCGCGCTTTTGCCGGTGGCCGCAGTCAAAAACGGGGAAAAGTATTTATCCATCCCGGGGAAAAACCGGTGATGAACCCCCCGGTACACATATCCGGTGATTCCCTCCATCGGTGCGAAATAGAACCTCATTTCCATGTTTCCCCCTTGGGAACCGCCTGGACAAACACCGCGTTTGGTATGGCCAGCTCCGACACCTTTCCGCCGATTGCCCCGGTAACGGCATCCCGCGCAAACACTGCAACGGAACCGCTTTTCTGGTTCGCAGCAACCACAAACCGGTTGTCCGGCGTAATACAGAAATTCCGCGGAAAATCTCCGCCGCAGTCATAGTGCCCTGTCAGAAGAACCGTACCATTCTCCGTTACCCGGAACACGGCCAGGTTATTCGCCCCGCGGTTTGACACGTACAGGAATTTCCCATCCCTAGAAAAGTGAAGATCCGCCGCCGCGTTAAAGCCCGTATACCCCTCTGGCAGCGTACTGATATTCTGAATTTCCCGGTATACCGGTTCTCCTTCTGCCTTTTCATAGACAAACAGACAGTTTCCCATCTCCGTCACCAGATACAGATAGCGGTCCTCCTCCCGAAAAAGGAAATGACGCGGCCCCGTTCCCTTTGGAGTGCGGATCTGATATTCCTCTTTTTTCTCCGTCAGTCTGCCGCCCTCCGAAATCTCGTAGCAGAAGATCTGATCGAGTCCCAGATCCGCCGCGTACAAGCGCTTTCCGTCCCCGGATACCCCCGTTGAATGGACATGGGGCCCCTCCTGCCGGTCTTTGCTGTCAAAGCCAATGCCGTAGTGCTGCTTGAAATCGCAGACCGGCCCCAGGCTGCCATCCGCCTGAACCCGGCAGACCACAAGACTTCCGCTCATATAATTCGCGGCGGAAAGATGCTGTCCGTCCGGCCACAGGCACAGATGGCACATGGCGCTCCCCTCCGTCCGGATCCGGTCAAGCTTCGTCAGTCCGCCGGTGGCCAGATCACGGGCGAAGGATGTAATATAGCCGCATTCGTCCAGCTCGCTCACCGCGAAGACGCGCTCCGGGGTCACCGCCAGAAAAGAGGGATTGCTGCTCTCCTCCGGGTAAGAGCAGATCTGACGAAGGGTTTGTCTTTCTGTGTCAAATTCAAGCAGATAGATGCCGTCTCCGCCGTTTTCGTTCATATAGGAACCTGTATAGATCTGGTAAAGCATGTTTTCCTCCTTATTGTGAAAAATCATGTATTACGGGTATTTTACCAGAAGTCTGCGGAAAAGTCATCCGGTTCGGAGAAAGGAAATTACGCTGGTTGGCTGGGAATAATAACGGCGGGAAGCCTTATAAACATTGCCCAAAAAACCGGCCCGTGCTATAATTTCCTGAAAGGACAAAATTGCCAGCAGGAAGGAGGCATATGCCCAGCATGTCCTGTACAATTAAAGATGTGGCTAAAGAAGCCGGCGTCTCGACCGCCACGGTATCAAAGGTCGTCAATGGAAAGCCTTCTATATCTGAACCCACGCGGCTTCGTGTACTGGAAGTCATAAAGCGGCTCAACTATCACCCCAACGCGCAAGCCAGCAACTTTGCCCGGGAACGCTCAGAGAACATCCTCTTTCTGGCGGTCACGGAGCCCTGTACCGCATTCCATAATCCGCATATGTTTGAAATTATGTGCGGAGCGCAGAATGTTATCCGCGGGAAAAAATACAATTTCAGCTTTCTTGGCGTTTCAGATAAAGCTTCTGCGTGCCGGGAGGTTGCGGATTTAATAGGAAGAAAAGCTGCAGACGGTATTCTGATCCATGGTTCCGCTACGTCGCCTGATCTTGTCAGTCTTCTGGTGAGGACAGGTTTTCCTCACGTGATTATCGGCAGACCCCCTTTTCCAAATACCGCCTGCTGGATTGACATCAACAACCATGTTTCCGGTCACCTCGCCGCAGAGTATCTCACAAAATGCGGCTATACTCATATTGCTTTTATAGGAGGCCCCTACTCAGATGAAATCTCAAGGCACCGTCTGAAAGGGTTTGTCTCATCCATGCGCATTTTCGGACTGGATGTGCCGGAAGCTTCTGTCAGATATGGCACATACAGCAGGCAAAGCGGTTATGAAATGATGGAAGACCTGCTCAGAGAAAGCGTCCCGCCCGATGCCGTAATCTGCGAAGACAACAACATTGCTATGGGCGCGGTGTCTGCGATTCGAAAGCACGGCCTGGAAATACCGGATAACATCGGCCTGATTACCTTTGATAATTATCCTCTGTCGCAGTTGATCGATCCGCCCCTGACTGTTGTGGATATCAACGTCCATAAGATGGGCCAGCAGGCTGCCGGGATTTTGATAAAAAAGATTAAAAACCCCGCCCTGAATATACAGTCTTTTACTACTGTTCCGGAACTGATCATCCGGTCGTCCACACGCAATACCGGAGACCTTGCTTTACGCAGGTGATAAAGCCCCCGTATTCCGCTGGCCAATCAGCGTAATACGATACCCCTTCCCTGAAACAGAATGGGGGGCTTCGCTGCTTCCGGAATCCATCAATACCTTTTCACCCTGCATTACCGGACAGGAAACCGGATCGGTTCCCGCATTAATAAGTACCCTCAGCGTCTGGTTTTTCCCTTTCCGTTCAAAGGCAAACATGCCTTTTTGAATCAGAGCCCACAAGGGACGATACTCTGTTTTTTCATCCAGATACCTGTTCCGGATGGCAATCAGCTCTTCAACAAACGCACAGAGGGTATCTGTACTGTTCCAGGGCATGGGCTGCCGGTACTCATCTTCCATCACTCCCTCGGCCGCACATTCGTCCCCGTAAAACAGGCTTGGAACCCCCGGCATCAGCATTAAAAGGATACAGCCCAATTTCCAGCGCTCCCTGTCTCCGCCGCACATAGAAAGGAAACGCGGGACGTCATGGCTGTCCAGAAGATTTAACTGTCCTTTTACGATTGCATCCGGATAACGCAATCTCATTTTTTCAAACTCATATGCCGCCATGCAGGCGTCTGGCTCTTCCGCCGCCAAATAATCCAGGCAAATTCTTCTGAACTCATAGTTCATTGTAGAGTCAAATGCATCTCCCCTAAGCCAGGTCTGCGCATTCTCCCATACCTCCCCGATCAGTACCGCTTCCTGGTTTACTTCCTTTACAGCGCTTCGAAATGCCGCCCAGAACTCCCGGCTGATTTCGTTGGCCACGTCCAGCCTCCATCCGTCCACATGATATTTTTCAATCCAGTATGCTCCGACGCCGGCAAAATAATGCTGAACCTCCCGATTCGATGTGTTGAGCTTCGGCATCTTTCTCTCATACGCAAAACAGGTATAGCCGGGTATCTCGATCGGGTTATCCGGACGCCTGACCGGAAATGTCAGATTATAAAACCAGTCTTTATACCGGGAAGCTTCCCCGTTTCTTATCACATCTTCAAAAGCAAAAAAACGCCAGCTGCAATGGTTAAACACACCGTCTATTATAATACGCATACCTCTTTCGTGCGCGCTTTCCACAAGCTCGCGAAAGTCCGCCTCCGTTCCAAGGCACGGATCTATATGATAATAGTCGATCACGTCATATTTATGGTATTCTCCGGCCGTGAAAACAGGATTCAGGTAGAGGCAGCGAAATCCCAGCTTATTTATGTAATCCAGGTTTTCTGTAATTCCGCGCAAGGTTCCTCCAAGCCTTCCTCTGACGATATTCCCGTTTCCCAGAACCGCCTGCCTTGTCTCTTGCCGCAGCGCACGCTTTCCGCTGGCAAAGCTGTCCGGAAAGATATTGTAAACGACTGTGTTTTTAAACCATTTGGGGACATCCGGAATCTCCGTGCGAAGAATAAAAGGATATTGGTAATATTCGCTCCGTCCGTCTGTTGTTTTTCCGGCCGCCATCCGGTCAGGGAGCTTTTGCGTAAAATGATCGGCATAATAATACGTCCACTCATCTCCCTTTTCCAGCAGGAAGTAATAGCAAATCCGATTGTAGGGAAGCTTCAGATCCGCTTCATAATAATCAAAGCACTCGTCAACAGCACAGACCCACATGGAAATTTCCGTGAAACGTACCGGAGTCGTACGGCAAACGCGATCGGCAGCATAAAGCGTACATCTGCTCAAATCTCCCTTTTTGGCCCGCAGCCGGATCGTAAGCTCATACTCGGATGTGGCATAAGCGTACTGAGACAGCGGGATGTGCAGGACGGCCGCCCTGTCCATCTTTCCTGTATTATTCATCCTTTGACACCTCCTGCGGTAAGCCCCGATACCATATATTTCTGGATGCAGAAAAAAACAATCAGAATCGGGACAGAGACAAGTACCGACGCTGCCGAAAACAGCGGCCAGCTCCTGCTGTAGTCATTAGACTGAAGCTGATACAGCCCTCCCGCCAGTGTATAGCTGCTCTCACTCATCATAAAAGTCGTGGAAAACAGATATTCGTTCCATACATAAATCAAAACCATAACCGCTGTAACAATCATCGCCGGCCTGGCCAGCGGAAGAACAATCCGCATCAGAATCTGCCTGCCGCCCGCGCCGTCGATCTGCGCGGCTTCCTCAATCTCAACCGGAATTGTGTCAAAATACCCTTTCATGTTCCATATGCAGAAAATACACATACTTCCGGCATAAACAATAATCAGCCCCAAATATGAGTTCAGCAAATGGAAGGTCCGAAACAGACGGAAAATCGCAAACATTGAGAGAATCTGCGGAAAAGCATTCAGGATAAGAAGCAGCCGCAGAATAGATTTTCTGGCGCGAAACCGGTACCGTGAAAACGCATAAGCCGCCGTTACTGCCGTTCCCATCGCCGCAATCATAGTCCCGACGCTGAGAATCGCTGAGTTTTTCAGCCACAGCAAAAACGGCTCTTCCACAAGGATTGCGCGGTAATTTTCCAGCGTCGGCTCCTGAGGGATAAAAGACAGTCCCGAACTCAGCGCGCCGCCCGCTCCCTCCAGCGACAGGGTAACTGCGTAAAAAATCGGAATAAGCGTTACAAAACAGATAATCGGAAATATCAGATTTATAAGAATAACTCCTCCGGCACGCTTTACTTTTTTCCGGTTCTTCATGTCTCCTCCACCCCCTTGTTCGTAAAAATCGAAAAAACAATAATAAACAGAAAAATAATAATGGATACCGCGGAAGAAAGTCCGTAATTATTGGACACAAAAGCATTCTGATGAGCGTAAGTAATCACAGTCTGAAGCGTTGCGCCGGACAGGGAGCCTCTCTGCATCGTCAGCAGGTACACAATATCAAACTGTTTGAATGTCGTGAACGCCGTCATAATAACAGCCGGCGCAAGAACAGGCTTAATCGCCGGTATGGTAACATACCAGTTCTGTGTCCAGAAGCCTGCCCCATCCAGCTTCGCGCTCTCATAATAGCTTCGGTCCACGCTTCGCAGCGCGCTGTCCATCATCATAATCATAAAAGGCATCGCCATCCAGAGATTCAGAAGCATGCAGGACAAAAACGCCGGAATATTTCTCGACAGGAAGTTTACCCTTTCCAGGCCCATGGCCGTCAGCAGTTTGTTCAGAAACCCAAATTCCGTATTAAACATACCGACACGCCACAAAAGAATGGAAACGTATGCCGGCATTGCCCACGGGAACATCAAAAGGGTTTTGTAAACTCTGGCCAGTCTCAGTCCCTGCGCATTCAGCCCAAGGGCCAGAAAATAAGCCAGCGCCACCTGAATGAGCATATTCAGAACCGTCCAGATAATCGTGGTAATCAGCGCCGAGAGAAATCCGGAATCTACTTTCGTCAAAGCTCTTTGGAAATTTTCAAAGCCGATCAGATGATAGTCATTCCAATGATACATATTCATATTCGTAAGGGAAATATATCCGGTATAAAGAATGGGAAATACTACAATGACGCCGATTAGCGCCAGTGCCGGAAGCGCATATTTCCACGGAAGAAATCTCTTTTTTGTTTTCATCATGATCCCCTCATTCTGCAAAAAAAGAAAGGCTTAAAGGCAGACATCCCCACCCCTAAGCCTTCCCACAAACCATTTTGTTACTGCATGTCAGCGATTGCTGTTTCAGCCGCCTTCTGATACTGATCTGCCGCACTGTCAAGATCTTCTCCCGATTTATTGACCGCTGCCAGAAGCGATTCCGCCGGTCCCCACATGACGCTCATCTCCGGAATATTCGGCATCGGAACCGCTACTTCCGCAGTAGACTTCATCGCCGCAATCATTTCATTGCCCGCAACCGTCTCATCCTCGTAGGAAATCTGATTGGCCGGAGCACAGTTCGACTGTTCCGCAAGCGCAATCCCTACCGCCGGATCGCAAAGCGCTGTAAACACCTTTTCCAGTGCATCCTTCTTTTCTTCTGCCGCATGCTTCATTACGCCGATTCCCTGTACCCCCGAATAAGGCATCAGCGTACTGCCGTTTGGCAGTTCAAACTCTGCAAGGGATTTGATTCCCAGATTGATCCCGGCCTCTCTGATTCCGGATATCAGCCATGGACCGCCTATAATCGCGGCCGCCTTGCCTTCATTGAAAAGTGTGGTAATCGTATTATAATCGCCGTCCGCTTCCAGCTCGGCAAATTTTTTGTTATACGCAATCGCCTCTTTTGTCTTTTCCTCATTTAAACCAGGCGCTGCGTTTTCATCGATAATGTATCCCCCAAAGCCGTTGATCACCGGAGCCACATTATACGCCGTAGAATGCTGGTTTACCAGAGCGTAAGTACCTGCTTCCGTGTCAGTATGGGCCGTCATATACTCATAAAGACCCTCCGTTGTATCCGGTATCCCGCCCTCCCAGAGATCTTTGTTGTACATAAACAGCAGCGTTTCATAATAAACTGGCAGAAGGTACTGTTCTCCCTTGTACTGCCCTGCTTCCAGGGTCATCGGCAGCATATCCTGATAGACGTCTTCGCTGACAACCTCTGTAATTGGAGAAAGCATCCCCATCTCCGCGAATGTCCCAAGAGAATCGTGGGCATACAAATACATATCCGGTCCATTCGCGGCGTCATTTCCATACAGCTTCAGTTGATCCGTAAGTCCGCTCTTTTTCTCGAAATTTACTGTAATGGAATCCCCGCTCAGTTCTTCGTTAACCTGCTCCTGTATCACCTGCATAATAGCCTCATCCCCATCATGCCATATGCTGATTTCCGCAGGTTCTTCCGCTTGAACCGTTTCACTGTATCCTGACAATATACCGATTGTCATGGCGGCACACAATAGTAACGCTGTTTTTCTGTTTTTCATTATGTTTCCTCCTGACTCTGCGAAAAAAGTTTCCTGTTCCAGATTTTATCAGATATATATCAGATACTCTTTATTTATTTTTACCATATATCAACACAGCGCACAATCATTTTTGGGTTTTTTTGACTATTCTTTAGGGTAAGCGTTTACCCTTTTCCGTCAAGCCGCCTTATCTGCAGCTCCCAGGGCTTCAGGCAAAAGTTCTGAACGCCTTTTTCCGTCCGGACAGCGCAGCTCTCAGCCGTCTCCGCCTGATTGATGACCGCCAGAACCTTACTTTTCGGGAAGAAAGCGCATTCGGTACGGGGATTATCCGTCAGATACTCTTGTTTCAGCGGGCATCCGGTTCCATACAGAATCAAATTCAACAGAAGCCGCGTATTCTCCGGCGTCACCTCATAGGATGACAGATAAATTCCGCAGCCCTTCCCAAAGGAATGAACCGACAGCGACGGACTTTCGCCCTCCCGCAGGAATACCCTGGCGTTTCCGTCTGTGAGGAAGCGGCCGCTTCTGCCGCGAATCCGGCACCCCTTCGGAATAAGCTCCCCGGGCTCCTCTGCCGGAAAGCTCCATTTTCCGTGGCAGACCCGCTCTCCGGTATCCTCGTCCACGCCAAGGACATGGGCCATCCGAAAGAAGGTATCAAAGCCGCGCGCCGCGGAAGGCTCGTTGACTCCCAGAAAACATCCGCCGCCGTCCACCCACTCTGTCAGCTTCGCCACAAGCCCGGCATCCTTCCAGGCGTCTCCGCCGCTCCAGGCGCTCCCGGCCCGTCCGGCATTGATCACCACATCCGCGTTGTCCAGACATCCGTCTTTTATATCCTGGAAATCCGCAAAGGTTACCTGCAGCGGCAGGCCGGACAGACTTTCGTTTATATGAATCAGATCGTGCATCCACGTCTCATGATAATGCCCGGACAAGGTCCAGGTGCGCAGCCTGCCCCAGCTGTGCAGTACAAGGACCCTTGGCTTCAGCATATAGGGCGCACCCTCCCGGTGCAGCCTTCGGATCTCGCGAAATTCTCCCGCGATCTCCTCTATGCAGCCGACAAAATCCGAAAACTGCTCCACATAATGCAGATAGCCTCCCAGACCAATCCGGTCAATTTTTTCCCGCAGCAGCGCCCGCCGCACATTGATCCAGTAGCGTCTGGCATCCAGGGCCGGATTTCCTCCCTCCTGGAAAGTGGGCGCTCCGCCAAGTCCCACCGGAAACAGATAGGGATGCAGGCGCAGCTCATGGGTCTCTACCTCCACGCCGGCGCACAGTCTGGCCTCATAACCGGAAAACACACACTTTATCATGCCGTCAAATCCAAACTCCGGGAAGCGTCCGTTATAAGGCTCCGTTCCAACCCAGCTGTCATCGTAGAACAGATAGGCCTTCTTTCCAAAGGCATGGACAATCTCCACCAGCTTTTTCCCAAAGTCAATGACAAAATCGTTCACGAAGTTCATCCAGTCCCGTTTTTTCCTGCTGCCCGGCATATGGGTGACATTGCGCTTTCCTTGATTTATAAAATCTTCCGCCGTCAGCCTGTAGCCGAAACGTTCCGCAAACTGTTCCAGCGCCAGAGGACTCACCGTAAAATCGTAGGAGGCCCAGTCGGTAAACAGGTTCCGGTTCCGCTCGCTGCTGCCCCAGATCCAGGCAAAATTGTAGAAAAGAGAGGTAAAGCGCACCACCGTGGTATCGGGATGTGTCCGGCACCATTGCTCCATCCAATCCAGGAGATATTCCTGGACTTCGGGATACCGCGGGTCAATCTGCATCAAATGCTCTTTCTCCCAATGGTTCGTGATGTGATTATACATAGAAATTTCTTCCCAAATGCGGTATGCCAGGAAGCTCACCGTATAGGTATGCCAGGGAGTCAGTCCTTTCACGGTGAGGACGCCCTTTTCGCTGTCATACCTCCATTCACAGTCCGAAACTTCCTCGTCCAGGGTTCGGTCATAAATCTGCCAGTATTTTCTGGACTCCGGCCGGTCATTTACCCGAAACTGCTGGTCAAAGAAGTCCTCCATCAGCCGGAAGGAAAGCTCTGGGAAACGCGCCGTCTTAGGCTGCGTCGCCAAAAAGGTCTGCTGGAGCGTATTCGGATGTTTAGACGCCCATTCGTTGTGATCACGGATTACGCAGATCGTAGAGTAAATGCCATAGCCGGCCTTTAAAATTTCCTCGGAAAGCTGGGTTCCATCGCTGTCCCGAATCACATCCGCTCCCCATTTTTCAGCCAGCCGAAGCGTCAGCGTCTCGTATCCCGCTTCTCCCGGCAGGGTAAATCCTCCGCGCGTAGTATCCATTTTCGTATCCTCCTATCTTCCGGTTTCATGAGAGGTTTCCATCCCTCTTACTTCAGGATCTCCTCAATCCGCGCGGTTTCCTCTTCGGTAAAATCCAGGTTGTCCAGCGCACGGACATTTTCCTGGAGCTGTTCGCTCCGGCTGGCCCCAAGAATCACCGATGTATTTCGTCCAAGATTCCATGCCAGAGCCATCTGGGCCAGCGACTGTCCCCGCTGACCGGCGAGGTCATTCAGCGCGCGGACCCGCGCCAGAGCTTCCTCTGTTATCTGCTCCTTTCCAAAGAAGCGGCTGTGTCCGGCTGCCCTGGAGTCCTCCGGGATTCCGTTCAAATATTTGTCCGTCAGAAGCCCCTGGGCCAGCGGACAAAAGGCAATGGTTCCAATGGACAGCCGCTCGGCTTCCCGGATGGCCGGAAGATTTTCCTGATCCAGCATGGAAAAGCGAAGCTGGTGAATCAGACAGTGCAGGCCCTTATCCCGCAGAATCCCCTCCATCTGTGCCGTCTGCTTGGGCGAGTAATTGGAAATCCCCACATACAGCGCCTTCCCCTGGCGCACAATCTGTTCCAGGGCTTCCGCTGTTTCCTCCATGGGCGTCTCCGGATCCGGCCTGTGATGGTAAAAAATATCCACGTAATCAAGTCCCATGCGCCGCAGGCTCTGATCCAAAGACGCGATCAGATATTTTTTTGAGCCGCCGGTTCCGTAAGGTCCCTCCCACATATCGTATCCGGCCTTTGTGCTGATCACCAGCTCATCCCGGTGCTCCGAAAGATCCGCTTTTAAAATTTCCCCGAAAATTTTTTCACTGGTGCCCGGTACCGGGCCGTAATTGTTGGCCAGGTCAAAATGGTTGATGCCAAGATCAAAGGCTCCCAGAATCAGCCGGCGGCAGTTTTCATAGGAGCTGCTTATGGTAAAATTATGCCACAGTCCGAAGGCCATGGCCGGCAGGCGTAAGCCGCTCTTTCCACAGTAACGGTACTGCATACGCGTATACCGCTCCGCGGCCGGTTCGTAAAAATCCGTATATTTCATAAAACATCATCTCCTTTATCTATATCTTCCCTGAAACATCCGCGCATGTAACAGCTCAGCCTGCTGAACCGTTACATGCGCTTTTTCATTTTCCCGCTCATCCCTTGACCGCGCCAAGGGTAACGCTGGCCAGAAATTTGTCCTGGAAAAGCAGGAATATAATAAGAAGGGGCACCGTGACGATGGTACAGCCCGTCAACACCAGCTCCCAGGGTACGGCATACAGATTATCCCCGACACTCAACTTGGGAAGGATAACCATAATCGGAAGCAGCTCTGTTTTTGATATAAACATTTTCGGAAGCAGATACTCATTCCATTTCGATAAAAACACCAGGATTGCCAGGGCTCCGTATACCGGTTTGGATACAGGCGTAATAATTTTGGTAAAAATCGTCCATTGATTGGCTCCCTCGATTCGGGCAGACTCAATCAGCGCGTCCGGTATAGTCTCCATATTTTTTCGGAACATAAACATAGCAAACACATTGGCAATTCCTGTTACTATTTGTACTCGGTAGGTATTCAGCCATCCGATTTTCGAATACATCAGATACAAAGGTGTCAGATTCAGTTCTTGGGGTATCATCATCGTCATAAGAAACATAACGAACAGCACATTTTTTCCGGGAAACACAAACTTCGCAAAGGCATAACCCGCCATAGCCGCCAGTATAATGGCGATCAGCGTATAAACGGTGCTTACAAACAGGGAATTCAGGTATGTCCGCATAATGGTACCGGAATTATAGCTCCACAGACTGATATAATTCGCCAGGCTCCAGGTTTGCGGAAGCCCCACGGAATTGTGCAGCAGCTCTGTACTGGACTTAAACGAGCCCATAACCATGATATAGACCGGAAACAGACAGATAAACGCCCAGATCAGCAAAATGCCGTGGGTCAAAACAGCTGTTGGCTTCCATTTTCTGTGTTTTCGTTTCTGCATCAGTCCTCACCTCCCAACAGCTTCATCTGCACCAGTGTAATCGCCAGAATAATCACCACCAGAAACCATCCCGCGGCAGAAGCCATGCCGAAATTTCCTCCGTTTACATTTGTCGTAATGATATTAATGTAAGGTGCCAACGAAAGGGAAACCTCGTTATTGGACAAAAGGGTATTTGGTTCCGTATAAAGTTTCAGCGCTCCAATGGCATAGGTGATAAAGGTCAGCATAAAGGTCGGCTTCATCAAGGGGATAAACAGGTAGCGCAGACGCTGCCAGGGACCGGCGCCGTCTACAATGGAAGCCTCTTCCACGTCATCGCTTATGGTGGTCAGTCCCGCCAGGAATATAATGAAATACCAGCCGATTCCACGCCAGGTAATCAGAATAACTACCGGCCACTTTTCGTACTGTACATTCGTCAGGAAGGGAATCTCTGTTCCCAGAAGCTGATTAATAACTCCCACGTCCCCTGCGAAAATCAGCTTAAACACCAGCGCCGATGCCACCACCGCGCAGATCTGCGGCATGAAAATAATCGGCTTATAGAAGCTCTGGAACCTTTTTACAGTTCTGGAACGCATGGTCACTGCCAGAAGGAAGGCAATCACCATTGTCGGAATAAAGCTGAAAATAAAATAAAACAGAGTATTTCCCAGACATTTCCACATTGTCCGGTAAGTCAGCAGGCTTTCGTAATTGGAAAGCCCCACAAAAGTCGCCTCCCCGTAGCCCCGGTATTTAAAAAAGCTCAGCACCAGGGAATAGGCCGCGGGGAACAAAAAAGTAACGATGTAGATCAGAATGAATGGCAAAAGAAACAGATAGGGGGTCAGGATTCTTTTTCGGTTCTTTTTTTTGCTTTTCATGGTGGCAAGCCTCCTTGGTACATTTCGGGCGGTCCTTTCAAAAAGAGGACCGCCCGGTAAGTTTACTGATAGGGATTTCCGATCTGATTGTTCAGATCCGCATCGGCTGCCGATAAAGCTTCATCCAGAGACATCGCGCCGTCCAGATACTGGGTCAGATAATCGCCCACAATCGTCAGCTCCTGAGAGGAGGCCGGATTGTACGGATATACGCTGAACTTCTCCAGAGCTTCGAAGTAACCGCTCATATCGCCGAAGTAATCGCTGTTCAGGTAATGCTCGTCCTCAGCCGCGGATTTTAACGGAGGGATTCTTCCGTTCCGATCATAAATCGCTTTGCGGATTTCGGAGTCGTAGGAATATTTTGCCAGAATTTCCGCCGCCAGCTTCGCGTTGGGCGCGTCCTTTGGAACAACCCAGATACCGCCGCCGGACTCTGAACCCTGCGCAATCTCCTCCGGCCAGGGGGCAACCGCCCATTTCCCCGCGTTTTCCGGTGTCCAGTTAATCAGATGATCCTTCATCCAGCCTCCCAAAAGCTGAGAAATCAGCGTGTCATCGGAAAAAGCCGCCTACCAGTCCGCGCTCCACTCCACGATATCAGAGAATGCACCGCTGTCCTTTAACTTTTTCAGATTTTCAAAAGCCTGACGCACCCCTTCGTCCGAAGCGCAATGATAATTTCCCTCCTCATCACAGAAGGTTCCGTCGGTAGCGCAGAGCATCATTGTCAGATCATAGTTGTTTAAAGGTGTTCCGTAGTTTTCCAGATAGCTGTCCGGATACGTCTCATGAATCGTCTCCGCTGCCGCGATAAAATCATCAATAGTTTTTACTTCATCCACGTTAATTCCGCATTCTTCAAAAATATCTGACCGGTAAAACCAAACCTTGGGCTTAATTTCGAAAATCGTAGCATAGTATGTACCGTCATAGGTCATCAACTCTTTGGCCGCGTCAATGATATCATCCTCATACGGTGCCAGCACCTCTCCCATATCATAGAGAACGCCCGCGTCAGCAAATTCCGCGAACTGCGTATAATTCAAACGGATCATATCCGGCAGCTCTTCGCCGGAGGCCAGCATCAGGCGAAAACGCTGGGCTACATCCGCATCGCCGGAGCCTCCCAGCTCCACAGACAATTCTACCGAATCCGCATATTCCGGACTCAGCTCCATAAAAATCTCATTATCCGGCACATAGTCGTCAATGCTTCCCCAGACCATCTGCCGAAGAACCGTCTTTTCGCCGGACTCTTCCGCGTATCCCGTCATCGCTCCCAGGCCGGACATGGCCAGAGACAGGGTGATCAGTAATGCTGTAACGTTCCGTTTCTTCATTTCCTTTACCTCGCTTTCTCTCTATACTCTATACTTTTTTCAGCTGAAACAGGGAATTTTCACCATTAATCTTTCCAAGATAAAGATTTCCCTCTTCATCTCCTCCAATGGAATGAATGTCGTCAAAGCATTCCGGAAATGCCACCGACGCTGTCTTTTGGCACTCCAGATCGTAAATGTCCACCGCTCCATCCCCGTTGCAGAGATACATATGGTGGTCAAACTCCCATAAATCCGAGGGATAGCCCGCTCGCTCGATTCTCCTCACAAAGTTTCCCTCTTTGTCATAAATCTGAACCATAAAATTCTCCCGGTCGCAGATCCATAGCCTTCCGCGCTCGTCCGCCGCGATGGAGTGGGGCAGACGAAATCTGCCGGGCTCCCGCCCCGGGCCGCCCCAGGTCCGGAGCAGCTTTCCCTCCGCCGTAAAGCGGTGAACCGCCGTATTTCCATAGCCATCCGTACAGTACAAATCTCCCCAGGGAGCCTGCAGCATCCTCGTAGGGCGGTTAAAGGGCTCTGCCGCCCGCACGTTTGTGTACAGATCATGAGGCCAGCGCACCGTAGGGTCGTAGCCGCTGTCGGAGAAAACGCCCTTCTCTCCCATCGTTCCCAGAAGCTTTCCTTCCTTATCTAAATGGTAAATGACGCTGTTCTGGTCATCACATACCCAGATGTTTCCGTCCAGATCCACAGTCAGGCCATGGGTTCTGGAAAAATCAAGCTCCGCTCCAAAGGTCCGGACGCAGTTTCCGTCCTTGTCGAACACACAGATGGGATAGCGTTCGGATCTGGTGGAGACATACAGCATTCCGTCCGGATGCAGGGCAATTCCGCTTACCGCGCGGTTTCCCATCTTTTCAGGCCATTTCGCCCAGTCAAGCCGCAGTTCATAGGAAAAAGAACCGCCGCGCAGCAGTATCTGGCATCTCTCCATTTTTCTTCCGCCTTTCTCAAAGTTCTTTCAGATTTTCCAGATTCCGTTTCAATCCTTCTGCCAGAATTTTCACGTCCTGGCCAAACACTACCCACTGAACGCCCCGGCTTTTCGCGTCCTCTGCCTCCGCGGCCGAAGCTCCTATGGCGGCACCCATATAGTATCCTTTCTCACGCACCCGGCGGCAGATGTCCGTAAATGCCTGGTCCAAATTCACCTGCTTTTTGCTCCCCGCGATGGATCTTCCCAGATCCGCTCTTCCGATAAAAAAGGAATCAAATCCCTTTACATCCAGAATCGCGTCCAGATTTTCGTAGCCTTCCAGGGTCTCGATCTGGCCCACTTTAAAAACGCTTGCCGCCGCGTTTGCAATGTACGCCCCTTCCTCATCCAGGCCATAACGGATTGCCCGTATGGGGCCCTGCCCCCGGACGCCTCCCTGGTCAGGATACAGACACGCCTGGATTTCCTCTCTGGCAATCTTTGGATTATTGGTAAACGGAAAGATCACGCCGTCCGGTCCCATGTCCAAAATAGCTTTCATCTGAGACGGATCGCTGCCCGGTACCCGGACAAAGGCCGCGCATCCGCTTCCCTGGGCTGCCATGATATGCCGCAGAATCTCCTGGCGTCCCAAAGGCGCGTGTTCCGCGTCAATCCAGACATAATCGTATCCCGCATATCCGCCGATCTCCGAGACAGCGGGGTCTGCCATGGTCAGGAAAAATCCTTTCAGAAGTTTCCCCTGATCCATTTTCTTTTTCAAAGCCTCTACTCTGTTCATCTCTTTTGATGGTTCCCCCTTTCCTTACCGTTCAGCCTTGCTGAACCGCCGCTTTGTTTGTTCCTTCCTGGCTGTTCTGTACAGCTTTTTTACTGCTTGTATGTATAGTTTACTGAATTTACACCTCAAAAGAAATATGGTAGAATTAAGATATTCTCGAAAATATTACGATCCGTCTTAATATTTTATTGATTTTGCATAGTGATATAGCTGTTTTTTTCCATTTTTTGGTATTCTATTTTATACAAAGGAGCCTGGCATGGATATTCAATTACTGATTGTTGACGATGAAAAACTGACAAAAGAAGGGCTGCTGAACTACATTGACTGGACTTCCCTTGGGATTACCCAGGTACGCTCCGCTTCCAATGGCGTAGAAGCCATGAAGCTTGTGAATGATTTTGTCCCCGATATTCTCCTGACGGACGTAAAAATGCCTCACATGAACGGCATTGAGCTTGCCCGGCAGATCAAGTCCAGATATCCGTCCTGCAAGCTGATCTTTTTAAGCGGTTACGCGGATAAAGAATACTTAAAATCCGCCATCGATCTGAAAGCCGAAACCTACATTGAAAAGCCGGTGATCCTCAACAGCGTCACCCAGACGGTTTCCCAGGTGATTCAGACAATTTTGGCGGAAAAGCAAGCGTCCAGACAGTCGGCTCTGAGGGACGCTTCCCTTTCGGAGACGAAAAAAATCGTTCACATCGATCTTGTGCAGGACCTCGTTTCACCAAATCCCGACTGGCAGGAATTTAAAAAGCGCTACGTCCCCACGTATTTTGTCTGGCAGGACAATGCCTCCTATGCGGCGGTGTGCATCGGCGTTCACGGGCTTATGGATGTAATGGCCGGCAAAGAACTGTGCCTGTCCCTGAACCGTTTTCTCTCGGATCAGCGTCTTCTGTCCGATTCGGAATTTTATCTGGGTCTGTGGGAAAATAACCGTCCCATTCTCGTCACCAGTGTCACTTATTCCGCGGTGCTTCACGCGGTTTTAACCCAAGTGCGGGATTACATAAAGCGGGAACAGGGCTTTGATTCCACCATTGCCATCGGCCCCACCGTTCACCGGATTTCCGAAATCAGCCAGAGCTATTCCATCGCCGCGAAAAATCTGGAATACCAGTATATGTACTTTAATTACCGCTCCATACTGGACTGCCACTTCGCCTTGGAGGAAAAGCCCTCGCCTGCGGATCTTTTCGCCCGGCGCAATTATTCCCTGGAATCCACGGAACAGCTTTTCCGTATTCTCCGGGCAGAACAGTACACGGATATTTCCAATATCCGCCGAAAGCTTTATGAGCTCTACGCGGCCACCTGCCAGGGCATCCCGCTGTCCTGGGAGGAATTTCGTCTGTATACCCTGCAGGACTATGCGCAGATCATCTGCTACGGCATGTCCAGCCTTGAGGATCTCAACCATCTGGAACAATACCACCAGCAGATCCAGAAGGCGATCCGCTTTATGCTTTTAAATTACATGAACCCGGAGCTGAATATCCGGGGAATTGCCCAGGAAGCGGGGCTGTCCCAGAACTATTTTTGTTCCCTGTTTAAGCAGAATACCGGGGCAACGGCAAACGATTATCTTATGAATATACGGATGGATAAAGTATGCTTCTATTTGAAGCACTCGGATTTGAAACTCTATGAAATTGCCCGGAAGGTGGGGATTCCCGACGCGAACTACCTGAATACGCTTTTCAAAAAGCGTTATGGCCAGACGCCCACCCAGTACCGGCGCGGTCAGAATTGAGGGATATGTCTATGAAAACAAGATTTTTAAAGAGCTTTACTTTCCGGATTTTTTCTGTCACCAGCCTGGTGCTTCTGATCTCTCTGGCCGCCCTGACCCTGGTTAACAGCTACAGCCTTTCCAGGCGGGAGACAGAGCAGCAGATCTACTCCGGAACCAATACCCTGAACCAGGCGGCTTCTTTTATCGAGTATCGGGTTCATGCCATCGAGGGCATCATGAATGTGATCAGCTACGACGACACCATTCAGACCGTTCTCTCCAACAGTGCGGAATACTACAGCAAAAATATTGCCAACTGGAACATTCATACCACGGACTGTCGGGAAATCCTGTACAATTCCTATACCACCGACAACATCGATGAAATCCGCCTTTATTCCTCCACCGGGCCGGCTTCCTTTGAGGAAACAGACGAATTTAAGCGTCTCTCCTCCGCCGCCAGAACGGAGTGGTATGAGCGTCTGAACAGCTCCCAGGAGTCCAGCCTCTGGATTCCCGGCGGCTTTTTTGAAGGGGAAGAGGATCACATCCTGTATGTGAAAAAGATTTCCGATCTGCAGAAACTGGGGAATTATCTCGGATATATTACCGCCTCCATTCCGGTTTCAAAAATCGCGGATATTGTGGATCAGGGTGAGCTCACCGTGAACACCTGCCTGGCTGTCATAAATTCTCACAATGAACTCATCACCGCCAAGAATAATGTATTCGATGACCTTTCGGATATCCGGACACTCATTGACGAGAGCGGTCTGGAAGCGGAAGAATCCCTGGCTCAGGTGAAATACAATGGAAATCCCTATCTTTGCGGTTTTCGGGAAATTCAAAACAGTGACTGGACGCTTATTATTCTGGTTCCTTACGCGGATGTCCTCCTTGCCACCCGCGGCTTCCAGAATCAGATGCTCCTTTCCGTTCTGGTTCTGATTTTGATTTGCCTGCCTGTCATGTACAAGCTTTCCAAATCCCTCAATTCCAGAATTGTCGTATTGAAAAACCTGATGAAGCAGTCCTCCTCCGGAAATTTCATCACCCGGCCCATTGACAACGGCAGCGATGAAATCGGCGAACTCACCCAAAGCTTTTATAAGATGCAGACGAAAATCGCCGGACTGATGGAGGAACAGTACCGCTCGGTCAATGAGATCAAGGATCTGGAATTTCAGGTGCTCCAGTCCCAGATTAATCCGCATTTTCTCTACAATACCCTGGATATGATCCACTGGATGGGCCTGAAGTACAACTGCATCGAAGTTTCCGAGGCCGCCGGGAAACTTGGGGAATTTTACAGTCTGAGCCTGGGCCACGGCGAGAAAATCGTCCCCATCCAGGATGAGCTGCGCCATATCCAGACCTTCGTTAATATCCAGAACATGCGCTTCGAAAACCGGATCACTCTTTTAATCCAGGTACCGCCCCAGCTTTACGGCTACTATATGCTGAAAATCGTCCTCCAGCCCATTGTGGAAAATTCCATAAATCACGGAATCCTGGAACGGGAGGACGAGACAGGAACCATCACCGTGAGCGGCTCCATGGACGGCGATTCCATCCGCCTCACTATTTCCGACAACGGCATGGGTATTCCTAAGGAAAAGCTGGATTCGCTGCTTCAGAAGAAGAACGGCCAGAAACGGCACGGATACGGTGTCTGGAACATTCACGAACGACTGCGGCTCGCCTACGGGCCGGAATACGGACTGCGGTATGAAAGCACGGTAGGGGAAGGGACCACGGTAACGGTGGTTTTGCCGGTGGTGACAGAGCCGTAATCACGCAGCCCGAAGCAGCAGACAGTGAAAGAAGGCAGGCAGCTCAAGCCTTGGCTGTTCACGAACTGGCACAGATGTCCTCCCCTGCGGAAATTCCCTTGGGAATAAGTAAATCTGCTGTTACAAATTTTCAGGAGAGGTACTTCATATTATTCTCAGGCAGGAAAGCTTACGGCTATGCCGTTGACTTGTCGTTCGCCCTGTGCTAACAGAAAGCATCATTGAAGTTTATATGCTCCTGAAAGATGCACAGGGAAAGGCGGTGACCGTTTGGGCGAAAAAGGGATGAGCTTGAGGATCAGGCGCCGCGTTCATACTATAAAGCAGGCGGTAAACTCCATGAGATGGAAAGGGATGTTGCCAAGCGCTGGAGAAACGGCAATATCCGGATTGCATGCGTTGGGATCGAAAACCAGACAAATCCGGATCCGGATATTTCCCTGCGTGTAATGGGATACGACGGGGCTGAATACAGGGCGCAGCTGTTGGCTGATCATACAGACAAAAGCCGTTATCCTGTGGTAACACTGGTATTATATTTTGGTCATAAAAAGCATTGGGATCAGCCGCTGCGTCTAAAGGAGCGGCTTGACATACCGCCAGAATTTGAACCATACGTAAATGACTACAAAGTCAATCTGTTTGAGGTTGCATATTTGACGCATGAAGCAGATGGACCTGTTTCGTAGCAGTTCATCCCAGGTCTGCGCACATGCTGCGCAGACCGTGAGAAAGTGATTCAGGAGTGCAAAAATCCCATCGCCAAAGGCGATTTCAAATGGATTTTTGCAGTTATGGTTCAGCAAAGCTGAACCGTAACACTGTTTCGTAGCGATTTCCGGGTTGTAGCTGACTATTTTGTGCAGAAGCGTGAAAAAAACGATTATCACCCTGAACCCCATGCTTTAAAGCATGTGCATGAAACTTTACAGCTGATCAGTGTAATGTCAAATGATCAAAGGTTTGAGGCAGTCTATCAGAATGATACGGAAGGAGGTATCCGTAATATGTGTGACGTTTTAGACAGAATCGAGCAGAAGGGCCGTCAGGAAGGCGAATTAGAAGGCAAAAAGGAAATGGCCGTTTCTCTTGCCAGAATGGGGATCTCCATAGAAGATATCGCAAAGGCGGCAAAGGTCAGCGTGAATGAAGTAAAGCAGTGGCTGGCTCTGGACCGTTCTCTCGTAAAATGAGTACAAAGAAAAGAAGGCGGCATACATTCAGGGATGCCAAGTACGCCCGCAGGGCAGGACGTTGGTACGCCTGCCCCGTGGGCGTATGCAAATTTACTGTATGCCAGAAAACCTTTCAGCTTCCGATTTTCCCAGCTCTTCCGCGCTGAAGAAAGCCGTGATCTGACTCATAATCTCATTTCCATCCGCTAACAAACCCGAAACGCCGCCGCGCACTTCCCCGGATCGTAATCCTTTACCGTCACTTCCAGCCCGTCCGGCGTCTCTTTGCTCTCCGCCTGCACGGAAGCGTCCAGCGGAATCACCCTTCCTTCCATTCCGGGAATCGTAAGGGTTGTGTCTCCCTTTTTCAGTCCGTCCAGAATCACGAAGCGCTGTCCTTCCTTCTCCGTAAAGTAAATTCCTCCGTTTTCCGTAGAGGTATTCTCCCTGCTGCCGCATCTGGTTCCGTAAATGGCTTCCCCGTTTACCGCAAGCCATTCGCCCAGGCCTCTTAATTTATCCGCCTGGTTTTCCGGTATGGTTCCGTCCGCTCTGGGGCCTACGTTGATCAGAAGATTTCCGTTGTTGGCCACCGTGGACACCAGCAGGCTTACCAGCTTTTCCACTGACAGAATATGCTCCTCCCCTTCCTGGGCGTTGTAGCCAAAGGACAGCCCCAGGCCTCTGCACATCTCCCATTTTTCCCGGCGGTTCGCCTGGCCGCTCTGGTATTCTTTGGTGCTGAAATCCTTGTGCCAGCCGTTGAAACGGTCGTTCACCACGCCGTCCTGGCACACATTATAATAATGGGCCAGCAGATAAGGAAGATTTTCCTTGCCCGCGTAAGGCCATCCAATGTCATTCCAGAACACCGAAGGATGGTACCGGTCGATGAGCTCCATGGACTGCTTATAAGCATAGTCCGCGTATTCGTGGGTGGGGCAGTTGTTCAGCCGCACATCCTCCCCGCAGAACATGGGATCATGGGCAAAACGCCAGTCGATAATCCCGGAGTAATACAGCCCCATCTTCATCCCCGCCTGGCGGACGGCGCTGGTCAGCTCGCCGGTAATATCCCGCATGGGGCCTCTCCTGGTGGAATTGTATTCCGTATAGGCGCTGGGGAACAGGCAAAAGCCGTCATGGTGCTTCGTCACCAGCACCACATAGTTGGCCCCAGCCTTCCGGAACAGCTCCGCCCATTTCTTCGGCTCCCAGTTTTCCGCCTTCCACATATCCGCAAAATTCTCATAGGCGAAATCTTTGCCGTATGTCTTGATATGGTGCTCATAGGTGGGGCCTTTTCCCACATTCACGGAATTAAAATACCACTCCGCGTAAGGGTTGTTGCAGAACCAGGTCTCATCATTCGGCACCGCGCCAAGCTCCGCGCTTGGCGGCGCGTAGGCGGGGACGGAAAACAGGCCCCAGTGGATGAAAATTCCAAGCTTACAGTCCTCGTACCATTGGGGGACTGTGTGGGTTTTGATGGATTCCCAGGTTGGTTTGAAACGCTGCATAATGGTTACGCTCCTTTCTTTTTTATCGCAATCGCGCAGATAACGGCCTGATAGCTCCATACTTTTGGAAAATGAACCGTCAGCCCGCGCTGATCGGTTTGTACCGAAACCGTCTTTTTCAGGCCTCTGCAGGCCCCGGCCTCCTTCCATATATCGAAACGTGAAAGAACCGTTTTCTGATTGACGGCCACATCGAACAGACGCCATCTGGCGCAGTCAAGGCCTCCCCGGCCGTACCATGGTTCTGTGAAATACAGCTCCACCTCATACACTCCCGGTTCTACTTCAAAAGAGTAGCTCAATTTCTCTCTTCCATACCGATAGCTTTGAAACAGCTCCTGATCCTTCGTATTCAAAATACGGTCGCAGATTCGCCCTCTGCTGCCGAAATCCCCGGCAAGCCCAGGATACTCCATAGCCCAGGAAGAAAAGCCGAAGCCCCTTCCGTCCCACGGCCGATCCTTTTTCCAAAGCCGCCCGTACTGATCCAGATAGTCTTCTCCCCCACAGTTTACCCGGTACAGATAATCGCCGTCCAATCCATTGGCGTCCATGCATTCCTGTCCATCCATGAGTTTTTCCGCGTTTTCCGGCATCGGCAGATTCTCGTACCAAATCATATCCTCCACACAGGGCACCCCGTCCACATAACCTCTGGCGAACAAAAGACCATAGTTCACCATGACATTGTCAAAAATGAACGGCTCTCCGAAATTCCCCTTCCTTTTCCGCCCCAGTAAGAGGCTGCCGGCGTCATTATAGAGGGCGACTTCGTCACAGTTTGAATACACTGTGACGCTGCGCGCCGCCGGTCCCTTCGCGAAGCGATCAGGCCAGGTATGCGATACAATATAAATCATCGGACGCGTTTTGGGAACATAATGTGAACAATACATATAATAAGCGTCGGATAATTCCCCATAGCAGGTAAGAAGCCCTTTGTTATTCACAACTCCGATGCGGTTATCCCCGGCTGCGTCCAGACAATAGATCGTTTCGCGTCCGGGATTCGCGTGAGAACTGAAAATCCACTGGAAATGCCCTGCTGCCAGATCTTTTTTCTTTTCCATTTCCCGAAGCTTTGTCTGAAGGCAATAGCAAAACAGCTCTTCGCTGACGTCTCCTCCCGTATTCTGCTTTTGTTTCACATCCCCTTCTTCATGCTTTCCCACCACGCGATACTGGCCGTATTCTCCCGCCAGTCTCTGCCGTACAATCTCATTTCCGTAGTCTTCCACGCTGCCTCCGTAGGTTCCGGACCAGTTCTGCGGTATATTCCAGTCGCTGCCGGTACCCCCGTTGCAGGTAACCACAAGCCGCTGCTTTGAAGCCGTGGGATCGATGCTTCGGATCAGTCCCGTGATTTCCGCCGCAAACGACTCCGGAAGCATAGACTCATTCTGAATGCCCCACAAAATCACGCTGGGGCTGTTTCGCCGTTCTCTGAGCCATTCTTTTGTGAGAACGCGAAAATTTTCCCGAAACTCTTCTTTGTCAAAATACAGATGCGCGCCCATCTGCGCCCAGTACAGAATGCCGTTTTGCTCACACGCTTCCAGGTAACGCAGGTTATGCGGACAATGGGCTTCCCGAAAACTGTTAAACCCTGCCGCCCGGATCTGATCCATGCGCGCGTGAATCTGCTCCTCCGTAAAAGCATGGTCCTTTCCCAGAAGGTGCTCGTATTCGCAGGTCCCCCGAATGGAAACCGGCTTTCCGTTCAGCAGCAGACGATGCGGCCGCGCCGCCCTCGTATCTTCCGGCAAATAGTAGGGATATGCTTTATTCACCGGTTTTTCCGAACGATATACACCAAAGGGAACTCTGGCCCTGTACGGCTCCTGCAGCGGATTTTCCGTTTCCCGCACCGTACTGCTTACCTGATGGTAATAGGGTTTTTCCACCGTCCATTGATCCAGAAACCGGAGTCCCTCTGTTATCTGGCGCAGGACGGTGTGTTCGCCTGGGCCTATAACGGCGGTTGTTTTCAAATCCGCAATCGATTTTGTGCGATTGTAAGTCTGAATAAAAGATTCCAGCTCCACCTGATGAGAACGCTCATCGTCGTTTACCAATTCTGTCGTAACCTCTATGTACTGATTTTCTTTCTCTTCCAGAATCCGGACGATCACGCCCCCCGGCGCAATCCGAACATGACTGTTTCGTGGATTCTTTTCTTCAATGAGAAAATACTGGTTCGCCTCGCAGGCTTCTTCCGTCAGAAGGGTTTCGTTCAGCACCTCCGAATCGGCATCCTCGAAATTTTCCCACTCCAAAAAGCGAATGCCAAAGGAATTTTCCACCTCGTCCAGGATCCCGGTATGTTTGTCTGCGGTTTCTTCTCGGACAATAGTCTTCAGCCTGTAGAGATTCGGATGTTCCGTATCCCAAAGCTCATACGATTCGATTGCGTCCGAACTCTGTACAACCGTCTTTTCCATGCTGCCTTCCAGGATACATTCCTGAGTAAGCTCTGAAACTTTTTCTCCTCTGGGCCCAAAAATCTGCTGACACAGCCAAATCTTTTTGGTTTCCGCCGAATAGTTTTTCAGCTCGCTGCGAATTTCCAGAAAAACCGTTCCGTTGTTCCGGGTACACAAGACGCCGACTCCAAAAGGCTGGACGCGCACACTGCCTGTCCGGTAAAAAGAAACCGGGCGGAAAATTCCAACAGGCTGAGAACCTTCCGTATTCGGCGTTCCCCAGCAGCCTCCGCATACCCAGGGCAAATCGTCGATCTTTTCCGGATGGTCTGTGCGAACCAGGATTTCATTTTCCTCTCCCGGTCTGGCTGCCTCCGTAATATCCGCGGTATATACTGTCCTTCCGCCCCGATGTTCACCCACAAAACGGCCGTTGCACCACAGGGATGTATAGGAACCGGCCCCTTCCAGTTCCAGAAACCAGCGCCCCGTTTCTTTGGGAAGCCGCAGTCTTTTCCGATACCAGGCGGTTCCGTGCAGATTTCCGTGAGACAGCCCGCGGTATCCCTGGTAATCCTCCCAGTTATGCGGCAGATCTGCCGTTACCCATTCGTCTTCCTGTTCCGGAGGCAGCTCCTCCGGATCTTTTCGAAAAGCCGTTTTCCAGTTTTCGTTTACATAACATTTCTTTCGGTATTCCATCTCTCATCCTTTCACAGAACCAATCATCACTCCCTTTACAAAATACTTCTGGATAAAGGGATAAATCAGCATCACCGGTATGGTGCTCACTACAATCAGCGCGTATTTAATGACATCCGCTATTTTCGCGATCTGCATCTGAAGCTCCGGGTCCGATACCGTCGAGGGGTCAATCTGATTCGCGATTAAAATTTCTTTCAGGAAAATCGGCAGGGGAAACAGCTCCCTTGTGTTCAGATAAAGCATCGGATTAAAGTAGGAATTCCAATGCCCTACCCCGTAGAACAATACCAGTACAGCCATGATCGCTTTCGAAAGGGGGAGCACAATCTTCAAAAAATATTTTATATCGCTGCAGCCGTCAATTTTTGCCGCGTCCAGAAGATCGCCCGGTATGCTGTTCCGAATAAACGTCCTCGCGATAATCAGATTGTATACACCGATGGCACCCGGAATAATCATGGCCCATACGGTGTCCAGCATATGCAGACTCCGTATCAGCATGTATGTAGGTATCATACCGCCGTTAAAAAACATTGTAAAGGTAAAAAGCAGCATAATTTTATTGGAACCGGGTACATCGTCTCTGGACAGCGCATACGCTGCAATCATTGTCATAACCAGATTAATCGCGGTTCCGAGTACTGTATAAAGAATAGAATTGCAAAATCCCATCCAGATATTCCGGTTGTTAAAAACTGTTTTGTAGCCATCCAGACTGAAGTCCACCGGCCATAAAAATACTTTTCCCGCAGAGACCGCTTCCCCTGAGGAAAACGACGCCGCCACCACAAATAATATAGGGTACAGCACGATGATCAGAAATGCGAGGAGTCCAAGGCCGGACAATGTATAAAATATTTTGTTTCCTCTCCACTTTTTCGCCATATTTCTTCCCCCTTAAAAGATTCCGTTTCCGTTTAAGCGTTTGCAGATCCAGTTTACGGAAATCAAAAGAACAAAATTAATGACCGAGTTAAACATTCCGATCGCTGTGGAAAGGGAAAAATCTCCTACCCCCCTCGCGAGGCCGACTTCGTACACATAGGTAGAAATCACTTCACTGGCTGAAATATTCAAATCATTCTGCAGAAGCAGGACTTTTTCGAAGCCCACGTTCATGATATTTCCTGCCGCTAAAATCAGCATAATCGTGGCTGTCGGCTTAATACTGGGCCAGTCCACATATAAAACTCTCTGAAATCTGGATGCTCCATCGATTTTCGCCGCTTCGTGAAGGGACTGATCTACATTTGCCAGAGCCGCGATGTAAATAATCGCGTTGTATCCCGTTGACTGCCAAACCGCCGACCATACATAGATATGTTTGAACGCGCTGGCCTTCCCCATAATATCCGGCGCTGTTTGGCCTGTAAATAAAGTATACAAAGTCCCATAAATACCGGTCCGGGAATTTAGTACCTGCATAACCAGCCCAACCATAACCACGGTGGATATAAAATAAGGGATATAGGTCGTGGTCTGCACCACCTTGCCGAAGCGTTTCATGGGAAAAGCGTTCAGTATCAGCGCAAAAAGAATAGGAATCGGAAAGGTTACAAGCAGGCTGTAAACGGAAACCACCAGGGTGTTTCGAAGTACCTGGGTAAATTTATAAGACTGGAAAAATTCCCGGAAATTTTCCAGCCCTACAAAATCGCTCCCCCAGATTCCTTTCGTCATATCGTAATCCGTAAAGGCCATATAAAGGCCGCCCATAGGACCATAGGAAAAAATTAAAAGATATAAAAGCGGCAATGCCAGCAGCAGATAAATCTGCCATCTCGCTTTTATCTGCTTTTTTAAGATTCTTCTGTGATTCTTCTTTATCTGCTTTTTTTCCGCTGTCATCGTTTTCATAAGATCACTCCTGATTTTAAGTTAAGAATAGGGAGAACCGCCTGTTCGGTTCTCCCCGATTCGGACTGACGCCATTTATTCTGCCGCCGCTTCCATTCTCTCATAGGCAGTCTGTGCCACTGACAGCCACTCAGACAGCCCCATGTTTTCCAGCTCCGAAAGATAGGAGTCCCAGTCGGAAAGCGGACGATTGCCGGTAACAAATTCCGCCAGGCTCTGGCTTACATATGTCTGAATATTCGCCTGGATCTCCGCCAGATTCTCCGCTTCTTCGTTTGTGTATTTTAAGGTGGGAAGAACGTATTCCGGATGCGCGTCCATATAATATTCCGCGGACTGCTGCCTTGTTAAAGCCGTATAATCAGTCTCGGTTGAATCCGCCGGCTGATCGCTGTTAATGCCGCGATAGCTCTCTAAGCTCGTATAACGGGGACCTACATTGTACCAATGCTTATTCTGTACGGTTGACCATACGGTATTAAGCTGTACCAGTGAACATGGAATATCCCACAAATCCTCATACAGTCCCTTATACTGGGCACAGATTTCCGGATCCGTTGTCCAGTCCACATCCTCCTCTCCATAACGAACGGTCAGTGATACATCATTTCGATAGAAGAAATCTCCTACTTTAAACGCGAGTTCCGGATTTGCGCAGTCCTTCGTAATCATGTAAGCCGCCGAAGGCGTATATTCCGCGTAAGCGGCATAGGCAATTCCATCCGGTCCCGTCAGCGGAGGAAGCAGTTCCATATCCTGGAAGTTCGCGCTGTCCTGGGCGCCGCTCCAATATCCAAAGCCTCCTGCCGCGCAGCTTCCGGTTATCTGCGGGTCCGCGCTGAGTACGTTTGTCATCTGCGTAGCGTCCTGCGTAAAAATCGTGGGCGACAACAGTCCTTCGCTGCAGAGCTCGTTCATATATTCCAGTCCGGCTCTCCATCCCTCCGTAGCAAAGGGAGCAATGACGTTTTCTCCTGTCTCATCCAGGGCAAGGCCGCCATTTGCCTGGTTTCCGTTATAGAACACAAAGGAATTCATCAGATAATAAACCGGATTGCAGCCCCAGCCGTCCGTGCAGCCGGTAATTCCGATTTCATCGGCAATGCCGTTTCCATTAGGATCATTTTCTACGAAGGCTTTCAGCACTTCCTTAAATTCTTCTGTGGTTGTCGGTGTCTCCAGTCCGAGTTTGTCCAGCCAGGTACGGTTAATCCAAAAACGGAACGGTGTCATATTCCAATCCTCCGGAATATTTTGTGTCAGGCAATAAATATTTCCGTCAGGGCTGGTGGCCGCCTCGATCATCTTGCTCCGGTCCTCTTCCGGAATCGCCAGGAAATTTACCGCAAGCTCCTCGTTTTCCATATAATCGTTCAGGGGAATAAAAATGCCTTTGCTTCCATAATCCGCAATTTCAAGATCCGAAAACTGTCCACTGACAACCATAACGTCCGGAAGCGTCGTGCCGGAGGATGCCATAATCGCAAACTTTGATTTCGCGTCATCCACGGAACTTGGAAGGTACACAAATTCCAGGTTTACATTGCACTCCGATTCAATCAGCTGTGTGAGATAATTTGTTTCATAATCTTCCACATTGCTGTTCTGGGAAATGCCTACCGTAAGCGTTTCCGCCTCCTCCGCGGAAACCGCGATTCCCGCACCTCCCAAAATGCTTCCCGCAGCGGAAGCCGCCAGCAAAACAGCCAGCATACCTTTTTTCTTCATAGACTTCATCCTCCTTTTTAAATCAGCGATTTCGCGTTTCTGATGTTTCCATCATATCAGCTTTTTCCAAAAGATAAACTTCCAGTTTTTTCTTTCACTCTCTCCTGGTCAGATTTCCGCTCTCCCATTTTTATTTTTCACTCTCAAAAACTCAGATTCTCTTTCCAAACACAAAATGCGCAGATAGATTTGCAAAGTTTTTTCTTGCAAATCTATCTGCGCATGATTTCCTTACTGTTCCGTATTTTTCAGGCTTTCCCGGTATTTGCCGGGGGACAATCCATGGCTGTTGGCAAATACCCGGTAAAATGTATTTGCGGAGCCAAAACCGGACTTTTCCGCAATCTCCGCGTTGTTCAATTTTGTGGTTCTCAATAGCTGCTCTGCGTAGTCCAGCCGGAGGGCCTGCAGGCACGCGGAAAACGTGCTCCCTGTCTGTTCCTTAATAAACTGAAAAAGATACTTTTCCGATATGCCGATCTCCTGGCTCATGCGGCTGGCGGTAAGACCTGGGTCCCGAAAATTTTCCTGAAGATAATCCAGCATGCGCGCCCGCAAGTCCTCGTTTCTGCTTTTCTTGTTTTCTTCAATACAATCGCACAAGTCCAGCGCCGCGTCCCGCAGTTCCCCAAGCAGCTCCCCAAAGCCCTTTGCCGATTCATACTCCGGCAGCCTCCGTCCGTTCCCCAGTCCGTTTATCTGCATCAGAATACCGTTTAAGATATTTCGCACAGCAAAGAAAATTTCTCCTTTCTGCAGAATATACAGAGGTTTATTTCTATGATAGCTTTTTTGCAGATGTTCGAAAAGCGCCGCCACCGCTTCTTTCTGCGTACATAAAATCAAGGTACTGAGCTTCTGCAGAAACTCCAGATCGACCAGCGGCCTTTCCTCCATGCTGCTTTTTACTTCATAATAGCTGTACAAAACATTCGCAAACCCGCCGTCGTAAACCTGGATAAGCGTTTCTGCCTGATGACAGCAGACATGGATATTTTCGAGCCCCTTTCCAATCGAGCTGATGCCTGTACAGGTAATCATATGATAGTCCCGTGTCAGAAAATTCTGCAGCTCCTGGAAATCCTCCCTGATTTCTGTCAGGCCCAGATCTTCATCGCTTCGTAAATATACCAAAATGATTTCCCGGTCTCCGGATAGCACGCTCAAAAACGTTCTCCTTCCGTCCCACTTTTTGTTCAGCCACTCTTTCGTTCCCAACGAGATTTCCGGACAGCGGTCGGATGTTTCCGCATTCATTTTTACAACCGCCACGCAGTAATATTCCGGCAGCACCGGGAAGGCTGCCCGGAATTTTTCCTTTTCGTCCTCTGTATACAATCCCAGCAAAAACGCGTTTGCCAAAATGCTGTTTTTCATCTGGTTTTCCAAAATGGACACCTTGGTTCGGTATTCGTCCCTGGTAACAGCCATGTCCGTAAAAGTCTGGCTAAGCAGGTCGTACTCATTTTTCGCCTTTTTGCTTGGCGCGCCGCTTTTCGTCACCACATCCGACAAAAGCGTGGACATACTCCGATACTGCCTGACCGCCAGAAACAATGATATGAAAATGACCCCAGACAGACCGATCACCGCATACCAGATCAACATACCCACCAGTTCCAAAATGTAGTACTGAACAAATTCCGATGAAAAAACCGCGATTCCCCTGAGAATCCCCTCGCTGCCTTCGTAAGAAATCACCCGGTTTTCCTTTTGCGAAGAAAACGCTTCCAGCTTTACACTGTCCGATTCATTGGAAAATACCGTTTTCCCGTCATTGTTAAATATCTGTACCGCGGCCTGATTGTACTGCTCCTGCTGAAACAGCAGTTCCAGGATCTGATCCCTGTTCAAAACATAAACTACCGCAATGGAATCCTCCTGAATCTGCTGCGACAGATTCAGGGCCGGATGAATCACGCAAAGCACCGGCTTCTCAATCTCACTTGTAATACCGTAGTTGGTATACGTCATATGCTCTCCCTGAATCAGGGTAACTTTCTTATCCTGAGAAAAAATAAAATCCCTGAATTCCTCCTCTGTCATATCATTGTAGGAAAAAAAGTCACCGTAAAAGCTTTCAAAATCATCGGAGGCCTGACTGTTTGACACATAGCACGCATTCTTTCGAAACAGCACAAACTCCGCGTCCGCGAATTCATACAGAATATTAATCTGGCTTATCTGCTGTTTCAGATAATTCAAATACACGTATTCCTCGTTTTTCAGATCACCCGTCACATTCTTTAAGTAGTTCAGATTCTGATCCTTCTGCAGCGTATCCGTCATATCACTCATGCGCAGCATTTGATTTTCCAGTTTATCTATGCCGTTTCGCAGACGCCAGCCGTTTTCTTCCATTACATTCCGCTCCGCGATCTTATATGCCTGAACCACTAAAAGCCCGCTGCTGATCAATACAATGGCAAAGATAACGCAGTATCTTCCCAAATATTTAAAAAATATTTTCCGCATGTTCATGCCGGAATCTTTGCTGCTCATTCGTGATCGTCCTCCCGTAATTCCGTATCGTTTTCTCCCGGTTCTTCCAAGCCCGTCTTTTATTACCATAGAGCAAATCCGGCCGCATTTCCTGTATGATAATAAAAATGCTGCAAAATGGAAAGCATCAGCAAAACATGTACCGAATTCAAATCCGGTACAGGCTGTGCAGAGAATCGCATTTTGCAGCACGTATGATTTTTATTTGTCTCTCCAAATAATTCTGCCCTTTGACAGATCATAGGGAGAAAGCTCGATCGTTACCTTATCTCCCGGAAGGATACGGATAAAGTTCATTCTGAGCTTTCCGCTGATATGCGCCAGAACCACATGCTTGTTTTCCAGCTCTACCTTAAACATGGCATTGGGAAGCTTCTCCAGTACCGTTCCTTCTACTTCGATTACATCCGCTTTTGACATTCTTACCTCCTACTCGCTTTTCCTGTAAATTTTCAGCAGTCTCTTGATCTCCACATCCGTCAGCGCATTCGGGTCAGAGACGCATTCCTTTTTGATTACCTGGATATGATGCCGGTTCTTCTTTTTCGGTGAATTCCTGGTTTTGTACCTGCCGTCCGCCAGCCAGACAAAACGGCTGTCGGCTTTTACGATGAGATACAATGTGCCCAGATCTCTGCCCGCTTTGGAAAACGCCAGCATACCCGCCTTTATCCGCTCGTCCATAGTCACCTGTTCAGGGTGAGGATTTCCGGCTCACCGTCCGTAATCAGGATTGTATTTTCGTAATGGGCGGACAGGCTGCCGTCCTCGGTAACCACTGTCCAGTCGTCATCCAGCCACTCTACATCCGGACGGCCCAGATTGATCATGGGCTCCACGGCCAGGGTCATGCCGGGCATCAGACGGATTCCTTTTCGCCTCTGACGGAAATTCGGAATCTGCGGGTCCTCATGAAGCGCGTGGCCGATCCCGTGGCCCACCAGCTCCTCTACGATTCCAAAACCGAACTGACTCACATAGTCGTCGATAGCGTTGGAAATATCGTGCAGATGATTGCCGGCCTTCGCGTATTTGATGCCTTCAAAAAAGCTCTGACGGGTTACGTCAATGAGCTTCTGGGCCTGGGGAGAGATTTTGCCTACCCCGTAGGTTCTGGCCGCGTCGGAATGCATACCCTTGTAGATCAGTCCCGCGTCGATGCTGACGATGTCGCCCTCCTGCAGGATTTTATGCTTGTTTGGAATCGAGTGTACAACCTCGTCGTTTACAGAAATGCAGAACGATGCCGGATAACCATTATAATTCAGGAAATTCGGTATACAGCCAAAGCTTCGGATCTTCTTTTCTCCCAGTTGATCCAGCTCCCAGGTGGAAATTCCCGGTCTGATATTCTTCGCGAGTTCTTCGTGAACCAGCTCCAGGAGCCTTCCAGCCTCTCTCATAAGTTCAATTTCATTCGCAGATTTAATGGATACTGACATTGCTTACTCTCCCAATATTCCCACAATAGCTTTAAAGACATCTTCCATGTCAACGGTTCCGTCCACATCGCGCAGAATACCGGCCTTCTTGTAATAATCGATCAGCGGCTGGGTCTGCTCATGGTATACGTCCAGACGCTTCTTTACGGTTTCGGGCTTGTCATCGTCACGCAGAATCAGCTTTTCCCCGCAGGAATCGCAGATGTTCTCTGTCTTGGGCGGATTGTACGCTACGTGATAGGTGGCGCCGCAGCCAACGCAGGCTCTTCTGCCGCCCATACGGCTGATGATGTTCTCATCCGGCACATCTACGTTAATCGCGTAGTCCATCTTCTCGCCCAGTTTCTCCAGAGCCGCGTCCAAAGCTTCCGCCTGGGGAATCGTTCTGGGGAAACCATCCAGCACATAGCCGTTCTTGCAGTCGTCCTGGCCTACCCGGTCAACCACCAGATCCACGACCAGCTCATCGGGCACCAGAAGTCCCTGATCCATGTAGGTCTTGGCCTTCTTGCCCAGCTCCGTGCCGTTTTTGATGTTTGCCCGGAAAATATCTCCCGTGGAAATGTGCGGAATCTGATATTTCTCCGCGATCTTCTTTGCCTGGGTTCCTTTTCCTGCTCCCGGAGCTCCCAACATAATAATCTTCATTTCTCTGTCCCACCTTTCTTCTTTATCCGTATCTGTACGATGCTGCCGCCAGGGGCGCCGCTGCCGTACAGTTACTTTTCTTCTATATAGCAGTTTAGTGCACAGCCTACCTGCCGTTATCACAGAGGATAACGGCAAATAACACCGTACACTTAATCTGTCAGAAAACCTTTATAATTGCGGACAAGCATCTGTGATTCGATCTGCTTTAATGTCTCCAGAATAACACCCACAACAATGATAATGGAAGTTCCTCCAAAAGATACGTAAGCGCCGAAAACGCCGTTGAAAATCAGCGGAATCGTTACAACGATCAGAAGGCCTACCGCTCCGATGAAGATAATGTAATTAAGGATTTTATTCAGATATTCCTGCGTAGGCTTGCCGGGACGGATACCCGGGATAAAGCCTCCCTGCTTTTTCATATTATCCGCTACCTCTATGGGATTAAAGGTAATGGATGTGTAGAAATAAGCAAAGAAAACAAGCAGAACTACATACAGCAGAAAACCAACGGAATAGATTGGCTGGCTGGGATTAAACCAGTTGTTCTGGTTCAGCATTCCCAAAATCGTGCCTCCGATACCTGTAGCATTGCTCTGCCCTACAAAAGCGGCAATCATAGACGGCATAGACATCAGGGAGGACGCGAAAATAACCGGGATAACGCCTGCGGTATTTACTTTCAGCGGAATATTGCTGGACTGACCGCCGACCATCTTACGGCCTACCATCTTTTTCGCGTACTGAACCGGAATCTTTCTCTGCGCTCCGTTCAAAAGAATAACAAGCACAATCGTGAGAATAATCACGGCCAGAATAATCACAGCTGCCAATGCGCCTCTGGCAATGGAGCTGCCAAACACGAAATCCTCAAACAGACCGATCATATCGCTCGGTATTCTGGAAAGAATGTTTATCATCAGGACGATGGAAATACCGTTTCCAACGCCTTTTTCTGTGATACGTTCACCCACCCACATCAGGAACGCAGAGCCTGCCGTCAAAGCAACCACTACGGTAATGACATTCAGTGCGGTGAAATCGGGAATCAATCCCTGACGGCCAAAGCCGATTGCCATAGCCGCAGACTCAACAAGAGCCAGACCTACCGTGACATATCTCGTGATAGCCGTCAGTTTCTTTCTTCCGTCTTCGCCGTCTCTCTGCATTTCCTCCAGCTTCGGAATCGCGATGGTCAGAAGCTGAATAATAATAGAAGATGTAATATAGGGTGTAATGTTTAATGCAAAAATGGACATCTGCTCAAAAGAGCCGCCGGTGAATGCGCTGAAAAAGTTAAACGCATCCCCCGTCTGCTGTGCGAACCATTCGGAAAAATAGGAACGGTCAACCCCGGGAACCGGAAGCTGGGAACCTAATCTTACGACGATCAGCATCATAAAAGTAAAGAAAATCTTTTTTCTCAGGTCCTTAATGCGAAAAGCATTCCGCAATGTCTGCAACATTAAATCACCTCAGCTTTTCCACCCAGCTCTTCTATCTTAGCTTTTGCGCTTTCACTGAAAGCATTCACCTTAACAGTCAGCTTCTTCGTAAGTTCACCGTTGCCTAAAATCTTAACGCCATCCTTGGGGTTCTTGATAACGCCGCTCTCGATCAGCAGATCAATGGTCACCTCCGTGTCATTGTCAAATCTCTCAAGAGCGCTTACATTAATCGCCTCGATCTTTAAGGTGTTCCGGTTCGTAAATCCACGCTTCGGAAGTCTTCTGTACAAAGGCATCTGACCGCCTTCAAAACCGATTCTCGGAGCGCCGGAACGTGCCTTCTGGCCCTTATGACCCTTGCCTGCGGTCTTTCCGTTTCCTGAACCGTGTCCACGGCCTCTTCTGAAGTTATTGCTGTGCTTGGAGCCCTCTGCCGGCTTTAAATTTGATAAATCCATGGTCTACACCTCCTTGTCTGTTTGAATTAGATTTCTTCAACCTTTACTAAGTGACGCACCTGCGCGATCATGCCCTTCGTCGCCGCGTTGTTGGGCATCTCTACGCTGTGATGCAGTTTGTGCAGGCCCATGGCCGCAACCGTTGCGCGGTGCTTGGGAATGGCACCGATTGTAGATTTTACTAACGTAACCTTTAACTTATCTGCCATTTGAAAAACCTCCTTAACCCAGAATCTCTTCTACAGATTTTCCGCGGAGTTTTGCAACCTGTTCCGGAGACTTCATCTGTGCTAAACCATTCAGTGTCGCCAGTACAACGTTCTGCTTGTTGTTGGAACCCAGAGACTTTGTACGGATATTCTTGATGCCCGCAAGCTCAAGCACATTACGTGCCGGACCGCCGGCGATAACACCGGTACCTTCCGGAGCTCTCTTCAGAAGCACGCTGGCGCTTCCGAATTTGCCCATGAAGTCATGGGGGATACTTGCGTTCTCATCAAGTACAACACTGATAAGCTTCTTTGTAGCGTCTTCTTTGCCTTTGCGGATCGCTTCCGGAATTTCGGCAGCCTTGCCAAGGCCAGCGCCTACATGTCCGTTTCCGTCGCCTACAACCACCAGAGCGGAGAAGCGGAAATTACGTCCGCCTTTAACAACCTTTGTTACACGTTTGATTGATACTACCTTCTCAGTTAATTCTAACTGGCTGGGATCAATAATAGTACGTTTCATGCGTTCCCTTCCTCCTTGTCCTAGAATTCGAGACCAGCTTCTCTGGCTGCATCTGCTAATGCTTTGATTTTACCCTGATATATAAAGCCGCCTCTATCAAAGACAACAGTCGTGATTCCTTTTTCCAGAGCTTTCTTTGCTATTACCGTTCCCAGATATGCCGCAGCCGCCACATTGTTTGTCTTTTCCAGCTCTGCCTTAACGTCCTTCTGAAGGGTGCTGGCAGATACCAGAGTATGTCCTACGCTGTCATCGATGATCTGAGCATACATGTGATTGTTGCTTCTGAACACAGCCAGACGCGGTCTTTCGGCGGTGCCTGCGAAACGATTGCGGATTTTTCTGTGCTTATTTACACGGACACTTGTTCTTGATTCTTTGCTAATCATTTTCACACTCTCCTTAATTATTTCTTACCGGTCTTACCAACCTTGCGTCTGATAACCTCATCAGCATACTTGATTCCCTTGCCCTTGTAGGGTTCCGGAGCTCTCTTTTCTCTGATTTCAGCCGCGTACTGTCCAACCTTTTCCTTGTCGATACCCTTAACGATGATCTTGTTTCCGTCAACAACTGCTTCCAGTCCTTCCGGATCGATCATCTCAACCGGATGAGAATAGCCCAGAGAAAGCACAAGCTTCTTGCCCTGCTTTGCAGCCCTGTAGCCGACACCGTTTACTTCCAGTGTCTTCTCATAGCCCTGGCTTACGCCTACTACCATATTCTGGATCAGGGTTCTGGTCAGACCGTGGAGAGATTTCATTTTCTTCAGATCGTTGGGACGGGTTACCACTACGTGTCCGTCTTCCAGCTTAATGGTCATTTCCTGGGGAAGTACTCTTTCCAGAGTTCCCTTGGGGCCCTTTACAGTTACTTTATTATTTTCACCGATTTCCACAGTAACACCTGCGGGAATCGCAACCGGCAGTCTACCGATACGAGACATTTTCGTGTCCTCCTTACTTAAATTTTCGGAGAAAGCAGAACGCTTTCTCTGTTTTCAGTATTGTTTTGCTGCGCCTTGCGGCTTGCTTTCATTAAGTGCTTCCGGTCACCACACAAAAGCGAGAACTTCGCCGCCTACATGAAGCTTGCGTGCTTCCTTGTCGGTGATCACACCCTGGTTGGTGGAGAGGATCGCGATGCCCAGTCCGCCAAGAACCTTCGGCAGGTTCTCTTTGCCGGCATATACGCGCAGACCCGGCTTGGAGATACGCTTCAGGCCAGTGATGATTCTCTCATTCTTGTCAGCGCCGTACTTCAGTTCAATGCGGATCGTCTTAATTGTGCCATCCTCGATAATATCATATTTCTTAATATAACCTTCGTCAAGAAGAATATTTGCAATGGCAAGCTTCATCTTGGACGCCGGGATATCTACGGTATCATGTTTTGCAGTATTGGCATTGCGGATTCTTGTAAGCATATCTGCAATGGGATCGCTCATTGTCATTTGATTTGCCTCCTTATTCAAATTTGACTGGCACGAAACGCAAACTTCGCCTCCGGCTCGTTTTCGCTAAGTGCTGCACGGGATGTTCCCTCAACTAAGCTCATCTCTCGCTTTCGCTCGGATTCGCTAAGGTTCGGGAACGACCTCGCACTAAACGCAAACTTCGCCTCCGGCTCGTTTTTGTTAAGTGCTTTCGGTCACCAGCTTGCTTTCTTTACGCCGGGGATCTGACCTTTGTATGCTAATTCACGGAAGCAGATTCTGCAGATTCCGTATTTTCTCAGGTATGCGTGTGGACGACCACAGATTCTGCAGCGGTTGTATTCTCTGGTGGAGAATTTCTGTTTGCGCTGCTGTTTGATTTTCATTGCTGTCTTAGCCATGAAAGTTCCCTCCTACTTATTTGTGAAACGGCATATTGAACTGTGTCAATAACTCACGGGCTTCCTCATCGGTCTTTGCGGTAGTAACGAAGATCACGTCCATACCTCTGACCTTATCTACCTTATCGTACTCGATCTCCGGGAAAATGAGCTGCTCCTTGATACCAAGAGCGTAATTTCCTCTGCCGTCAAAAGCGTTGGGATTTACACCACGGAAGTCACGTACACGGGGCAGAGCCAGGTTTACCAGTCTGTCCAGGAACTCGTACATCCGGTCGCCGCGGAGGGTTACCTTGCAGCCGATGGCCATACCCTCTCTGATCTTGAAGTTTGCGACAGATTTCTTCGCCTTTGTAACCACAGGCTTCTGACCGGAAATGGTGGCCAGATCCTTAACGGCGCTTTCCAGAGCCTTGGCATTTTCCTTTGCCTCACCGACACCCATGTTGATTACGATCTTGTCCAGCTTCGGAACTTCCATGACATTTTTATAGCCGAATTTCTTTGTTAAAGCATCAACGATTTCGTTCTGATACTGTTCTCTCAGTCTGCTACTCAACTTGTGCAGCCTCCTCTCTCAATTAATCAATCACTTCGCCAGTGGCTTTGGCATAGCGAACCTTCTTGTCTCCATCCATCTTGAAGCCAACTCTGGTCGCTTTTCCATCCTTCACGTACATAACGTTGGAAATATCAATGTAGGCTTCCTTGTTCACGATGCCGCCCTGCTGGTTCGCAGCGGAGGGCTTCGTGTGCTTTGTCACCATATTGACATTCTCAACCAGGACCTTGCCGTCCTTTACCGCAAGAACCTTGCCCTCTTTGTCTTTATCTTTACCGGCAATTACCTTAACGGTATCGCCCTTCTTAATTTTCATCATCTCTACGGCACCTCCTTATAATACTTCCGGAGCCAGGGAAACGATCTTCATGAACTGCTTCTCACGAAGCTCTCTGGCCACAGGCCCGAAAATACGGGTTCCTCTCGGGGTCTTGTCATCCTTGATGATAACCGCAGCGTTTTCATCAAACTTTATATATGAACCGTCTTTACGACGAGCACCTCTTACTGTGCGGACAACTACAGCCTTTACCACATCGCCCTTCTTAACAACACCGCCTGGTGTTGCATCTTTGACCGTAGCTACGATAACATCGCCAATATTCGCATATCTTCTGGTAGAGCCGCCCATAACACGGATGCAAAGAAGCTCCTTCGCGCCGGTGTTATCAGCAACCTTCAGTCTGCTTTCCTGCTGGATCATGCTGATATACCTCCTAAATCATTTATCTAGCTTTCTCGATAATCTCCACGAGTCTCCATCTCTTGTCCTTTGACAGAGGTCTGGTCTCCATAACCCTTACGGTATCGCCGATGCCGCACTCGTTCTTCTCATCATGAGCCTTCAGTTTATAGGTTTTCTTTACAATCTTTTTATACAGAGGATGTCTTACGTGGTCCTCTACTGCAACAACGATCGTCTTATCCATCTTATCGCTGACAACTTTTCCGGTACGGGTCTTTCTCAGATTACGCTCCACAGTAATTCTCCTTTCTATTCAGCCTTTTCCGTAATGACAGTCTGAATTCTTGCAATGTTTCTGCGGACCTCTTTGATTCTGCTGGTGTTGTCCAGCTGGTTGGT
>DVIQ01000113.1 GCA_018711185.1 Candidatus Limivivens intestinipullorum | reverse complement strand
TTGTTGGCGAACATCTTCGATGTACTCCAGCCAGTTCAGCAGTTCTTCCATTACACAAATCCCCCTTTTCTTTCTATCATACCAGAAAATGGGAATTTGTTCATAATTTATTTACTCGTGCGTTTCTCCTGTCATAATCTGCTTTCACAATAGAATCAGAAGTCTTCTCTGATTCGGTTAAATTGTAAAGCTTTCATTCAGCAGCAGTGATGAAGGGCAGGTATAATGAAGCGGTCCCGATAAGCTGCCCTCCGCAAGCTGCAGGGCAATGGAAAAGCATTCCATGGCAATCTCTTCTGTAGGTACTGCAATCAATGACAGAGACGGAATATAGTTGGCGACATGCAGAGTGTCCTCCACTCCGCCAAAACTCAGAAGTTCCGCGTCCCGCGTGAAAATGAAACGGTTTCGGGCCAGTAAAGGGATAGCGCCAAAAGCAAGCGTGGTGTTCAGCGTGATCACCAGCTCGGGCTTTTCCCGCATATTCAGAATATGCCTTGCCGCAATAGCCCCGCCCTGCAGCGTATTTTCCGTAAAGAAATAATTTTTATCGGTTAAATCAAATCCAAAGCTGCCAAAGGACTGAAACAGCTGCTTAAGAGTACTGTCTTTTTGCTTTTTTCCATCTGTCCCCGCTATAACCAAAATTCGCCGATAGCCCTTGGCAGATACGATTCGAACCGCTTTTTCCATTGATGGAAGCAGCTCACAGGAAACACTGCAGAAACGCGCGCTGGCGCCATTAAACAGCACCAGCGGCAGATTTGACGGAAGCTGTTCGAACTCTTCCAGGTCTGTATCTGCCTCCGCCATTATAACGGCGGCATGATATTCTGACGGAGAAAGCTGCCGTATTCTGCCGGACAGATTTCCCCTTTCATATAAGCAAAGAAGCACATTATACTGCCTGCCGTATTTTTTCATATGCGCGTTAATACCCGATGTAATAATTCCCATATCCACCATAACGGAATCCGCAGGAAAAAACAGCGCAATACTGAGCTGCCTCTGCCGCTGAACATTTGGAAGATTAACCTGATATCCCAAATCCCTTGCCGCGCGCATAACCCGTTTCGCGGTTTCCGGAGCCACCTTCCGTTCCTCCGCCATTCCGTTAAGCACAAAGCTTACCGTCGAAATCGACACTCCGGCCAGCTTCGCAACATCCTTCATAACTGCCATGCTTCACCCCTGTCCGTTTCCAAAATTCTGCGCCCATTATCCCATACTCCATTCTCTATGTCAATCGGTTTATTAAAACATTTAAAATATTTTTAATTAAAATTAATTTTTTAATTGACAGTCCGGAGGCAGTAATTTATAATGCCACTGTAGTTAGTTATAACTAATCAACTTGTATACTAGGAGGACTATTTATGTCAAACCGCTTTGCAAAATTTCTCAGTGTATCTGCAAGCATGGCTCTGGCCGCCGCAGTATTCGCATTCCCTGCAGCTGCCGCTGAAACAAAGACTGGAGCTGAAACAGAAACGCAGTCTCAGGAGACCCAATATCCCATCGAAATTGAACATGCATTTGGTACAACCGTCATCGAAAGTAAACCGGAGCGCGTAGTTACGGTGGCCTTTGGAAACCAGGACGTAGCTCTTGCCCTGGGCGTAGTGCCTGTAGGATTTTCAGCCGCAAACTACGGCGTACAGGATGACAGCGGCATGCTCCCATGGACCCAGGAAAAGCTTGAGGAACTGGGATGCGAAGAACCGAATGTATTTCAGGATACAGACGGTCTGGACTACGAAGCCATATCCGACTGTGATCCGGATGTGATTTTGGCGGTATACTCAGGCCTGACGGAAGAAGAATACAGCATGCTCAGCGAAATTGCCCCGACGGTAGCCTATCCGGAATCCGCTTGGACGGTAAGCTGGCGCGACTGGATTCGTTATACCGCGCTGGGGCTTGGCATGGAAGCTGAGGGCAAGCAGTTAATTGCCGACCTGGAAAATATGCTTGCGGAGAAAACAGCAGCCTATCCGGATTTTGAGGGCAAGTCCTTTGTATGGATTACCTTCAGCGAGGAAGATCTCTCCAACCTGCACGCGTATGCGCCCATTGATCCCAGATGCGCTTTCCTGATTGAAGATCTGGGTTTTACCTATCCGGACAGCGTCAGCGAGCTCATTGAGGATGGAAGCTATTCTCTGAGCCTCAGTGCGGAAAACGCGGATCTTCTTTACGATGCGGATTTCCTCATCGGTTACAGCAGCGACGCGGCTTATGAGGCAGCTAAAGAGGATACTGTCCTGGGAAGTATCCCAGCGCTCCAGAACGACGCGGTTGTCAGCATCGAAAGCGGCACGCCTCTGTCTGCGGCCATGACAATCACGCCCCTGTCTATGGAATATACCATTGACGAATATCTGGAAAAAATTAATGAAGCCGTAGAGGAAGTAAATGAATAAGCGCCGCATCGTTATTCTTGTTTTTCTGATACTGCTGGTGATTACCATAGCCGCTTCCATTACCCTTGGTTCGCGCCGCATATCACTGGAAGAGCTGACAGACGGTCTGCTTCATCCGTCTGTCAGCAGCTATGGCGCAAACGTTGTGCGAAAAAGAGTGATCCGAACGGTATTTTCTCTGCTCTGCGGAGCGGCATTGGGCGTATCCGGAGCGCTGATGCAGGCAGTGACCCGCAATCCCATTGCCGATCCGTCGATTCTTGGCGTAAATACCGGCGCGGCCTTTTTTGTCGTATGCGGTATCGCCTTTTTTCATATCTCCACAGCCGGACAGTACATAGTATTTGCGCTGGCTGGCGCTATGCTGGCCGCCATTGCGGTATACTCCATTGGCTCCATGGGAAGAGGCGGCGCTACGCCCATTAAGCTGGTTCTATCCGGAACCGCCGTCAGCGCGGCGCTCTCGTCTCTGATCAGCGCTATTTTACTGCCGCGGTCCTACGTGCTGGATCAATACCGTTTCTGGCAAGTTGGGAGTGTGGGAAGCGGAACCATACATGGAATTCTGACGTTTTCGCCTCTCCTTGCTGCCGGCTTTGTGATTGCCCTGCTCTGCGCGCCAGCCCTGAATGCCCTTGCTTTAGGCGACGAGGCGGCCACTGGACTTGGCGTTCACACCAAAACACTTCGTCTGACCGCGGCGGCAGGCGGAGTGCTGCTGTGCGGCTCAACCACAGCTCTGGCCGGTCCCATAGGCTTTATCGGGCTGCTGGCCCCGCATATAATGCGGCTGCTTTTAGGTTCGAACCTCCGGCTTACGATTCCGCTGTCCGCCCTGGCCGGCGCAGTGATCCTTACCATTGCAGACGTAATCGGACGTCTGCTTTTATATCCCGGAGAGTTGGAGGTAGGAATCGTCACCGCATTTGTAGGCGCTCCTGTATTAATCGCCATTGCTATTCGATCGAAAGCGTGAATCTAATGAAAAAAGAAACCATTACTTTACTAATAAACGGAAAAAAGCAGCGTGCCCGGCGATTCTGGCTGGTTACCCTGTTTCTGGGAATCGGTGCCCTTTTCCTGTGCTGTGCAATGCTCATGATGGGGAACACGATCTATCCGCCGGAAATTATCCTTCGGGCGCTTCTGGGCGAAGAGATTCAAGGAGCTTCCTATGCGGTTAATACCATCCGATTTCCCAGAATGCTGTCCGGTCTCTTCGCAGGATTTGCATTCGGGCTGGCCGGAAGCGTTTTCCAGACCATGTTGCGCAATCCGCTGGCGAATCCGAACATCATTGGCATCACTTCCGGTTCAAGCGCAGGTGCCGTGGCCTGTATTGTACTGCTCCATACCAGTTCCACTACCGTTTATCTGGTAAGTATCGCAGCCGGTCTCGGAACCACCCTGGTTATGTTTGCTCTGGCAAAAGGCCGGAGGTTTTCAACCTCAAAACTGATTTTAATCGGTATCGGTGTACAAGCTATGCTCAATGCCGTTGTATCCTACATCCTTGAAGCCGGAGCAGAACAGGACATTGCCACAGCTATGCGCTGGCTCAGCGGCAGCTTAAACGGTGTCCGTCTGTCCGAGCTCTATCTTCTGCTGGCAGCCGTATTGATCACAACTCCTGTAATCCTGGTCTTCTCCAGACAGCTTGCCATGCTGGAGCTTGGAGAAGAATGGGCTGCGGGATTAGGCGTAAGCCCTGACCGCGTACGCTTTATTCTCATGACCGGATCTGTGCTGCTCATTGCCACTGCCACCGCAGCCACGGGCCCCATCGCCTTTGTCTCCTTTTTGGCGGGTCCTATCGCCAAACGCCTTACCGGACACGGGACCGCAAGTCCTCTGGCTTCCGGACTTTTCGGAGCCGTATTAGTCCTGCTCTCCGATTTGGTGGGACAGTTTGCCTTTGAACTTCGCTTCCCGGTCGGTGTAATCACCGGTATTCTCGGCGCGCCCTACCTGCTGTTTTTACTTGTTAGAATGAATAAATCGGGGGAATTATGAAAAGAGATACACATATGTTCCGCGGCGAACAGCTTGTCTCCGGATATGAGGATCGAATGGTGGTTCAGGACGTAACCATCAGCATCCCTCCGCGCAAAATAAGCGTCATTATCGGAGCCAACGCCTGCGGGAAATCCACACTCCTGAAAACCATTTCCAGGCTAATACGTCCCAGCTCCGGAAAAATCATGCTGGACGGCCAGGAAATCGGCACCCTTCCTTCAAAAAAGCTGGCACAAATACTGGGGCTGCTTCCCCAGTCTCCCATCGTACCTGAAGGAATCGCTGTTGCTGACTTGGTAGGCAGAGGCAGATTTCCTCATCAGCGGCTTTTTTCCGGATGGACAAAAGCAGATTACGCAGCGGTGGCGGAAGCCATGGAAATCATGAATATCACCAGTCTGGCCAATCACAGCATAAATGAACTATCCGGCGGCCAGCGCCAAAGAGTTTGGATCGCCATGGCCCTGGCCCAGCAGACAGATATTCTTCTGCTGGACGAGCCCACAACATTTCTGGATATTTCTTATCAGGTGGAAATTCTGGACCTCCTGAAGGATTTGAACGAGAAACACGGCACAACCATCGTTATGGTTCTTCACGATATTAATCTGTCCGCCCGTTACGCCGACTTCATTTTCGCTATGAAAGCCGGACGTCTGGCAGCTCAGGGAAAGCCGGAAAATGTCATAACCAAGGAAAACATCCGGGAAATTTTTGACATGGAAAGCGTTATTATTCAGGATCCTGTGGCCGGTTCTCCCATGATGATTCCCATCGGAAGACATGTTTAAAGCCGTGCCCGCTTCTCTAACTCTATCGCGAACAGCTCTTCATCAAAGGGGATCTCCACCATGCGCCCCAGCCAGCTTGAAAGGTACATGGCATTGGAGATCATCAATTCCCGGATGCCCTCCTCTCCCTCCGCCACCAACGGAGTCCCGCGAAGGATTTTTCCCGCGAAGGCCCGCAGCACCTGTACGTGCTGCTGCGCTCCCCTCTCCGGGCGCAGCTCGTCCACCTGATAAGCCGGCGCGGAGAAACCGTTCCTGGCGCTTCTGCAGAACTGCCGTTCATTTTCCTCCAGACGGTAATGGAAAAGCCGCCCATTCTCGCAGAGGAGCTTGCCAAGTTCCCCGGTAATCTCCAGCCGGTTCGTCCCTGGCGCGTCGCCTGTGGAGGTCACAAATACGCCGGTAGCGCCGTTTGGAAACTCCAGATAAGCCGTCACATCGTCCTCCACCTCGATCTCATGCCACTTTCCCTCATGGCAAAAAGCCCGCACTCTGGACGGCATCCCGCAGAGCCACTGAAGCAGATCCAGGTTATGAGGGCACTGGTTAATCAGAACGCCTCCTCCCTCTCCAGCCCAGGTGGCCCGCCAGGTGCGGGAATCATAGTACGCCTGAGGGCGGTACCAGTCCGTGATAATCCAGTTGACTCTCTTGATTTCTCCAAGCGCCTTTTTCTCAAGCAGTACGTGCATGGTTTTGTAAAGCCCGTCCGCCCGCTGATTAAACATCATTCCAAAAACCTTCCCGGATTCTCTGGCCGCCTCATTCATGGCCCGCACCTGCTTCGTGTCCACACCCGCAGGTTTTTCACACATGACATGCAGTCCATGGGCAAACGCCTCCATGGCAAGCCGGGGATGCTCTCTGTGGGGCGCCGCAATCAGCACCGCGTCACAGCTGCCGCTCTCAATCAGATCCTCCGCGCTGGGATAGACCGCCACCTCAGCAGGAAAATCCTCCCGCAGCCTTTGCACGCCCTCCGGGCTGTGCCCCGCCACAGCCTTCAGACACATTCCAGGCACCCTGCCGCTCTGAATGGATTCGGCATGAATCCTCCCCATACTTCCTGTTCCGATGATTCCCATTCGAATCGAATCTGTTTTCATATCCTGTTCGTCCTTTCCATCTTTTCCACCAGCCGGCGCTTGCCGAATCTCACCATGCCCTGCTGCCGTCCAAAAACTCTGATAACCTATATTATATACATCAAAACCGGAGTCCTCAACCCAAAATCCGATCAGTCCGGAGCAACCGTTCAGCCCAGGTCTGCGCACATGCTGCGCGGACCGTAAGAACGTGATTCAGAAGTGCAAAATCCCATCGCCGCAGGCGATTCTAAGTGGATTTTGCATATAACGGTTCTGCAGAGCTGCGGGGTATTTGGTCTACGCTTCGCTTCGGTCGGCGCTAAACGTGTGCCAACGGCACACAGCACCGCCAAATGGACATGCAAGCATGTCCGCTTGGCTCGCTGCTAGCGGGAATAAAAATATATTTCCCCGCTTGACACAGTATTCCTTGTGTGTTATAGTACAAATAGAACAACTAAAGCACAAATGCCAGGAGGTGAATTGCTTTGGGAACTCAAAAAGATTATTACGAACTTTTAGGCGTCAGCCGGGACGCGGATACAGATACCATTAAAAAAGCGTACCGGAAGCTGGCGAAAAAATATCATCCGGATACCAATTCCGGAAATCCGCAGGCAGCGGAAATGTTTAAGAAAATCACAGAGGCCTACTCTGTTTTAAGTGATGAAAAGAAACGAAAAGAATACGATCAGTTCGGCAGCGCCGCCTTTGACGGCAGCAGCCCCTTCGGAAACGGCGGCCCCCAGGGCGGCTACCGGGAATACCACTTCGACGGAAACAACGAAGATTTAAACAAGATTTTCCGGGAATTTTTCGGAAACGATTTTGGAGGCTTTGGCAGTTCCGGCAGCAAAAACTCCGGTCAGGGAAGCGGCAGTTCCGGCTTCCGCGGCTTCTACAGCCAAGGTACCGGCGGGCAGGGCTCCGGCGGACAAAGCTTTTATGGCTACAGCAGCCAGGGTTCCGGCAGGCAGGGCTCCGGTTCAAATTCCGGCAGCCGGCGTTATTACAGCTATAACGGACAGGATTTCGGTTCTGGCTTTGGCGGCTCGGACTACGGCTTTTTCGGCCGGGGCTTCGGCAGCGACGGCAGCCAGGGCTACCGCCAGGACGGCGAGGATCTGAACGCAGATGTGGAGGTCTCCTTTGAAGAGGCCGCTTTCGGCTGTAAAAAGGTGATTCATTTTCAGAATGCCTCCCAGGGAAGCGTCCAGTCTCTGGAAGTCCGGATTCCCGCAGGCATCTCGGACGGAAAGACCATCCGCCTGAAGGGCAAAGGCATGCCCGGCTATGGAGGCGGACAGCCCGGAAATCTTCTGCTGAAGATCCATGTAAAAGAGAAACCCGGCTATGAGCGAAAGGACATGGACGTGTACACCACCGTCCGGATTCCCTTTACCACTGCCGTTTTCGGCGGCGAAGCGCAGATTGAGACCCTGTACGGCCCGGTTGTCTGCAAGATACAGCCCGGCACCCAGTCCGGCACCAAAATCCGGCTGCGGGGCAAAGGAATTGTCTCCATGAACAATCCTTCCGTACACGGAGATCAGTACGCAGTTGTAGAAATCCAGGTTCCCCAGAACCTGAATTCCGAAGCGGCCCGAAAGCTTCGGGAATTTGAACAGGCATTAAAAGGCTCCCATGGAAGGAAGTCTGCCGCGTAAACTTTTCGCGGGGCAGGCTTTGGGCGCGTAAATTTTCATTTCAAAAGGACAGAACATTTTTCCGGATGTTCTGTCCTTTTTTGCTCAATCAGGGCGGCAGGCGATTTCAAATGGATTTTCGCAGTTACGGTTCAGCAAGGCTGAACTGTAACACGAAAAATGGAATGGCCGCGGAAAAAAATATACATTTTCCGGCCTCTGTGATAAGATACTTACAAGCGGAAATAAATTACTACAGGAAGTCTTTGCTATGATACTAAACACCGGAAGCAGGACCGATATTCCTGCCTACTACAGCGACTGGTTTTTTAACCGTGTCAAAGAGGGCTTTGTCCTTGTAAGAAATCCCTACTACCCCACTCAGGTTACCCGCTACCGGATTTCACCGGATGTAGTGGACTGTCTGTGCTTCTGCACCAAAAATCCGGAGCCCATGCTTGACCGTCTTGGTGAGCTGGCGGCCTTTCATCAGTTCTGGTTCGTCACTATCACCCCCTACGGAAAGGAAATCGAGCCTCATGTCCCCGACAAAAAACAGGTGATTCAATCCTTCCGCCGCCTGGCCGCCGTTACCGGCCCAAAAGCCATAAGCTGGCGGTATGATCCCATTGTCCTGACAGAAACCTATTCCCTGGATTTCCATTTGGAGCGCTTCGCCCGGATGGCCAAAGCCCTGGAGGGCTGTACGGAAAGCTGCGTCATCAGCTTCATTGACCTGTATGAAAAGACCAGGCGAAATTTTCCCCAGGCACGGGAAGTATCCAAACGCGACCGCTTGATCCTGGGGCGGGAGTTTATCCGCATCGGAAAGCAGCACGGCATGACCATCCGCACCTGCTGCGAAGGGGACGAGCTTGCCCCCTACGGGGCTGACACCTCCGGCTGCATGACCCAGGCTGTCCTGGAGCGGGCGATTGGCTGTTCCCTGGATGTTCCGAAATCCCGCTCCATGGCCCGGGGAACCGCCTGCTCCTGCCTTCTCGGAAACGACATCGGCGCTTACAACACCTGCGGTCACGGCTGCCTGTACTGCTACGCAAACGAGGACCAGCGGCTTGTGCGCGAAAACCGCAGACTGCACCGTCCCGACTCTCCGTTTCTCATCGGAGGCTTTCTGGACGGAGACGAAATCCGGGAAGCAAAGCAGAAATCTTTTTTGGACGGGCAGATGCGGCTTTCCGATTTTTTATAGAGTCAAACGCTCGCTGCGGTATAGCAGCGGCTTTGTGAATAAGGAGGTTATAATGTACGCCATTGAAACAACCGATCTTACTAAATATTACGGAAAATCCAGAGGGATCATCCGTGTTAATTTAGCGGTAGAAGAAGGTGATTTCTTCGGTTTTATCGGTCCCAACGGCGCTGGAAAAAGCACCGCGGTCCGCGCGCTCCTGGGGCTTATCCGCCCAAGCAGCGGCAGTGCGAAAATTTTCGGTATGGACTGTATCCGGGAGAAAAACCAGATCCTGTCAGAGATTGGATACCTCCCTTCGGAAACCGTTTTCTATTCCGGAATGCGTGTAAAAGATGTGATCCGTCTTTCCTGCGATCTGAGAAAAAAAGATTGCCGGAAGGCAGCGGAAGAATTATGTGAACGGCTGCAGTTGGATCTTATGAAAAAAATCGACGAACTTTCCTTTGGAAACCGTAAAAAAGTGGGGATTGTATGTGCTCTTTCACACAGCCCGCGCTTATGTATCCTCGACGAACCCACCAGCGGTCTGGATCCGCTGATGCAGAGGGAGTTTTTTGCGATTCTCCGGGAACGCAGTCGCCAGGGAACCACCGTTTTCCTATCATCGCATGTTCTTTCCGAGATTCAGCACAACTGCAATCACGCCGCTATTATTCGGGAAGGCAGGATTATCGCTTCCGGCAGCGTCGAAGACCTTGCGAAGGCAAGTGCCAAACGAGTGGTCGTACACGGAAGTACAGAACCGATTTTTCTTGACGGAATCCGGGATCAGCAGGCAATCGAGGACGGTCTTCGTTTCTTGTATAACGGAGACATTAATGCACTGCTTCAAGTGCTGTCCCGCAGAAAACTTCGGGACTTGTCGATTTCCGAACCGGATTTGGAGGAAATCTTTCTTCACTACTACATGGAAGGAGACACAAAAAATGACACTTACCCGGCATGAACTCAGGCAATCAAAAAATTCCCTGATGATCTGGACTGTTTCTATAGGATGTTTGATGGCGGTTTGTATATTCCTTTTCCCGGAAATAAAAAGTGAGATGAGCGCAATCAGCGCTATGTTTGCTTCTATGGGAAGCTTTTCTGCAGCGTTTGGCATGGATAAAGTCAGCTTTGGTACACTTCCTGGATTTTATGCGATCGAATGCGGCAATATTCTCGGCTTGGGCGGTTCCCTTTTCGCTTCCCTGTGTGGAATCTCTATCCTTGCCAAAGAAGAAAAAGAGCATACCGCCGAATTTCTCCTCACGCATCCTGTCAGCCGCGGCCGTATCGTGACAGAAAAGCTGATTGCTGTCCTGCTGCAGATCACTTTTTTGAACATAATTGTCTTACTGCTTTCCTTTGGTTCCATCACGGCCATCGGGGAAAAAATTCCCCTGCCTGAGCTGCTTCTTCTTCATCTGGCGTATTTTCTCCTTGATCTTGAGATCGGGGCCATTTGCTTCGGCATTTCCGCTTTTATCCGCCGCGGGAGCCTGGGAATCGGTCTTGGAATTGCTGCTGTACTCTACTTTCTGAATCTTATCGCAAACCTTTCCGAGCATGCGGAATTTTTAAAATTCATTACTCCATTCGGTTATTCAGACGGTGCCAGCATCGTGGCAAATGTCCGGTTGGACGCTAGTCTGGCAGCGCTTGGAATGGTTTACGGCGCTGTGGGAATCTGCGCGGCTTATATTCGATATGGGCGGAAGGATATTGCCTAGAAGAGAGAACTGCTTAACGGCAGTAAACCACATTTTGTTTCCCGGCTCTGACAAACTTCGTCCATAATTCGATGATAAAATAACTTTGATTTCATAATTTCCCCCTCTGCCTGACAGCTCTTTCCGCCCCAGGCAGAGGCCGCAAACGCAGACACGCCGATTTTCAGTAAGGATTTCAAATAAAATGAAACACAAAAAGGAATTTTTTCTTTTCTTTCTGGCTCAAGCGGCCATTATCGCGGTTTTCACCGTCCTGTGCATCCGGGCTCCGCTGTGTGTCAGCCGCACATTTTCGATCATTACCGCGCCCGGTCAATACCGCCTTTGCTATTATGTGCCCGGAGAGATCCTGTCCGTAACCGGAAGCCGGGAGGATCTGATTCAATCCGTCACTTGGGAACCTTTCGGAAACGGAACCCTTCTGCAGGCGGAGCTTGAAAAAACTTCGAATTACAGTTCCTCCGAGGACAGCCTTTCCATCCTCTTCAAAGCCCGGGGTACCCGGATGCAGCCCCAGGAAGCGTTGACAGAGGATCTGGACGCGGTCCGGTGGACGCGGGAATATTCCTCGGAAGTCTGGGCTGACCTGGATGAAGGGTACCTTCTCACTTCCACAGCCTCCCAGTCCAGTTTCACCGGCTGGCCATGGACGGAAAACACCTGGAGTTTTGATTTAAAAATACGCTATGGAAGCTTCGCCTTTTTCAGCCTGGCATGCTTTCTGATTTCGATGGGCGTACACGCGCTTTCCGGCGCCATAAAGCGAAAAAAGGGCAAAAAATACCGGGCCTTAAAAGAAACTCTGATGAACTACCTGAATGGTCACTGGCGCATGGAGGAGCACCGCTCCAGCGCCCGGTGGATTCAGAAAAAAATGCGGCGGCGCAGGGCTTTTGATTATATCCGCATTCTCCTTCTGGGCCTGCTTGCCGGATGGTGGTTTCTGGAAATGTACCGGGAAAGGCTGGATCTCTCCGGACTGATTGTCCAGGCCGCGGCCCTGATCCTGGCCTGCTGGGCCGCTGTCATTGTCTGGGAGCTTCTGGCCATACGAAGCATCAACAAGCTGGCCGAAAAAGATCCCATGGCCGCCTTCTGGTGCGCGTATCAGCGGCGTTTCGATCAGTTTATAGAGCTTAACTGGTCCCTTTTGGATATGAATTTTGCAGCATATATGCGCCGCAACGGCACCAGCCGGGATTCGGCCCAATTCGCGGACGCCCTCTGGAACCTTCTGGGGCAAAAATGCCGCGGCGGCGTTTATTATCTCCAATACCACTATACCCAGTACCGGAATTACCAGGTCCTTGAACAGAAAGAGACGGCCGCCATGCATCTGGATCTGGTAAAAAAGGAACTGCCCCGGCGCAAAAAGAACGCGTTTTATCAAGATATCAAAAGACGGCTGGAAGAAGAAGCCCGTCTTGACTGACAGGAGGTTTTTCTATGGATCTGCTTGCACCCCTTCGCCCAATACCGGCCACAGAAAGCGTTTCCGGCTTTCAGGTCCGCCCCGGACTTTTCCGTATAAACGGCGCCACCCCCGTGCCGGGCGGCGTCAGTTTTACCATCCATTCCATGTATGCCACGTCCTGCGAGCTGTGCCTGTTTCACCGAAAAGCGCGGGAGCCCTTTGCCGTCCTTCCGTTTCCGGAGGACTGCCGGGTCGGCTATACCTATTCTATGATTGTCTTTCATCTGGATATCGACGAAATCGAATACGCCTACCGCATGGACGGCCCCTGGGATCCGCAGCACGGGCTTCTTTTTGACAAAACCCGTTTTCTCCTGGATCCCTATGCTCAGGCCGTTACCGGCCAGAGCGTCTGGGGAAGCCGCCCCTCCCCGGGCGGCTCCTATCACGCCCGTGTGGTTGAAGATGCCTTTGACTGGTGCGGATTCGTGAACCACCAGGTACCCTTTCAGGACATGGTGATCTATGAGGCGCACGTGCGGGGCTTTACCCGCCATCCAAGCTCCGGTGTCCGGCATCCCGGCACCTTTGCCGGTCTAATGGAAAAAATCCCTTACCTCAAGAAACTGGGGATCAACACCGTAGAGCTGATGCCGGTTTTCGAATTTGACGAAAACGCCGACGAGCGGATTGTGGACGGCAAAAAGCTTTTGAATTACTGGGGATACAATACCGTATGCTTTTTCGCGCCAAATACGGGATATACGGCTGCCGTGGAATACAACCGGGAAGGGACAGAGCTGAAGGAGCTCATCCGCACCCTGAACGCCAATGGCATTGACGTGATACTGGACGTGGTGCTGAACCACACGGCAGAAGGGAATGAGCAAGGGCCCTTCTTCTCTTTTAAAGGAATCGACAACAAAATTTACTATATGCTGACTCCGGATGGAAAATATTACAACTTTTCCGGAGTCGGAAATACTCTGAACTGCAATCACCCCATTGTACGCCAGTTTATTCTGGACTGTCTGCGCCACTGGGTGGTGGAATACCGGGTGGACGGCTTTCGTTTCGATCTGGCTTCCATTCTGGGGCGCGGCGAGGACGGAAGACCCCTGTCCCGGCCGCCTCTGCTGGAAAGCCTGGCCTACGACCCCATTCTGGGCCATGTCAAGCTGATCGCGGAAGCCTGGGACGCCGGAGGACTTTATCAGGTGGGCTCCTTTCCGGACTGGAACCGCTGGGCAGAGTGGAACGGCAAATACCGGGACGACATCCGCTGCTTTCTGAAAGGGGACGAGGGCTTTGCCCAGGCAGCCGTACAGCGCATCTGCGGCTCCCCGGATCTCTATCCGCCCGGCAGACGCATCAACGCCTCGGTAAATTTCATTACCTGCCACGACGGCTTTACCCTTCACGACCTCTACGCCTACAACCATAAGCACAACGAGGCCAACGGCTACGGAAACACCGACGGCTCCAACGCCAACTACAGCTGGAACTGCGGCGCGGAAGGCCCCACGGATGATCCGCAGGTTCTGGCGCTCCGGGACCGGATGCGGAAAAATGCCTTCGCCGTCCTTCTTTGCAGCAGAGGAGCGGCCATGTTCCTGGCCGGGGACGAATTTTGCAATTCCCAGTTCGGGAACAACAACCCGTACTGCCAGGACAATGAAATTTCCTGGCTGAACTGGGAGGATCTGACCAAAAATCAGAATCTCTTTGCGTTTGTCTCCCGGATGATCGCCTTCCGCAAAGCCCATCCCGTCCTGCGGGGCACATGCGCTCCCGCCGCCTGCGGCTGGCCGGATATCTCCATGCACCACGGTGTTCCCTGGAACGACACCGCCGGGGCGGACGCCCATCAGCTTGGAATCCTGTTCTGCGGGCGCCGGGAGACGGAGGATGACGCCGTATTTCTGGCTGTGAACGCTCACTGGGAGCCCCATACCCAGACGCTTCCGGCTCCGCCGGAGGGCTTTGTCTGGAAAACCGCGTTCCATACAGCTGATCCGGATCCCTTCTCGCCCTCCCTGGAACCGGAAAACCTGGTACTGCAGATGCCGGCCAGGTCTGTGGCGGCTCTGGTACTGCTGCCATTGACCGGAACTTGCTGACAGGCACAGGCACGGACATTCTATTTTCAAAAATAAAAGAGGGGAATCTTCCATGAAGGCTGAATTGTTTCATCTGTTAAGGGAATCTGGCGCAAAACTTATCGGCGCTGCGGATTTGACGGATATCGTACAGGGAAATCTGCGAACCGGAATTTCCGTAGCCATTCCTGTGCCAAAGCATATTGTCCGTGATCTGCAGACTGCGCCTACGAAAGAATATTATGATACTTATTATGTTCTGAACGCGCAGCTGGATGAAATTATCACAAAGGGGCAACAAGTTCAGCCCAGGTCTGCGCACATGCTGCGCAGACCGTAAGAACATGATTCAAGAGTGCAAAATCCCATCGCCGTGGGCGATTTTAAATGGATTTTGCATGTAACGGTTCAGCAGAGCTGAACTGTTACACAAAGGGAGCAGAGTTTCTGACCGGAAACGGATTCCATGCCCAGGCGAACACCACAAAAGTTGTAAAAGCAAATGAATACTGGCGTACGCCGCTTCCTCACAAGACAGTGGCAACCCGTGCCGGTTTGGGCTGGATCGGGAAAAATTGCCTGCTGGTGACGCGGGAATATGGAAGCGCCGTCCGTCTCTCCAGTCTGCTCACGGACGCGCCGCTTCCCTCTGATGTGCCCGTAACAAAAAGCTATTGCGGCAACTGTACGGTCTGCGTAAGCCGCTGTCCCGCAAAAGCCCTCACAGGAAAACTCTGGACGCCGGAAACCGGCAGGGAAGCGCTTTTTCACAAAGAAGACTGCAAAAAGACGCAGATCCAAAGAATGAAACAGGCGACCGGAATTGAAACGAATTTATGCGGGCTTTGCTTTGCAGTGTGTCCTTACACGCAGAAATATTGTAACCGCTGATCTAAGCTTCACAATTTTTTCGCAAAAAATCAGCACTCGTTTCTTGTTCGTTGCGGTTAGATTTAAAAACAGGTAAAAAACTAAAATAAGAATTATAAATTTGATTTCAAAAATTTTATTTCGAATATGCAGTATAAAAATTGACTTATAGATGGAATACTTATATAATAAAAGCGTAAACAGAAAAGGAGGGAGCAACCATGCTTTGTCAGTTTTCGTTTGAAAATTATAAGTCTTATAAGTCAGCGACAACTTTTGATTTTCAGGCAACATCAATCCCTGAGTTTTCAGATTCGTTGTTAACAAGTGACAAGGGCAGCGCGCTTTTGCCAGTTGGTGTAATTTATGGGCCAAATGGCGGCGGCAAGTCGAATCTTTTGCTTGCGCTTTCCTGTCTGATTTCAACTGTGGTAAAACCGATTCATGACCTTGAGAAGAGCAGACAGCATGTGATTATCCAGCATAGAGTTAGCTGTATGCCTTTTTTGTTTGATGAGGAATCCAGAACACAGCCGACAGAATTTGAAATTTATTTTCGGCAGGGAAAAAATGAGTATCGCTACTATCTGGCTCTGCTAGATGATGAGATTGTCTCAGAGTCTCTATATTGGAGAGCAATTGGAGGTAAAAGAACAGGCACCGTTTTTGAAAGGGAGCGGTCAGAGGTTGTTCTTGGCGCAAAGATCAATAAGGCAAGCATCAATCGATCCGTAAATCCTAAAATGCCTTATCTTTCTTTTCTTGCAATTAATTATGACATACCAATTATTGCGGAGGTTCAAAATTGGTTTGAGTCCTGTATTATTCGCAGCTATGCGAATCCTGTGGTTGACCGGCAGGTCATGGTCTCACGGGATGAAAAGGTACGGGAACGGATTATTTATGCCCTTAATGACATGGGCATTGATATGACGGGATACCGTTTTGATGAAGAAGAGAAGCAGCTGTATACACAGCGGATTGTGAATGGAAAGCTCTGCGAGCTGCGTTTTGATGATGAGTCAGATGGAACAAAGAAGCTGATTGCAGCACTTCCAGTGATTCTTTTGGCACTGCAGGAAGGGCGGCTGGTGATTATAGATGAGCTGGATGCAAAGCTACATCCAAAGCTGCTTCGGTATGTGATTGCTTTGTTCAAGAATAAGAAACTCAACACAAAGGGCGCACAGCTTTTATTTACTTCCCACGATATGACAACAATGAAGAATTCTGTATTTCGCAGGGATGAAATCTGGTTTGCCGCAGAAAATGAAAAGCATGAAAGTGAGATTTATTCTCTGTATGAAATCCGACGAGAGGATAACGAGCGTGTAAACAACACAGCTGCATACGATAAGCAGTATTTGGAAGGACGGTATGGTGCAGATCCCTATCTTTCCAACATGTTGACAGGGGGCGATTGGTCATGAGTTTGAAGCCTCTGAAAAAAAGCGATTTGGTCAAATCAATACATCGAACTTTGGTATTTGCTGCATTTTAGCTATTTCCATTCCGATATTCACAGACAGAGCTACTGGCCAAAACTTACGGAATGGCTTAAAAGTATCGGAGCCGGAGAGTATGCCAAGGGACGACCGGACATGTATGATATACTAAAACCTTACATGGAAATTGCCATCGCCAATGCAAAGAGACTGGAGCAAATGAATGCGGGAAAACCGCCCGCCAGTTCTTCCCCCGGAACTAAGGTATATGAACTGATAGAACTGCTCAAACCATATCTGCTTGAATCCTAATTATAGCAATCTTAAAATTACCGCACATAACCTCACGCACGAAAATATCCCATGCAATCCGGCTCACAGATCTGCACAAATGCTGCTTCAACGTCTTTTGATAAGCGTAAAGCCCGTAAAGTCAAAAACCCCGCAGCAAGCTACGGGGCATCAAACTTGCTGCGCAGCAGTGCTGCGGGGTATTTGACCCTCGCGGCAGTCGCCAAATGGACATGCAAGCATGTCCGCTTGGCTCGTTGCTCGCGGGAATCAAGGGAAATCTAAATTTCACAATTTTTTCACAAAATAATTAGCACTCGCCTCTTGACATTGCTAACAATAGGTGTTATATTACACATAGAACAAAAAAAAAGAACCACAGAAGGTTGGAAACAACCGAAGCGGCTCACATAGATTCGCCGGATGGCGCGGGAGCTTTTCCTGAAACGCTTTCCGACAAGGCAGGCAAAAAGCCTGCATGGAAAGGAGAATGTTTTATGTTGATGCCTAGTATTTTTGGTGAGAATTTATTTGATGATGATTGGATGGATTTCCCGTTTGATAGATTTGAGAGAGAGTTTTGGGGCAAGAAGAATCCGCTGTATGGAAAGAATGCCAAGAAGCTCATGAAGACCGATATCCGCGAGCACGATGACGGCTACGAGCTGGACATTGACCTGCCCGGCTTTAAGAAGGATGAAATCAGCGTTCAGCTGGAAGACGGCTACCTGACCATTTCCGCCGCAAAGGGTCTGGATAAGGATAAGGAAACGAAGAAAGGCAAATACATCCGCAAAGAGCGTTACACCGGAACGATGCAGAGAAGCTTCTATGTAGGCGACGCTGTGACGGAGGAAGATGTAAAAGCGAAGTTTGAGGACGGTATCCTGAAGCTGAGCATACCCAAAAAAGACGCAAAGGCTGTAGAAAACAAAAAGACCATTGCCATCGAAGGCTGATGACCGTTGGCTGTAAAGCCTGTTTAAGTGCCGCATAACCTGCGGCACTTTTTTTTGGACATTTTTCGTATCAGTGATATAATAAATACGTTTATATAAAAAGGAAGGATCGATGGTACACGAAATGAACTCATTCTTACTTATTTTTGAACAGCTTGCGGCCTTTTTTCTGATGATGCTCACCGGCTACCTTGCCGCCCGCCTGAAGATTATCACAAAGAGTTTTCTGGACGGCCTCTCCTCTCTTGTAATGAAAATCCTTCTTCCGGTTCTGATCTTTGCCAACGCCATGAATGGAACGCAGCGCAGCCAGCTCATCGCGGACTTTCCTATTCTCCTCATGTCGCTGGTCATGTACCTGCTTTTGATCATCCTGTTCGGCCTGCTGGCCAGGCTGCTTAGACTGCCAAAAGAACGCGGACAGATCTTCCAGGCGGTATTCATTTTCGGGAATGTGGGGTTCATCGGCCTGCCTCTGATTCTGGGCATCAGTCCGGAGCAGGGCGCCATCTATGTGGCTCTTATGAGCATCGCGGACCAGGGGCTTTTGTGGACCTACGGGCTGTATCTCACCACGCCCTCCGGGGAAAATGCTTCCTTCAGCCTGAAAAACTTTGTGAATCCGGCCCTGGGCGCGATTCTTCTGTCCATTATTCTTCTGATACCGGGCATCCATCCGCCGGCAATGATTGAGAACGCCCTTCTCACCATCGGCAGGACAGCCACGCCGCTGTCTCTGATCTATCTGGGCGGTCTCCTCTTTTTCTGCGACTGGAAGCCGGTTATCCGTCAGAAGGAGCTCTACATCGGCATAGCGGTGAAAATGATCCTGTTCCCCCTTGCCTATTACGCCATAGCTTCCAGGATTGTACTCAATACCGATATGGTAAACGTCATGACCATTGTGGCCGGACTCCCCACCATGGCCACCATCGCCATGTTTGCCCAGTCCAAAAAGAAGGACGGGGGATATGCTCTGGGAATTGTGCTGATTTCCACGGTGGCAAGCCTTCTGACCCTCACACTGGTGGCTTACCTTATCTTTTAACGAAATCAGGTAAGTCCCCTGTTTCTATTGCATTAAGCGATAAACAAGCAGAAAAACAGACGCGGCCCGTTACTATCTGCAGCAGCCGCAAACACCTGCTGTATTGCGATTATCCGCTTGGCAAACGCACCGTGAAAAAAATTCATCTGAAACAGAAAAATACGAAACAGAAAGGACGAAAACACAATGACAACCGATATGACCCATGGCCGCATCATCCCACAGCTTACGGAATTTACCATTCCCCTTGTTCTCGGAAACCTCTTCCAGCTTACTTACAACGCGGCCGATTCGGTAATCGTAGGAAAATTTGTCGGCGACGACGCTCTGGCGGCAGTGGGAACCGCAGGGCCGATCATGAATATGGTGATCCTGTTTATCAGCGGCATGTGCATGGGCGCCGGCATTCTTATGAGCACGCTGTACGGGGCCAAAAAGCAGGAACAGCTTGAACGGCAGATCAGCACCTCCCTCCTGGGCGGTCTTGCCTTCTCCGTGGCGGTTACAATCCTGCTGCTGCTTTTCGCCCATCCGATCCTGGAGCTGCTGCAGGTGCCGGAAGACATCATCGGCTCCGCCGCCTCCTACCTTAGGATTATCTTTGTGGGGCTGATTTTTACCTTTATCTACAACTTTTTTTCCAACACGCTCCGGGCTCTGGGCGACAGCCGGGTTCCCCTCTACTTTTTGATTATCAGCGCGCTGCTGAACGTTGTGGGCGACCTGTTCTTTGTGGTGGTTCTCAAATGGGGCGTGCCCGGAAGCGCCCTGGCTACCATGCTCAGCGAAGCCCTCTGCTGCCTGTGCTGCGCGGTCTACATAAAAAAGAAGGTTCCCCTGCTGTGCCTTGGCAAAAAATGGAGGGTCTTTGACTCCTCCATTCTCTGGCGGACCTTCACCTACGGCATCACCAGCGCCCTTCAGCAGATGTGCGTCCAGCTCGGCAAAATCTGTGTTCAGACCATTGTAAACGTCCAGGGCGTTTCCTTCATCGCCGCCTTTACGGCCATCAACCGGGTAGACGATTTCGCCATGACGCCTCAGCAGAACATCGCCCACGCCTCCACCACCTTCATGGCCCAGAACCGGGGCGCCGGCAAAATTGCCAGGATGGAAAAAGGCTTCCTTTGCTCCATCCTCCTGGAGCTGATCTACACCGCGGTGGTGTCGGTTCTGGTCTTCGTATTCGCGCGTCCCATTATGGGCCTGTTTGTGGGAACGGACTCCGAGGAAGTGGTAAATCTGGGCGTATCCTATTTATCTCTCATCTCCATCATGTACGTCATGCCCGCCGCCACCAACATCATCCAGGGCTTTTTCCGCGGCCTGGGCGACTTAAAAGTGACGCTGGTCAGCACTATCCTGAACATGTCCGCCCGCTTTCTGGGCGCCTGGGTCATGATTCACATTCTTCACGGAGGCTTTGACCGGCTTGCCTGGGCAAATTTTGTTGGATGGGTGGCCATGCTGGCGTTTCAGATTCCTATGTTTCTTGTCAGGTGGAGGAAGGAGAAACAGTATCTGTGATTTTATCGCTTTTTTGATGAGCTTTTCGCCGTGCCGGAAAATCTGGCCTTTTGTTGGCGCGTCCGCACTGGCAACAGAATAATTTTGATATGTGTGGTATTTCTGAAGATTTCTCCCCTTGCGCAGTCTCCGGAAAACGAATATAATACAAATAAGAAAATAAGAAATTCTTATTTTCTTACATTCCAAAAAGGAGATGATGCTATGCTAGCTGAATTACGCCAGAAATCACAGGTCACAATTCCGAAAGAAATCATCACAAAGCTTGGACTTTCCGAAGGCGATAAACTGGACATTTTCGAGCAGGACGGTTCCATCTGCATCATACCTGTAGCAGTGTATCCGAAAAAGTACCTGGAAGATCTCAAGGAAGAGATCAGTGATGTAAAAGCAAAGATTGCTTCCGGCCAGCAGCCTGTCTTTGACAATGTTGACGCCCTCTTCGAAAAATTGGAGTCTGATTGATGGCATTTTTCTTCTTCTGGCTGAGAATCCTTCCCATCCCTCTTTGCGTACAAAGCGCATTCAGGGAACCGCCGACCTGTTTGAGTGCAGTATCAACATGGATATCCGCATCATATGGTTCTATGAAGGTGACAAACTGATCATCCTTTTGGATGTAGGTCATCATGATATTTTGAAGCAGTTTTAACCTCAGAAGCCGCCTGAACGGCAGATCAGCACCTCTCTTGTGGGCAACCTTGGCTTTTCCGTAGCAGATACCGTCGTGCGGCTCTTCGCCCAGCGATCCCGGAGCTGTCGCAGGTGCCGTCAGCTCCGCCATTTACCGCAGGATTATCTTTGTGGGGCTGATCTCTGCATTCCTTTATAAAAATTCCGCAGTAAGAATGTTCTTATTTCCTCTATAAAAGCGATTTAAGCATAATTAAACAAGGATTATCAAGAAAATTACACCATTTTTGAGAGAGCCTTGATATGGCAGGAATCTAAAACTTAATAGCCAAAAACAGCCAGAAAACCAATCAAAAAATACAATTGATTTTCTTCGCATTTTTCCCAAAAGCTCTCCGTTCTAAGAAACAGAAATCTTGCAAAGGTATTTTATCGGCCGGAATTCTTCGAAATATTCGGCACAGGAATTACCCGAATAAAACAACTCTATGAAAAAGGAGTAAAACAACCGGACTTTGAAGAGTCAGAAAATGCAACTAATAAAGTCTTCTCCCGTCATTCGTTTCTAAAATTGTTTACTGCAAAATCAATTATTCTGGAGGCAGACGCCCTATTTAGCGGGAATACCCTGCCATAATACCGGAAATATATCAGCATGGACCAGTAGACCTCATATCCGCCCTCGTCAAATTCTTCTTCCGTTGGGAAGTATCCCGTACAGCCATTTGTATATCCTCCAAAATAGCAATACCCATTCCGCGTTTTTTCCCAAATATTTAAAGCAATCTCACACATAAATTCATTTGCTGCGCCACATAAACAGCCCTCATTTAACTGAAAAAACTGAACTTCGATCTCCTCTTTCTGCTCCTTGATCTGATTCATCCGCAGTCTTTTGATCTCTTTAAGCCAGTCATTTCCATCAATGCCCGCTTTTTGGTATGCTTCTTCCGCTATTTCCTGAGCCTTTTTGTATTCGGGAACTTCTGAATACAAATTCTGCTTCTTACTGTACATGGAAACTTTATAGACGGGTTTCACCGCAATATCCTTAAATACCTTTCGGACTTGCCTTTCCACCTCATTCGCCATATCATCCAAAGCTGTCTTGGAACGGATTATACGCTCATCGCAGGCATCCGGAAGAACCAAATCAGAACAGACATACACGGGCGCCACATTCCCCGCAGCTCCCTGCGTAAGCATTACCAGACAGCCATATCGTTTTTTCATCACATTGCGTACCGCTCCAAAATAGTCCGCTGAGATGAAGTAATTGTCTCTTTTTAACACATTTGCATGCGCTGTCAGCCTCAGCAGAATGAGACGCAATTCCCCGCTGATCGCGTCTGTCACTTTCAAAATGCCGACTCTTCTATCCAGCGCGTTATTTCCTTTTCTGCGGTTAAATCCAATATCCGCAAACGCATTTCCCCATCCGACATATACCGCATGCATATTTTTCATTGCTTCTTTGACACAGTGCCCTATTTTTATAAATAGATCTTTTCGATATTCTGTTTCAATCTCTTCATCAGGAGCTGAATGCGTATGGGAAAAACACAGCATTACTTTTTCTTTTGTTGCTAAAATTATTTTTCCGATTTCTGTTCGCAGTTCATCCGCATACTCTTTCGAAAATCCAATATGGTCAATAGAAATGAGGCAGCATATATCTTCTTGTATCTTCCATACGCTTGCCTGCGCATATAATGGATCCCGGATGCCCTGTGAAGTATTATCGCCGCGGTTAAATCCTACTATTTGTACCGGATTAGCAGGTGTAATATCAATTTCTGAACAGCCCATTATTAAATCCATAGTCACACCTCCCAGATTCCCCGTTTTTCTCCTTCTGCCTACGGTTTTACATTGTGCGTCGAATCCACCCGGAAGCCCAGCTAAGCAGCATCCCGGAAAGCCTGTCAAACTCCTCCCCCGAAACCTGCTCTCGCCCTTTCAGCTCCATGCCGGTCTCCAGAAGCCGGCGGTCGCTCTCCGGCAGAGATGCTCCCAGCCGTTCCTTCCGTTTCTGGTAACTTCCCGTCTCAAGAAATCCGATGGCCTGCAGAGTAAATGTCGCGGATTTATACAGTCCCTTCAGAATATCCCCGCTCTTTTCATGCACCAGGTTATGCGCGCACATGTGATAGACATTGCACGCCCCGATACGGACCGCCCGGATCACATCCTCCCTAGAAATCCGCTCAAAAAGCGGTTCCAGGGAGCCCGTCACCGGCGTGGTGTCATAGCAGAACTGGAAGAGATCCGATGGTTCCCAGCATAAGAGTTCTTTCTTTCCCGATACAAAGCCGCAGATCTTTTCCCTGTTTGGAAGCGTGTCCAGAAGGCGGCTGTATTCCCGCAGATCCTCCGGGGATACCTGATCCAAAATCAAAACCACGTCAATATCGCTGTCCACTGTGGCCTCTCCGCGCCCATAGCTTCCCTGGAGTCCCAGGAACCAGATTCGCCCGCCAAAACAGGACTCCACCCCGCGGCGATAAAGTTCCATCCAGTTGTCGATTGAAAAATTCATTCTTCTTCTCCTTCACGAAAAATCCACGCGGGTATCTGTCCCGGCACAAACCGCTTTTCCTGTACGGAAGCCCGGAATCGATCTGCATGGCTGGACTTCTGCGATGTTTCTCCCTGATTATACCAGAACGCAGCGCCCGCATCAAGAATACCGCCGGTTTCATTCATCATCTCACGCCGCGAACAACCGGCGTTTGCGGCCGCATAAATACGAGCACGCAATCAGCAAGCACGCTCGGCTGCCGGAAGCCGCGTTCCCAAAGAATAATTGCGTACGCGTTTCCCATACAGCGGATGCCCTCCTGTTTCGTTTAAACAAGAAAAGCTCTCCGGACATGCCGAAGGGCTTCTCTTCATTTCCTTTCACTTCTCTTCACTTTTCTCTGTCCCTGCTCAGGCCTCCTCCTGATAATACTTCGCCTGAGCGTGCCACAGCTTATAATAAAGTCCCCGCGCCTCCAAAAGGGCTTCATGGGTTCCCTGCTCCTCCAGCTTTCCTCCTTCAAACACCAGAATCCGGCTGCAGAAATGGCAGCTTGAAAGGCGGTGGGAAATATAGATGGCCCCCTTTCCCCGGATAAACTGGTTCATCCGCTGGTAGATATCCGCCTCCGCCACCGGGTCCAGGGCCGCCGTGGGCTCATCCAGCATCGCGTGGGGCGCGTCTTTATAGAGACACCTGGCAATGGCCACCTTCTGCCCTTCGCCGCCGGACAGCTCCACCCCATCCTCGGAGAAATTCTTGAAAAGCTGCGTATCCAGTCCGTCCTTCAGGGTGCGAAATCTCGGCCCGAAGCCTGCGCCTTCCAGCGCTCTCACAGCCTTTTTCCGGTCATATTCACTCTCCGCCGCCACATTTTCCCCAAGGGTAAAGGCAAAAATACAGTAATCCTGGAAAACCGTGGAGAAAAATTTCAAATATTCCTCATAGCGATATTCCCGGATATCCACGCCGTTCAACAGGATCTGTCCCTCCTGGGGATCGTACAGACGGCACAAAAGCTTAATCAGGGTGGTTTTTCCGGAACCGTTCCGGCCCACCACGGCGATCTTCTCCCCTTTTCCAAAACGGCAGCTTACGTCCGTAAGGCTTGGAACAGCGGCGCCGGGATAGGTAAAGGTTACATGGCGAAATTCAAACTCATAGTTGTCCCGTATATCCGAGCTGACGGGACGCACCGCGTCGGCAGTGCGGTTGGGCATATCCTGATAGGCAAAATAGTCTTCCAGATACCGGATATTTTCAAAGGCGGCTCTGGCCGTGTTAAACAGTCCGGTCACCCCTTCTCCAAGCTGCGTCACCATTCCGGTATATTTCAGAAGGTTTCCCACGTCAAAGGCCCGGCACACCGCTTTCAGTCCCACCGCCAGATAGACGAACAGGTTAAAAAGCCTGGAAACCAGCACCGAGGACACGCCCAGCCTCCGAAAAGACGCGCTGGCTTTCTCCCATAAGCCGGCAATGGTATCGTTTAAACGCTCAAATTTTCCCAGAAGCATCTTCTGTTCATGAAAAACGCGGACGTCCTTTCCCCGGTGGTATTCCGCACAGCAAGCCTTCATAAGCTCGGTCCTCTGGTTGGAATAGCCCTCCATGTCCTTGGTAAACCGGTACTGTCTCTTCTGTGTCTTTCCTTCGGCCCAGTTATTATAAAGGATCGCCAGCGCGAACAGCACCAGAAACAGCACAGGGAAACTCCAATGGTTCAAAAACCGCGCAAGCCCGCCGTCTCCCTGGGCCCTGGCCCGGAAAAATTCCACCGTCAGGGCAATGGATATGCCGATGGTGACCAGGGCCTGAAGCAGCGTTTGAAACTGAATCACCATAGCCACCATTCCGTGATCATACAGCCAGTTATTGATGGTTTTCTTCTGCCCGTGTACCTTGGAATCACCAAGAAGCTTGTAGTCCATCCTCCATGCCTTGTCTGCCACCGCTTCATCCAAATGCTGCATAAGAAGATACCGCAGCGTCTCCAGCGCATAGCCGCAGAACCTGCTAAAGGCACTTGCCAGAAAGTTCAGTCCCGCCATCAGCACCGCCAGGAAAAACAGATGCTCCATGCTTCTGGATTCGCTGGCCAGCTCCGACAAAATCGCCGCTGACAAAAAGATTTCAATATAAGGGCCCGCCGCCTCCGTCACGGCCGTCAAAGCCGCCAGGGGCCAGATGGCGGGAATATCCCTGGCCACAAAACACACCGCTCTGACAAATACTTTCCATTTTTTCTTCACAGCTCCATATCCCCTTCCAGTCCGGCCTCCGCCTGCTGATAATATTTACTCTGCAGCCGGTACATGGCCGCGTAGCTTCCCTGCTTCTCCATGAGCTCCCGGTGGGTGCCCGATTCCGTCACTTTTCCATTCTCCAAAAGCAGAATCCGGTCGCAGAACCGGGTGCTCGCCAGTCTGTGCGAGATAAAGACCGTGGTTTTCTCCTTGGAAAGCCGGTAATATTTTTCATATAATTCACTTTCCGCCAGCGGATCCAGGGCCGCCGTGGGCTCGTCCAGCACCAGAAACGGCGCCTGCTTATACAGCGCCCTTGCCAGCATCAGCTTCTGAACCTCTCCCCCGGAAAAATCCGCCGCCCCTTCCAGGACGCCCGCTCCGAACAGCGTATCCAGTCCTTCCGGCAGCTTTTCAAGCTTCTCCTTCAAATCCGCAAGCTCCAGACATTCCTTCACGCGCCTGGAATCTTCCTTCCCTTCGGGCATCAGGTTTTCCCTCAGGGTAAGGGGAAAGAGTCCCGTCTCCTGGAACACACCGGAAAAACAGCGAATCCAGGATTCCTTCGTATATCTGCTCCGGTTTACGCCGTCCACCAGAATTTCTCCCTCTGTGGGATCATAAAAACCGCACAAAAGTTTGATAAAGGTCGTCTTTCCCGCGCCGTTTAATCCCACCAGGGCCAGATTCTCCCCCGGCTTCATGGTCAGATTCAGGTGTTTGATCACCGGCTCCTTCGCTCCCTCATACCGGAACGTCACATCCCGGAAAACAATTTCCGGGATATGCCCTTTTTCCAAAACCAGCGCCTCCTTCTCCTCTTCTTTTTCCCTCTCAAGCTTCCCTCTGAACTTCCGATCCTCTTCCACATACAGGGCAATCTCGTGAAGCGACTTAAAAGAATCCTCAAGGGAATAGCACCAGTTGGTAAAACCCATGAGAATCCCCACATAGAGGACAAAATCCGCAGCGCTCATCTGTCCGGTACAGACACAGTAAATCAGGTACAGATACGACGCGCCCTCGCAGATCATGGCCGCCGCGCTGTACGACACGCCCCAGACATAGAAATTGGCCATAAGCCTGGCCGTATAGCGCATACGTTCCTTCAGCTCCCGGTCGTACAGCTTCCGCAGCCACGGGGCCATGGAATAGAGATGCACGTCCTTCGCGGACTGATAGGAGCTCATATTCTGGGCCAGATACTCCATTTTCAGATCCAGCGCCCACCATTTATGACGGTTTTTGCTGTCCCAGCGGTTGCACCAGGCTCCCACCAGGGAGCTTACCACCGCGGATACCACAATCAGAACCAGAATCCACGGCGAAAGTCCGGAGAGCATCCCGGCATAGAGGAGCAGTCCCGCGATCCCCTCCAGCCCGGAAGCCATGCTGGTCAAAAACCGGTCCGTCAGGTCCCCCGACCAGAGGTGGAGCTCCTGAAGCTTCATAAATTCCGTATGAAAATCCGGCCGCTCCGTATTCCGGTATTCCGCGTTCAAGGTCTCCTTGATAAGCCTCATCGAATGCCCGCCGCAGATCCGTTTTTCTTTCCGCTTCCGGGTCTCCTGGGCCCAGCGCTGCGCCCCATAGAGAAGGGTCAGCGCCCCGCCCAGCAGAGCCAGATTCCGAAACGTCACGAAAGCCGCTTCCCCGGCGGTAATATCCGCCACCAACACCGACGGCATATAAGCTCCCAGCCACGAAATGCCGATGGCCAGCGGCGCGCCCACCAGGTAAAGCAGCACATACCCGGGCGAATCCCGGTAAAGAACCCGGAGCCAGTAAAACAGATTTCCGATTATCTGACCGGCTCCTTTTGTTTTCCCTTTCATAAAAATCCTCCTCAAATGTGACCGTTCGGCTTTTCCCGAGCAGCCCTTGTAAATTTTCTCTTTCCGGCACCTCCGCCGTGTGCCTGGACAGATACCCGAATCGTTCTCCCGGCAGATTGCAGAAAGACGTACCGCATCCGGCACTTGCACTGTACCTGGCGCTTACGATGTATCCGGCGCTTGCGGTGTATTCGGCCTGCCGCCAAGCGTCGGCAGGCCGCTCCACTGATCGCTGCAATCTGGCCGAAGGGGGAACCTTTTTATCGGCACATGGCCAGATTATCATGGAGGCCGCGGCGCGTCAATATAGCCGGTGGTATAACGTTGGAACCAGCGTTACGCTTATATAGTCGGGCGGAGAGGGGATTGGTTAGAGGATTTGAAAGTTCGAAATCTTTTATTTCCATCCATAGGAAATCAAAAATCCCTTCGTCATTGTCATTGAGACGCTTTCTTTATGGCTTTTGATGTATTCCGCAATCTCCCGCTGCTTTCCGCAATAGTCCTCCGCGTCCTTCCGGCTCATCCCATGATTCATAAAAAAGGCAATCAGATCTGAAATTTCCGCATCTGTTTTGCCCTTATCCCAGCCCTCCGCTTTTACGATGCATTCCAGTCGTTTCTTAAAATCCGGCTGCTCCGGCTCAAGGAATGTTACCCGGTCGTTCATACGGCTGGAAACGTTCTTCAATCCCATCGCTTTCATGTAGTGCGGAACTTTCATTGCAACCGCATAGTCACGGTTTTGCTCCTCCAGCTCTTTCTTCCATAATTTTTTTAGCCCTTCATGATCGCTTAGCCTGAAATAGTCCATCCCATGTATGTACAGCCCGCTGGTTTCCAATTCCCGGTTGCATTCGATACTCACCAGCAAACCTCCCTCTCTGAGAAAACCGGCCATTCTGCGCAGCATCAGCTCCCCGGAGTCAGGATGACGCAAAAGCCCCTGCCCGATCACAAGGTCATACTTTTCCGTTGACCGGTACTTCATAATATCTGCGCGCACAAACTGTACGTCCATATCGGTATTGTGAAATAATTTCCGCGCGGCGCGAATCAGCTTCTCTGAAAAGTCAATTCCCACATATTTTCTTCCAGAAGGCAGAAGCGGCAGCAGCAGCCGTCCCAGTTCACCATATCCGCATCCGCAATCCAAAACGGCAGCCGGTTTTTTGATCTTCCATACTTCTTGAACCAGAAAACGCGCATAGTCCGTATTCCACATAGACGCTCTGGAGTTCTCCAGATATTCCAGTTTATTGTCCCAATATTCTTCTATTCCCGTTTTGGACGGTATATAGGCAGGATCAAGAGGCACCAGTCCAAGAAGCGCGTCCACGGATACATCAAAATACATACTGATCTGAGGCAAAATCGACACATCCGGCAGTACGGCGCCGGTTTCCCATCTGCTGATGGTCTGATGGGAAACCCCTAAAATTTCAGCCAGTTCCTGCTGTGTAAGGCCCTTGCGCTTTCTTAATTCCGCGAGTTTAAAATGAATCATCTTTCCTTCCTTTCTCTGTTCACATCGTTTTTCAGGTGTCTTTATTATAGCAGACCGAAAGCCAGTGGTCTTTCGTCATTTCTGCGAATGGTTTCTCATCCTGTGCGAAACGCTCTGAAAGGAACCGATCTGCATTTCACGGAAAAAGGTAGGGGCTTAAGTCTTTCGTTGTGATATGTGTGAAAGCACCACCCGCACTTTCATAAATAGAAACGCTTGAGGAAGGGAAAGACGAATAAGGAAGTATCAAGAGCAAACTAATTTAACAGCTAACAAACGGATTACAAAAAACGAGCAAGAAAACTAACAACTTCTTATTAATTTCTTCTATGTCATGTAAAACATCAATACACCCTTTCCCGTTTACGAGAGATATCTGTATTACCGCCCCAGTTCTACGCTCTGGAAGCTGAATAAATACTAGCTTCTCCCTAAATGTCCACAATGGCAAGGTAGGAATTGCTATACACATAATATTCTGAGGGCACCAGCGATCATTCGCTTGCACCTCTTGTCTGCCAAAAAGTAAAAGCTGGAAAAATCGTCCAGGACACGAAGCGCAAGTTTTATCCCTGGCGACTTCTCTTGCTTTACTCTCAATACTAAGGTGTTGGAAATGTTTACCACTTTATGTTATAATTTTTCAAAACGGCCAGATCAACAAAAGTGTATTGTCTTAAATAAAAGTTAGAAATTTAGGTGAAAAATAATATGGGCACTTATACTGATTTAACTGGGAAGCAATCAGGTGTATTGATTGCTAAAAAATATTTGGGCAATAGTCAATGGGATTGTGAATGCATGGTATGTGGGAATCATATTACTATTTCCTCATATTGGTTCAATAAAAATATTAAGCTTAATAGAGACGGGTGTAAGCACGTAAAAGCTGTCCAAATAGGAGATATTTATGGACTATTAACTGTCATCGAACAAGATAGAGAAGATTATATAAAACCTAAAAGTGGAAAACATGAAAGGCGATGGATATGCCAATGTATCTGTGGGCGCAAAAAAAGTATTTTAGAGAGTAATTTGAAATCACTAAAGAGTACTAGCTGCGGTTTATGTAACAATCGAATTTCTATACCAGAAAAATCTATCCTATTTTATCTTTCCAAGGCTTTTTTTGATGTTCAAGAAAACTATAGACCTGATTTTTTGGAAGGAAAAGAGATAGATATATATATTCCTGAGATTAAGCTTGGTATTGAATACGATGGTGAGCGTTGGCATAAAGAACTAGAGAAAGATATATGGAAAAATGAGATTTGTAATAATAATGGACTTACCTTGTTACGGATTCGTGAGCCAAAGTGTATCATGGCAAAGGAATTGAGTCCGTATATTATTACACCAAAGCCTTTAACAAATGGCACCCACATGACAGAACCCATAATGAAGTTGATTGAGTATATCAATACAAAGTTTCAAATGACATTAACTATTGATGTGAATTGTTTACGGGATAATGCGGAAATATGCAAAACGGTTCTTAGTAGTGCACAATCAAAATCTTTAGCAGACTTGTTCCCATCAATTGCAAAAGAGTGGGACTATGAGAGAAATGCTCCTCTCACACCTGAATTAGTTGCTGCTCATTCTGGGAAAAAGGCATATTGGATATGCGAAAAGGGCCACAGATATTCTTCTGTAATAGCATCAAGAACAGGAGGGGGTGTGGATGTCCTGTGTGCAGCAATACAGGTGCTAGTTTGTACCAAGGTGGAACATATATAGGAGAACATTCATTAGCCAAAGAAGCACCTGAGATTGCAAAAGAATTTGATGAACAGAAAAATGGCATATCTGCTGATAATATTGCCGTTTCAAGTAATAAGAAGATGTGGTGGAAATGTTCTGTTTGTGGATTCAAATGGCAGTCGAAAGTAAACAATCGTACAAGTACATTGAAAACAGGATGTCCACAATGCGCAAAAACACAGGGCAAGTTATGGAAAGCAAGACGAACAAATGAAATATTTAAAAATGGAAGCCTCTTTGACCATTACCCAGAAGTATGTGAAGAATGGGATTATAGTAAAAACGAAATTCAACCTACTGAAATAACTTCAGGAAGTCATCAAAAGGTATGGTGGCTGTGTGAAAAAGGGCACAGTTACCAATCGAGTATTAATCATAAAACTTCAAATAGACCAACAGGATGTCCTTATTGCTCTAATAAAAAGATTCTTGCAGGCTATAATGATTTAGCTACAACACATCCTCATTTATTGAAAGAATGGAATTATGAAAAAAATATTATCATGCCAACAGAAATAATGGCAGGCTCTCATCATAATGTGTGGTGGAAGTGCTGCTATTGTCAGGAAGAATATGAAGAATCGCCCGAAAAACGTACTAATAAACGCTTGGGATGTGTTCGTTGTCGAAAGAAGATAAGAAGTGATGGAAGCTGAGATGGATGAGCACCCTGGTTATCAAAAATTTCAGCGTTCTGACAGCGATGATTACCGCAATGGGTATAATTCTTGGAATCAACATGGTCAGCCAAAAGGAGGTTCTGACCATTCAGGTCGGAGACAATGAGAGTTCAAAACACTGGCTTTCCGTGCTGAATAAAATGAAAAACCGTGGAATAAAAGATATCATGATCATCTGCGCCGATGGCCTGAGTGGAATCAAAGAAGCAATCGCTGCGGCATATCCCCAAACACAATATCAGCGCTACATTGTACATCAGATGAGAAACACCCTGAAATATGTAGCATACAAGGACTATAGGCAGTTTGCCAATGATTTAAAGACCGTTTATCAGGCTCCATCCTAAGAGCAAGTCCTGGAAACCCTGGGGAGGGTAACTGAAAAATGGTCTGTTAAATATCCGAATTCCATGAAAAGCTGGAAACAGAACTGGTATGCAATCTGCCCAATCTTCAAGTTTTCGACCGAAGTAAAGAAGGTCGTTTACACAACAAATCCCATCAAATCGCTGAATTCCACGTATCGAAAGTTGAACCGCCAGAGGAGCGTATTTCCAAGCGATACGGTTCTTTTAAACGCGCTTTGTCCAGCAACTTTTGAAACTACCCAAAAATGGACAATGACAATCTGGAACTTGAGGCAGATATATGAGGAACAGAAGTAAGCGTCAAATAAAACAGTGTATAGAAAAATAACCGCCAACCTTTTATACTGAAAGATCAGCGGTTATTGACAGAGTTCCTTTACCATGGGATTCCAGGGCAGGTAATCATCCAGATATTCGGGATGTTCCAGGAAGGCACTTCCCGGCATGTCCGCCAGGATATATTTCAGGTACTTCATTGGGGCAAGACCATTTGCTTTGGCAGTCTCAACCAGTGTATAGATCCCCGCACTTGTATCGGCTCCTTTCGGACTTCCTGCAAACAGCCAGTTCTTTCTTCCGATCACGAATGGCCGGATACAGTTTTCTGCAAAGGAATTACTGATCGAACAATGTCCATCTTCCAGATAATTGAAGAATTCCTGGCGGTTATTTAATGCATAATAAAACGCTTTGGAAAGTTTGGACTTTGGCAGTTCGGAAGCAGCACTTTTTTCTGCCCACGCCCAAAAAGCCTCGAGAAGCGGTTTCTCGCGGATAAGACGTTCTTTTTTCTTTTGCTCAGGAGAAAGACCCTCCAGTTCGGCCTCTATGTCAAAAAGTTTATTCAGCCGGAGGATTGCTTCTGCAGGTTTGGACGCCTGAGGGGTATGGATATCCTTAGGGAGCGCATCTACAAAAGCCCGGCGCAGGTGTGTATAGCACAGGCACCGTTTTACTTCGGAAAGCCCATTGTATCCGGAATAAGCATCTGTGTGGATGTAACCCTCATATCCTTTCAGGAATGCTTCTGGATATTTTCCTCCCCGTCCAGGCTGGTACTCAAAATACCGGATCGGATTTTGGGCCCCCTTAATACTGCAGTAAACCCACATATAAGAATCGGAAGTATTCTTCCGCCCAGATTCTTTCAGTACCTGTACATGGGTTTCATCGATATGCAGATATCGCTGTTTCAGAAGCTCCTGCCTGAGACGATGAACGATGTGCCGGAGCCAATCCCGGTAGACGACCAGAAGCCAGTTTGACATGGTCGCCCTGCTTAAACGTAATCCCAGAGCCTCCCACTCTTTTTCCTGACGGTATAGTGGAATGCCTAATTCAAACTTTTGATGGATAAGCCATGCAAGCGTAGACGCGGACGCCAGGGAATGCATAACAGGGGGATAGGGCACTGGGGCTTTTCTCCATATAAACCAAGAGCTGAAAGTTCTCAGATTAACTTTCAGCCCAACAATTATCATAGACGATCTATATTTACAAAGATTTTTTCACAGGCTCAGAAAATATCGATTTTCTACCATCGGGGAATGGAAACAAAACAAGGGCAAACAGCCGAGCGGCAAAGAATGCTAGCCTAGCCTCTACAGCCCTGCAAGATACGAATGCTTCCTTATAGATATGCTTTTTTCCTACTGACCTTGACCTCTCTTATAATATTTCAGTATCTTATGCAGCTTTTATCGAAACAGCGGTATAACTGAAGCTACGTCAACCCACCTTCTTCACCGTCATAAACGTCCCATCCGCCCCAATCCTGCTCTCAGGAATCGTCAGCATTCCTCTCCGAATGCATTCTTCTATGGTATCGCGCAGAATCCGAACGCCTGCGATAAGCAGGTTGTAATTCGGATATTCTCCCAGCAAATGCTTCGGAATATGCCTTTTCATATACGCCGCGAGCTCTCCGGCGATCTTTTCCGCGATCCGACGGGATTCTTCGTCGAAATCGGAAAGCAAATTTGTAAAGGCAGGCATATCCTCTTCCCGGAATACCAGGATTTTCGGTTCCAGAATCCTGCCGTTTCTGCGCAGATACCCGCACTCGATGGCCTTCGCCGCGATTTCCTTTTCCTCTTCGGACAGGGAATCCGCCGAAATCCCGCCAATTGCCCGAAGCGTCAGCAAAATTTCCGGATCTATGGAAAGATTATGGTCGCACCCGAAATGCTTATCCATACGTTCTCCATAGATATTATCGAAGAACACCCGCGCATAGCCGCACAGATCATTTGCCACAACGCCGTCGCAGCCGTAAAATCCCATCTGGAGTGGTTCCTGGCCGTGAACCGCAACCGCCGCAGAGGTAAACTCACGCTTCGGCAGCACAATATCCGCAAAATACCGTTCTGCCAGAATTTCATTGACCTGCTCCTTCAGCTTCCAGTTCACGAAGGAAATGAGGGGCCATAAAATAAAGGCCACATCTGTCTGGGGACTCAAGAATGGAAACGAGAGGATTTTCTCTCTGCTTTTATCAACCGCCGCTTCCAGGCAGGCGCAAAATTCATCCAGATGCTGCTCATAAATTTTGTTGGCCTCTTCAAACTCCTCTGCCTTTGCAATTAAAATATTGGAGATATATTTTCCGTTTCCCAGATCCCTCAGCAGACCATAGCTGCCGTTTTTGCCTTCGCACTGAATCGCAAGCTCATTTTCAATATAAGGCATCGGAACCCCCAGGGCCTCGGACAGCTCTTTCGCGGTTCTTGCCTCGCTCCGGCACAAGTATACCAGATTCCGCGACAGCAGACGCTCCGCCTTCTGGCTCGGATCGTTTCCGATGGGATCTCCTCTTCCCACAAACTGCAGATCGACGGGTTTCAGTGTCAGTGTATCTGTCTTCATTCTCTGTACCCCTTTCTTTATCGTGCCGCGGGCATAAAACAGGCGCTGTTTTACCGTGGTTTCCGATATGCCCAGAGCGGCCGCGATCTGAGCCGTTTTCTTCTCATCCAGGTAATACATAACCATAACATCCCGGTAGATTTTGGAAAGAAAAGAGATCTCCTCCATAACACGGGAAAGCTCCTCTCTCTCCGCCTCTCTTTCCAGGAAATCCTCGATGGGCGTCTCCATTATATTTCTGCTGTTGTCCTCATACGCTCCCTCAACCGTCCTATCCGAACACTGTTTCCGCTTTTCACAGTAGTCCGCGTATACCCGCCGCGCCACAGTCCACACAAACGCGTAAAAATTTTCAACCTCTCTGCCCTTTCGAATCCCCCGCAGAACTGCCAGGACAATATCGGAACATAAGTCCTCGGCCTCATGAGAGGTGCGGCAGCGGTGATAGGCATAACCGTAAAGCTTGTCCAGAAAAGACGGATCGGAAAGCATATGAATCGTTTCTTCTGTTCTCATAATGTGTACCTGCTTTTCTTACCTTTTTGCACTGTAATATTCCTTTCCTGCGGCCGGTCATTGGTCTGCCGGCCGATTTGCTGCACTTAGATAGTCGGGGTGGGAAATGGTTGGTTAGAATGTTTGTGAAAAATTTTTATAAAAGCCTGCCGCGCCGCATTTTGCGGCTTGGGCAGGCTTATTTGTATTCTCCTATCCTTTTCTTTATATAATCAGACAACAGCTTCAATATATATTCCGCATTACGAATTTGTTCCTCCGTATCCGTTCTGCTGGCAAGAAACATATCGTCATAATCTGACGCATTTCGAATCATAAAAGCAGAGCCAATCATTTTCGATACTTCTGCCGGAAAAACCCCGGCTTTGATATATCTCCTTCGAAACTCTGCTATAACACCGCTGTGCTTGCTTGAATCAAAATTATCGAATACCAATACTGCCCGCATAGCATGAAAAATTGCATAATAGGCTCGATTATTCGCAATTCTATAATTTCCTGCTTTATACAGCAACTGTGCCGCTTCTAAATCCTCCTTAGCTCTTTCCAACCGATATCCCGCATAATCTTTTTGCAAATTTGTATTCTCAGGCAATTTTGATTCCCTCCCTCTCAACATTCTGGTAGAACACCGATACCGGTATATACTTCTCATACACCGCATAATTCTGATATACCGGAGCCAATACCACGTCATATTCCCAATCCAGTTGATCCGTCACCTGCAGCATTCGCTTGCGCTCCGTGCCAATCTTCTCGGGCGGAACGTCCAGCAATATCAGGACATCAATATCACTGTCATTCGAAAAATCGCCGCGGGCACAGGAGCCATACAAAATAATACTTTTCAATTTATTTCCATAGACTTTTTTTGCTTCTTTCGCAAAAATTTCCATAACTTCTTCTATCTTTGCTTCTGTCATAATCGCCCCTTCTTTCTTTAACAGTAAATATGCTAATTTATCACCCGCTTCGCTGCCTACTTATTGCCTTTCGCAATAGAACACAACCATTATGTAAAGTAAAAATTTTATTGAATTTATCCATCTCTTAAAAGTATTTTTCTTTAATATATAGCATATTCAGCAAAACGATTCAAGGATTTCGTAACAGTTCAGCCCTGCTGAACTGTTGCATGCAAAATCCATTTAAAATCGCCTGCGGCGATGGGATTTTTCACTCCTCTCTTCCTGATAATACTTCGCCTGGGCGTTCCACAGCTTCCAATAAAGCCCCTCCGCCCTCAGAAGCTCCTCATGAGTCCCCGTCTCCGCCAGGGTTCCGTTGTCGAACACCAGAATCCGGCTGCAGAAATGACAGCTCGAAAGGCGGTGAGAAATATAAATGGCTCCTTTTCCCTGGACAAACTGATTCATCCGCTGGTAGATATCCGCTTCCGCCACCGCGTCCAGGGCCGCGGTGGGCTCATCCAGCACCGCGTGAGGCGCGTCCTTATAGAGACACCGCGCAATCGCCACCTTCTGACCTTCCCCGCCGGACAGCTCCACTCCGTCCTCATAAAAGTTTTTGAAAAGCTGTGTATCCAGTCCCTGAGGCATCGTCCGAAGTCTTGGCCCGAAGCCTGCGTTTTCCAGGGCCCGCGCCGCCCTTTTTCTGGAATAATCGCTTTCCGCCGCCACATTTTCTCCAAGGGTAAAGGCAAAAATATGGTAATCCTGAAATACGGTGGAGAAAAAGCGAAGATATTCTTCATAGCGGTATTCCCGGATGTCCACCCCGTTCAGCAGAATCTGTCCCTCCTGTGGATCATACAAACGGCACAAAAGCTTAATAAACGTGGTTTTCCCGGAGCCATTGCGGCCCACCACGGCAATCTTTTCCCCCTTGCGGAATTTGCAGCTGATATCCCGCAGGCTGGGACCTGCCGCGCCGGGGTAGGTAAACGTCACATGACGGAACTCAAATTCGTAGTCCTCCCGGATTTCCGGCGCAACGGGAAGTGCGGCGTCGGCTGTAATGTTTTTTGTATCCTGGTAGTCAAAATAGTCCGCCAGATAGCTGCCGTTCTGAAGCATTTCATCAATCGTCTGTACCATAGCAACAATTCCATCGCCAAACTGTGTCACCATACCGGTATATTTCAGCAGACTGCCCACGCCAAAAGCCCCATAGAGTGTCTTCAGGCCCGCGAACAGATAGACCGCGATGCCGAAAATCCGGGAAAGCAATTCAGACAGCACCAGCGTACGCCGAAAGGAGACCTTCGCCTTTTTTCTGCTTCCCACAATGGCTTCACACAGCTCCTGAAATTTCCCCAGGAGCATTCCCTGAGCGTGAAAAATACGGACATCCTTGCCCCGCTGGTATTCCGCGCAGCATGCCTTCATCAGTTCCTCCGCCTGATTCATAGGCGCTTTCTCGTCCTGCTCCATCTGATAGGTTCCCTTCTGAAAACGGGAGCCTGACCAGATATTGTATGCCGTAGACAGACCGAAAAACAGAAGAAACAGCGCCGGGAAGGTCCAGTGGTTTACCAAACGCGCTCCCATACTGTCCCCGGCAGCCCTTGCCGCAAAAAGCTCCACTGTCAGAGCCACCGAGATGCCGATGCTCACCAGCGCGCCGATCAGACGGCGAAACTGGGTAATCATGGCAACCATGCCCTTCCAGAAGAACCAATGGCTGATGGTGTTCTGCTGCTCATGAATTTTCGGGTCGCACAGCAGCGTGTAATCCATACCCCAGCCCTTGATCACCACACTTTCATCCAGATGCGCCATAACCATATACTGGAGGCAGTTCAAAAGCTGGCTGCAGAACTGTACGCAGCAGCTTCCCAGAAACTCCATGGTCACCAACAGCGCCGCCAGGAAAAGCAGGCGCTCCATGTCTCTTGTGCTGCTGGTGATTTCTGTCAGAATTTCCGCCGACAAAATAATATTAATATAAGGATAGGCTGCTTCCAGGGCCGCGGTGAGAAGGGTCACCGGCCAGACGGCCGGACAGTCCTTCGCCACAAAAACAATGGCCCGGATAAAGGCTTTCCACTTCTTTTTCACAAACTCATCTCCCCTTCCAGTCCCGCTTCCTCCTGCTGATAATATTTGCTCTGCAGAAGATACATACGGGCGTAGCTTCCCTGCTGCCGCATCAGTTCCTCATGGGTTTCCGTCTCCGCGATTTCCCCGTTTTCCATCAGCAGAATCCGGTCACAGAACCGGGTGCTTGCCAGACGATGGGAAATGAAAACCGTGGTTTTGTTCTCGGAAAACTGGCGGTATCGCTCATACAGCCGGCTCTCCGCCAGGGGATCCAGGGCCGCGGTGGGCTCATCCAGCACCAAAAGCGGCGCATCCTTGTAAAAAGCCCGGGCAAGCATCAGCCTTTGCCCTTCCCCTCCGGAAAATTCCGCGGCGCCCTCCTGGATTCCCACTCCGAACAGCGTTTCCAGTCCCGCCGGAAGGGAGGCCGTCTTTTCCGCCAAATCCGCCATTTTCAGACATTCCTCCATCCGCCCGGCATCAGCGCCGCCCTCCGGCGCCAGGTTGTCCCGCAGAGACACCGGGAAAAAGCCCATATCCTGAAAAACACCGGAAATGCACCGCATCCAGGATTCTCTGGTATAGCGGCTGCGGCTGATTCCATCGATGAGGATTTCTCCCTGGGTAGGATCATAAAATCCGCACAGCAGCTTGATAAATGTCGTTTTTCCGGCTCCGTTTAAGCCCACCAGAGCCAGATTTTCTCCGGGCTTCAAAGTCAGATTCAGGTTCTTAATCACAGGCTTATCCGTTCCGGGATACTGAAATGTCACGTTTCGGAAGCAGATTTCCGGTATATGGCCTTTTTTCAGAAGAAGCGGCTCCTTATCTCCTTCCTCCTCCGGCTTCAGCTTATCCATAAAACTTTGATGCTCCTCCACATACAGAGCCTGCTCATGAAGGGACTGCACACTTCTGGTTATGGCGCTGCACCACTGGGCAAAGCCCAGGAGAAGACCGATATACAGGACGAACTCAGATGGCAGAATCCTTTCCGCGCAAACCGCCCAGATCAGATACCCATACGCCGCGCCCTGCCAGATCAGTCCGGTAAAGCCCCAGGCAAGAGCCATCACGTAATAGTTTGCCTGCATGCGGAAGGTAAAATGCAGCCGCTCCTTTAAGGTTCGGTCATACAGCTTTTTCAGCCAGGGAGCCATGTGGTACAGATGTACGTCCTTCGCCACCTCATAAGACCCTAAATTCCGGCTCAGATACTGCATTTTCAAATCCAGCGGCCACCATTTATGGCGGTTCTCGCTTTCCCAGCGGTTGCAGCGGATAGCCACAAAATAATTCGCCGCCGTACAGACCAGGATTACCGCCAGAAGCCACAAAGACAGCCCTGAAAGCATTCCTGTATAGAGAAGCAGCCCTGCCGCCGCTGTGCCTGCCGTCTGAAGCGCCTGCATAAACTTTGAAGAAAAATTCCCATTCCACAAATGCAGCCTTGTAAGCTCCATAAATCGGTTCTGGAAATCTCCTTTTTCTACATTCTTGTATTCCGTATTCAGGACTTCCTTCACCATCTGGCTCACATGCCGGAGGCGGATCTCGTCATCCCTGATCTCCTGTGTTCTGTGAAGCCAAACCCGCAGTGCCTGCAAAAAGACCAGCAGCCCGCCTAAAACAGCCAGATTCAAAACAATCCGTCCCACCGGCTCTCCCGCCGTAATATCTGCCGTCAAGACAGATGGAAGATACGCCCCTGCAAGAAAAATTCCCACCGTAACCGGAATCTCGGCCAGATACAGCCAGACAAAGGCCGGGGACTCCCGGTAAAGAGTCCGCAGCCAGAAGACATACGCTCTTACCGCGCGGCCTTTGTTTTTCGCGCTTTTCTCTTTCTCCATACTCTCCGCCTCCCCGCGCCTGACGCGCTTTTCTGTTACTATTCACGGCCCTCCGGGCCGTGAACAGTAACACTTTTCTCCCAGAATATCATGTGAAATCCAGGGCTGTCAATATACCAACACTGACGCCAAAATTTCGGCGTAACCGTTCAGCCCTGCTGAACCGTTGCATTTTGGCAAGCTCCGGCAGTTTTAAAATATCCGGCATAGAACTGCCGCGTTCCCAGTTTGATGCCGCCTGAAAACGGATGTTTATTTTGCCGCCTCATTGCGGTTCAATAATATCAAATTACACCGGTTCGATACAGCAAGCATCGCTTGAGATAAGAAAAATTTGTTTCAAGTGATAGTTGAGCTTAGGACACAGATTCGGACTGAACCGCCGCGCCTGATTTTCCGGTTTCAAAAGCCGGCCGTCTATAGTATAATACAGTCAGTGATTCGGCCTGACCTGAACCAGTTGCCATCAAACAAAAAAATCCGCGCTGACCTTATAAACGCGCGGCAGCAAAGGAGTATCCTATGAAAATCAGGCAAGAAACTCCAGAAGATTATTCCGAAATCTATCCTCTGATCCGTGAAGCGTTCTCCCAGGCGGAGCACGCGGACGGCACGGAGCAGGATTTGGTTGTGAATCTGCGCAGAGAAGATGCTTTTATCCCGGAACTGGCCCTTGTGGCAGAGGAAGGGAAGGAGCTCGTTGGCTATATCCTGTTTACCAGGGCCAAAGTCGGTGGCGACGATGTGCTGGCTCTGGCGCCCCTGGCCGTGAAGCCCGCGTATCAGCGGCAGGGCATCGGAACCGCCCTGATCCGGGAAGGCCATCGGATCGCCAGAGAACTCGGCTTCGGCTATTCCCTGGTATTGGGCAGCGAACGCTACTATCCCCGTGAGGGCTACCGTCCCGCCAAAGACTTCGGCATCGAAGTGCCGGAGGGCTTTCCCCCGGAAAACTTCATGGCAATACGCCTTTTCGATGACGCCGCGCCCATCAGCGGAAACGTTGTCTATCCCAAAGCATTCGGATAAGGAGGAAGCTTATGAAAATCGATGGCGGCAAGCCCTTTGACTGGGGACGGACCTCGGCGGACTACGCGAAATTCCGGGACATCTATCCCCGGGAGTTTTATGAACGGATCATCCGGCTAGGGCTGTGTGTCCGGGGCCAGCATGTCCTCGACATCGGCACCGGAACCGGCGTCCTTCCCAGAAATCTGTATCCTTACGGCGCCAAATGGACCGGCACAGACCTCTCCGAGAATCAGATTGCCCAGGCCAGGGCGCTCTCCGCGGGCATGGACATTGATTATTACGTGATTCCCACGGAAGCGCTGGATTTTCCGGAGGGCTCTTTTGACGTCATCACCGCCTGCCAGTGCTTCTGGTACTTTCGGCATGATGAGGTTATGCCGCGTCTGGCCCGGATGCTGAAATCCGGCGGCCGGCTTCTGCTCCTGTATATGGCCTGGCTGCCCTTTGAGGATAAAATTGCCGGAGCCAGCGAAAAGCTTGTCTTAAAATACAGCCCGCAGTGGAGCGGAGCCGGAGAAACGGTTCATCCCATCCGGATCCCTGCCGTTTATAACGAGCAATTTACCCTGGTTCACCACGAAGAATATCTGCTGAACGTCCCCTTTACCCGGGAAACCTGGCACGGCCGAATGCGGACCTGCCGCGGCATCGGCGCTTCTCTTTCCAAAGAAGAAATCGCCCGGTGGGAGGCGGAGCACCGGAAACTTTTGGAAGAAATCGCGCCGGAGGCGTTCACGGTGCTGCATTATGGGGCTATAGCGGAATTAAAGAAAAAGAAGTGAATCAAATGTTTGCGGATAGCAGTATTAAAGATCTTCCACGAAATAATCCGTCTGCTGAACCACCCGAAATCCGTACTTTCGGTAAATGGAGTACGCCCGCTGGTTATCGGAATCGACTTCGATCACCACGGGCAGCCCGCTGCCGGCGGCTTCCCGGGACATGTACCGCACAAACTGTTTTCCCAGTCCGATTCCCCGGTATTCCTTCAAAACGCCAAGTCCGTAAATCCCCGCTTCGCCGTCCTGTACACTGATATGGCACACTCCCGCCGGAATCCCTTTCCAGTATTCGATATATCCTTTTCTGGCCGAACCTGAAAGCATCGACTTCAGAAAAACTTCGGCCGTCTCCCGGCTTTCCAAAGCTTCCGCCGCGGTTTCCCGGTAAACTTCGGTGTTTTCCTCCGTTACCGGTTCAAAGGAAATGTCCCGATTCTCCCGGTAGGGCTGCGCCTCTTCCAACTCCAATTTGTATTCTGAAAATTGATAGGATGCCAGCTCTGATCTTTTCAGTACCGTCTGCCCGCTTTCGCAGGCGGCGTCCACCGTATAAAGCAGCCTCCGGATTCCGTTTTCCCGGCAGATTTCTTTTGCGGCAGCGCAAAGGGCGCGGAAGCATCCCCTGCCCCGGAATGCCGGATGCGTATACGCGGTCACCTCCGCCTCCTCCTTTTCCGGCATAAAGAGAACCAGAAATCCGGCAAGCTTCTCCTTTTCCCAGGCGAAATAAAACGGCGGTATCTTTTTATAATAATTCAGATCCGTGGACAGATACAGCGGCGTGTCCGTTTTATCCGCCAGGGCGCAGGCCTCGTACAAAGAAAGAAGGGCCTGCTTGCCGGATGTGGACAGACTGTCTGCTGTTGTCACGGAAAACATTTGATTCATCGATTTCATCTGTCATTTCCTGCCTTCTATTTTTATTCCCGCGAGCAACGAGCCAAGCGGCCATGCTTGCATGTCCATTTGGCGGTGCTGTGTGCCGGTGGCACACGTTCAGCACCGACCGAACCGGAGTGTAGAACGCCGCGAAGCAGACCTACCACCGTACCGGGAAATTCTGGCGGGCGTACCGCCTCCCCGAAAAAATCCGGCAGGCGTTCTTGGCATCCCTGAATATATGCCGCCTTTCGGCGACGAACTTTTACAGATCGGATAGGGGAGATTTTACCCTCTCCTTCCACACCACGTAGCGTACCGTTCGGTACTACGCGGTTCAATAGTTTACACGTACTTTTAGATAGTGGGCAGTCATGGATGGATATCCGAGTCTGTCCACT
>DVIQ01000112.1 GCA_018711185.1 Candidatus Limivivens intestinipullorum | reverse complement strand
TTTTATACTTTATCACATCTTTCGATGTGTGTCAACCATTTTTTTCATCTTTTTCAAAAGTTTTTTTGAAAGAAGAAATTTGAATTGTTTTAATTGATCGAATTGTTTCTATCATTTAATCAACTCTCTTGGCGACAGGGGATACTATACACCTTTATGGGGAGAATGTCAACGGTTTTTTTCGATTTTTTCAAAAATTTTGTTACAGTTCCGCCTTGCTGAACCGTAACTGCAAAAATCCATTTGAAATCGCCTTCGGCGATGGGATTTTCGCACTCTTGAATCACGTTCTTACGGTCTGCACAGCAAATAGTCTGCGCGCCCTTCTTAAAATTTAATCACAACGTTCAGCGTCTCCCCGGTTCTTCCAGCAGTCCTTATCGCGTCTTCCGGCTTATCCAGGGGAAATGTATCTGCCCGCAGACATTCTTCACCGCCGCGCGAAAGAAGCTTTACCGTATGCCTTTTTCGGCTGCCCAGGCACTGATCTTTTCATAAACCGGCAGCTCCACGTTCTTTTCCCTGGCCAGTCTCACGACCCGGTGTACCAGCCCGTCGATCTCCGATTCACCGCCCCGCTGCACATCGCGCTGCATGGAAGTGGTGGAATCTTTCGTAAGCCCCATCATAATCTCCCGGTTGATTTCCACCAGATCCTCCTCAAAGGTCACTCCGAGGGCGTTCCCCAGGCGTTCTACCTCCCGCACCAGAGCGAAAAAGGTATCCTGCTTCTCCCCCGGCACCATAAAATCGCCTCCGTGAGCGTCATAGTAAAGGCCCGCGGCCCCCATGGGAGACACAAAGCTGAATTTCTGCAGCGCCTCCTTAAGAATCTGCTCCGTAAAGTATGCGTCGATCCCCGCTGCCCGCAGATCTTCCTCCACCTTTTTGGCCACCGCCTCCAAGCGCCGGTCCTGCCCCTGGCGAAATCCGAAAAACACCCGGAAAATACTCGTAGGCTGACGGATGATTCCCGGTTCCTGGATCATACTGAAAATATAAACGCAGCCGTCCAGCACCGTACAGGAAGGGCAGGCCGTCTGGAGTACCTCTCCGGTTCCGAATACATTCAGAATCGGAATTACCAGCGTATCCTTTCCTGCTCTGCGCCGCAGAAAATCAATGGTTTCCCCAAGGGAATAATATTTTACGCATACAAACACCACATCCGGCGTATCACGATATTCCTCCATGGTGCAGGCCTTCTGATTCCGTACCGTAAAATCTCCGGTTCTGGCGGAGCGCACCGTCAGCCCGTTTTCCCGAATCGCTTCCAAATGAGCGCCTCTGGCGATCAAGGTCACATCGTTCCCCTGTCTTGCCAGGTATCCTCCAATGCATCCTCCGGTGCCGCCCGCACCGATTACCGCGTATTTCATAAGAAACCTCCTCACGCATTTGACAGCAGCCGCCCAAAGCCGCTGTTTAATCCTATGCCCTTTCAAGGCAGAATCTCCTCTTTTTGCTACAGTTTCGTCCAGGTCTGCGCATATGCTGCGCACACCGTAAGAACGTGATTCAGGAGTGCGAAAATCCCATCGCCGAAGGCGATTTCAAATGGATTTTTGCAGTTACGGTTCAGCAAGGCTGAACTGTAACATCTTTTTTTATATATTCGCCGGAAATCTTCATAATCCAGCACAGATTTTCCAAGTCCTTCAAGGCGTCTCCTGTCTCCAGGGAATGATTGCCGTTTTCCGTGATGTAAAGAGGCAGCCCCAATTTCCGGCAGCCCTCTTCCACGGTTTTGGTTTCTACCCATGGGTCCTTTGTTCCGTGAAAGACAATTCCCGGCTGCTCTATAAACGCAAAGGACTCTCCCACCGGTGTATAGTAAACATTCCTGGTACGCAGCCCGTGCCTCTTTGCGAAAGCCGCGGCCACAGCTGTTCCGATGCTTTTGGACAGGAACAGAATTTCCTGGCACTCCCCGAAATCCATGTCCCGCAAAAGCGCCTCCGCCTGACCCAGGGCATGAGAAAATGCCGCTTTCATCCCTTCCTTGTCATTTCCTCCCGCCATATCCGGCAGTTTCCCGTACTTTACGCCTTTCACCTGATAACCGGCCTCCGCCGCCAGCTTCCGGCTATAATACAAAAGAGGTTTATCCTCATGATAACCGGTTCCCGGAAACACAACTGCAAGCTTCATCCTCTTTGTCTCCTTTCTTGTGGCCTACATCTGCTTTCGCACTACCGCGTATTCATCCTGCAGGCGGTAATACGGACAGGCATAACGGCTGTCCGTCATCAGCCGGACATACTCGTCCTCGTCCAGACTCCGGTCGCAGACATAGCAGTCGTACTCCTCATCGTAAAGATAATAAACGCAGGTATCGCAGCTCGTTTGTTTGGTATTCATGATCAAAATTCCTTCCTCCCGCATATTCTTGAAAACAAATACCGGGATTTCTTTTCTGGTTATTTTTTTATTATAATCCCGTTTCCCGCGTTTTTCCATCCCAACCCAAAAAAATCTCCCGTAAACGGCAAAGCGGGACTGCCGCGCCAGTCTCCCCGGCGCGGCAGTCCCGCAAGTCCTGTTGAAAATATTCCGTTCTCCACGGGCTGCCCCTGTACGTCAGCAGGTAGCTCCGCCCACCATGTGAAGGTCCGCGTCCAGAATCTGCTGCTTTCTTTCCAGAAGATCATCGGAAAGAAGCTGCTTCTGCACGTTCTCAAAGCCCAGACGCTCGATGGTATCAGAGAAACGCTCGCCCGTCTTTCCCTGTTCACGGAACAGCAGAATCGCTTTTTCGATCACATTCAAAGCCTCGTCCTTGTCAGCGAACACCTTGTCCAGAGCGCGCCCCTGGGCCACATGCTTGCCCCAGCGGCCGCCGATGTAAATTTTATAGCCCGTGAATTCCGCTGTCAGCGCGTCAAAATGACAGGTTCCGATGCAGCGGCCGCAGTTGTTGCAGACCGCTGGGTCGATTTCCAGAAGTCCGTCCTCCACTTTCGCGGCGTTCATGGGACATGCCTTCTCCACCGAACACTTCTTGCAGCCATTGCATTCGTCCTCGTCCAGTTTGGGTTTGCGCTGGCCGATGATTCCCAGATCGTTCAGGTCCGGCTTCACACAGTTATTTGGACATCCGCCCACCGCGATTTTAAACTTGTGGGGAAGCTTTACCGTATGATAACCTTCATAAAACCGATGATGAATCTCCTCGGAAAGGGCAAAGGTATCGATCAGGCCGTACTGGCAGGTGGTGCCTTTACAGGAGACAACCGGACGCACCACGGAACCTGTACCGCCGGTCTTTAATCCCTCTTTCGCGATAAACTCCTGAAATTCCTCAATCTTGTCGTAAGGAACTCCCTGGACCTCAATGGTCAGTCTTGTGGTAAACGTCACGATTCCGTTTCCGAATTTCTCCGCCGCCTCAGCGATGCAGCGCTGCTGGGCCGCCGTAATTTTTCCGTTTACCGTGATAATCCGGGCGGAAAAATTATCCGTCCCCTTATTGCTCAAAAAGCCCATGGCCTTTACTCTTTTTTCATCCGCCGGTTTTACTGTTAATGTTGCCATATTCTCCTCCTTAATAGGACGCCGCGCCTGACACCCTTGCTTTGCCGCGCCGATTCGCGCCTCCTGCCTGTCTCATTTTCTCCTTGGTAACCGTTCCATAGTCGGATCTTACGCTTCGTTACAGTTCAGCCTTGCTGAACCGTAACTGCGAAAATCCATTTGAAATCGCCTTCGGCGATGGGATTTTCGCACTCCTGAATCACGTTTTTACGGTCTGCGCGGCATGCGCGCAGACCTGGACTGAACTGTTACTGCGCTTCTTCGACCTCGTTGAATGTTACGCCGCCTTCCAGCACCTTTGTGTTTGTGTATCCATAAGCCTTCAGACGGTTCTGTGTCAGATACGCTCTCTTGCCCTTGGTGCAGACTAAAAGCAGCTTCTCATCTTTTCCGAGTCCCTCCACATCACCGCGCACCTTCGTGAAATCCACAAACTGTTTTCCTTCCAGGGTCGGCTGCATACCGCAGTCGATAATCCGGTAGTCTTCTGCCTCGCCCTGAAGAAAGGCCTTCGGCGTCACGCTGTCCAGACCGCCGTCCAGCTTATTGATCAGGATATTCATAGCGTGGGCAAAGGGATGGATGGCCGTGGAGAAAGGCGGCGCGTAAGCAAAATCCATCACCGCGAGCTGATCCACCGTGGCGCCCAGGGAAATTCCCGTTACGGCAATGTCCGTCACCTTGTCCACCGCGCCGGAGCCGATTACCTGGATTCCCAAAAGCTTTCTGGTTTCCTTATCGGCCACCGCCTTGATAATAAAGTTTCCGGCTCCGGGATAGTAGTGGGCTTTGTCATCCACCACACAGATGACGGTTTCCACATCCATTCCCGCTTCTCTGGCCGCGCTCTCGGTAAGGCCCGTGCGCCCCGCGCTGATGCCGCCCGGCAGCTTGGCCACGCCGGTCCCAAGGACACCCGGATACGCCGTCTTTTCTCCGCCCAGATTTCTGGCCAGGACACGGCCGGCAATATTCGCCGTGGAACCCATGGGCGACCAGGCCGGCTTCTTCGTCTGGCGGTTTGTCACCATGACGCAGTCGCCCACCGCGTAAATATTCTCAATATTTGTCTGAAGGTAAGCGTCCGTGAGAATCGTACCTTTCACCATCTCAATGCCGGAGCCCTCCAGGAAAGCCGTGTTCGGGCGAATGCCAATGGCAATCACCAGAGCGTCCGCTTTCATGGCACGCTTGCTGGTCTGCACCTTTTCCACCTGAGTTTCTCCCACAACGCCCTCAAGAGCCACATTCGTCATCGGCATGATGCCCGCGTCGGCCATCTTGTTTTCCACGTATTCGCTCATCTCCGGGTCCAGGAAATTCGGCAGAACATGGGGCGCGAAATCAATGACGCTGACCCGGACGTCTCTGGCCGCCAGATTTTCCGCCACCTCAAGGCCGATAAAGCCGCCTCCGGCAACCACCGCGCGCTTGATACCGCCCTCTTCCACCGCGTTTCGAAGGGCAATGGCGTCGTCCGGAGTACGCATCACAAACACATTCTTGAGATCTTTCCCCGGAATATCCGGTACAAAGGGAGAGGCACCCGTGGCGATCACCAGCTTGTCATAGGAATACTCGCCCTGTTCTCCCGTTTCCAGATTCTTTGCCGTCACGGTTTTCGCCGACGGATTCACCCCTACGGCCTCCATGCCCGTAAACACCTTCGCGCCGGTGAGGGCCTCGAACTTTTCCGGTGTGTTTACAATAAGCTGGCCTTTTTCATGGATCACATCCCCCACATAATACGGAAGTCCGCACCCCGCATAGGAAATATCCTTTCCTTTTGTCAGAATCGTCACTTCCCAGTCCTGTTTTTCCCTTTTCAGTCTGGCCGCGACCTTTGTGCCTGCCGCTACGCCTCCAAGAATTAAAACCTTCATCCTTTCCTCCTCCTGACGCTCTTTCCGCGTCATCCAGACAGCTCCGGAAGCTTCCTTCCGGACTCCGTTGTTTTTTATTATAACACTTGCCAATACAAAAGAAAAATGATATTTTATAATCAATTTGATAGGTATTTCCTATAGATAAACGAGAGGAGGACTGTTCTTGACCATCCGCCATTTGAAAATTTTTATCGCCGTAGCCGAAGCCGGCACCATGTCCGCTGCCGCGGAAAAATGCTTTCTTTCCCAGCCCACGGTAAGCCAGGCAATCCGGGAGCTTGAGGCCCACTATGGCGTCCTCTTATTTGACCGGCTTTCCAAAAAACTCTACATCACCGAGGCCGGAAAAAACCTTCTGGCCTACGCCCGCCGCACCGTCAGCCAGTTTCAGCTTCTGGAAACCTCCATGGAAGAATACAGCTCCGTTGCCCGCCTGCGGATCGGCGCGACCATTACCATCGGTTCCTGCCTGCTTTCCAGTGTTTTAAACGACTTAAAGGCACGGATACCGGACATTCAAACTTACGCCTGTGTCACCAATACCAGCCAGATCGAAGCAAAACTTCTGGATTCCGAGCTGGACATCGGGCTGGTGGAAGGGCGTATCACCAGCCCGGAACTGGTCTGCATCCCTGTGGCCGAAGATTTTCTCGTTCTGGCCATGGCCGCCTCCCACCCCCTGTCCGCGAAGAAGCAGATCCAGGTGCAGGAGCTGGCCCATCTTCCCTTTGTCATGCGCGAAAAAGGCAGCGGCACCCGCAGACTTTTTGAGGAATACATGAACACCGTCCACGTTCCCTATGAAATCGCCTGGGAAGCCAACTGCCCGGAAGCCATCAAAAACGCCGTACTGTACAACGGCTGCATCTGCGCCATCTCCTTCCGGCTTCTGGAAAAAGAGGTTGGCGCCGGGAGCATCCATGTCGTCCGGAATCTAGAGGATGAATGGAACCGCTCCTTTTACCTGGTCTATCATAAGGACCGGCTGATCACACCCGCCATCAAAGCAGTCCAGGCAATCATGGAAAAATACAAAACCCCGGATTTTCTTCATGATGTACGCATGGGGATACTCACAAGGACCTGATCTTCGCAGCCGGACGTCTCACAACAGGCCCATTTTCACCCCAGAAATTCAAGCAAAGGCGTCAGGTACGCCTTATCCGTCCAATCGCAGGTCTGCCCTGCCGCGCACATGAGCGCCTGCATCCAAGGCTCATAAGTGCTTGGATCTTTCTTGGCCACGGATTTTTGCAGCAGCCTGCACAGGGTACGGTCCTTAAAGGTCATCCCCCCTTCATCCCAGGCGCCCCGGCCGTAAAAAAGAGGAATTTCCGCCAGGCCGCCTGTCATGTTGCGCTTTCTGACTTCGGAAAACGCGCTCTCTTCATAAGGGGACGCGCCCACGCAGAAAACGGCGATTTTTTTGCCCTGCAGCCGCCCTATATTCTTTTTTAAAAATGACAGCCCCGCTATGCCGGACGCGTAAATTCCGCCGCACAGCACCAGATTTTCATAGGAAAGCACGTCGCCGACCGATGCCTTCGCTGTTTCTGCACAGTCGTATCCTGTCATTTCACGGAGCCACTGGGCATATTTTTTTGTGGCGCCGTATTTGGACTGGTAAAGAATCATTCCTTTTTTCATAGCGTCCTCCTTTTCCGGGGAGTCTTACCGAAACAGCCGGCTACGCCTCCCCATTTACGGCCTGCAGCAGAAACGCGTCGTACGCCGCTTCCTGCTGCGCATAGATTTCCTCCGCCGAAATTCCCGGCGTCGTTACGGAAAAAATAGTGCCTATGCCAATGGTGTAAATCAGCATATTCAAATGCAGCCTCTTCGCCTGCGGTATGCTGATCTTTAACTTGGCGGCGATAAATTCCGCCACATGAGGATTCGTTTCCGTCCGGTACAAATCCTCCAAAGAAGAAATCCCCTCTCTTTGATGCAGAATAAAAATCCGGAACAAATGGGGTTCTTCTTTCGCGAACCGCAGATACGCCCGGCCCGTGCCGCGGAAAAGATCGTCTCTGTCAATATGCTCCGCCATATATTCCTCCATAAAGCGCCTGGTCTGCTCGACAACCTCGCGCCGAAGGCCGTCCATATTTTCACAGTAGCTGTAAATCGGCTGCACCGAACAGCCAAGCCGCCGGGCAAGGTTTTTTACCATGACCTGCTCCATGCCTTCGCTTCGGGCAATTTCAAAGGCAGCCCGTACCACCATCTCTTTTGTAATTCGTTGTTTTGGCATTTTTCTTGTTCCTCAAATTCAAAGAAAAATCGAGTTATATAAACTATTTATATAACTTAATTATATAAAAAGCGCATACTCCTGTCAATCCCTGTTTTTCCCGTCCTCCGGTATCTGAAAGCGGCCATCCGAAGGTCCGCGCGTCCGCGGAAAAGAAAAGCCGGGCGTCTCTGCACATTCCGCGCAGAAGCGCCCGGCTTCATTCCATTTCAGACCGGATCTCCTTCTTTAATCTCAAATCCGCACTTTTCGCATTTTACGTCTTCAACGGATTTGCCCTCTTTTGCAAAAACCTCTATAATCTCTTTGCATTTCGGGCATTCGATTTCCTTCAGCTCAGGAGTCTGCTTTCCCTCCTGGCAGCCTCTTAAAAGTGCCATACGCTGACATCTCCTTTTCTTTATATTTTTCTTTATTATATCCCATTGCGGACATAAAAGTCAAATCGCGGCCGTTATTCCGGCAGCCACTTTGCGCGGTTGGCCCAGCCGCGCCGTTGCGCGCGAACATCCGCTGCGCTGGCCTAGCTGCACGATTGCCCGGATATTGGAGGACAAGTTTGTTTGAATCAGTCAAAAGCCTCCGGCTTCAAAACGCCCAGGCCCTCTCCCACCTTTCCTCCCGCCAGCAGCCATGCCTTCATTTTACGCTGCAGGCTGGTATTCTCCGGCAAATCCTCCGGGGGACATTCTCTTTCTTTGATCTGGTACACCCATTCCAGATACGCGGGCTCCTCCTCAAAGACCTTTGTAATCTCAAAATAATTCTGAAAGCCAAGTATCCTGGAATCCCCAGGCAGCAGCTCTTTCAGTGCCGGACTCATAAGCCAGGAACAGCACCAGTACGGCGCCTCGGCGTAATCCGGATCGTATGTCCGGAAAAACTCCCGCGCCATACGGAAGGACTCCCGGCAGGCCTCCTCCGTCAGCCGCGCGTCCGAGGGAATATGGATGCTCACGCTTTTTTCCCCATCCTTTTCCGTCATCTCATATTCCAGCTCGCCCAGTCGGAACAGCACCATGGAGAGCTGTCTGGGCGTCCAGAACGCCCGGTCAAATCCCATGCTCCCCCTGGCTTTTTCGCATTCGCCGATAAAACGCGGGAAGCATTTCATTGTGGCGGTAAAAATATCCTGAGAAATTCCTCTTTTCTCATATTCCTCCCAGGTTTTCAGGCAGCAGCGGAGCATACAGGCAAGGATCTTTACGCCGTCCCGGTCCTCTCCAAGCCTGTCCTTTAAGCCCGAAAGCCCTTGCTCCCAGTCGCCGGGGGTTCGAAGCATGTCCAATTCCTTTCGAACCTCCCCATAGTCAAAGGTCTCCTCAAAAGCGCGTATCCTCCCGCGCATTTCCTCCTGCAGCCCAATGCAGGCAAATAATGTTTCCTCCGTCATATCTGCGTCCTTTCTTTTTCCTTTTTTCTTGTCATTATAACGCAGTTCTTTTCTAAAATACAATCCATTCCGCGTATCTTGCGGGCCTTTCTGAAATATGCTACACTTGTAGCAGTTCGGCACTTTCACAGCGATCTGCGCCGATCGTGCCGCCGGAACGCTTCCACATTTTTTCAAAAGGATGGTACGCCCATGGAATTGCGCGTTTTGAAGTACTTTCTCATGGTGGCGCGGGAAGAAAACATTACCCGCGCCGCAAACCTTCTCCATGTAACCCAGCCCACGCTTTCCCGCCAGCTTATGCAGCTTGAGGAAGAATTAGGCACCAAACTTTTTCACCGGAGCAATCACAGCATTGTCCTGACGGACGACGGAATGCTTCTGCGGCGAAGGGCGCAGGAGATTGTTTCTCTTACGGAAAAAACGGAACGGGAATTTTTAAGCCGCGATGAGGAACTGGCCGGTGAAATCTCCATCGGCTGCGGGGAAACCCGGAATATGACGCTGATTTCCCAGCAAATCGCCCGGTTCCGCCAAGCCCATCCATTGGTACAGTTCCGCATTTTCAGCGCTACGGCCGACGATACGAAGGAACGGATCGAAAAGGGGCTCATCGATCTCGGCCTGCTCCTGGAGCCGGTGGATATCAGCAGATATGAGTTTGTCCGCATGCCCCGGAAAGAGCGGTGGGGCGTTCTTGTGCGGACGGATTCTCCCCTGGCCGCGCGGGAATTTGTTACTCCTGAGGATCTTTCTGAGATTCCGCTGATTATGGCCTCCAGGGAAACGGTACAGAGCGAGCTTGCAAGCTGGTTTGGGGATTTCTACGGCCATTTGGAAATCGCCTCCTACTACACACTCCTTCTGAACGCCGCAAACATGGTCCGAAACGGTGTCGGCACCGCTCTCGGCTTTCAGTTGGACGGCTTTGCGGGACTTTCCTTCATTCCCCTTTCCCCGCGTCTGGAAACCGGCGCGGTTCTCGCCTGGAAAAAAGAGCAGCCCTTCTCCCCGGCTGCCAGGCATTTTATCGACTCCGTCAAGAAATGTATCCGGGACATTTCAGAAAATGCGATATAAGCATTAGACATTTGCCCCGCCTGCCTTTACACTTACTTTCATATAGAATCACAGAAAGAAAGGCAGGGGATCACAGTGACAATCAGCGAAGCCAGCGAGCGCTACCACATTCCCATGGAAATTCTGCGCCAGTATGAAAGCTGGGGATTGTGCGGCGCTGTCAAAAAAGTAATGGGTTCCTGGCAGTATGACGATACGGATCTGGAAAATCTGAGCATGATTATGACGCTCCATGACATTGGCTTTACCGCGGGGGAGACAGAGACCTACATGAAGCTGCTCCTGGAAGGCAGCTCCGCGGACGGGCAGCGCCTGCGGATGCTGAATGAAAAGAGAAATGCCGCGCTGGATGAGATTCATTTTCGTGAAAAACAGCTTGACCGGCTGGATTATCTGCGCCACACCATCCGGAAAGGAAACCCGGAAAGAAAGCGCACCGCGCCAAAGGGCTGACAGCCCGGCAAACGGCCGGGCGGCCCCTTTTTCGCCTTGCTATATTCGCAGAACATCTGCCGTTTGCGTCCTTTGCGTCCCCTGGGCGCGCATCATCCGGTAGTATACGGGAATCAGCAGACAGCAGGCTCCGGCCCAGGCCAGGGGACTTGCGATGCACACGCCAAAATACCCGAACGCCCTCGTAAGCAGCACGGTGCTTCCGATGCGCATGACCAGCTCGATCATACAGGCCGCGAAAGGCGCCGCCGTATTCTGCATGCTCTGAACAGCGGTGCGGTACGTCAAAAGCAGGCCCAGAAGCACATAAAAGGGCGCCACCCCATTCAGGTATCCATTGGAGTAGGCGATAATCTCCTCCGACGCGCCTGTCACAAACAGCGCGACAATCTGGCGGCGGAGCAGAAGGATTCCTACGCACATAAGGACATTCAAAGTCTCCGTCTGAATCAGACAGGCCCGGACGCCCTGGCGGATGCGCTCCTGCTTTCCGGCCCCGTAATTCTGAGCCACATAGCCGGAGATCGCCATACCCATGGCATTGTTCACCAGCACAGATACCTGATCCGCCTTTGTGGCCGCCGTATAGCCGGCCACGGCAGCCGAGCCCAGGGCGTTCACCGCCGCCTGCATGGCAAGCTGGCCGATGCACATGACGGACATCTGAAACGCCATCGGAAAGCCCACCCGCAGATGGGACGCGGCTGTCCTTCCAAAGCCGGAAAAGTCCCCGGCGCCAATGCGAAGCACCTCATACTTGCGAAGCCCTGCCCAAAGGCAGCCCATGGCAGACAAAAGCTGGGACAGCACTGTGGCCCAGGCCGCTCCGGCCACGCCCATTCCCAAAGGTACAATAAACACCACATCCAGCGCCACGTTCAGCAGAGAAGAGGCAATCAGAAAATACAGCGGCGTCCGGCTGTCACCCAGAGCCCGCAGCATATTTGAGATCATATTGTAAAAAACCGTGGCTCCCGTTCCCAGCAGCACCACGAACATATAGTCATAGGCGTCCTGGTAAATATCACCGGGTGTCCGCATCCAGCCCAGAATCGGATGGGCCAGAAGACAGCAGACCGCCGTCACCAGCACAGTGAACACCACGCACAGAGCAGCGGAGGCGGCGACGCTCTTTCGCATTCCCGCCTGATCTTTCGCGCCGCACCTCTGGCCTAAGCAGATGCCAAAGCCATTGGTAAAGCCCTGAATAAAGCAGAGAACAAAATAAACGATAATGCTGGTGGAGCCCACCGCCGCCAAAGCGTTTGCTCCCAGGGTCTGCCCTACGATCACAGAGTCCGCCAGGGTGTAAAAAAGCTGGAACAGATTTCCTCCGATCACCGGCAGTGCAAAGGCAAGGAGCCCGAAAAACGGGCTGCCCTCCGTGAGGTCACGGGCTTTTTTCGGTTCTTTTTTCTCTTTCCCACGTATCATACACGCATCGCTCCTTATCCGCGTATCTTCTTATCAGCCTGATATTATAGCAGGATTTTTCCTTTCTTCCATTCACATATTGACCACTTTTATACGGATATTGATTTGTCCCGATTGCTTTTCCCAAAGAGATCGGCTATACTCAATCTATTCGCGGACAGCGGCTGCCAGGCGCGTTCCCCGCCGGGCTCATCCGGACACCGCAGCGAGAGAAGGAGATTTGATTTTATGGAAAAACGCGTAATCGTCGTCAACCAGGACCTGCAGGAGCTTTGCAGCCACGGGACCCCTTCTTTTCCCATGACCGTATCCTACGACGACCTCTCCCATTTCGAGGACCGCTATATCCGCTGTCACTGGCACGACGACCTTGAGGTGGTACTGGTCCGTCAGGGCACGGTGCGGTACCAGATCGGAAACCAGTCCCTTTCTCTGCGTCCCGGTCAGGGCCTGTTTCTGAATTCGGATTCTCCCCACAGCGCCTTTCCCCTCACAGGCGGGAGCACGGTGCTTCTGACCATTCTGATCCAGCCTGTGTTTCTCTACGATTTCCTTGGAAGCGATATTGAAAAAAACTGTTTCCGTTCTTTTCTGCACAATAAAAAGCTCCCCTATCTCCTTCTGGATTCCAAAGAACCCTGGATGGGGGAGCTCTTAGAGCAGTTCGCTCAGGTAATCGATTATTATGAACGCCGGCCCTTTGCCTTTGAACTGAAGATCAAAAGCCTGCTCTGCGGCTGCTTTTTTCAGATACTCACCAGAAACCGGGACCGCCTGGAGGGCGGCGCGCCGGTCAGCCAGGAAAAGCTTCGGCGTCTCGGCGTCCTTCTGGACTATCTTCACGCCCATTACGAAGAGAACATATCCCTCAGTGACCTTGCCTTTGGCGTACATTTGACCCGTGAGGCCTGCTGCCGTCTCTTCAAAGAAATGACCGGAAAAACCATCACCCAGTATCTCACCGACTACCGAATCAGCCAGAGCATCCGCCTTCTGGCGGACGGCCGGTACTCCATCGCCCAGATCGCGGAGCTTTCCGGATTCAGCAGCGCCAGCCGCTTCGCCAGGGCCTTCCGGCTGCGCACCGGAAAGAATCCACGGGACTATCTGGCTTCCAGACGTTAAGCCACCTCGTTCAGCTTCGCCAGTTTCGCGGACTGGTCCGCCGCGATGAGGCTGTCGATGATCTCATCCAGATCGCCGTTCATCACGCTGTCAATCTTATACAACGTCAGCTTAATGCGATGCTCCGTCACTCTTCCCTGAGGGAAATTGTACGTGCGGATCTTTTCGGAGCGGTCCCCGGTACCGATCTGGCTTCTCCTGGCCTCTGCCTCCGCGTCGTGCTGCTTCGCCAGCTCCATCTCGTACAGACGAGAGCGGAGAATCTTCAGCGCCTTGTCTTTATTCTTGAGCTGGGACTTTTCATCCTGGCAGGAAATCACGATTCCCGTGGGGATGTGGGTCAGACGCACTGCGGAATCCGTGGTATTTACACACTGTCCGCCGTTTCCTGACGCCCGGAACACGTCGAATTTACAGTCGTTGAGATCCAAATGGAAATCCAGCTCCTCCGCCTCCGGCATGATGGCCACGGTAATCGTAGAGGTGTGGATTCTTCCTCCGGACTCGGTCTCCGGAACTCTCTGAACCCGGTGCACTCCGCTTTCGTATTTCAGCCTGGAGTAAGCGCCGTGTCCCGTAATCATAAACGTTACTTCCTTAAAGCCGCCGATGCCGTTTTCATTCAGGCTCATCATCTCGGTCTTCCAGCGGCGCGCTTCCGCGTATTTCACATACATCCGGTACACCTCTGCCGCGAAAAGAGCCGCCTCATCCCCGCCGGCTCCGGCGCGGATCTCTACAATTACATTCTTTTCATCATTGGGGTCCTTTGGAAGCAGAAGAATTTTAATTTCATGCTCCAGCTCCTGAATGCGGTTTTTCGCCTCGGACAGCTCCTCCTTCAGCATTTCCCGCATCTCCTCGTCGGACTCCTCCCCCAGCATGGAAAGGCTGTCCTCCACTGTCTGCTGGCAGCTCTTGTATTCTTTATAAGCGTCCACGATAGGCTGCAGGTCGCTCTGCTCCTTCATCAGCTTTTGAAAACGGGCCTGGTCATTTACCACCTGGGGCTCGTTCAGCTCATTCATCAGTTCCTCATAGCGGATCAGCAAATCATCCAGCCTGTCAAACATCACAATTCCTCCTATATCTCATGCAAGGCAGCCGCGGTTTTCGGCAGCCACAACCCGGTCAAGACCGGCCAAATCCTTTTTCACACAAACATTACAAAAGCCTGCCTCCTCAAGCAGGTTTTTCACAGCATCCCCCTGGTCATATCCGATTTCCAGAAGCAGACATCCTCCGGGCTTTAAAAAATCCCGGCTTTCCTTTGCCAGTCGCCGGTAGAAATACAGCCCGTCCGCCTGTCCGTCCAGGGCCATGACCGGCTCGTGGAGCCGCACCTCGTCCATCAGCCCGGAAATATCATCTGTTGGTATATAGGGGGGATTCGATACAATCACGTCATAGAGTCCTTCAACCTCTTCAAACAAATCTCCCTGAAAAAAAGAAACGGCAGTATCCAGCCGCTTCGCGTTTTCCCTTGCCACGGCAAGGGCTCCGGAGGATAAATCCGAAGCCGCAGCCCGGATTCCAGGGCAGAGTCTGGCAAGACTTACAATAATGCAGCCAGACCCCGTACACATATCCAGCACTGCCATGCCGGGTTTTAAGCGGGAAAGAGCCTCCTCCGCCAGAATCTCCGTGTCCTGTCTGGGTACCAGAACCTCCGGAGTTACCAGAAAAGAAAGGCCCATAAATTCCTGTTCTCCCGTCAGATGCTGCAGGGGAATCCGCTCTGCCCGCCGATCCAGCAGCTCCCGGTAGTCCTTTGCTTCCGAATCCGGCATCTCCTCCCTGTCATTCATCAGAAACCAGGTCCGATCCCCTGGCAGGCCCGCCCTCTTTCGGATAAACTCCAGGAGATACCAGGCATCCAGATCCGCATCCGGCACCCCGGCCTCCAAAAGATGGGTCCGCCCCGCCCGCAGGGCCTCGCGGTACGTCAAAGGGATGCCCCCGCGGCCGCCGCCGGCTTCTTTTTTCGGGAAGTCTCTTCCGTCTTTTTCTCTTCCTCAGGGTATACTTTTCCGAAATTCTCACTCAGATACGCGCGCCAGTCAAAAACTGCCTCCACGGCCGCGATAGCTACCTCCACCATATCCGGGGTGGGCTCGTTTGTGGTCAGCTTCTGCATAGCCAGTCCGGGCTTGCTCAGAAGATTCACGATTTTATTATCACTGTTTCCCGCCAGCCGGATAAACTCGTAGGAAACACCCGCAATCACGGGAATAAGCAGCAGCCGCACCACCACACGCAGCACCGGGGAATCCACCCGGATAAACAGGAAAAACACCACGCTGATCAGCATAACAATCAGCAAAAAACTGGTGCCGCAGCGCTTGTGCTCCTTAGAGCTTTTCATGACGTTCTCCACCGTCAGATCCAGGCCGTGCTCCACGCAGTTTATGCACTTATGCTCGGCTCCGTGGTACATAAAGACTCTCTGAATATCCTTCATCCTTGAAATCAGGAAAATGTAGCCGATAAAAATAAACAGACGCATAAATCCTTCCGCCAGCGTGATAATCGTCGTGGAGGAAGTCACACGCTGCAGAATCGTGGAAAGAAAATACGGCAGCATAATAAAGATCGCCACGGACAGCACGATGGAAATCGCAACTGTCACCCCCAGCAGAACGTCGTTTGTGCGGCCCTTTGTGGCCTTATCCAGCGCCTTTTCCAGCTTTCCCGGCTCCTCTTCCTCTGCGTCCTCCAAAGCGAAGCCCGCGGACCAGGTAAGACATGACATGCCCAGCACAAGGGAATCCACGAAATTAAACACGCCCCGGATAATCGGCAGAGAAAAGAATTTTTTATGCTTTTTTATGAAGTTGCTGTAGGTACTGACCTTTATCTCGATTTCTTGATCCGGTTTGCGGACGGCTACGGCGTAATCGTCGCCGCTTTTCATCATAATCCCTTCCATGACCGCCTGTCCGCCGATCCCTGATGACTTCATCTTTTCATCTCCTTTTTCTAACTGTCCGCCGCCGTTTCTGGCATACTGAACCGTTACTCGTTTTTTACAGTATAGCAAAAGAAGCCTGGCAATGCAACCAAAACCAGCCTTCCATAACGCAAAACAGGCTGAGATCCACGAACCTCAACCTGTCACTCTCAGAACTATTTGTTTCCGATACCATATTTTTTGTTAAATTTATCAATACGTCCACGAGCCTGGGCAGCCTTCTGCTGGCCGGTGTAGAATGAATGGCACTTGGAACAAACTTCTACGTGAATATCCTTCTTTGTAGAACCGGTTACGAATGTGTTTCCGCAGTTGCATGTAACCGTCGCCTGATAATACTCCGGATGGATTCCTTCTCTCATGATTTTCACCTCTTTTTCCTTCGCTTCTAAAACAGCTATTGCATTATAGCATGATTTGACCGGAATTGCAATAGCTTTTTTGGTCAAAACCATTTGGTCAGAATGTGAAAATCTGCGTCTTTCCAGGAAATTCCCGCGTCCTCCAGCACGCCGTGGATTTCCTCGCCTTCCTCCGGAGCAATTCCCCGGACCGCTTCCAGAAAGCAATCAGCAGGAAAAAGAAGTCCCCACCAGTTATGGCCTCCCCCCTCTCCGATCACTGCCTGAAGCGTCTCATATCTTCCGGCCGGAAAAATCTCATCCCCGCAGACCTTTTCCGGGAAATAACGGCTGGTAAGCTTCACCTTCACCGCATAGTCATAACCCTCCCGCAGAACCACCTCCCTGGCAGTCTGCTCAAGCTGTTCCAGCCGATCCTTCACGATTGCCTCTGTTTCCGCCAGTTCCCCGGTCCCGTCTCCCAGGGCCTCCCGCAGAACCGTAAGAAGCGCGTCCCGCACCTGAAGCTTCAAAGTCTGATCCTGACTGCTGTCGCTGTTCGCCAGCACGTGGAACCGCAGAACCGAATGCGCAAGCCGCGCCCTGGCCGCCGCGGCCGAAGCCGCGCTCATAGTCATCAAAATAAAAAGTACTGCCAGGCCCGCGGCCAGTGCCCGCCGAAGCCAGAAAACCATCCGGATCCTGACCGGAATCTTCGTACTGGAATAACGAATCATATGCTGCCTCCATTGAAAAATCCGTTCTTAAATTGCGTTCTTGCGCTCTGCGCAGCATGTGCGCAGAACTGGCTGAACTGTTGCAAGTACGCCGCCTGTTTACAGTCAGAGTATTGACGGTTTCCTTCCGCTTATTCAAGCGTTTACGGCTTTTTCATTATGTTTCGGTTTCGCTTTGCCAAACCCTTGCTTCGTTATTTCTCCGGCAGAATCTTTCCATCCTTTATGATCAGTTTCGGCACATCCAGCTCCTGCCCGTTGTACCACTCATTCAAAAGATCCGCCATAGTCACCGGGCTGCTTTCCTCATCCGGCCGGTTTTTGTATAAATCCTCCAGATAATTCCCGGAAAGGTCTTCCGGCAGTCGGAACACTTCCTCTTCCGTCTCCGTCTCTTCTTCGAGACCCGGTCCCTTGGCGTCCTTCATCTCATCCGAAAAATATTCCAGGATCTCAGGGTCGCCGGAAAATACCAGCAAGTTCCTGGCAAAGGACGGCGTGGCTTCCAGATATTCCAGGACCCGGCCCATGCTCTCCCGGTCCGCTGCCACCGCGTTTTCCACAATCACCGCCCGCACCTGTCCGTAGTCCAGATATTTTGAGCTATCCGCCTGGCGTTCCTTCTGAATCGCTTCCGGATCGCCCTCCGGAAAGGTCACCACTGTTGGAAACAGCCGGTCCTCCAGCTCCTTTCCAGAACAGCCGGTGAGAGCGAAAGCCAGAAAAAGAGTCAGAAAGGCCAGACAACCCCCCTTCACTTTTTTTCTCATCTTTGTCTGCTCCTTTCCGCAAACCAGAATATCACGGCCAGCAGCGTCAGAACCACGGCTGCCGCGCCGTTTACCGCCAAATACAAATTCATGGCACGCTCATAGGTGCCGCACCAAAGGGCGCAGAGAAAGCCGGCCCCGGCCCACAGAGCCGCCGCGCCTTTTCCGCCTTTTTTCCACAGCCGCCTTCCGCAGTCTGTCAGGTTATACACATTCGTGCCCGCGGATATAAACATTTCCATCAAAAGAAGCCCCACAAAAATCACATCCCAGCGCTGGAAAAACACCCCCGGTATCTCAGCGCTGCTCATCAGGGCAATCACCGGCCACGCCATAAACTTAAGCCCACCCTCCCCAAACGCTCCGGTCATTACCAGAAACAGGGCTCCCAGGCAGGCAAAGGTGCGCAGGGCCGCTGTTTTCAGAGCCGCGCAGGGCTTTCCCTCTACATTTGACACCGCGAACAGAAAACTGCCCGCCCCGGCAAACACCAGGAAAACGCTCCCCGCCACAGGCAGGATGGACGCATCCAAAACTGCCGTCCCAGGCCCCAGGTATTCTGTCCGCACAGTGAACGCGCTGAGCAGAATCAACAGCCCCAGAGGCCAGATCACAAAGGGATAAATCACCGAGGCGGTTCTGGCACCGCTCTCGAAGCCGCCAAAGGCGGCCGCGGCCCCGGCCAGAGCCGCCATAAGCATCAGCACCTCCCCAGAGACTTCCGGCAGCACAAACCGGTTTCCGATTTCTCCGAATAACCGCAGGATATAAACCAGATTCATAAAATTGTACGTCAAAAGTGTTGCCGCCAGAAAACCATTCCCCAGCTTTCCCCATTTTCTCTGTATATCTCCGTCTCTGCGCAGTCTCCCGGATAGTCCGCATAAAAGGCAGAGATAGAAAAACACCAGCAGAAAGCCTGCCAGCAGATACAGAAAAAACTGTCTGACGGACACTGCCCTCGTCATTTCCTGCAAAAGCAGGGCTCCCTTTCCAAACCAGTCCAGAACCGCAAGCCTCGCCAGCTGCCGGTCCGAAATCCTGCTGTTTTCTGAAAACATCGCTCCTCCTATGACCTCTCACTTGCTCTCCCACATCTTCAGTCTCCTCCGATTCCCTTTTCTGGCAAACACCGGCCGCCTCGTCATTCTTCTCGCCGGGAACCGGACAAGGCCGTCCTTCAGCCCCTGGGTGTTCTTCAAAACCTCGCCGCCAAAGGGTGTCAGATAGGATACACCGAAGCTTTTTAAGCCCGCCAGATGCACCAGCAGCAGAAACCAGCCGAACCCCAGCCCCAGGATGCCAAAGGCTCCGCACAAAAAAAGCATTCCGTACTTTACCAGGCGCAGCGCTTCGGAAAGCTCCTCATTCGGAATCGAAAAGGAACCCAGCGCCGTCAGCGCCACGATAATCACCACAATAGGGCTTACCAGATTGGCCGTAACCGCCGCCTGTCCCACAATCAGACCTCCCACAATGCCGATGGTATTCCCGATGGGACCGGGCATCCGCAGCCCCGCCTCCCGCAGCAGCTCAAAAGAAAGCTCCAGAAATAAAAGCTCCACCATGCTTGGGAAGGGTACCCCAGCCCTCGCTTCCGCCAGGGAAAAGATGAGATTCCCCGGCAGAATCTGCGTATGAAAGCTGGTCACCGCCAGATAAAGCCCCGGCAGGGAAACTGCCAGAAACGCCGCGAAATACCGGATCAGCCGCAGAAAAGAGACAATAGCGAAATGCCGGTAATAATCATCGCTCGCCGAGAAGAGACTGCTGCACACCGCCGGAAGGATAATCGCCTCCGGCGAATTGTCCGTCAAAAGTACCACCCTCCCGTCCAGCACCGCCATGGCCGCCCGGTCCGGCCGTTCCGTGGCCTGGTACTGGGGAAACGGGGAATACCAGGCGTCCTGTGTCAGATGCTCCAAAACCCCGGAGTCCGGCAGCTCGTCCGTCTCGAAGGAGTCCAGTCTGCGCCGTACCTCCTCAAGCAGCGGGGGATAGACCAGATTTTCCATATAGAGCATGGCTGTCATGGTCCCGGAATACCGGCCAATCATTTTCTCCTCCACCTTCAGCTTTGTATCCCTCACCCGCTTTCTCACCAGAGCGCTGTTCAGCTTCACCGACTCCCCAAACCCTTCCTTTGATCCCCTCAGAACCTTTTCCGAGTCTGCCTTCTGTACCCCCGTTCCGGGATATCCCTTGCTTCCGATTTTTATGGCCTTATCATACCCGTCCACAAACAGCACCGCGTTTCCCGCCAGCATAGCCGCCAAGGCTTCCTCCATGGTCTCCAGATCCTTGGTATCTGATACCCCAAGGCTGTTGTTCTTCAATTCCTGGTAAATGGCGGACTCCTCCGTCTCCCGCAGCCGGTTCAGCATCTTGCCGATCACAGAATCGGCAAGCATCATATTGCTTACCGCCGTTTCAATGTAGATTAAAAAACAGTCCACGCCAAGCCGCTTTCCCAGCTTCATGGGGCGCTGCAGAATATCGTCGCAGTTTTTCAGCAGTTCCTGAAGCTTTGCTTCATTTTTCTCAAGCTGGATCGCAATCTTCAAAATCATTCCTCCCCTCTCTCACTGTATATCTGCCCGCGCCCAAAAAAGCGCGCGGACGTATGAAGGTTTACTGTAAAAAAAAGAGAGCGCCGCGTATTCGTGACACTCTCCATTATCTTCCTTTTTTCTTTTTTTATACTAAGCCCTTTAACGGTCAGACTCCTGCTTCCGCCCCGGATTTTCTTCCAGGCTTTCCAGAATCGAATTCTTCTGATTCTCAATATGGATATTCATGGCTGCCGCCGCCTTCTCCACATCGTGGGCCTCTAAGGCTTTGCGGATCGCTTCATGCTCTCTGGACAAAACCTGGTGCGTCCGCTCATCCTTCAGATACTCCATCCGGTAACGGTACATCTGTTCCCGGAGATTGTTTAAGATCTGCACCAGCCTGCGATTGTCCGCCGCGTTGTAAATCACCTCGTGAAACTCCATATCTGCCTGGGCGCTTGCCACCAGGTCATTCGTCTTTAACGTTTTCTGAAACTCTTCCGAGGCTTTCCGAAGCTTTTTAATCTCCTCGTCCGTGATATGAAGGCAGGCGTCTTTTACTGCCAGTTCCTCCAATGCCGCCCGCACCTCCAGAACATCCTCCAGATCCTGCCTGGTGATCTGCGCCACCTCTGCGCCCTTTCTGGGAATCATAAGCACCAGTCCCTCAAGCTCAAGCTTACGGATCGCCTCCCGCACCGGCGTACGGCTGACTCCCAGTCGCTGGGCAAGCTGAATCTCCATCAGCCGTTCCCCCGGCTTGAGCTCGCCTTTTAAAATCGCCTGGCGCAGAGTATTAAACACCACATCCCGCAGGGGAAGATATTCGCTCATCTCAATCTCAAACTCATTCTTCATCCTCTTTCCCTCCCTGAAACATTCCCGTAAGATAAACCTGCTTTGCCAGCTCCTTCTCTTTCAGCGCCGCGGCGGCCTGGCAGGCTTTCTCCTCACGGTCGAACAAACCGAACACGGTGGGGCCGCTGCCGCTCATCATGGCATTCAGGGCTCCATGGGAAAGCATCTCGTCTTTTATCTGCTGAATCACCGGATAGGCCGGTATGGTTACGGTCTCCAACACATTTCCCATCAGGGCCGCAATGCCCTTCAGATCCCGGTTTTTGATCGCCTCAATCTGGCCGTCGATGTCCGGATGCGTCTTCAGCTCTGACACCTTCAGATTCGAATATACAAACTTCGTGGACACATGAATGCCCGGCTTCGCCACCAGCACGTGGCAGCAGGGAACCGGCTCAAGGCGCGTAAGGTTCTCTCCGATGCCCTCCGCCAGGGCCGTCCCCCGCATAATGCAGTAGGGAATATCCGCGCCAAGCTTGACCCCCCGTTCCATAAGCTGCGTTCTGGAAAGCCCCAGCCCAAACATCCGGTTCATCCCCACAAGAACCGCCGCGGCGTCAGAGCTGCCTCCCGCCATGCCGGCGGCCACGGGAATAAACTTATGCAGGTCAATATGAAGTCCCTGACGGATATGAAACTCGTCCATCAAAAGCTTTGCCGCCTTATAGACCAGGTTGTCCTCATTCGTGGGAAGATAATAAAGATTTGTCTTTACCCGGATGCCAGGCGCTTCTCTTTTCAGAAGCTGAAGCTGGTCATACATCCTTATCGTCTGCATGATCATGCGGACCTCATGGTACCCGTCCTCTCTTTTTCTTACTACATCCAGCCCAAGATTAATCTTGGCCATCGCTTTTAGTTTGATTTTTCTCATATGGACACTCCGTTGTACTTTGTATACAATACAGACTGATTGTATCATTTTTTGTACATAAAGTCAAACCCCGGAAGCGGATTCAGAAGAGTAACAGTAACGGTTCAGCAGGGCTGAACCGTTACTGCAAAAATCCCTTTGAAATCGCCGCAGACACTTTTAAATGGACGGCCTTGCCCTGGCGGCGCTTACGCCTCCTGCGCGCCCATCCCGATTTTTTTCGAAAGAATCAGCCGCATCCCCGGCTGGATAGGTCCTTCCAGATGATTCATTTCCCGAATCCGGTCCATGGTGGTATGCCACTCCTTTGCAATATCCCACAGGCAGTCCCCGGGCTGCACAATGTAACCGGTAATCGACGGCAGCTCCTTAATCCTTTCCAAATCCAGAGGCTGACTTTCCACCGCAAAAACGCAGTTTTCCTTGTGCTGCTCCACCACAAAGGCGTTCAGATCGATTCCGGCCTTTACCTCAATCTCCTCGCTGTCGATCATCGTGGCCGAAAGCTGCTCCGCGGACGCCCGCAAAAGATAGCGGCAGTTTTCATTAAGCCCTTCCACTTCGATTAAATGCTGGAAAGGAATATTTCCATGCATCAGGGCAAAGGGCATAGCGTCGTCTGAGGTCACGTAAAGAATTGTCACATACACAGCGCCCTCTACTTTCAGGCCCCTGACCTCTGCCCGGATATCATCCACCTTAACCTCCCCCTGGCTGTGGCAGATCTGGAGCATCCTGGGCTTTTTGGCTTCCAGACGCATCCGTTCTCCGGCACGGCATTTGGAAAAGTTCCGGACAACCAGGCTTTCATAGGTCTCCTCTTTTCTCTGGGGAATCAGCTCCATATCCGGCGTATATACATCCTCCAGAATCTCCACCGTCTCCTCCTGGAAAAGGCGGATACTAAGCTCCAGAACCGCCTCCATCCCCAAAAGCCGCGGCTCGCCGTCATAATCCGCTTTCGCCTCTATGGAAGCGCTGGACAGATCGATTTCCACATCCGGGACATTGGACGGCGCGGCGCCGGACAGCTCCAGAATCTGCTGAAACGGCAGGGCGGCCTCCATCCACTGTCTCGCGCCGCTGCCGTCGTCCGCGTTGTAAAGGACAAACACAAAAAGCTCGCCCCGGACGTCCAGCTTTCCATCCAGCACCCTTATGTCCGTCCCCCGAAGCTGCACATTTTCCCAGAGTATTTCCCCGATATTCGGCTTGTTGGATGCCAAAGGGATTTCCTCCCGTACTCTCAGAATATCCCTGGTCTGAACGGTCAGAGAAAGCGGACGGATTTCCCTTGTTTTTGTACCAAGATTCTCCACGCCGTGCAGCTCCACCGCGGCCTGGGCATCATAGAGATCGCTGATGGATGCCCGGAAAGTCACCACCGCCTGGATGCTGAGCTTACGTGAATTAATCAGATGCACATTCAGGTCCTCTATCTCCTTTTCCAGGTCAATGCTGTCCCCGGCCTGGGCCTCCTCCATATTCAGCATCTCGTCAAAAGGCAGCTTCGTCTCCAGCCGGTGAAGGGTATGCGCCTCGTTTTCTGCTGTGTAGAGGATATGTACCTCCAGGTATCCCACAATATGGATCTGACCCTGGGAAGACTTCACTTCCTCCAAACGCACTACGCCTTTCGTCTGTATAATCGACTCTGTATCCGGCCTGCTGTCCGGTACGTTCCGGTCCTCCTCCAGGGTAATCTGCGTCACCGCTTTCGCCTTCTGCCAGGTCATGCGTATGTTTTTCTTTAAAAGCTCCATGCGAACCTACCTTCCTGCGGAACAGTTTCTTTCTTTCCATAATGTATGCCGTTTGCCGCTCTCATATACCGCGGGTCAGTCAAAAATCACCGGGACTTCCCGGTACGCAAGCTTCAGAACAATACAGGGAAAGGAAGGTTCATTGGCTATGGCCTCTTCTGTCTGGGGGCCCAGAAGGCTGAAGTCCACATGAATTCCATCCTCCGCCAGGACACAGGCATTTACGGATATGCTGTAGCCTCCGGTTTTCTGCTGTCCATAGCCGCGGATAATGTAATAGCTGTCCTCCAGCTTATAGCTCATTTTTATTTCGTTTTGCTTGTGCGTCTGGATTACCTCAAGAAGCTCAGAAGGAATCTCCTCCTGCGTCAGAACGGTAAACTCCAGGGGTTCTCCCTGGATCTCGCCGTCCGTCTGCTGACAGGAGGTCAGCAGGCCCACAACGGCGGTGAGAATAAAAAGGATCGATAAGATATGCTTCAATTCAAATCACAGGCTCCTGCCGGCTTTTCTTCCATTATATGGATTTTTCCTCAGGGATATTCCGCAAGCAGTCTGGCCATCTCTTCAACTGTGTCTGCAATCGCGTCCGCGCCGGCTTCCTCCAGCTCCTGTCGGCTCCCATAGCCGAACAGAACGCCCACCGCAGCCATTTTGCAGGCCTTAGCCCCCACAATATCATGGCTGCGGTCTCCGGTCATCAATGCTTGGGAAGCATCCCGGATACCCTCGCCGGTCATGGCATAGGAGATCACATCCGCCTTTGCCGTGCGCCGTCCTTCCAGATCCGCGCCGTAAATCCCGGTAAAATACGGTGCAAGGCCAAACCGCTCCATGATCTGTCTGGCGTAGACTTCCGGCTTCGAGGTAGCCAGCAGCAGAATGTGGCCTTTGTCGCACAGCATTTCCAGAGCCCTGGGAATTCCGGGTATGACCTTATTTTCAAAAATGCCTTTGTCCGAGAAATATTCCCGGTATTTCCAGACAGCCTCCTCCGCTTTCTCACGTGAAAAGCCATAGAATTCCATAAAGGAATCCACCAGAGGCGGACCGATAAACGGAATGAGCGTCCTCCGATCCTCCACATGGATGCCATACGCGTCCAGCGCGTAGGCCACCGAGTTCGTGATTCCCTCCATGGGATCCGTCAGAGTGCCGTCCAAATCAAACAACAAATAGTTCTTCATAAAAACCTATTCCTCCCCCCAAGCGCCTTTTTCTGTATTCAGCAGGCGAATACCCTGTTTGTTTTTTGAATATCCGGCTGAAATACAGGGGATTTTCGTAGCCCACCACAGCTCCGATTTCTCCTACGTTATAATTTGTGCTTTCCAAAAGGCTTGCCGCCTTTGCCATCCGTATCTTCGTCAGATACTGCAGGGGCGGCATTCCCGTGTACTGACGGAAACTGCGGATAAACCAGCAGGTACTCATATTCTGTGCCTTCGCGTACTCTGAGATATTCACCGGTTTGCTGTAATTTTCATTGAAGTACCGCACTGCCGTCTCCACTTCCTTCTTCATCCGCCAATCCGCACCCAATGCCTCTCTCTGATACCGCTTAGCCAGCGCCAGCAGTTCTCTTAGGCGCAGCTCCAGGAGTTCTTCAAAGCACGGCTTCTTCATCTGCAGTTCATGGATCATCTGTAAATACAGATACGGATACGCAGATGATCTTCCGACAGGAAGCACGCATGCCGCATTCACGCCGCCGAAAACTTCCCTTGCCGTGTCCTCCGCTCTGTTTCCCGTAAAGTGCACCCAGTATACCTCTGTCTGTTCTTCCCTGTAATACATATAATTCTGCGGAATATTCGGAGGAAAGAGAATCAGGCTGCCGGCCAAAGCTGTATGCTGCCTGTTTTCTTCCATATAGTAGACGTTTCCTGACGCCACATACATCATCTGATAATCCTTCCTTCCGTAAGGACGTACCGTCTTCAGAACCGGCATCTTACGCAGTTTATAATTCCCGCAGCTCACCACGGCAAGCGGTATGTCCGTCCTCTCCTCATCAACATCTGCCCCCCAGAGATACCCTGTATTCGCATACATAGACACCCACCTCTCTGTTTTTCTCATTATATCATTTTGTGCAGCTTTTGTCTAATATAGGATATGGAAATCCGCAGTGATCCATTTTATAATGGCACTATATTTTACAGGAGGTATTTGCGATGATTATACCGAAACATTATGAGAATCTACACATCCTTCATGAAAATACGATGCCAAATCGTGCATATTATGTGCCGGCGTCCTCCCCAATGGGCATCCTTGTCGCGAACAGGGAGGATTCCGATCGTTTTCAGCTTCTGAATGGGCAGTGGAGGTTCCGCTATTATGATAGTATCTATAATCTGCAGGAGAAATTTTATGAGAAGGGATACCGCACCGACGGCTTCGATACGGTAAAGGTACCAGGCGTATGGCAGAACTATGGATATGACCGCCACCAGTACACCAACAGCCGCTATCCGTTCCCCATGGACCCTCCTTACGTTCCGTATGAGAATCCGTGCGGCGTTTATATACACACTTTTATCTATAAGCAGGACAGCCGGGCCGCATGCGCGTTTCTGAATTTTGAGGGTGTCGATTCCTGCTTTTATGTATGGCTCAATGGCTCTTATGTCGGCTACAGCCAGGTATCACACTCCTCAAGCGAGTTCGATGTAACAGATTATATAGAAGACGGAGAAAATACGCTGGCCGTTCTGGTTCTGAAATGGTGCGATGGCAGCTATATGGAGGATCAGGATAAGTTTCGCATGAGCGGTATTTTCCGAGACGTATATTTGCTTAAGCGCCCGAAAAACTGTATTTTTGATTACTTTATAAATACCACGCGTTCCTCAGCCGATGTACGTTTCTCTTTCCTGGGCGAGACCCTTCCGGTAGAGGCTTTCGTTTACGATGCGGACGGAAAGCATGTATCACACGCTGTATCCAAGACCATTGACAGTGATGCGAACGGGTATACGGCTCAGCTTCACCTAGATATTCCGAACCCTGTTCCGTGGAATCCGGAACAGCCCTATCTGTATACCGTCGTATACCGATGCGGTGATGAGGCAATTACAGACAGAATTGGTCTGCGTGAAATCGAGATCCGTGACAGCGTCGTATATGTCAACGGCGTGAATGTGAAGTTTCACGGCGTCAATCGCCACGACAGCGACCCAGTGACAGGCTTTGCCATTTCCGCGGAACAGATGAAAAAGGATCTGCTTCTGATGAAACAGCATAACGTCAATGCAATCCGCACCAGTCACTATCCGAATGCGCCGCAGTTCTATCAGTTCTGCGATGAGTACGGTTTCTTTGTCATTGACGAGGCGGACAACGAGAGTCACGGTACAGGATCTGTATATATTCCAGATACGGAATGGGAGAATTTTCTCCGGTACATGAGCAAGCCGATCGCGGACAACCCGGAATTTACCGCGGCGACGGTTGACAGAACGCAGCGCTGCGTCCACAGAGATAAAAACCGCCCGTGTGTCGTGATCTGGTCCATGGGAAACGAGTCCGGTTACGGATGCACTTTTGAGGAGGCGCTGAAATGGACGAAGCAGTTTGATCCAGGACGGCTGACGCATTATGAGGGATTCCACTATCACGCCAATGACCGCGAATACGATATCTCCAATATCGATCTCTACAGTACGATGTACCCGGCAATCGCCTCTGTGAAGGAATACGCCCAGAGCAGCCCCGAGCGGCCATACATCATGTGTGAATACTGTCACGCTATGGGCAATGGTCCCGGGGATCTGGAAGACTATTTTGAGGTTATTCAGTCATACGACGTACTCTGCGGCGGCTGCGTCTGGGAGTGGTGCGATCACGCGATCTATAAAGGAACCACCAAGACCGGCAAGGCGAAATATTTCTACGGCGGAGACCACAACGAAGATCGGCATGACGGAAATTTCTGTATGGATGGCCTTGTGTACCCCGACAGAAGCGTACATACGGGGCTGCAGGAGTTTAAAAATGTATTCCGCCCGGTGCGCGCCGCCTATGATCAAAATACAGGCATGCTGACGCTTCACAGCTATATGGATTTTGTGAATATCAGAGACTATCTGAATATTCGTTATGAAGTTGTCCGGGATGGGGAGGCCGTCTTGGGCGGTGTTCTGGACAGCGTGCCGGACATTGCACCGCACGGAGAGGCCGCGGCTGCGCTCCCGGTACAGATTCCGGGAAATGGAAAGTGTTTCCTGAAGCTTTTCTACACGCTGAAGCATCCGTCCACTGTACTGTCTGAACATCATCCTCTGGGCTTTGACGAAATCCGGCTTGAGACTGCAGACCCCAGAAACCAAAAGGTATGTGATCTGCTTAAGGATGCTGCCACAACTGCGGGGGAATTTACCGTTACGGAAACAGACCGGTATATCTATGTAGATCATCCCGACTTTTCCTATACATTTAACCGTTTTACGGGACTCTTCGAAAAAATGGTATACCGTCAGCAGCAGCTTCTGACACGTCCCATGGAGCTCAATATCTGGCGCGCGCCGACCGATAATGACCGTAATATCAAGCATAAATGGATATCTGCGCATTATGACCAGGCGGCAGCAAGAGCATACACCGCTTCCTGGGAGCGGACTTCCGGAGGCATACAGATCCGCAGCACGGCATCCCTGGGTACGAATTCCTTACAGAGAATTTTGAATACCGAGACGGTCTGGACGATTCTTTCTGACGGCAGAATCCAGGTTCATATGTCAGTACATCGCACACTGGGCTTCCCGTCCCTGCCGCGTTTCGGACTGCGTCTCTTCCTGCCGCGCGACATGGATTCTGTCACCTATTGCGGCATGGGACCGCAGGAGAGCTATATCGACAAGCACCGCGCATCCAGCCACGGAGTTTATCGCAGCACAGTATCGGATCTCCACGAGAACTATCTGCGTCCGCAGGAAAACGGCAGTCACTGGGACTGCGACTACGTAACCCTCAAGGGTTCCCGCGTCATCCTCACAGCCGCGAGCGAAACACCGTTCTCCTTTAATATCTCATCCTACACCCAGGAAGAGCTGACCGCGAAAGCTCACAGTTATGAGCTTGAACCCTGTCAGGATACCGTTCTGTGTCTCGATTACAGACAAAACGGCATCGGATCGAACAGCTGCGGACCGGAGCTTTTAGAGAAATACCGCATGGATGATGAGAATTTTGAATTTGAGATTACATTAATACCGGAAATTTAACGTAACATTTGTAACATTTCAGACCAGGTCTGCGCACATGCTGCGCGGACCGTAAGAACGTGATTCGGGAGTGCTGACTTAGACCCGCCTTTTTTGCGGCGTAGGAAACGAAATTTTCTGCGAAACAAAAAACTAGCCGGTCAGCACCCGGAATCTGCTCCCTACTTCCGGGTGCCTCCCAGCCAGAGAGACGTATGACAATAGTATTATAACCGACTTTTCCAACATTTACAAGAGTTTTTTTCCTTATTTATCCAATAAGGCAGCTGTTCCGCCGGATTGTCTCCTCCATCTGGCGCTGGCAGTACGCGCCCAGGAACTTCCGGTCCTCTTTGGAGAGCTCCTTTGGATAAATGGGCTCGCCGTATTCCAGAACCACATGGCAGGGCTTGATTTTGGGAAAATGCGCCTCAAAGATTTCCGCCGTATTGTTCATGGACATGGTGACAATGGGGCAGCCGGATTTCTCCGCCATCTTCAGACTTCCCTCGTGGAAGGGCAGAAGCGGAAGCTCGCCGTCCCGGTTTCTGGTACCCTCCGGAAAAATACACATGGAAATCCCGTTTTTAATCTGCTCGATGCCCGCAAGGATTGTCTGCAGGCCGGCTTTTATGTCCTTCCGGTTCAGGAACAGACAGTACAGCCGCTTCATCCAGGTAGACAAAAGGGGGATTTTCAGCATGCCGTCCTTCGCCACATAGCCGGTAAGGTCCGGGCAGCGGCTGTAGGTCAGCAGAATATCGAAAAAGCTCCGATGATTTCCGATATACAGCACGGGAGTATCCCTGGGTACACGCTCCTGACCGATCACGGTGACCTTTGTCCCGGCAATCCAGAGAATAAAGCGGAAAGTCCACTGAACCATGCGCAGGGATACAATATCCTGAATGCGGCGGTTTTTCCGGCCAATCAGCCAGAGAATGCCCAGGACGGGGATTGTAAGAATCAGGTAGCCTACGACGACAATGCAGATAAGAATAAATCGAATCATGACAGTAACACCTTTTCCTATAAGTTTTTCACAGTCTATGTAAGGCCAGGCTCCGTTTCGCGGACGGAACTCTTTGTTTATTATACCGAAAGGTAGAGAGAATGTAAAGAGGGATTTCCGGTATGATTTCTTTGAAGGAAAAGGCGGCCCCGCCTCCGCTACCGGACGGCAGGATCCGCCTTTTCTTTACACATATCCAAACCCAGCTCAATTTTTACCGTTCAGCTTTGCTGAACCATTACCAGTTTTTCAATAACCTTCTCGAAGTGCATTCCATGGGATGCTTTTACCAGAACGGTATCCCCTTTTTGGAGGAGTCCCGGCAGTTTCTCAAACAGCTCATCCAGGGTGTCCACCCGCATCACCTGGCCGCAGCCCGAGGTCTTTTCCGCGCCCTCGGCCGTGTGGCGGCTCCGGGCACCTACGCAGATCAGCAGATCCACGCCTACCTGGGCCGCATGGCTTCCCACCGACTCATGCAGGGCGTTTTCCCGCTCTCCCAGCTCGAACATATCGCCCAGAATCGCAACTTTTCTGCCCTGGGCGCAGCTCAAAACGTCCAGGGACGCTTTTACCGAAACCGGGTTCGCGTTATAGCAGTCGTCCACAATCGTCATTTTGTCCGTTTCAATCAGGCGGAATCTCCCGCCCACAGGCTGAAGCTTCTCCAGACCCTCCCGGATCTGCTCCACGGAAAGCCCCAGGACTCTTCCTACAGCAGCAGCAGCCAGGGCATTGGAAACCATATGCTTCCCCGGAATAGGAATCGTCACCGGACAGGAGCGGCCGTCCATATGGATCACACAGGAAACCCCCTTCAGCCCAAGAGGCCGGATCTCGTCCCCGTATACGCTGCACTCCCTTCCAAGGCCGAAAAATACCGGTTCTTTTCCCTGGACCTGGCGTATGGCGGAAAGCTTGTCGTCGTCCCCGTTCAGAATCACGGTACCGCCGGGATTCATATGATCGAACATCTCTGTTTTCGCGCGGCAGACCCCGTCCCGGTCGCGCAGATTTTCCAGATGGCACTGGCCGATGTTTGTGATCACGCAGATATCCGGCCGGGCGATTTCCGCCAGCCGGTGCATTTCCCCGAAATCACTGATTCCCATTTCCAGAACGGCCACCTGATGGCTCTCATTTAACCGGAATACCGTAAGGGGAAGGCCCAGCTCATTGTTAAAATTCCCCTGGGTTTTCAGCACACAGTACTTCTGGGCAAGCACAGAGGCAATGGCCTCCTTTGTGCTGGTCTTGCCCACGCTTCCGGTGATCCCCACCACCTTGATGTCAAGCTGATCCCGGTAAAACCGGGCGATTTTCTTTATAGCCTCCAGTGTGGAATCCACAAGAATCCAGTTTCCGCTCTCCGTATCCGGCTGACACTCGCACAAAACGCACAGCGCGCCCTTTTCCCATACCTGACTGATAAAGCTGTGGCCGTCCGCCCGCTCACCCTTTATGGCAATAAACAGACAGCCCGGGGAAGCCTGGCGGCTGTCCGTCACCACTTCTGTGATTTCCCTGCGGGCGTCCCCGGCGTTTCCGTGAAAGCTTCCCCCCGCCGCGGCCGCGATATTCTCTAACGTAAGATTTTTCATACCTGTGCTCCCGTCTTCTTATAATCGCTCAAAGATACCTGAATCAGCTTTTCGCATAGATCCCCGAAGCTCATTCCAAGAGCCGCCGCCTCCTGGGGAAGCAGGCTGGTTGGAGTCATGCCTGGAAGGGTGTTGGCCTCCAGACAGTAAATCTCTTCCTTCTCATCCATCATAAAGTCGATTCTGGCGTATTTCTCAAGCCGCAAAATCCGGTACGCCAGGCAGGCGTACTCCTGCATCTGTCCCGTCAGGGAGTCGGAAAGCTTAGCCGGACAGGTCTCAATGGTGCTTCCCGCGGCGTATTTATTGTGGTAATCATAAAATCCCTGAATCGGCTCCAGCTCAATGATGGGATAAGCCTCGCCATCCACAACGCCCACGGAAAATTCCCGTCCCCTAATGTAGCGCTCCACCACCAGCTCGTCCTCATAGGAAAAGGCATCGTCCAAAGCCTTTTCATATTCCTCCCGCGTATGGGCAATGGAAACGCCCACGCTGGATCCGCCGCAGCAGGGCTTCACCACACAGGGGAGACACAGGCTCCGGCTCTCCAAAGACCGGTCTTTCTCTTCCTTTCTAAGAACAAAGCCTTCCGGAGTGGGCAGGCCGCTTTGACGGAAAAGCTGTTTGGAAATTCCTTTATCCATGGCCATGGCGCTTCCAAGGGGGCCGCTGCCCGTGTAAGGAATCCGCAGCAGATCAAAGACTGCCTGCACCTTTCCGTCCTCTCCATTTGAGCCGTGAAGGGCCATGAAAACAATATCCGCGCTCTGGCAAAGTTCCAGCACGCCCGGTCCGAAAAACGGTCTGGACGGGTCATAGTTCTCACGGATGGCCTGGTCAAAGCCGCGTATATAGGCCGCAGCCTCCTCCACATCATAGGCTTCCGGGAAACGCTCTCCCTCCATAAGCCTCCGGTCTCCGCTGTAAATATCCACCAGAACCGCTCTGTGTCCCCTGCCGCGCAGAGCTATGCAGATCTGTGTTCCGGAAACAATGGAAATCTCCCGTTCTGTGCTGGTACCTCCCGCCAATACCACGATATTCATAATAATCCTCCCTGTGATGATTTTTTATGGCAGCTCAGCGAACGGAACCGCTACGGCTTTTCCGCGGGCTTCCTCCCCAGCCGCCGTCTCCTCTCAGCCGATAACGATTACACCGTCATCCGTAACCTCGCCGTTCCAAACCTCCGTAGGCCAATCTTCCCCGATGGCCTGAGTATCTCCGGTACTGTCCCCGGCGGAGCTATCGGTATCGGAAGCTGCGTCTGTACTGCCGGCGTCCGCTGTCCCGTCCGTACTGCCAGTATCCGCGGTGCTGCCAGTGTCCGCGGTGCTGTCCTGGGCTGAATCCTCTGAGCCCAGAATGTTTCCGTTTTCATCCGCAGCCGGATCCGGATCAGGCTGCTCCACCGTGGTAGACGCGTTTCCCTGATTCACCCCTGCATTATAGCATACGACTGGATCGCCGATGCTGATATTATTGAAAATGATCTGTGCCTGATCCCATGGCGTGTTAATGCAGCCGTGGGATCCGTTTGTCTGGTAAATCGTACCTCCAAAGCTGCTGCGCCACTTGGCATCGTGAATGCCCACCCCGCCGTAGAATGGCATCCAGAAATCCACCGGGGTCTTGTAGTCCTCCCCCTCCAGGGTAGCGTTCTGTTCTTTATTATAGATGCAGTATACGCCGGTGGGAGAACCCATATTCTGGCTGATGTCACCGGTAACAATGGGCGTATCCACCAGGCAGACACCATCCTTGTAAAACCACATTCTCTGGTTCGTGTAGTCGATCTCCACGTAGGTGTCGCCGATGTCGTTTTCTCCCTCGCCCCTGGAATTCGCCGTCTCCAAGTATAAAGGCTCCCGCTCCGTGGGTTCCGCCGCCTGAAGAATCGCCAGCAGCTCATCGATTTCATTTGCCTCATCGATCTTCCAGCCATAGGTCTCATAAAGCACCATCACCGTCTCGCCCAGGGACGTTGTAAAGGGCTGCGTCGTACCGATGGTATTGTACTTATCTCCAAGCTCTGCCAGCCAATCCGCGGCCATATTCCAGTTAAAGGAAACGCTGCCGTCGTCCTCAATGGTCATCCAGCTGATAATTGTTTCGCTGTCCAGCACCTCTTTTTCATCGCCGAAAACATAGGTCACCGACATCTCCGAATATTTCACCAGGGTATTATACCGGTTGTTCAGCGCCTCGTCGTCAGACCGCACAGAGGGCTCCTTATAGCAGCCGCTCTCCTCGAGGTTCACTTCTGTCTCTCCGTTATCCACAGCGCTGGTCAGCAGTTCAAACACCTTGTCCTCGTCCAGCTCGTTTCCTTCCACTTCTTCCACCAGACGGTAGGAGGTATCTGTCTCTTCTATGTAAGCATCCTGCGGAGTCACCACCAGTTCCGGATCAAAGCAGTCCAGATCCAGCATGGCCTCCCGCAGCATTTCCTTATCATAAACCGTGATGACATTTGAGCTGGAAAGCTCCGGATGGAAAAAGGCATACAGCCAGGAAGAATCCTTCTGGGCATCCTTTACAGCCTGAACGCTGCCGTCCGACAAATACTCATATCCCATATGGGGACCGTCAATCTGTTCCGTTTTTCCGTCCCTTTCGTAAATGGTCAGCACAAAGTCCTCTGCCCGGTTCGCGATAATCTGCTCCACTTCCTGAACCGTCATACCGGCGCAGTCAATGCCATTGATGTAGGTCCCCGGGAAAAACCGATCCTCATAATACGCGCTTACCACCATATACGCTCCCGCCAGCGCCAGCAAAATCACTGCCATAATCGTAAAGAGCAGTATCCGGGAGCGCCTTCTTCTCCTTTTTCTTCTCGTATTTTTTTCCATTCGTCTCCCCTTCGTAAAAGCTTAACAGGTTCAGCTTTTATTGTAACATGTACTCCCCAAAAGTAAACCGAGTGCCCGGAAAAATTCGTTTTTATTCAGGAAAATTTAAGATTTTCTCAGTCTCTCCTTTAATCATTTCTCTCTTTTCCCCAGAAAAACAGCGCGACTGTGCCGGGGCCGGTATGGCTTCCGATGGTGGTGCCGATGCTGTAGATCTCCACCTTTCCGTTTAATTTGGGGAAACGCTCCTCCACAAGCCGCGCCACTTCCTTCGCGTCCTCTTCGCACGCGGAATTCGAGATATAGCATTTTCCGCTGTAATCCTTGCCGCCTTCCGCGCATTCTTCCATCTTATCCACAATGGCGCGGATCACTTTCTTCTTTGTCCGGATTTTATACCGTGGAATCAGATGCCCTTGGTAATCCACATTCATCAGCGGGCAGATATTCAGAAGTCCGCCCAGCGCGCCGGCGGTCTTGGAAATCCTTCCGCCCTTTATGAAAAAGGTCAGATCCGAGGAGAAAAACCAGTGGTGCAGCTTCAGACGGTTCGCCATAGCCCATTCATACACTTCGTCGATGCTCTTTCCCTGGTCCCGCAGATCCGCCAGCTTATCCATAAGCAGACCATAGCCCGAGGACGCCGCCAGAGAATCCACAATCAGGAGTTTTCTTTCCGGATACTTCTCGGCAAGGATCTCCTGGGCTACCCGCGCGGAATTAATGGTACCGGAGATTCCCGAAGAGAGGCACAGGTGAAGAACGTCTTTTCCTTCCTTAAGAAATCCCTCAAAATACTGTTCGAATTCATCGGCGTTCACCTGGGAAGTCCGTGTCTGGGCTCCATCCTGCATCGCTTTGTAAAACTTGTCAAAGGGGATCGATTTGCCCAGATCGTCCGCGTATTCTTTTCCGTCCAACTCAAAGTGAAAACAGATATAAGAAATGTCTCTGGCCTTGAAATGCTCTTCTGTAAGGTCCGCAGTTGAACAGCAGCTGATAATATAATCTTTCATGTTTAAACCTCCACCTCCAAAGCCGCAAAGACATTCTCCCTGCCGCTTTTCTTTTTCCTTTTTCACAGCGCGCCACGCCGCTGCGCGATAGATGCCTACCCTGATTCGATTAAAATCATAACACTTTCCGGCTGTAAAGTAAAGCGCAGAGCCTGCCTTTGCCGGTTCTGCGCTTTCCTTCGGGCAGCGTTTGCCTCAGATGTTACATTTCTTCCAGTATTTTATCGATGCTGACCAGCTTCACGCTCAAAATGAAAATATCGGTGGCCACGGCCAGCTCCTCCGGAGTCGGATAGGAGGGAGCGATACGAATGTTTGAATCCTTCGGATCTTTGCCGTAGGGGAATGTCGCGCCTGCGGGCGTCATCACCAATCCCGCCTCCTTTGCCTTCGCCACAATGGCTTTCGCGCAGCCTGGAAGGGCGTCAAAAGAAATAAAGTAGCCTCCTCTGGGACGGATCCAACTCCCGATACCCTTATCGCCCAGTTCTCTTTCCAGGCCGTCCAGAACGGTTTCGAACTTGGGCCGCAGAATCTCCGCGTGCTTCTTCATATGAAGAACCATGCCGTGAATGTCTTTAAAGAAACGCACATGGCGGAGCTGATTCAGCTTGTCATGGCCGATGGTCTGAATCGCCATCTGCTTGCGGATATATTCCAGATTCGCCTCAGACGCGCCGATAGCCGCCACACCGGAACCAGGAAAGCTCACCTTAGATGTGGAGCAGAACTTAAATACCATATCCGGATGGCCTTCTTTTTTGCACTCCATCAGAATCTCGATCAGATGATCCTGCTTATCATCATAGAGGTGATGAATCCCGTAGGCATTGTCCCAGTAAATACGGAAATCCTCCGCTGCCGGATTCAGTCTGGCAAAGCGGCGCACTGTCTCATCGGAATAGGTCAGTCCCTGGGGATTGGAGTATTTCGGCACGCACCAGATTCCCTTTACAAGGGGATCGTTGTTTACGTACTGCTCCACCAGATCCATATCCGGACCAGTTTCCGTCATGGGAATGTTGATCATCTCAATGCCGAAATGCTCGGTGATGGCAAAATGGCGGTCATATCCCGGAACCGGGCAGAGGAATTTTACATTGTCCTTCAGCTTGCACCAGGGCGTGCTTCCCATTACGCCATGCGTCATAGAGCGGGAAACGGTGTCGTACATAACGTTCAGGCTGGAATTTCCGTAGACAATCAGATTGTCCTTGGAAACCTCCGTCATATCCGCCAAAAGCTGCTTTGCCTCGTCGATTCCGTCCAGGCAGCCATAACTTCTGCAGTCGATCCCTGCTTCGCACCTAAGATCCGTATGACTGTTCAATACATCCATCATCCCCATAGCCAGATCCAGCTGCGCTGTGCTTGGCTTTCCTCTGGACATATCGAGCTTCAGACCCTTGCCCTTCACCTCTTCAAACTGCTGTTCTAAAGCCGCCTTTTCCTGCAGCAGCTCCTCCCTGCTCATTTCTTTATACGCTGGCATAATCTTCCTCCTCATTCATCTGTCTTTCTGTAGCGTACATTTGTGCGTCACATAAACATATTTGTTCACTAACAGTTATTTTATTACGCCAGCAGTCCTACGTCAAGTGAAATCTTGACTTTTTATTTGAGGAAATACCGGATTGCCTTTTCCGCCAGCTTTGTGTAAGGCGGATAGCGCAGAAGCAGATCCGGGCGCGCCGGTTTCCACAGAACGCCCTTTCGGTAAGAAAAGGTATCCACACTGTATTTCCCGTGATAGCGGCCCATTCCGCTGTTCCCCACGCCTCCAAAGGGCAGTCCCTGGGCAGTCAGGTGAAGTATCGTATCGTTTACGCAGCCTCCGCCGCACTCTACCTCCGAAAATACCCTCCTGGCCCTGTTTCTGCTCCCGGTAAAATAGTAGAAAGCCAGAGGTCTTGGCATGGCCCGTATCCGTGAAAGCGCCTCTTCCCAGCTCCGGTAAGCGAGTACGGGAAGCAGCGGCCCGAAAATCTCTTCCTGCATCACCGGGCTGTCCCAGGATACCTGATCCAGAACCGTAGGCTCTATGAAAAGCGCCTGGCGGTCCCAGCCTCCGCCAATCACCGCCTGCTCTCCCTCCATCAGAGTTAAAAGCCGGCTGAAATGCCTTTCATTCACAATATGCGGAAATTTCTCCGCCAATTCCGGTCTGAGTGGGTAGAATTTTTCCACGCAGCGCACAATCTGGCGCAGGAGCTCTTCCTTTGCCTCCTCCTGAACCAGCACATAGTCCGGCGCCACGCAGGTCTGACCCGCGTTCAGGAATTTTCCCCAGACAATCCGCCTGGCAGCTGTCACCACATCCGCCGTCTCATCCACCACACAGGGACTTTTTCCCCCCAGCTCCAGGCACACCGGCGTCAGGGTCCGGGCAGCCTTCTCCATAACCTCCCTGCCGGCCGCGGGGCTACCCGTGAAAAACAGAAAGTCGTATTTTTCTTCTAAGAGCTCCTCATTCACTCCCGGAGCGCCCGTCACCGCCGCTACGTATTCCTCCGGAAAGCACTTGCCCAAAAGCTCCTTCACTGCCGCTGCGCAGGCCGGCGCGCCCTGGGAAAGCTTCACCACAGCGCAGTTCCCCGCGGCAATCGCTCCCGCCAGAGGAATCAGCGAAAGCTGCAGCGGATAATTCCAGGGAGCCATAATGAGCACCACTCCGTAGGGGCAGGAATAGACCCTGCCGGAAGACGGAAAGCTTACGAAAGACGCGCCGGCCCTGCACGGCTTTGTCCACCGATCCAGATTTTTTATCAGATGTCCGATCTCTGCCTTAATCATCCCGGTCTCTGTACTGCGCGCCTCAAAGGCAGGCTTGTTCAGGTCCTTCTTCAGAGCGGCCAATAGCCGCTCCTCTTCCTCGCAGACCGCCCGGTACAGCCGCCCAAGCGCTCCGACGCGAAATTTTAAATCCTTTGTTTTCCCTGTCTCAAAAAAGGATCTCTGCTTTTTTACGATTTCTGCAACCGCTCCCATTCTTCTCTCCTTTCCGCTCCTGCCGCGCCCCTTTGTCCGCGGTGAGAAAAACCGGCATGGCCATCCATACCGGTTTTTCTCTTCACGCATAATCTTACAGAATAACCTCGATCCATCCCGCCGGCGCCTGGATGCGTCCCATCTGAATGCCGGTGAGCGTATCGTACAGTTTTTTGGTAACGGGACCCATCTCCTCCATTCCGCTGGGGAAACAGATCTCTTTTCCGTGGTCAACGATCTTGCCCACAGGAGAAATCACGGCCGCGGTTCCGCAAAGGCCGCACTCCGCAAAATCCTTTACTTCTTCCATGGTAACCTCGCGCTCCTCGGCTTCCATGCCCAGATAGTGCTGCGCCACATAAACCAGTGAACGGCGGGTAATGGAAGGAAGGATACTGTTTGATTTGGGCGTAACCAGCTTTCCGTCCTTGGTCACAAACAGGAAATTCGCTCCTCCGGTCTCCTCCACCTTCGTCCTTGTGGCAGCGTCCAGATAAAGGTTCTCATCGTACCCCTGCTCATGGGCTTCCACAATTGCCTGCAGGCTCATGGCGTAGTTCAGCCCTGCCTTGATATTTCCCGTTCCGTGGGGCGCCGCCCGGTCATAATCACTGACACGGATGGTAATGGGCTTCGCGCCGCCTTTGAAATACGGGCCCACCGGCGTCGTAAAGACACGGAACTGGTACTCGTCCGCCGGCTTTACGCCGATTACGGCATTGCTGCCAAAAATATAGGGGCGGATATACAGTGTCGCGCCGGATCCATATGGGGGAACATAAGCCGCGTTGGCCTCAACCACCTGATGGATGGCGTCCAGGAAGCGCTCCTTGGGAAATACCGGGATCTCCAGCCTCCGGGCGGATGCCTCCAGACGCTCCGCGTTCAGGTCCGGGCGGAAGGTCACGATATGTCCATCCTCCGTGGTATAGGCCTTCAGGCCCTCAAAAACCGTCTGGGCGTACTGAAGCACTCCCGCGCACTCATTGATCACCACATTGGCATCCGAAATCAAAGCGCCCTCATCCCATGCGCCGTCCTTGTAGTTCGACACATACCGCTTGTCGGTCTTCATATAGGCAAAACCCAGATTTGCCCAGTCGATGTTCTTTTTTTCCATAATTTTCCTCCTATCTGGCAGATAATGCATACCGCCTGGCCGACGGTAAACTTGCATAGTAAAATTATAGCACTCTTTTTTTATTCGTAAAGTAAAATTTCAAAAGATTCACGGTTCTGCCGGGCTTAGTACGTAAAAAAGCCCCTGCTTCTGCAGAGGCATCCTTGCCTGATATTTTCGCCCTCAAAGACCGCATATGCTCCCGGCGTTCTACACTCCGTTTCGGCCGGTGCTAAATGTGTGCCACCGGCACAGCACCGCAAAATGAACATACAAGCATGTCCGCTTGACTCATTCCCGTGGAAATAAAAAAAGCGCGAGACGGGACTCGAACCCGCGGCCTCGACCTTGGCAAGGTCGCGCTCCACCAACTGAGCCACTCGCGCATTTTTTCGTACCTGCCTTAGCGGTACTCTGATATAATACCAAAAGGAACGCGCTTTGTCAACAACTTTTTTCATTTTTTTGCCCATTTTTTTCGGAACCTCTATAGCCGTCCAACCGGGTCTGCGCGCAGACCGTGAGAAAATGATTCAGCAGGACCGAACTGCCGCGTATTTTCGTTGAAAGGACAGGCAAAGCCCATCTGAGAAGGGCTTGCTTCTCAGACGGATTCTTCTTTCTTTTCCTGTAGGAATACCATACCTGTCTTTGGGCCAAGCTCCAAGACAAGCTCTCCTTTTTCCACAGAGAACACGCCGTCGTTCTCTCGCCAGCCGTTGCGGTCCGTGCAGAACAGACAGCAAAGGCTTGCCTCCTGCTCCACCTCCGCGGGCCAGACGGGTATATGAAACGGCCGGGTGTCGTCTCCATTATGGAAAACTACCACAATCTGCTCTTCCTTCGAAAAGCGTCCGTAGGCAATGCAGTTTTTCTCCCCATGCAGAAAGCGGAAAGAACCGTGGGTCAGCACCGGATACTTTTTATGAATCCGGATCACCGCCCTGTGGTAAGCGATCAAATCCTGATTTTCATGGCCCCAGGGATAGGTTCTGCGGTTGTCCGGATCCGTAAAGCCGCAGACGCCGGCTTCGTCGCCATAGTACAGTGTCGGCGCTCCCGGCCATGTCATCTGCATCAGCACAGCCTCCCGCATAACGTCCACATCCACATCCTCAGAGGCTGCCGCATGGCCCAGAAAAGCAACCCTTCCCACCTTGTGGTTCGTCCGGGTCAAAAAGCGGGAATGGTCGTGGTTGGAGAGCTCATTCATAGATACCTGCAGAGACGGTGCCATAAAGCTTGCCATATGATGGCTCATTGCCCCAATAAAGGTTTCGTGATTTCCCAGAAGCCCCTCGCAGTATTCGTCGCTGTGCTTTTCCATGCCCGTGAAAAACCAGGTAATAGGCTCCATAAAGGCATCATAGTTCATCACTGTGTCCCACTGATCGCCCTGAAGCCAGTCCCTGGCGTCCCCATAGTGCTCCGCCAGAATCAGGGCGTCCGGGTTCGCCGCCTTTACCTCGCGGCGAAAGCGCTTCCAGAATTCATGGTTATACTCGTTGGTAAATCCCAGATCCGCCGCCACGTCCAGACGCCAGCCATCCAGGTTATAAGGCGGAGAAACCCACTTTTTCCCGATCTGCATAATGTACTCCACCAGCTTGTCGGACTGTTCGTAGGCCAGCTTAGGAAGGGTATCATGCCCCCACCATCCGTCATAAAAGGGGTTATACGGCCAGTTGTCCCGGCTGAATTTAAAGAAGCTCCGGTATGGGCTGTCCGCGGATACAAAAGCGCCCTTTTCATAGCCTTTCTGGTTTTCGTAAATGCGCTCCCTGTCCAGCCATTTATTAAAAGAACCGCAGTGGTTGAAAACGCCGTCCAGGATCACGCGCATCCCTCTCCTGTGAGCTGCCTCCACCAGACGGATCAGCAGGCGGTTGCTGGCCTCCAGATTCTCCGGATCCGTCACTCTGCAGATAAAGCGGGTGGCGTGGCTGTTTTCCAGATCTCCTTCCGCCAGAAGCTCTCCCTCATCTTTGATGATTCGTCCGTAGTGGGGATCCACATAATCGTAGTCCTGGATATCGTATTTATGATTGGAGGGCGAAACAAAGATGGGGTTAAAATAGATCACATCCACCCCAAGGTCCTGGAGATAATCCAGCTTATCCATAACCCCCTGGAGATCGCCTCCATAAAACTCCCGGATTCCCATAAACTCCGGACATTTATTCCAGTCCGTCACCTTTGAGGAATAATCATGGATATAGCAGTATTCCCGGTCTTCCACATCGTTGGTGGGATCACCATTATAAAAACGGTCGGTGAAAATCTGGTACATAACGGCTCCCTTGGCCCAGTCTGGAGTGGAAAAGCCCGGTGCAATGGCAAAACTGTAATACTCCTGAAGATCCCTGGACATTCCCCGTTTATTGTAAAAGCATTGTATTTTTCCCGCTCGTACTTCAAAATAATACCGGAATACTTCAGCGCCCATCGTCACGCTTACTTTGTAATAATCGAACCGTCCTTTTGTGGACTCGTACTCCATAAGCAGCTTCTGACTCCCGCTTATCAGATATACCGCATCCACGTTATTTTTGCCTGCCCGGAACCGGATCGTCACCGTCTCCCCCTCCGCCGGCTCCATGGGGCTCACATAATTGGACGTTTCATCGCTAAAAAGTGCATTCGGCTGAAATACCGGCCGCATCTGCATCACGTACTTCTGCGCTTTCTGCAGATATTCAATACTCGCTGGATTCATAAAATGCTCCTTTCCTTTCTCCTTCCTTCTATTCTATACCATCTGCCGCGAAGGTACAACCCTGATTTCAAAGATTGTTTTACGTTCCCGTAACAGTTCAGCCCTGCTGAACCGTTACACGTTCTGACCAGAAACGGAATGACCCTCGCGGCGTTCCGCACTCCGTTTCGGTGAGTGCTAAACGTGTGCCGCCGGCACACAGCACCGCCAAATGGACATGCAAGCATGTCCGCTTGGCTTGTTGCCCGCGTGAATAAACGGACAATGAAAAAGGAGCTGCCCGGATATCCCGATCCGGACAGCCCCTTTTCCTTGGAGAAGGTATTTCTCTTATGGGGTGTAGCAAAAACTATATAATGTATTGGGGGGTTTTACGATGTATATTATAGCATTGCTTTCCAAATAAGTGTGCATAAACTTCACAAATTTTACACTCTGTTTTTATGCATTTTCGACAAAAAGCGCCTCGAATTCCTCTTTTCCGATCTTTTCTTTTTCGATCAGCAGAGCGGCACAGCGATGGAGCACACCGATATTTTCCTGAAGATGGGCCTTGGCTTTCGCGTATGCCTCATCGATAATCCGCTTCACCTCCGCGTCGATCAGATCCTGGGTAGTATCCCCAAAGCCTCTGGTATGCGCCAGATCCCGGCCGATAAATACCTCGTCATCATCGCCGCCGTAGTTAATCATTCCGACCTTTTCGGACATGCCGTACTTTGTCACCATGGACCTGGCGAGGCTTGTGGCCTGCTTGATATCCTGGGACGCCCCCGTGGTCACATCCCCGAAGATCAGCTCCTCCGCGACCCTGCCTCCAAAGGATACTTCAATATTCTGAAGCATCTGGCTTTTCGTGTTGAACATCTCGTCCTTTTCCGGCAGCGGCATCGTATAGCCCGCGGCTCCCATTCCCGTGGGGATAATGGAAATCGTGTGGACCGGTCCCACATCCGGCAGCACATGGAAGAGAATCGCGTGGCCCGCCTCGTGGTAAGCCGTAATCTTCTTTTCCTTGTCGGAAATCACCTTGCTTCGCTTCTCCGCGCCGATTCCCACCTTTACAAAAGCGCTTTTAATATCCTGGCTGGTGATAAAGCTGCGGTTGTCCTTCGCGGCATAGATAGCCGCCTCGTTCATGAGATTTTCCAGATCCGCGCCGGTAAAGCCGGCGGTGGTCTGGGCGATTTCCTTCAGATCCACATCGTCTCCCAGGGGCTTTCCCTTGGAGTGAACCCGCAGGATTTCCTCTCTGCCCTTGATATCCGGGCGTCCCACGCCTACCTTCCGGTCAAATCTTCCTGGACGCAGAATCGCCGGGTCCAGAATGTCCACCCGGTTCGTGGCGGACATGACAATAATGCCTTCATTGTATCCAAAACCGTCCATCTCCACCAGGAGCTGGTTCAGGGTCTGCTCCCGCTCGTCGTGTCCGCCGCCCATGCCGGTTCCGCGGCGTCTGGCCACTGCATCGATCTCATCGATAAACACGATGCAGGGAGCGTTCTTTTTCGCCTCGGCGAACAAATCCCTCACACGGGACGCGCCGACGCCCACAAACATCTCCACAAAGTCCGAGCCGGAAATACTGAAGAAGGGAACTCCCGCCTCGCCCGCCACCGCTTTGGCGAGAAGCGTTTTTCCCGTTCCCGGAGGCCCCACAAGAAGAACGCCTTTGGGGATTCTGGCGCCGACCTGGAGGTATTTCTTGGGATTTTTCAAAAAGTCCACAACCTCCTTTAAGTCCTCCTTTTCCTCCTGGAGACCGGCTACATCCTTAAATGTCACCTTTTTCATGTTCGGGTTCATAAGAACCGCCCGGCTTTTACCGAA